>NZ_JBDZDS010000006.1:0-323324 GCF_040045035.1 Mesorhizobium sp. KR1-2 | reverse complement strand
CGCTGAACTCAAGTAAGGATCAGATCATGTTGTCGATGCGGCATCTGTGGTTCGGCGCGATGCTGGTGCTAAGCATGAGTGCCGTTTCGGCCCATGCGGAAACCATTCAGGTCACGATCGCAGAGATGGCGTTCTCCCCGGCGGAGATCAGTGCCAGGGTCGGGGACACAATCGAATGGGTCAACAAGGACATCCTGGCTCACACCGCCACGGTGACGGGAGGTTGGGAGGTGATGATCCCGCCGAATAGGTCGGCAAGCATAGTGCTGGAGAAGGCGGGAGTGGTTGATTACTACTGCCGCTTTCACCCCAACATGAAGGGCCGCATCACCGCAGCCGTGCGGTAGGCCGCAACAGGAGCTAGAGTTTCCAGCTTTGAGACACTGTGCGCTTTAGACTTCCAGCATTGGTTCGACATGGCTGATCTCTCGGGCAACGTTGAGGTGATCTTCCTGCATTTGTCGGAAGGCCAGATGAGTGATCACAAGGGCACCGCCTTGCGTTAGAATCTTTTCGCAAAATTTAAGGACTGGCGCCGAATCGCGATTCGATATCACCGGTGTGCCCACACCTTCTTCTCGGCAGCCTGCATCGCAGCGGCCGTTATCTTCTGGCTGTGATCAATGAGTCCTGAGCATTGGCGTGGCATCCGTCTCGTCAACGCGATCCGCACCGTCGGCACCTTCATGGGCGATTGTCGGACTTCTCGGCTTCGTCTTCGGCGTGGTGCTTGGGGCGTCCGCCCTGAAGATCATGAGCGGGGGATCGGTTTCAGTGGAAAAAGTGATTGGCTGCGCTACTTCATTGAGCGCGCCCAGGGGCGTTTTCGAGGAGGCAATGATGATTAGCAAGATTGTGGTCGCGGCTTCACTCGTCGCCGCTTTCAGCATGCCCGCATTTGCCGCGACCGAGTATTGGGTCGCAAAGGATGCCGCGACGAAAAAGTGCCAGGTCGTCGACAAGAAACCTGACGGCAAGAAGATGACCGACGTCGGAACCAAGATGTACGCAAGCCAGGCGAATGCCGAAAGGGCGCTGAAGGAACTCGGCGCCTGCAAGTGAAAAAGCGACGGGCAATCGCCACGTCGTCTGCGTCGCTTATATCTCGAGGCGATGATCGGAATGAATTGATCGGCGGGCATTCGTCCGCCGGGGCAGTCAAAATGAAGGGGCAGAAGTCGGCATTGTTCTACAGCCCAAAGGTAGAGAGAACTGACGAGGAGAAAGCCAATCGAGGCGATCAAGAAAAATGAAGCCTTCTATGGAGATGCCGACATTCTCGGCAAGCCTTACGTCACGGGATATGACCCAATAAGGGATTCACAGGACCACGTGATCGGCATCTACTTTGTGGGCTGCTCGAAATAGTCCATTGGTTCGATCCCACCACGCCTGCTCAAGTTGCCGCCCGCTGCCTCACCTGAGGCGGCGGGCCATTTTCTGCGTTCGGCGAAGGCTGGGGTGGATGGCTTTAGCCGTCTGAGCGAAAAATGCTGCATTGGCAGAAGCCAGTCGCGCGTCACCCCCGATCTTGCCTGCCAGATGGAAGCCGATCTCGGCACGCCCCTCGACCCGGGCGCCGTCGATCACTGGAACGCCGACAACCCACATGTGCCCGGGCCGGAGCACCGGCCTGTGATATTTTGTGGCACCGGAAGTGACATCAATTGACGAGCGACGAATTTAATGTCATAAACAGTGACATTAAATCAGGAGGCCATCCATGGCAGACGCACGCAGCTACAACAGCCCGCTCCGGGAAGAGAAGTCGCGCGAGACCCGCGAGGCGATCCTCAAGGCCCTCTATCGGCTGATGAATGCCGCAAGCGTCCCGGACGAGATCAGCATGGAGGCGATCGCCAACGAGGCTGGCGTGCAGCGTCGCACGGTCTTCCGTCACTTCCCGGCAAAGGACGATCTCCTCACCGCCTTCTGGCCGTGGCTGAACGCCCATATGGGCGCGTCCACTGCACCGAAAAGCGTCAAGGATGTCGTCGCGGGCCCGAAGGAGGCCTTTCCACGTTTCGACGCGCATGAGGCCGCCGTCCGCGCCTCGCTGCATTCGCGCACCGGCCGCGAAATGCGCCTGGGCATGGTTGCCACCCGGCGCCTGCGCTTTGCGGGCGCGCTGGCGCCCGTCCTTTCCACTTTGTCACCCGCCGAGGCCCTCAGGGTCGAAGCGCTGGCGCACCTGCTCTATTCGGCCTCCGCCTGGGAGGTTCTGAAGGACTACGGCGGTCTCACCGGCGCCCAAGCCGGCGAGACCGCCTCTTGGGCGCTCGACACGATCCTGTCCGCGGTCGCTTCGGGTTCAGTCGCCGCGGACGTACCATCGACAGCCAAGGAGAATGGCAATGAGCATTGACGTCACCACCACGCAAAATGGCGAGACCCGCTGGGTCGTTGCCGATCGCATCCGCTTTCTGGGCGGCCTTGCGGGATCGAACCTCGAACTGGTCGAGGTGGAGGTCCCGCCGGGCTCCGGCACCCCGCCACACAGCCATGCCTCGCCCGAACTGTTTTATGTAATCGACGGCGAGATCACCATCCGGCATTTTGCAACCGATAGGCCGCCGACGACGGTCGCGGCAGGGGCCGGGACCTCGGTACGCATCGAACGCAACGCGCCGCACAACTATATGAACGAGAGCGGCAAGCCGGCGCGGATGCTGGTCATCGTCGAACCGTCGATGACCGCCTTCTTCCGGGAGATCGGGACAGCGGAACCGCAGGCGCACCCCGATTTCGCGCGCATCGGCGCGGCTATGCAGCGCCACGGTATCCAGACGCTGGAAATGGTTCCCTGACCCGCCCTCTCATCGCGCGGCGCCAGCCTCGGATCGCCGGCGCGGGCTGTTGCGCTTCAGGGGCAAACGGCACGTTAAGGGATTCTTGACCCAAGCCGGGTCACGATGCGGCGTCTACGGTTGAATATTGAGTACCGAGGCGTTGAGCGCCCAGGCAACAAGCCCGTCGCCGCACCCGAGGCGGCGGGCTCTTATTTGCTTTTGGCTTAGGCCACGCCTGCATTAGTCACCGTGATGCCCGCACCCTTTGATGGGAATCTCAGTTTCGAACCAAGTTCGCTTCGGCGGAGCCGTTGTACTTCGACCGATATGATGCGTATGCCGTGTTTTTGCCCGTCATCGTCAAGGAAATGCGATAATCCGAACCGAAAACAAGCGCCTTCCCAGTACGTTTGGTTGCTCCGACGCTCTGAGGGCTATGAACCGCACCGGGTTTGCCGGAGGCTGTTTGGTTTAAGTTGTGCGGCCAGAGCCGGTTCGTCCAGCATGGCGTAATGCTGCTCTTCAGCCTCGGCTGGCGGGATGTTTCCGATGGGCTCCAGAAGCCGTCGATGGTTGAACCCGTCGACCCATTCCAGGGTGGCGAATTCCACCGCTTCGAAGCTCCTCCATGGCCCACGCCGATGGATGACCTCGGCCTTGTAGAGGCCGTTGATCGTTTCGGCGAGGGCGTTGTCGTGGCTGTCACCGACACTCCCGACGGACGGCTCGATGCCTGCCTCCGCCAGGCGTTCGGAATACCTGATGGACACGTATTGAACGCCCCTGTCTGAGTGATGCACGAGGCCGCCGCCATGAACGGGACGCCGCTCATGAAGTGCCTGCTCCAGGACATCGAGGGCGAACCCGGCGTGTGCTGTCCGGCTCACCCGCCAGCCGACGATGCGGCGAGCGAAGGCGTCGATCACGAAGGCCATATAGACTAAACCCTGCCAGGTGGCGACGTAGGTAAAATCCGAAACCCAGAGCCTGTCCGGCGCGGGAGCCTTGAACTGTCGGTTCACGCGGTCGAGTGGGAGCTCCCGCTGGCCCAAATACGGGGAGCACTTCAGATGGACACCACCTGTGGGCATCAGTTGTGGGCACCACTGGGGCAAGGCCGATTCGGCATGGAACGGAGGCGCTCCCAAGAGACCGGAATTCCGCGGATTTCAACGATTTCTGGGAAGCGTTTGGCTGGGGAACCTGGATTCGAACCAGGACTAACGGAGTCAGAGTCCGCTGGTCTACCGTTAACCTATTCCCCAACAGCGACGACAAAAATCGGTCCGTCGCGTGTGGCCCCGAAGCGATGGAAGTTGTCCGGTGCGGGGTGCGTTTTAGCCATGGCGGGGAAATAGTCAAGGGCCCAACGCATTTCAATTCACGTTTGATTGGCGGTGCCGTTCAGCTGCGGCGCGAGAACTGCGTTTTCTCGAACACCAGCACCACCACCAGGGCCAGGGCCAGTGGCACGATCAGGTAGAGCAGGCGGAAAACCAGCAGCGCCGCCAGCACCGCGGCCTGGTCCATGTCGGACAGGCCGGCGAGGAAAACTACTTCAAGAACGCCCAGGCCGCCCGGCGCATGCGACAGCAGCGCCACCGAAAACGAGATGACGAACACGCCGAGGACGATGAAATAGCCCGGATTGCCCGTGGCGGGCAGGGCGAAATAGATGATTCCCGCCGCCGCCATCAGCTCGATCGGCCCGATGATCAGCTGCCGGAACACGATCGGCAGGCGCGGATAGACGATTTGCAGGCTGCCGAACTGCAGCGGTGCCAGCCTGAGCCAGCTGCCGAAGATGTAGAGGCCGATCAGCGCGAGAATCACCATGCCGGTGGTGCGCGATGCCGAGATCGGCAGCACGTCGACGAATCGGTCCAGCACCTGCGGCTCGGCAATGAGCAGGATCGCCCCCAGAAGCAGCGCGCCAAGCACGAAGGTGAAGGAGCACAGCGCCACCAATATGCCCACTTCCTGCGCGGTCAGGCCCTTGGTGGCATAGGCCCGATAGCGGATCACCGCGCCGGAAAGCACCGAGCCGCCGATATTGTGCGACAGCGCATAGGTCGTGAAGGAGCAGGCGGTGATGAAGGCGAAGGAGATCTTCTTGCCAAGATGGCTCAGCGCGATGTGGTCGTAGCCGGCCAGCGCCATGTAGGCGACGAAGGAACTCAGCACCGCCAGGACCCATCCGCGGATGGGGATAGCCGCCAGGCCGTCGCCGACATCCTCGATCGAGATGCCGCGCAATTCGTGATAGAGCAGCCAGACCGAGAAGCCGACCGCGCAGAGCCCGACGACGGGCCAGATGTAGCTCTTCCACTTCATCGCGTCGCGGCCATGCCTGCGAGGCTCCTTTCGGTCCGTCGGGGGGAGCGAGACCGGAGTCGGCCCGCAGCGCGCTACTGCATCAGGAATGCCTGATTGAAGCCGGCTGTTCAACCGTCATGGAAGCCACGCGGCTATTTTTCGCCGGCGGCCCTTGGTGAACTGCCGCAGCACTGCTATCCTCCGCGCAACTCACAAATCAGGCGTACGCGGCGTCCGGTTCCGGTTCGCGCGACGCAGAAGGACATTGCAGGTGGAAGACCCCGAAACCGGCGCAAGAACGTCGGATGCGGGTGCGTCCAGGGGGAGCCGGCCGCCGCGTGGCGGAGCAGGGAACCCCAAGGCGAACCCGAAGAAGCGGGCGCCTGGCCATCGATCCGCCGGCGGGCAGTCGAGGGCCGATGCACCGCAACCGGCGCAGAAGGGCAAGAAGCGGCGCAAGCGCAAGCGTGGTCGCAAGGTATTCGCGCATGGCGCGAACCCGCAGGCCGGGCAGTCGGCAGGGCAGGGCGCCAGCCAATCGGCACCTGTTCGCCGAGCCGGGCCGGAGCCCGCCCGTGGTGGTGGCGTTGCGCAAAAGCGCCAGGAAACCATCCGGCGCAGCGATGCCGCAGACCAGCCGGTCTTTGCCGCACTCGATCTGGGCACCAACAACTGCCGCCTTCTCGTGGCCGTGCCGGGTCGTCCCGGTCAGTTCCGGGTTATCGACGCCTTCTCGCGAATCGTTCGACTCGGCGAAGGTCTGTCCGGCAGCGGCAGGCTCTCCCAGGCGGCGATGGACCGCGCGGTGGAGGCTCTCAAGATCTGCGGCGACAAGCTGCGCAGCCGTTCCATCAGGCGCGCCCGGCTGATCGCGACGGAAGCCTGCCGCTCGGCCGAGAACGGGGCCGAGTTCCTCGAGCGCGTCGAAGTCGAGGCAGGGCTGAAGCTGGAGATCATCGACCGCCAGACGGAGGCGCGACTGGCCGTTTCCGGCTGCGGCTCCCTGGTGGAGCGCGACACCGAAGGCGTCGTCCTGTTCGACATCGGCGGTGGCTCGTCCGAAATCGCGCTGATCGACATTTCCGGCCAGAGGTCGCCGCGCCTTGCCAACCACATCGTGTCGTGGACCTCGTTGCCGGTCGGCGTCGTGTCGCTGGCCGAGCGCTTCGGCGGTCGCCACGTCACCCAGGAAACCTTCGCCGCGATGGTGACGGATGTGGCCAACATGCTGTCACGCTTCGACGGCCGCAACCGCATCGACCATCTGATGGACGGTTCGCGTTTCCATCTGCTCGGCACCTCGGGCACGGTCACCACGCTTGCCGGCGTGCATCTGGGGCTGGAGCGCTATGATCGCCGCCGGGTCGACGGGCTGTGGATGGACAACGCCAGCGTAGACCGCATGATCGAAAAACTGCTCGGCTGGGATTTCCAGGCGCGCGTGGCCAATGCCTGCATTGGCGCGGACCGGGCGGACCTTGTGCTGGCGGGCTGCGCCATTCTTGAGGCGATCCGGCGGGTCTGGCCCTCGGAGCGCCTACGCGTGGCAGACCGCGGCCTGCGCGAGGGCATATTGAGCGAATTGATGGCCGAAGACGGCGTGTGGCGCCGCAGCGGGCGAAGCGGATTACGCACATGACCAAGAAACCTGAAAAACTGGGCGGCACGCGCGTCCTCAAGACGCGAATCAAGAAAAAGAGCGGGCTGAAGGAATCGTCTCGCCGCTGGCTCGAGCGGCACATGAACGACCCCTATGTGCAGCGTTCCAAGGCGGACGGCTATCGCTCGCGCGCGGCCTACAAGCTCATCGAGATCGACGACCGCCACCACCTCCTGAAGCCGGGACTGCGGGTCATCGACCTTGGTGCGGCCCCCGGCGGCTGGTGCCAGGTGGCTGCGGCGCGCACGAAATCCACGCCCGAAAACCCGCATGTCGTCGGCATCGACTATCTGGGCATGGACGCGGTGCCCGGCGCGCAGGTGCTTGAGATGGACTTCCTCGACGACGAGGCGCCGGCGCGGCTGATCGAGGCATTGGGCGGCGAGCCGGATCTGGTGCTGTCGGACATGGCGGCGCCCACGACGGGCCACCGCCGCACCGATCATCTGCGCACCATGCATCTGTGCGAGGTGGCTGCCGATTTCGCTATCTCGGTGCTGAGGCCCGGCGGTCATTTCCTGACCAAGACTTTTCAGGGTGGCACGGAAGCGGAACTGCTCACGAGGTTGAAGCACAATTTCCGCAGCGTGCACCACGTCAAGCCGCCGGCCTCGCGCGAGGAATCGGTCGAGCTTTACCTGCTGGCCAAGGATTTCAAGGGCCGCGCGGCTCCGGAGGAGCCGTCGCACTGACGCGCCCGGGGCGGTTACCCTCGCGGGGTGGCCTCGACCGTGCGGGCGCTGCGTCCGCCATGGCCCGACACCGCACTGCCGGCGTCGGCGGCAAGGCCCATGAAGAAGAACGACGCCGTCGCCGAGATCGCCGCCACCAGGAAGAAGGCGGTGTGGAAGTCGGCTAGCATTAGCGGCCCGCCATGCAACTGCGTGCACACCTCCAGGATGCCGCCGGCCACTGCGACGCCGAGCGCGATGCTGATCTGCTGGAACACGGCGGTGATCGGGGTGGCCTTGCTGGTGTCGGCGTCCGAGACCTCGGCATAGGCCAGCGCATTGACGCCGGTGAAGAACATCGAGCGGATGAACCCGCCGCTCAGCAGGATCGCCAGCATCAGCAGGTAGGGCGTCTCCGGCGTGAAGAAGCCGTAGACGGCGATCGTCGCCCCGGAAACCAGCGAGCCCAGGATCAGCACGCGGCGGAAGCCAGCCGTCCTGAACAGCCAGGCCGTCACCAGCTTCATGCCGATGGCGCCGAGGGCCGAGACGAAGGTGAACATGCCCGACTGGAACGGCGTCAGGCCGAAGCCGATCTGCAGCATCAGCGGCAGCAGGAAGGGCACTGCGCCGATGCCGATGCGGAACAGGCTGCCGCCGAGAACGGAAGCGCGGAACACCTGGTTGCGAAACAGGCTCAGCGCCAGAAGCGGGTTGGCCGCCCGGCGCGCGTGCACGAGATAGATCACGCCTGACACCAGCCCGACGACGAGCGTGGCGATGCCGATGCTGGGCGGCAGGGCCGGCAGGCTGACCACCGACAGGCCAAAGACGATGCCGGACGCCGCCACGCCGCTCAGGATGAAGCCGGGCACGTCGAGCGGCGGCACGCTGGAGGAGGGAGTTCTGGGCAGGAAGCGTGTTGCCAGCCACATGCCGGCGACGCCGATCGGCACGTTGATGAGGAAGATCCAGTGCCAGGTGAAGTAGGTGGTGATGAAGCCGCCCACCGGCGGCCCGACCAGCGGCCCCACCAGTGCAGGAACGGTCAGCCACGACATCGCCGCCACCAGCTCGTTCTTGGGCGTGGCGCGAACCAGCACCAGCCTTCCCACCGGCGTCATCATCGCTCCGCCCATGCCTTGCAGGAAGCGCGAGATCACGAATTCGGGCAGCGACCCCGAGACGGCGCAGGCCACAGAGCCGATGACGAAGACCGCGATCGCTGCGCGGAACACGTTTTTCGGGCCGAACCGGTCTGCCATCCAGCCGCTCACCGGAATGAATACGGCGAGCGCGACCAGATAGGCCGTCAGCGCCAGCTTGAGTGCGATGGGGCTGGTGCCGATGTCGGCCGCGATTGCCGGCAGCGAGGTCGCGATGACCGTGGAGTCCATGTTCTCCATGAAGAGGGCGACCGCGAGAATGAGCGGAAGGGTGCGATTCACGAAATCTATCCGGTGCATCCTGGCCAGACCGGCGCGAACGCACCAGCCGACCGGCAATTAACATGGGTGGCCGAGCATGTCGTCGCTTTTCCAACCCGACCATTGGGCCACGACGGGCTAATGGCTTTTACCGAAGGAAACATTCTTAACTTGTGAGAAAGTATCACTGTCAGCCCTCACGCTTATCCTATAATATGGCTTTTCTGTTTCCTGCGGGAGGACCGTCGCAATGGATAATGCCGCGACGAAGAAGCAGTCGCTCTATCAGCAGCTCGGGGAGGAGCCCGGCATCCGCGCGCTGGTCGAAGCCTTTTATGACATCATCGAGCAGGATGAGGATACAAGGCAGCTCCATCTCCTGCATCTGCGGGGGCATGGCGTCGCCCATTCGCGCGAGGAGCAGTTCAACTACCTGTCCGGCTTTTTCGGCGGTCCCAGCCGCTACGTGCAGAAGCACGGCCATTCCCGGCTAAGGGAAATCCACGAGCATGTGCCCATCGGGCGGGAGATGCGCGACCTCTGGCTGAAATGCATGGCCCGCGCCATCGATCGCGTGAACATCCCGGACGCCTTGCGGGAGCCGCTCATGCGCCATTTCACCCGGGCGGCCGAAACCGCCCGAAACCTGGATTAGGCCGCAGGCCGCGCTCCGTTTTCAGGGTAAGGGCGGGACATATAAGGCTCAGCGCGGGGCCGACGCCCTGTGCGGGAAAATCAGCACCTTGCCCTTCGGCACCGTGTATTCTGCCGTCAGCGCAACTTCGACGAGGAGGTCCAGAGCCTGACGGAGCTTACGGCTGGCCGCGTCGTCGCCCTTCAGGCATTGCTGCGCGTTTTCCAGATGCAGCCGTACGGCGGCGAAGTCCGATCTCAATTGAGCCTCCATCCGCCCCCGCGCGACAACTAGCAAGTGACGCTTGCCAAAGGATCAATGAAAAGAATCGGATTTTACCGATCTCGCGCTGGAGCCTCTCCGCGCTGGCCGCGCCGGAGCCGGGCCGTGACCTCCGCCAGGATCGAAAGCGCGATCTCCTCGGGCGTGATTGCGCCGATGTCGAGGCCGGCCGGCGCCTTGACCCGGTCCAGGTTGGCGGCATCAAAACCCTCGGCCAGGAGTTTTTGGCGAAGTGCGGCCATCTTGCGCCGGCTGCCGACGAATCCGTGATACTCGGCCTCGATGCGCAATGCGGCCCGAAGCGCCGCTTCGTCGCCCTTGCCCTGCGTCGAGACGATGACGAAGCGACGGGCTTTGCCGAGCGAACCAATCTCGAACCCGTCCACCAGAACGTCGGCCTCCGGCGTCGTCGCAAACTCGGCCAAAGGCGCTGCAAGGGTCACATGGTAGCCCAGCGGCCTTGCCTCCTCGGCCAGCGCCACCGCCACCGGGCTGGAGCCGAGAACCAGCAACGACGGCCTCGGCAACACGGGCTCGATGAAGATGTCCATGGTGCCCTGGCTGGGGCACATGTTCTTGGCGAATTTTATCCCCTCGCGGTTCTCCCCCGGTTTCACTCCAAGCTCGGCCAGCAGGTTTTCCGGCTGGATCGAAACCAGCCGCGAGCGGCCGTCGGCCAGCGCCTCGCGCGCCGCCGCCAGCGTCGCGCCGCGGGCGCAGCCGCCGCCGATCCACCCGGCCACGATGGTCCCGTCGGGCCGGATGACGGCCTTGGCGCCGGCTTTGGCCGCCGTCACCGAAACGGTGCGCACCACGGTGGCCAGCACGAAAGCCTCGTCGGCCGCCTTGAGCCGGGAAACCAGATCCAGCACGTCAACATGGGCAGTCATCATCGGCTCCCTCACAGCTTGGCCAGATAGGGTTCGAGGTCCGCCAGGCTCTGCAACGTATGAGCCGGCGCCAGCAGGTCGATATGCGGCAGGGCCGCCTTCATTCCGGCGGCCTCCGGCGCATAGTCCTGCCACCCCATCATCGGGTTGAGCCAGGCGATGCGGCGGCAGCGCTTGGAAAGCCGCTCCATCTCGCGGGCGAGCAGGGCAGCATCGCCGGTCTCATAGCCGTCGGAAACGATCATGACGCAGCTGCGCGAATGCAGCACCCGCGCCGCGTGCCAGCGGTTGAAGGTCTCCAGGCATTCGCCGATCTTGGTGCCGCCGCCCGCACCCTGCGCCATGATCGACAGCCGGTCGAGCGCGCGTGCCGGGTTCCTGTCGCGCATGGCGTCGGAAATGTGGGCAAGGCGGGTGTGGAACAGGAAGGCTTCCGCTTCTCCGAAGGCGTCGAGCACGCCGTGGATGAAGCGCAGGAAGACGGCCGTGTACATGCTCATCGAGCCCGAGGCGTCGAGCAGCACCACGAGCCGCAGCGGCTTCTGCTTGCGCTGCCGCATGACGAGATTGATCGGCACGCCGCCATGGCTGATGTTGCGGTGGATCGTGCGGCGCATGTCCAGCCGATAGCCGCGCCGCCGCGCCTGGTCGCGGCGCATCAGGCGCATGCGCATGGCCTTCGCCAGTCGCGCCGCCACGGCATGGGCCTCCTGCAACAGGACAGGGTCGGCGATCTTGCGGAAATCGGTCTCGGCAAGATTCTCGGCGCGCGAGGCGCCTTCCATCCGCCCTTCGCCCGCGCCTTCGCGGCCGGCGCCGTCAGCCGCGGGCATCTGGTCGGGAAGGGCGGCCCGGTCACCGGCTTCACCGGTGTTGTCGCCCAACAGCCTCATCGCGGAGGCCGACTTGGCAAACTCGCCGGCCACCAGCGCGCGAGTGCGCACGTTCCGCCCCAGCCAGAAGGCGTCGAACAGCCGGTCGAATTTCTCCCATTCCGACTTGCGGGCCGAGAACAGGTGCTTGAAGGCGGAGCGCAGCAGCTCCGGCCTCTCGGCATAGCCGGCGACGACCAGCGCCAGCGCGTCCTGCCCCTCGCGCGGGCCCACCGCAAAGGCATTCTCGCGCAGGGTCCTGAGGAAGCCCACGATCCTGCCGGAGACGAGGCGCGTCACCTCGTCCAGTTCGGCGATCGCCTGCGTGTCGTGCCGCGTCATGCCACCCTCCCCAGCAGGCGGTCGGTCACCTCGCGGGTCATGCGCACCTTGTCCTCATGCGTCTTGAGCAGGCACATCAGCGTGGCAAAGGTGATGTCGGGGCGCTCGTGCAGGTCGGTGACCTCGAGCCCGACCAGGGCGGCCGCCCAATCCAGCGTCTCGGCCACGCCCGGCACCTTGCGTAGGTCCTCCTTGCGGATCTTTTCCACCATGCGCGCCACCTGCAGCGCAAGCGAGGTGCTGGCGCCGGCAATGCGCGCCAGGATGATCCGCGTCTCCCGATCCACGTCGGGATAGTCGACATAGTGGTAGAGGCAGCGCCGCCGCAGCGCGTCCGACAGCTCCCGCGTGCCGTTCGAGGTCAGTACCACATGCGGGATCGAGGTGGCAGCGACGGTTCCAAGCTCCGGGATCGAGACCTGGAAGTCCGAAAGCAGCTCCAGCAGGAACGCCTCGAACTCCTCGTCGGCCCGGTCGATCTCGTCGATCAGCAGAACGGGCGGCTGCTTCTGCCTGATCGCGGCGAGCAGCGGCCGCTCCAGCAGGTATTTTTCCGAAAAAATGCGGTCCTCGATGTCGGAAACGTCCTTGCCCTGCCGCGCCTGGATGGCGAGCAGCTGGCGCTGATAGTTCCATTCGTAGAGCGCGGCCGACTGGTCGAGCCCCTCATAACACTGCAGGCGGATGAGTTTCGTGGCGTAGAGCGAGGCAAGCGCCTTCGCCACCTCGGTCTTGCCCACGCCCGCTTCGCCTTCCAGCAGAAGCGGGCGCTTGAGCAATTGCATGATCGCGATGGCAGTCGCCAGTTCCTCGTCGGCGATGTAGCCAGCCTGGACGAGCCGCTCGGCGATCTGGTCGCGAGATAGCTTCATGGCCCGCCTTCAACCCACCACCCCCAGCCGTTTCGCCGCCTGCCAGTTGCGCCAGAAATCGTGCGGCATCTGGATATGGGTGGAGCCGAGGAACGAGAAGGCGTCGTTGACAGCGTTGGAGAAGGCCGGCACGCCGCCGACATTCGGGCTTTCGCCCACGCCCTTGGCGCCGATCGGGTGGTGCGGCGAGGGCGTGACGGTGAAGTCCGTCTCCCAATGTGGCGTCTCCACGGCCGTGGGCATGAAGAAGTCCATGAAGGAGCCGGTCAGCACGTTGCCGGTGTCGTCGTAGCGGATCTCCTGGCCCATCGCGATGGCGAAGGCTTCGGTGAGGCCGCCATGCACCTGGCCCTCGATGATCATCGGGTTGATGCGCGTGCCGCAGTCGTCGAGCGCGTAGAAGCGGCGCACCTTGTAGACGCCCGTGTCGACGTCGATGTCCATGACGCAGACATAGGCGCCGAACGGGTAGGTCATGTTGGGCGGGTCGTAGTAGCTCACCGCCTCCAGGCCCGGCTCCATGCCCGGCGGCACGGAGTTGTAGGCCGCCCAGCAGATGTCCTTCATCGACATGAATTTTTCCGGCAGGCCCTTCACCCGGAAGCCGTCGACGTCCCATTCGAGGTCGTCTTCATGCACCTCCAGCTTGTAGGCGGTGATCATCTGCGCCTTGGCCTTGATCTTGCGCGCGGCCGAGGCGATCGCTGCGCCACCCACCGGCGTCGAGCGCGAGCCGTAGGTGCCGAGCCCGTAGGGCGCAGTGTCGGTATTGCCTTCCTCCACCGTGATGTCGTCGGCAGGAATGCCGATCTCGGAAGCAATGATCTGCGCATAGGTCGTTTCGTGGCCCTGGCCCTGGCTCTTGGTGCCCATGCGCGCGATGCCTGCGCCGGTCGGGTGCAGCCTGATCTCGCAGCTGTCGAACATGGCGATGCCGAGGATGTCGCAGTTCTTCGACGGCCCGGCGCCGACGATCTCGGTGAAGAAGGCGACGCCGATGCCCATGATCTCGCGCGTCTCGCCGCGCTTGAAGGCCTCGCGCTTGGCGGCCTGCTCCTTGCGCAGCTCCTCATACTTCACTGTTTCCAGCGCCTTCTTCATGGCGGTGTGGTAGTCGCCGGAATCGTATTCCCAGCCCAGCGCCGAGTGGTACGGAAACTGCTCGGGCCGGATAAAATTCTTCAGCCGCAGCTCGGCAGGGTCCATGCCCAGCTTCTGCGCCAGAATGTCCATCGCCCGCTCGATGCAGTAGGCGGCTTCCGTCACGCGGAAGGAGCAGCGATAGGCCACGCCGCCCGGCGCCTTGTTGGTGTAGATGCCGTCGACCACGACATGGGCGTTGGGGATGTCATACGAGCCGGTGACGATGTTGAAGAAGCCGGCCGGCCATTTGGACGGGTCGGCGCAGGCGTCGAAGGCGCCGTGGTCGGCAAGAACGTGCACGCGCAGGCCCGTCAGCTTGCCGTCCTTGGTGGCGGCCAGCTCGGCCGTCATGTGGTAGTCGCGGGCGAAGGCGGTCGAGGTCAGGTTCTCGATGCGGTCCTCCACCCACTTCACCGGGTGGCCGGTGACGATCGAGGCCACGGCCGAGCAGATATAGCCCGGATAGGCGCCGACCTTGTTGCCGAAGCCGCCGCCGATGTCGGGCGAGATTACGTGGATCTTCTGCTCGGGGATCTTGGCGATGAGCGAAACCACCGTGCGGATGACATGCGGCGCCTGGAAGGTGCCCCATACCGTCAGTTCGCCCTTGATCTTGTCGAAGGAGCATACGCACTGGCAGGTTTCCAGCGGCGAGGGGTGCACCCGCTGGTAGGTGATCAGCTCCTTGATCGTCACGTCCGCCTTGCGGAAGGCGGCATCGGCGAGGTCCTTGTCGCCGACGGACCATTCGAAGATGTGGTTGGGGTGCCGGCGCGGACCATGCGCCCCGTCCTTCTTGTCCCTGATGTCCTCGCGCAGCACCGGCGCGTCCGGCTTGAGCGCCTTGAACGGGTCTACCAGCACCGGCAGCGCCTCATATTCCACTTCCACCGCCGCCACGCCGTCGTCGGCCGCATAGCGGTCGGTGGCGACCACGAAGGCCACTTCCTGCTCCTGGAACAGCACCTTGCCGTCGGCAAGTACCATCTGCACGTCGCCGGCCAGCGTCGGCATCCAGGCCAGGTTGACGCCCTTCAGGTCCTCCGCCGTCAGCACCGCCAGAACGCCGGGCACCTTCAGCGCCGCGTCCTTGTTGATCGACTTTACTCGCGCATGCGCATAGGGCGAGCGCACGAAGTCGCCATGCAGCATGCCCGGCAGCTTCAGGTCGTCGACATAGTTTCCCTTGCCCTGGGTGAAGCGGATGTCCTCGACACGCTTCCTCCTGCAGCCCAGGCCTTCCAGTTTCGCTTCGCGCTGCTCGCGCGTGAGGACTACGTCGTTCATTCCGCGGCCTCCTTGAATTCGACGCCGTTCATCTTGGCGGCGGCGTATTGGATCGCCTTGACGATGTTCTGGTAGCCGGTGCAGCGGCACAGGTTGCCGGAGATGCCGAAGCGGATCTGCTCCTCGGTCGGATTGCGGTTTTCCTGAAGCAGGCGGTGGGCGCGCATGATCATGCCCGGCGTGCAGAAGCCGCACTGCAGGCCATGCATCATGCGAAAGCCTTCCTGCAGCGCCGACAGCGTGCCGTCCGGGTTGGCCATGCCCTCGATGGTGAGGATATTGGCGCCCTCAGCCTGCACTGCAAACATCGTGCAGCTCTTCACCGACATGCCATCGAGATCGACCGTGCAGGCGCCGCAATGCGTCGTCTCGCAGCCGATGTGGGTACCGGTCAGCTGCAGGTTTTCACGGATGAAGTGCACCAGCAGCGTGCGGGGCTCGACCAGCCCTTCCACCTGCTGGCCGTTCACGGTCATCGTCACGTGGACTTTCTTTGCCATCTCGATGCCTCCCTCAGCCGGCGCGGCTCGCCGCGCGCTTCAGGGCGCGGGCGACCATCACGCCACCGGCGTGTTTCCTGTATTCGACCGGGCCGCGCCCGTCGGCGGCGGGCGACATGATCGCCTCGGCGGCGGCAGCAGCCCTCTTCAGCGTTTCGTCGTCCAGCGTCGTGCCGACGACCAGTTGCGCGGCCGCCTCCGCCAAAAGCGGCGTTTCGGAAAGATTGGTGAGCCCGATCGAGCAGCTGGCCACCTTGCCGCCGGACATGGTCAGCACCACCGCCGCGGCTGCCGTGGCGTAGTCGCCTATCTTGCGTTTCAGCTTCTCATAAGCGTAGCCGTGCCCGGCCGGCGGGATTGGAATTGCGATGCCGGTCAGCATCTCGCCCGGCTCAAGTGCCGTGAAATACGCTCCTTGATAGAATTCGCGCGCAGGCACCTCGCGGCCTTCTTCCATGCCTTCCAGCCGGTAGATCGCACCCAGCGTCATCATCAGCGCCGGCATGTCGTTGCCGGGGTCGCCATTGGCGACGTTGCCGCCGATGGTGCCGCAATAGCGTACCTGCGGGTCGGACACCGTCAGCGCGGTCTCCTGCAATATGGGCAGGGACTTGGCGATGAGGTCGGACATCAGCAGCTCGTGCTGGGTGGTCATCGGGCCGATGACGATATGGTCGCCCTCCTGGCTGACGCCCTTCAGTTCCTTCACGTCGCGCAAATCCACCAGATGTTCCGGCGTGGCGAGCCGCAGCTTCATCATCGGAATCAGGCTCTGGCCGCCGGCAAGCGCGCGCGCGTCGTCACCATATGTCGAAAGGAGTTTCACGGCGTCGGCGACGGTCGTCGGCCGGTGGTATTCGAACGGGCCTGGAATCATCTCGTCTCCTCCTCCTTGCGTCCACGCGTCTGGATTCGAGACGGAGCGATTCGAGCTTCATGGGCGCGCAGCGGGCAGCGCGGCGAACGCAGGATTATGGTTCTCTCGAAGCCGACTTCTGGACCACTTTGCAGCCTGTTCCCGGCTGCGGGGAGTGGCAACAGTGTGCGTCAGGGCTACTCACCAGAAACGACATTTCGCATGAAACGCCTTATTTTCCGCACCAATTGCGTCAGCTGTCCTTACCTGTCGGCTCGTCATGGCTTTGCGGCGTTCGCCGCGCCAAACCCAGCCGGACCCGCAATTCCGAGATCTTGGCACGGCTGACAGGAACGAGATGCGGCTGCGGCCCGTCCAGTTCGACCACCGCGCCGTCGCCTTCCTTGCGCATGAAGGTCACATGCGGCACGGCCACGATGTGGCTGCGATGGACGCGCAGGAATACGGCCGGATCGAGCCTGGCTTCCACCTCCGAGATCGACCAGGGACACATGCGCTCGCGCGCGCCGTCATGCACCTGCGTATAGTGCGCATCGGCGCGCACGCTCCTGATCTCGCCGATGTCGATGAAATGCGTGCCTGCCGCGCTCTCGACCGGCAGGCGTGGCACGGCCGCAATGCGCGGCTGCCCCAGTCCGCCCAGCGGCGAAGCGGCGAGATGGAGCGAAGGGGTGGCCGTTTCGCGCTTCGGCCCGCCCGCAAACTCTTCGGACCACTCCTGCGAGAGGTGAGGGGCCGGCACCGGGGCTTTCGCTTGGGCCTCGCGCCGACGGTGCGGTTCCGGCACGAGGAAAAGCAGGAAGCCGGCGGCGACCAGGAAGCACAGCAGCGCCACCACCAGGGCCAGCGCCTGCGGCGACAACGTCGGCCCGGCGCCGCCGCGCTGCGCGGCGGGCAGGAAATGCATGCCGTGCATGGCGATGTAGTGCATGCCCGACACGGCGATGCCGAAGGCGATGGCGCTGAGCGCAAGCTTGTGGCCACCTTGCCGCGCCAAAAATATGAGTAGGCCCCCATAGGCGGTGCCGACGGCGATCACCGCGGCCAGCACCATCATCGCGAGATCGTGCTCGATGCGGAACGGACCCTCCAGGCTCTCGATGCCGACATAGTGCATGGACACGATGCCGGCGCCGAGCAGCAGCGCCGAGAGGCCGACCCGCAGGCCTGAGGGCGCGCCGATGCTGACGAAGAACAGCGATACCCCCACCACCAGCGCACAGATAAGGAATGACACCACCGTCGGCAGGAGGAGATAGACGGTGCCTGCCGGGATGGGGGCGGCCAGCATGCCGATGAAATGCATGGTCCAGATGCCGACCGCGAGGAAGCCGGCAGCCCCTGCCAGAAGCAGCCGCCGGGTCAGGCCCGCCGTGCCGCGCACGCGGGCGGCAAGGCCGAATCCGGTATAGCCGCCGAGGATCGCCACGGCGACTGACAGCGCCACGAGATATGGATCGTGTCCTTCGAACATCTCGGCACCGGCGGCGTGCCGGACCTCTTGCGCCGCGCACGCATTCTCCCGCGCGAAGTCTACATGCGCGGCGGTCTCATGGACAGGCGTTGCGGCTGTTCAGTGGCCTGCACCGCACCCGGCCTTGGTAGTCGTGGACATGGGCGCTCATGCTGACGCAACGGTGCCAGTCGCTTCGTTGGCAACGTTTGCCAGGAACCAGTCATAAGTCGATGCAAGCCCTTCACCGAGCCCTATGCGGGGTCGCCACCCCATGCCTTCAAGCTTCGAAATATCGGCCAGCTTGCGCGGGGTGCCGTCGGGTTTCGAGGCATCGAAAATGAGGTCGCCCTGATATCCGACTACGTCTCGAATGGCGTTGGCGAGACCTCGGATCGAAATTTCCGCCCCCGAGCCCACGTTGATGGGCGCCTCGTCACTGAAATTCCTCGTCAGGAAAACCAATGCGTCGGCGAGATCGTCGACATGCAGGAATTCGCGCAACGGCGTGCCGGTTCCCCACACAGACATGGCTGACGCGCCTTCTCGCTTTGCGTCGTGCGCCTTTCTCATGAGGGCGGGAAGCACATGGCTCGTTTCCAGGTCGAAATTGTCGCCAGGGCCGTAAAGGTTGGTCGGCTGGGCGGATATGAAATCGCAGCCATGCTGCCGCCTGTAAGCCTGCACAAGCTTGATGCCGGCAATCTTTGCGACGGCATACCATTCGTTCGTCGCCTCGAGCGGCCCCGTCAGCAGCGCTTCCTCCGGAATCGGCTGAGGCGCCAGTTTCGGATAGATGCAGGTTGAACCGAGGAGCACCAGCTTTTCGACGCCATACCGGAAGGCGGCGTGGATGACGTTGGCCTCGATCATGAGGTTGTCGTAGATGAAATCCGCCGGACGAGTGCTGTTGGCGCGGATGCCGCCGACCTTTGCCGCCGCCACGAAGACGACCTCCGGCTTCTCCCGTTTCACCCAATCTTCAACGTCCTGCTGCCGGCGCAGGTCGAGTACGTTCTTGCCGGCCGTCAATAGCTCGACGTTTTCTCGCGAGAGCCTTCTTAACAGTGCCGATCCGACCAAGCCTCGATGACCGGCAACCCAGACCCGCTTGTCCGAAAGGTTGTAAGCCGCAGTCGCTTTGTTGCCGTTGACCATGTCTTCAATCCCCCAAGCGCAAATGTTCCGTGTCTCTCCAGTGAGCACGAGCAAATTTTCATGCAGAAGCCCTGCGGACAGCCTTGCCGCAGCTACTTTCGCTATCGGTCTTGCTGGTGACACGGCGAGCGGTTGCGGAAATGGATGCCTTTTCGGAAAGGAAGCTCCAGATTTCGATGACTTCGCTTTTCACTGGATGGTCGACCAAGACCAAAGTGGCCAGCCAGCCCGCGGCGCCGCCAACCAACGCCACTATCGTCCGTATCCAATCAAAATCGAAACCGGTCGGGGAACCGAGTATGACCAGGATCGGAACCAACGCCGTCCCCAGGGCCAGCAAAGCGCTATGGCGCGCTGCCCGGAGCAATTCCGTCCACTGCAGATCGATGGCCCGGCGGATGAAGGGGTATACGACGAACATTTGCAGCGGAGCTACGACAAGCAGGCTGGCAGCAACGGCATCCAGCCCGATGAAAGCTGCGCCTATAATAATCAAGAAGGACGGCGGCAGGCTGATGACGCTTGACCACAGTGCGTCTTTGATCCGACCCGCCGATACCAATACAGGAAAGGTCAGCACCGCCGGCGCAAGGGCCATGTTTGCAAGCGCCATGATGCGCACCAGTGGCGGAACCCCACCCCATTGCTGCCCCAGCAGGATGCTGACGACTGGATCGGCCAATAGCGAAAGCATGATCAGGGCGGGCCATTGAACCGCTGTCATGAGGCTGAGCCCATGGAGATAGCCCTTTTTCAAAGAATCACCAGCCCGCGCCTGCGCTGCAAAAGCGGGCAGGATGACCGGGTGAAGGGCCGAAATCACAACTCGATCTGGCAATTGGCAGATCGTGACGGCGCGCGAGTAGAGGCCTACAGCATCTAATCCGAGGAATTTGCCGAAGGCCAATCGCGGCAAGAGTTCGTAGGCCATGTTGGAGACAGTGATGAGCGAAGAAACGACGCCGAAGGACAGAAGTGGGCCTATGCGGGCGAAGGACAGGCGGAATATCCAGAATTTCGGACGCGCGACGAGTGCCAACACAACCGTCACCAAACTGGCGCCCAAAGAGCCCCAGACATAACTCACCGGCCCCAGCCCCGCCAAGCCAAGCGTGATCGTGATGACGAATGCTACCAGGGCCGCGGCGACATTGATGCAGGCAACTGCCCTGAACGCCATCTCGCGCTGAAGGAGCGCCATGATCGGGCTGCTGAAGGGTATGGTGAAGAAGCCGAGAGCCGCCACAAGGAGCAGAGCCTTCAAGTCCGGTGATGCATAGAAGGATGCTATGGAGCCTGCCCCCAGATAAATGGCCGCACCGGCCACGACGGATAGCGTCAGCATGATTGTGAATGCAGACTGCACCATAGCTCGGCTGAGCTGCTTTTCCTGAACGATGTAGATCCCGACACCAAAGGAGCGAAAATTGTCCGCCAGCAGGATCACCGCGTTGGCCGTCATGTAAAGGCCGGTTTCGGCTGGTGTCAGAATGCGTGCCATTACCGCCGTCGTCGTAATGAGCAAGATCTGCGACAGGTATTTATCTATGGTTGAAAATGCAATCGATTGTCTCACCGCCTTCATCGGGGCACGTCCGTAGGTATTGATCGTCTGGATGACGTGCGACGCACAACAAAACAGTAGAATTCCTTGCGCCAACCGCGCTTGGTAGTCGGTGCGCGCAAAAATGATCTCGAAAGCAATAGTTGGACCCTGCGCAAACGGCGTCTTTGCGAAGGGGGGACCATGCCTCGTGCGAGATGCCAAAGGTATCGGAACTCTGGCAGAGGTGGCACGTTCGGCCTTAAGCCATCCAAGCGTAGGCTGATCATTAGGCGATCTACGCCTGCGTAAAATCGCAGCCGCCAGCCAACAACGAGATCGAAGTGTGGGGATGATGCTGTCTCGCCAGTTGCAGTCACCGCAAGGGGATTGCGACGAAGAGCGTTTGCAAGGTCTGGTTGCCCGCAACGCTTAAGAATATCGGCGAACCACGCGAGCCATTCCGGATCACTCCTCTCGGGAAGCTGGTGAATACTTTTTCGATCCTTGCCGTGACGTCCAGAGGCAAGGCGATCGCCATTGCGACCTGCTCGCTCGAGGACGAGGCGCGCACGTCTGAGTTCGTCGTTGGATAGGCGAGGATAGAAATTTTGCAGCCTCCGCGCCTGCTCCAAACTGCCTTGGCAGACCAAAGCAAGGAGGAAGTATGCCCATTCTACAGGATCCGGGTCAGCCGCCCCATAGTCGGTCGTGGTTACCTTGATTAGGTCGACCAGAAGATCGCAGGCGCGATCAGCATTCCCCTCTCGGAGTGCGCAGATGGCAAGACGGAATTTCGCTTCAGGCAGGTAGGACACATATTCCAGGCATCGGGCGTAGCGCAGCTTGGCCTCCTCCACCCTGTCTTGCTCAAGGAGCAAATCACCCTCTTTCAGCAAGGCGCGATCGAGTGCCGCCCCAACGACATGGATGCTCCCTCGTTCTGAGATGCGCTCGACCTTTGTAAGATCACCAAAAGGTCCAAGCTGGACGATCTTTTCGCCGGATCGCAAGCCTTTGTTCAGCATGAACCATTGATATATTTGAGGCCTGTGGTTCAGCGTATGACGCGAGTGGACCAAATCGTAGCCGGCTTTCGCAATACGCTGCATTTCATCAGGATGAGCAAAGAGGTATTCCAGTCGCTCGAGCACGTTGCCGTGATCGGCAAAGACACAGTTCTCCATATCTACAAAGCCAGCTGCCTCCACTGCTGCGGTGCGTTCGGTGACCAGGCAGGCGTTTGCCCCGGGAATCTCAAAGTGTTTCCGCACGACCTCGCCGGCGACAGTTCCGCATGTGGGGACGACGAAGCTCGCGTTGAGGACGCGCGCATAGGCCTCCCCCGACAGCAGTCGAGAGGCAAGCTTGCTCTCGTAGGTGCTTTGCGGTGATACCAGGCAGGGATAGCGGTCTCGGATCAGTGGAAATACCTCCTGCCGCCATGGGTAGAGACCATAGACCTGACCTGTAAGCGTGATCGGTATGGTCTTGTGCTGGCCATAGTCGCGGTAGATTTCGGGATCGATGAAGTTCGGCCAGACGAATAGGTTTTCCTTCAAGTCCGGCATGTATTCCGGCGTCATCGTTCCGATCGAGAAATATGTCTCGATGCCCCATTGCTCCATATCGGAAAGGAAGCCGGCGCGCCGGTCGCACCACGCATCGGCGTTGTGAAGGCCTAGCTTTGGAATTCCGTTGTAGGCATCGGTACTGGTGATTTTCACCCGCTGTGACCCATGTGACCGATAGCCACTTTCAAACACCGCCAGATCCGGTTCGTGCCTGTCGCATATCTCTGCGTAGTCGCAGTCGCGATTTATGACGACAACATCGAAGTGAATTTGAAGGCATTTTACCTGCTGCTGCATATGCAGCAGCAGGTAACTGGCCGCGCTCGCGTTGGGTTGATGGTCCCATTGAAAGAAAAGGAGCTTCGGCTTGCGCGGAATTCGGCTGCTATTCATGTGCCTGTCGCATGGCTTGCGGAACGGCTAGGTTCGGAATCGAAGTCATCAGGTATGGAAAACCCTCTCTCCACGACTTGCCGAGCAGCTTTCCGTCCCCAACAGAAAGCTTCGCGTCGTAATAGGCGATTGTCTGCGCAAGCCCCTCGCGGAGCTGTACCGCGGGTTGCCATCCGAGCAGCTCTTTCGCCTGGCTGATATCCGGTTTCCGTTGGGTCGGGTCATCAGCGGGAAGAGGCTTGAAGACGATCGGTGACCTCGATCCAGTCAGCTCGATCACCATTTCGGCCAGTTCACGGATCTGGAATTCGCCGGGATTGCCCAGGTTGATCGGGCCCGTAACTCCGGGCGCGCGCATCAGGCGGGAAAAGCCTTCGATCAGGTCGTCCACGTAGCAGAACGATCGCGTCTGCGTGCCGTCCCCGAAGATGGTGATCGGCTCGTTCTGCAGCGCCTGCACGATGAAATTCGAGACGACGCGGCCGTCATTCGGATGCATGCGCGGTCCGTAGGTGTTGAAGATCCGCGCTACCCGCATATCGATGCCATATTGGCGGTGATAGTCGAAGAACAGCGTTTCGGCGCATCGCTTGCCCTCGTCGTAGCATGCCCGCGGGCCTATGGGATTGACGCTTCCTCGATATCCCTCCGGCTGAGGGTGGACGGCCGGGTCGCCATAGACTTCGCTCGTGGATGCCTGGAAGATCTTCGCCTTGGTGCGCTTGGCAAGACCGAGCATGTTGATGGCGCCGTGCACATTGGTCTTGATGGTCTGCACGGGATCGAACTGGTAGTGGACCGGAGATGCCGGGCAGGCAAGATTGTAGATCTCGTCGACTTCCACATAGAGGGGGAAGGTGATGTCGTGGCGAATTATCTCGAAGTGGGGATCGTCGAGAAGATGCAGCACGGTATCGCGCGAACCGGTGTAGTAGTTGTCGACGCAGAGGACGTCGTTGTTCTCCGCCAAAAGCCGTTCGCACAGGAATGACCCCAGGAACCCGGCGCCACCGGTTACCAGAACTCGCTTGCGTTCGTGCATTGATATGCTCCCCTTGTTGATGGCTGCGCGCAAAGGCAAGCAACAGGTCAGAAAGCTCCGCTGCGCTTGAAGACCGCAGGAATAGTACGCAGAAGAATGTGCCAGTCGAACCAAATGGATTTGTTGTCGATGTAGAATTCGTCGAGCTGTTGCTGCAGGTTAAGGTCGGCGTTGCTCCGTTCGGATATTTGCCACAAGCCGGTGAGTCCCGGGGTTACCGAGTGTCGCTTGTGACGAAAATCGCCATCCATTGCCCGAAGGTGGTACTCCGGAAAGGGGCGCGGCCCCACGAGAGCCATTTCCCCGGTGATGACGTTCACCAGTTGCGGGAGTTCGTCGAAGCTCGTCGAGCGAAGAATGTGCCCGATCACGGGCAAAATGCGCGGGTCGTGCCTTAGCTTGAAGTGGGTCAACCACTCGGTCCGTATCGCCGGATTTTCCCGGATCAAGGCGTCGAGCCGCTGTTCCGCATCTCTGTACATTGTCCTGAGCTTCAGGACGTGCACCGGCTTGCCAGCCAATCCTTCCCTGGCCTGCCTGAAGAAAACGGGGCCTGGATCGATGGCATAGATGGCGGCTGCAGCGATCAAAATGAAGGGAGCAAACAGCAGCATCGCAGGGATAGCGATCGCAAGATCAAGGGCCCGGCGAACCAAGTTCAAGTCCACCGGGTTCTCCCCAACAGCTAGGCGAACACCAATCTCTCCACCGACGTCTGCAGGTTGCAGTCCTGTTATCTTGAAGTTCGGCATGTCTGAAAGGAGAATGACCTCGGCGAACTCTCGACGCATGGTCGTAATTTCGTCGAGCAGCGAGCCCGTGTCGCCAGCAATCAAGGCGATACGCGGCTTGTTTTCGGGTGAGATCCCAAGCGTATCGGGCGAATAGGGCTCTGGTCGAATGCCATACTGCCAGCGATAGGTGAAATGCGCCATCAGGGCGGGAATGCGATTGCGTCCCGCTACGATTGCTGCGCGTTCTCCCCAGATCCCAAGCCTCCAGCACAGGCCTCGCGCAGCCCAATGAGTGACAGGCTGAAGCACCAGCCCGACACCGAGGAAGCCGATGGTAGCAAGCAGCAGTCCCGGCCCTGCTGACAGCAGGATCGCAGCTAGTGCGGCGAGGGCAGCCACCTTTATCGACGCTGTGGCGCGGCGGCGCAGATGTTCGTGGTCGTGAAGCCGATATCCTGGATAGAGCGATGCCGATGCATAAAGAAGGATCGCCGCCAATGCTGCGAGAGTGAAAGCGGGCTCCAATGCCACGCCCTTCGAATCGCCCGGAAGGAACGGCAGGAAAAGGAGATAGGCGACTAGGTAGGCACCGATGTCGCCGGCAACCAGAAGCAACAATGTAGCCATCCAGGGGAGTGCACGCTTTAGTGGAACAGGTTTTCTAAGGCCCGTCTGTTCGCAGATTTCAGCTGGCGTCGTGTCCGTCAACGGTGGGGGATTGCTTGTCGAAATCGCCCGATCAAGCATGGCGGTCGCCTTCGACAGGCCAGATGACGATGCTGATGAGGCTAACGAAGACATGCCGGTGCCACTCCTGCCTTTGTCACGAAGCGCTTGATCCAGAGTCTTCGATCGGAAATTGCCTGAACCCAAGTCTCTGCAATGCTGTCAATGAGATGAAGGTCGGCACGACGAGCGCATAGCGCCGCCACAATCTTCGAGGCTCGCATAGGAGGCGAAACGCCCATTCGAAGCCACTTCTTTGGATCATCCTCGGAGCCTGGCGCTTGAGGCCGGCGTGGAAATCGAATGCGGCCCCGACACCAATGAGCATGGGAGCCTCTAGACGATCGCGCATGCGCGCCATCCAGAGTTCCTGCTTGGGGCTGCCAATTCCGACCCAAACGATATCGGCGCCTGAGCGGTTGATCCGATCGGCAAAATCCGCTTCGTCTTGTGGCGACAGTTCATGAAACGGCGGCGCACAGGAACCGGCCACCTGCGCTTCCGGGAATCTTTTGAGAAGTCGCGCCTGCAGGAGCTCGAGCGTGTTGGGCGTCGCGCCATAAAGGAAATGGCGAAAGCCTTTCGATCGGCCTGCCTCGAAAACCGACAACATGAGGTCGGGCCCATAGACCCTGCTGCTTTGCGAATGACCAGCATGCTTCAATGCCCATACCAATGGCATGCCATCGGGGGTCACGAGAAACGCGCGGTTATGTACGGACCGAAGTTCGGCATCCGTTTGACATCGGACCACGCCGTGTGCGTCGCGGACACACACATATTCCTTCTTGCCGTCTGCAACCGCCGCTTGAATAAGTTCAGTCGCGCTTTTGAGATTGACTGCCGAAACGCGAACGCCAAGGACATTGGTCCATTCCAGGAAGCTTTTCGGATCGGGAACCTGAGTTTGGCTGCTGCCTGCTGGTGGCTTCTTCATAATTTGCGCTTTCGCAATCTCAACCGAAACCAGAATATGTCGGCAGGCCGATTGCCTCCATACTTACCATTCCGACTATTGGACGTAGAGGAGACCTCATGCTTATCCTTCCGGAGCCGGTATGACTTAGGATATTTGGAGTAAGGTAATATTCCCCCTTGCTTGCCACCCTGCTCCTTTTGGCGAGCATTACCCCGAAAGAGCGGTTTGACCGCTGCCGAGCCGCAGCAGGATAGTCGGTTTTGCCCGAACAGAGCCGGGGGAGAGGGAATTGCTGAACCAAACAGGCGAGATGGGGGCTTCAACTGACGGGCTTTCAGAGCTGCCCGGCGGGATCGCCAGGCAGCAGAACGCGTTGAGCTCTGATGGCTATATTGTCATCAGGGAAGTTCTGACCCCTGATCAGGTGGAAAGCTTACGGGCGGCTGTCAAAAAGTATTTTAGGTCAGGTGGTCCGTATAAATATGGCGACAAGTTCCAGCTTCATGCAATGTATGAAGTAGAGGATGTCGCAAAGCTTCTGACTTCCGATACGATCCTCGATCGGCTTAGGGAAATCACGTACCCGCTAAACGTCGTTCGTACAGGCGAATGCGATCTGATGATCAGCACGACGTCCTCGTGGCATAACGACGTTCCGCACCATCCCGCGTGCCTTGATGGGAGTATTTTCTCGGACGAGAGTTTCAGGGTCTACAAGATAGCGTTCTACCTGCAGGATCAGGACGAAAATTCGCAAGGGGCACTGAAGGTTCGGCCTAGGTCTCATCTCAAGGGCCAAGCTCCCACCGACGATATGCTAGAGAAGAGTATTGCCGTACGGGCGGGCGACGCCATCCTCTTCGACGTGCGTATCGAACATGCCGGGCAAATGTCGACGCTGGTCGAGAGGGGCTTGCGTAAGCTCTGTGATTGGATCGGCTCGCGGCTGCGGCCGGACGCTCAAAAGGCTTTCACCTCGACACGATCGATCCTGCGCTGGATCGGCAGGACCCCCGAGCGCGTCGCGGTTTTCATGACCTTTGGTCCGTCTGATGCATGGACCTATTCCAATGTCGAGAAAGGCCGGAATCGTCACCCCGCGGCTCGGGGCACGCTCAGCGCAGAGGTGCTGACACGGCTCGCTGTCCACAACATTGCCCCCCCTCTGATTGGGACGTCGCTTTTGCCCAGTCAAATCGCGGGGGGCGAGGTTTGATGCGCATACTCGCCTCAGCCTATGCCTGCGAGCCTAATCCGGGATCCGAATTGGGCAAGGGTTGGAATTTTGCTTCGGAGTTGGCCCGCCAGGGTCACGACGTCACTGTTCTCACCTGCGGAAGTCATCATCGTTCGGCGATCGAGCGCTACTGCGAAAAGCAACAGCTGCCGGATCGGCTAAGCTTTGTCTGGCACGATGTTCCAGGTTGGCCGGGACCTGGATACGAGAACGCCCATCGAATTCGTCAGCACTACTACATGTGGCAGATGACGGCCCGCAGAACGGTCGCCAGGTTGCATGCCGAAAACCCCTACGACGTAATCCACCACCTTACGTGGACGGTTCTACGGTGGCCTTCGTTTCTGGGCGGTCTGGGGCCACGCTTCGTGTTTGGTCCGGTCGGCGGAGGGCAAGGCACGCCATGGCGACTGCGGCGGGGATTTCCGAACCGCGGATGGAGATTCGAGATAAAGAGGGATCTCCTCAACATATGCAGCCGGGTCGATCCGATGGTGCTGCGGAGCCTCGCTCGGGCCGACGCGATTCTGGTGGCCGACGAGGCGACCGGCCGCCACGTGCCTGCATGGTGGCGAGACAAGACGTTTCTGGTGGCAGACATCTATGCGCCGCCCATTTGCGTCGGCGATGCGCGCCCATCGCCCGATCTTGCGACAGGGCCGTCGATACTGTTTGCCGGTCGACTGGAATATTGGAAGGGAGTGCAGTTCGCGCTTGGAGCCGTTGCGCGGTTGCGTGAGCAGATAGCGGGGCTTTCGTTCACGATTGCAGGTGAGGGGCCAGAGGAGGGCTACCTCCGCTCTATCGCTGAGGAACTGGGCATAAGGGACATGGTGAGGTTCGTCGGGAAAATACCCCATGTCGAAATGCACAGTATCTACGCAGCACATGACGTCTTGTTGTTTCCGAGCCTGCACGACACGGCAGGACAAGTAGTCGGAGAAGCGATGGCGCACGGACTGCCTGTGGTGTGCCTTGATCTCGGAGGTCCGGGCCTGGCGGTCGACGCAAGCTGCGGTGTGGTCGTGTCGACAAGGGCAAGGCACCGGGCAGCTGTCGAGCAGGACCTGGCCGATGCACTGGCGCGGATCGTCACGGACGCAGGGCGTCTGGCAACGTTGAAAGACGGGGCGCTGAAACGCGCCTGCCGATACAGCTACCAGCAACGTGTGAACGACATTGTCGAGCGGTTTTACAAGTCGCCATCACCGAAGGCGTCACGCCTGGCTGTACGCTGCGAGCACGTCGTCGACCGTCACGATTGTAATGAGCCTGACATGCTGATGCCCGAGTAAGGCAGGGCAGCGGCCGGCAGTCACCATGTGGAGAAACGTCAATGAAGATCGCAGTGATCGGATCCGGTTACGTCGGCCTCGTCAGCGGTGCCTGCTTGGCCGATTTCGGGCACCTGGTTACCTGCGTCGATCTCGACAAGGACAAGATCGACGCGTTGCGAAATGCCAGTATCCCTATTTTCGAGCCGAACCTCGACACCCTCGTTGCGCGCAATCTTGCCGCAGGCCGCTTGTCGTTTACAACGGATCTGCCCGAGGCTGTCGCTGGCGCCGATGTGGTCTTCATAGCCGTCGGCACACCGGCGCGGCGAGGGGACGGCCACGCCGACCTTTCCTACGTTTACGCAGCCGCAGTCTCGATCGCCAAGGCGGCTCGGGGCTTCACGGTTGTCGTGACGAAATCCACTGTCCCGGTGGGCACCGGCGAGGAAGTTGAACGCATCGTCCGAGAGGTCAATCCACTGGCGGATATAGCCGTGGTCTCGAATCCGGAGTTTTTGCGCGAGGGGGTTGCGATCGAGGATTTCAAACGGCCTGATCGGATCGTGATCGGCACGGAAGATGCGCGCGCCCGGTCTGTGATGGCGGAAGTCTATCGTCCGATTTGCCTCAACAATGTGCCGATCCAGTTCACGTCACGCCAAAGCGCGGAGATCATCAAATACGCGGCCAATGCCTTTCTCGCGATGAAGATCACCTTCATCAACGAGATCGCCGACCTTTGCGAAGCAGCCGGAGCCGATGTTCAGGATGTGGCGCATGGCCTGGGGCTCGACAATCGCATCGGTCAAAGATTCCTGCATGCCGGGCCAGGCTATGGCGGATCATGCTTCCCGAAAGATACGATGGCTTTCGCCCGGACCGCACAGGATTTGGGCTCTCCCCTTCGGCTCGTCGAAACGACGGTAGCCGTCAACGACCAGCGCAAGCGCGGCATGGCGCGCCGGATCATAGCGGCTTGTGGCGGGAGCATTCGCGGTAGGCGGGTCGCAATTCTCGGCCTCACCTTCAAGCCCAACACGGACGATATGCGTGAGGCTCCATCGCTGTCGATCGTTCAAGCACTTGTCGATGCGGGAGCAATAGTTCGCGCCTATGATCCGCAGGGTATGGCGGCGGCCAGGCTGCTTCTGCCGCCGATAGCCTACGCAGAGGATGCCTACGCGGCGGCCGACGCGGCCGACTGCATCGTCATCACTACGGAATGGAACGAGTTTCGGTCACTGGATCTCGAGCGACTTAAAGCCGTGATGAAGACGCCCGTTCTCGTCGACCTCCGCAATATTTACGAACCGGCCGAGGTCGCCGAACACGGCTTTGTCTACAGATGCGTCGGGCGCAATGTGGCATTCCGGGAAGAAGAGCCGCAGCGCCGGGTCATTCGCTTGTCGGCTTGAGCCTGCAGGATCATTGCCCGGTGCTGGTCCTCTGATTATCCAACCTGGAACGCGCGACCACGCTGCCTGTGTCCACCCCTGCCTGCTGGAAATCGCTCAGGCTGCCGAATTCTCCCGAGGGCATGATCTCCGGATCCATCCGGAAGCTCTTATCGTTCAGATTGCCGCTGTAGCGGTTGCGCGCGAACTGCACGTATCTAGGCCCATGGTCAGGCGCGTAGACATAGGCGGCAAGCCCGTTGCTGCTGTCGATCGACACGATATTGTCCTCGATCCGATTTGGGTTCGCCCGTGGCGGACGCCATCCCCTACCGGTACCGTCATCGATGCGAAAGGCCGCGCCCGATCCGTGTGCAATCACGTTTCCCGTCACCACGTTGCTCCAGCCGCCGTTGATGCCGATCGCCGATATGTTGCCTGACAGGGTGTTTCCTTCGATGCGCACCCCGCTGGCCTTGCCGTCGGTGTAGATCGCGCCCAGCTGATAGGGGTCGGCCACTCGCTGGTGTTTTCATATCCGGAGGGCCAAAATGTGCCATCGACCCTATTCATGAGATGACCCGTGCCGGAGATCAGATTGTAGCGGATGCTGGTGTTCAGCGGGTCAGCCTGCTCGCCCATCAGCTTGATGGCGCCGCCATCCGCCGTCTGCTGATTGGCGTTGCGGATCTCGTTGTGTTCGATGATTGCGTCATGCACGGCGTCTTCACGCCCCCACAGCGAGCCGCCGGCGATGCCGAACTGAGCGGTGTTTTCGATCAGATTCCGGGCGATCCTGACACCGTCGGTCGCCTGGAACCATATCCCGGCGGTTTCGAAATAAACCCGGCCGACTTGCCTGCTGCCGGCTTTTTCGGAAAGACGGACGTCGTCTTCCGTGGCTTGGACGTTGCGCCAGCGAACAATCATCTGGCCACATCCCCAGTGCAACAAACACAAACGACGCGGGGCTTACCCCTAACGCGCATGTCCACCGCCGAATGACGGTGATGCGCCTAAGCCTTAGGGAGGCACTTCGCCCAAGGGCTGACGGCAGGGGCTAGCGGATTGACCATAAGAGCAGGTCCTGCGCGTGTCCGTTCGCCGGTAGTCTGCCCGTGAACGCATGGAGCCAGGCAGTCGCGCCGGGAAATCAGACATTGGTTCCGGCGCAGCCTGACTATCCGCAGTTGACGCTTTGGGGCACGCTTCCGATGGTTCCAATTCATCGTGCAAGTTTCGCACGCTTCGTGGCGGGCACGTTATTCGTCGCGGCATTGCTGGCGGCTATCTCACCAGCTCGAGGCGAGATCCTGATCGAGCGAGGGGACACTTTGCATGTCTTGATCGCGGAGGCTCCGAAGCTCGGTGGCGATAGCAAGGTCGACCTCGAGGGCAATATCGTGCTGCCGCAGCTTGGCAACATTCGGGTTGCTGGAATGCGGCTCGACGACGTTCGAGCGCGCCTCCAGGAAGAGCTTGTCAAACGCGAGATCCTCAAGTCGCCGACGGTTCTGGTTGAAATCGCGAAGTACCGGCCTTTCTATGTTGGTGGAAATGTGAGGCGGCCAGGTGCTGTAGAGTACGAGCCCGGCCTGACGGTTCGCCATGCGCTCATACTTGCCGGAGGGGCGGGCCTGGCCGAGCAAGACCATCAGCTATCTCTCGACATTCCGAGCCTAAGAGCGAAGTGGAAAACCGGCTCCTACCAGCTTTTCCAGATCAACAGCCGCATTGCCCGACTGGAAGCCGAATTGTCCCGGGACGAGCGCGCCAAACCCGAGGTGGCTAGCGGTTCGGTGGCACCTCAGGATGCAGAGGCGCTCTTGTCTTTGGACCAGAAGATCCTGCGAGATCGATTGGGGACGTGGTCCGGCAACCAGGCGCATCTGCGCGAGGGTATGGCGTTGCTCGACCTCGAAATCGATGTGCTTAAGCAGCAGGGCGGCCTTCAAGAAAAGGAACGGGACCTCGGTCGGGCTCAAGTCGAGGCCGCGCGGACCCTGGTGGCAAAGGGGCTCATGCCTCTACCGCGTCTCCTGGAACTCGAACGTGAGGATTCCAAGGCTTCGCGCGATCTGTTGGAAAACCAGGCCTACACCGCCCGGGCTCGCCAGAACCGCGCAACCGTTGAAAACGAGCTCAGCACGGCGGATTTCACATGGCGTATCGATATCCATCAGCAGTTGCGGGATGCAATGCTTGATCGGGTCCGGCTGAAGGCCGAAATGGACGCTCTCTCGGCCCAGATTCTGGATGCCGGCACCGCCGTTGAGACGGACGTCAGGCAGGCTGAGACGATTGTCGTGATCTACCGATCGATGGCGGGCCACCAAGAGACGGTAAAAGCGCGCATGGATACCGAGATCCTGCCCGGAGATATCCTCGATGTGTCGCTCTCAATGGGCGCCGCAGGATGATGTGGGGCTTGGTGTGGTTCCCTTCGACCATCTCGCAGCCGGCAATTGTGCGCGCGCTCGCGATTCTGCCGCGCAGAAGCGTAGCGCAGCAACAATCCGCTTGAGAGGTGACATGGAGCGACCGGCCATCAGCGTTCTCATCAACAACTACAATTACGGTCGCTTCGTCGGCCGTGCGATTGAGAGCGCTTTGGCCCAGAACACGACCGACACCGACATAATCGTGGTCGACGATGGGTCCAGCGACCAGTCGCGCTCCATTCTGGAATCCTATGGCGACCGGGTGAAAGTTCTTTTCCAGGACAACCGGGGGCAGGCCGCTGCGATAAATGCCGCCGTGCATAAGAGTAGGGGGGACATCCTCTGTTTCCTGGACGCCGATGACTGGTGGGCGCCGGGCAAGCTGTCGGCGACGGCAGCGGCTTTCCGTGACGATCCTCGATTGTCGCTCGTCTACCACCGGCTTCAGCCAACGCTGATTGATGGCGCGCCGATCCTCAAGCCGGTCCCTCGGACCCTATGTTCGGGAGACTTGTCGCAGCAACTGACGAAATCGGCGGGTTGGTGGCCGTTTCCGATGACGTCCGCCATCGCCGTCCGACGCAGGGCCTGGGACGCTGCAGGAGACATTCCCGAGCAATTCCGCATATCTGCCGATGCGTGGCTCGTAGGGATATATCCGTTTCTGGGGCGCGTTGCTGCCTTGTCGGGTTCGCTCGGGTTCTACCGTATCCACAATAACAACTGGTATCGGCCGGTCAATGATGCCGCCACGCTGCGAAAGCGGATGGCACATTGGCAGGCCACCATTGAAGCAACGAACCGCTTCCTTGCAGCCCGCGAATTGTCGGCAAGGCTGCGTCTGAGCGATCACTATCCTTACCAGGTGGCGTCAGCAAAACTGGATGGAGCCGACATGCTCGCCCGGCTCAAACTCGCTGCAGAAGGGCTCTCTTTTGCCGGAGAGCCAAACCTGCTTAGGCGCGCGCGCGATGCGCTGCGCGCAGCCCGCGATCTTCCGAGGCGCGGACGGGATGCCAGCTTGTCGGAGGCAGCAAAATGAAGGCGCTGCTGCTGGTTTCCGAATTGGAGGACTACACCATCGCTTTCGCCAGCGGCGTTGCGCGACACCTGCAGGTCGTCCTTGGAGTTCCGCGTCGGCGCTACGCGCATCTTGCCCCCTGTTTTGATCCGGCTGTCGATCTGCACCTGCTGGACTGGCCGCGGCACCGATCGCTCTCCAATCCCTGGTTCCTGCGCCAGCTCACACGTCTTATCCGACGCGAGCGGCCGAGCCTTATTCACCTTCTGAGCAACTCTACGCTCTGGTTGAATCTCGCCGCTCCGTTTTGGCGGCCGATCCCGCTTGTGACCACCGTGCATGATGTGGAACTGCACCCCGGCGACGCCGATACCCGCGTATTGCCGGGCTGGGCCACCGATTTGATGGCAAGACAGTCAAGACATCTCGTGGTGCATGGCGAGGGGCTGAAGCGGATGGCTCTCGACCGATATTCAAAGTCCCCCGACTGCGTCCACGTCCTGTCGCATCCCGCCATTGATCGCTACGCAGAACTCGCTCGCCGGCGTCAAATGACGCGGTGTCCCGAAGATGGGACCCTGCGCGTCCTGCTCTTCGGGCGGATTTTCGTCTACAAGGGCCTGGAGCAATTGGTCCGTGCCGAGTCAATGCTCAGGGACCTGCTCCCCAATCTACGCATAACGGTAGCAGGCCGCGGCGACGATCCCTGGATCTTCCGGCCGCTGATGGGGGATGCCGGCCGGTACGATATTCGCAGCCGCTTTATCGAGGATGCGGAGGTCGCCCAGCTCTTCTTGGACGCCGACATAGTCGTCCTTCCCTACACGGAGGCTTCCCAAAGCGGTGTGCTCAACCTTGCCGCTGCCTTCGGCAAGCCGGTTGTCGTGACGGATGTTGGTGAATTGCGAGCCACCGTTCAGCCCAACGGCCTGGGAATGGTGGTTCAGCCTGGCGATCCGGTACAGCTTGCCAGAGCCATCCGGATACTGGCCGAAAGCAAAGCGCTCAGAACCGAATTTGGGACCAACGCGCTCGCATGGGCGACGGGGCCGAATTCGCCTGAACGGGTCGGCGCACAAGCCGCGGCCGTTTATCGAGAGGTGGTCCGGGCATGCGTATGAAGGCGTTAACGGATAGCCAGATTGTGGCGGCGCGGAGCGCAGCGCCCGTCCGCCACTATGTGCCGGGCGGTTGCGAGAACGGTGGCGGCATCGGCAGGCTGGTCGGCTACATAGCAAGCGCCGCCAGGGAGGCCGGCAGAGCGCACCTCGTTACCGACACCAGAGGGCCTCGGTGGTTCGCGCCGACGTCACTCCCGCGCCTGCTCGGGGCCATCTTGATCATGGCGAGGGATCGGATCGTCGCTCCAGAACGGATTCACCATATCCATGTCGCTGGGCGCGGCAGCACATCACGGAAGCTGATCTTGACGCAGGCTGCCCGTTTCCTTGGATGCCTGCACGTATTGCACCTCCACGACTACGACTACTCGACCGACTTCGCCGCACGCTCGCTGCATCGACAATTGCTCATACGGCGGATGTTTCAGCATGCGCACTATGTCGTCGCGCTGGGCCAGCGCGATCGTGCGACGCTGGTGAGGCTTCTGGGCGTAGACGAGCGTCGCATCGTCGTTGCCCACAACTGTGTTCCTGATCCCGGACCACGTTCGGCTCGGACCGCCGAGACACCGCTGATCGTGTTTCTCGGTCGCTTGAGCGAGCGCAAGGGCGTGACCGAGCTTTTGTTCGCTTTGAGCCATCCGGTCATGAAAGAGCTTCGGTGGCGAGCTGTGCTGGCAGGCGACGGACCTGTGGAGGATTACCGACGCCGGGCTACAGCCATGGCGCTTTCCAACCGGGTGGAGATGCCGGGCTGGCTCGGCGTCGACGACACGCGAGCCTTATGCGCGCGTGCCGACATCCTGGTCTTACCTTCGCATGCCGAAGGCATGGCTATGGCGGTTATCGAAGGACTTGCCCACGGGCTTGCGGTCGTCACGACCCGCGTCGGTGCGCATGAGGAAGCCATCTCGGACGGCAAAACCGGCCTTTTCGTGCCGGTCGGAGACAGCGATGCTTTGGCTGCAGCGCTGGCGAAACTGGTCAGCGACCCGGAAGCCCGCAAGCATCTCTCGGCTAAGGGCCGCGCCCACTTTCTCCGCCATTTCAGCATGAAGGCATATCTGCAGTCGCTGGAAAGGCTCTACGAAGCCGTCTCGGCGCAACCTCAATCAAAGGTTGGTGCACCATGACAATTGCGACAGTGCCGCCAGACGGCAATCTCTCGTTTCCCTCGATGCGCTATGCGCCCCGAATCCCGACAGAGGCTAAATCGGATGACTTCGACCTGACGTCAGGCTTGCGGCTTATCCGGCGAAGGATCGTCATGATATTGGTCCTGAGCACGCTACTCATGATTGTTGCCGTTGCGCAGATCTCAGGACTGAAGCCGACCTATCACGCCGAGTCCCGGCTGATGATCCACAGGCCGCTTGTGACAACACTTGGAGCGGAGGATACCGCCCCCAATGAGCGCCTAGACCTCACATCGGAAACGGAGCGGCTTCTCTCGAGAAGCATCGCAGAGCGGGTCATCCGGGACTTGCATCTCGACGAGCGAGCAGAATTCAATCCGGCATTGCGGAACGCCTCGTTTGTCGACAGGGCCCGGAAGTTGCTGCGCAACCTGACCGATGGGAAAACAACGGATTCTGCGATGCCAAACGGCATCGAGTCCACAATCCCGGCGTATTACAAGTCGCTCAGCGTACGGCGTGACAGTCCCGCTGATGTTATCCGCATAGGCTTCGATGCGGGCGATCCAGAATTGGCAGCTGCGGTGCCAAATCGGCTCATCGGCATTTACCTCCAAGAGCGGCAGGACAGTCTCCGCAATCGACTCGACGAGGCGGAAGAATGGATTCATCAGCGCATTGCCGAGCAGCAGGATCGCGTAAACGCAGCGCGTGGTGCCGCCGGAAAATACGGCGAGACGATGGGCATTGCCTCGAACGACGAGGCGCGAAGTGAACAGATCAAGGCTGTAATGGAGTTGAGTGATCGGCTGACTAAAGTCGAACAAAGTCGCACCGAATTGAAAGCAACGATTTCGACCTTGGAAGGGGCTCCCGACCCCTCGCTTGCCCTGCAGAGCATTGTCGTTCCTGACCGCATTGGCGCGATGCAGCGCGACCTTCGCGTGCAGCAGCAAGATCTCGATCGTCTCCTTGAGACGTATGGCAACAATGCCGCAGAAGTGGTCGATTTGCGTGCAAAGATTCTCAAGTCCAGCAGCGATCTCGGCCTGGAGGTCGATCGATATCTCCAATCACAGCGCAGCAAGCTTGCGGCTCTTGATCGCGAAGAGGGCGCCGTCCAGTCCGCATTGGCGCTCGCCCGCGGACAGTCTTCTCGACTGACTCTGGCGCAAACCGAACTGCTGCGCCTCGAGCGCATTGCTGACAAGGAGCAAACAGCGCTGGACAAGCTTGAGGAGCAGCGCCGGGCTTTGGCTGCACAGGCCATGCTGCCAGTTGCGGAAGTGGAGGTTTTGTCACCGCCAGAAGTGCCGCTCCAACCCCAGGGCCGCGGCCGACTTTTTTATCTGGTCGGCGCCCTACTGGCCTCGATCTCGGTCGCTGTAACGGCAGCTTTCGTGCGCGAGATGTTGGACAAGACGGTGCGTAGCCACGACCAGTTGGGCGGCATCGCAGGCGCGGTGCCCGCCGGATTCATACCGGGCCTAAGAAGGAAAGATCGGAAAAGTCTGGAGACACTCAGCGGGCATATTCAAGACGGTATGTTTGCTGAGACGATCCGAGCGCTGTTGCTTTCGCTCAAGCAATCTACCGGCGGAAAGTTGCCCGGCAGTATTGTCGTGACGTCCGCGCATAGCGGAGAAGGGAAGTCGCTTGTTGCCAGAGCGTTGGCAGTCGAGATCGCCGCTAGCGGAAACCGCGTGCTGCTCGTCGATGGCGATCTTCGGCGCGGAAATCTCAGCTCATTCTTCGACGCCGGACCGAAGCACGGGTTGAACGAGTTTCTGAGTGGGCAGGCCGGCGTGTGGGACGTGATCGGTCACCATGTTCAAAGCGGAATAGATTTCATTCCGAGCGGCGATCCCGGCCTGCATCAGCGCCCGCGCCTGACCGACGTGGCAGAAATCATCGAGGTAGCCCGGTCGAACGGCCATGTCGTGATCTTCGACAGCGCGCCCGTACTCGCCTCGACCGACACCATGTACCTGACAGCGCTGGCAGAGCGAACGGTGATGGTGGTGCAATGGGCAAGGACAAGCCAGAGCGCCATCGAATACGCGCTGCAGCGGTTGAAAAGCATTCGAAAAGCAGAAATTCTCGTAATTATAAATAGGGTTAACCCGGATAAACATGCGTTGTACAGCTTCAGAGACTCTGAATTATTCATAAGATCTCTTATGAAGTACCACAATTCGAAATAAAGTACCTAAAAATCCAAAAAATACTGTGTGTTTGGCCGTCACTGTAGCCGGAGATTGCAAATGAGTCGACCAAAGGCCTTGATTACCGGCATCACAGGTCAGGACGGAGCCTACCTGTCCGAACTTCTGCTTGCCAAAGGCTATGAGGTTCACGGGATCAAGAGGCGATCTTCCTCTTTCAATACAGGTCGCATCGATCACCTCTATCAGGACCCGCACGAAAGCGACGTGCGTCTGAGTTTGCATTACGGCGACATGACGGATGCGACAAACCTGATCCGCATCGTTCAAGAGGTTCAGCCCGACGAGATTTACAACCTTGCTGCACAGAGCCACGTCCAGGTGAGCTTCGAGACAGCCGAATACACGGCGAATGCCGATGCGCTGGGCACTTTGCGCCTGCTCGAGGCCATTCGCCTCCTGAATCTGAAAGAAAAAACCCGCTTCTACCAGGCTTCCACCTCTGAGCTTTACGGGAAGGTGCAGGAGGTTCCGCAGTCGGAAAGCACGCCCTTCTATCCACGCTCACCCTACGCGGCGGCCAAGCTCTACGCGTATTGGATCGTTGTGAACTATCGGGAGGCTCATGGCCTGCACGCGTCCAATGGGATTCTTTTCAATCATGAGAGTCCGATCCGCGGGGAAACCTTCGTGACTCGCAAGATTACGCGGGCTGCGGCGGCAATTTCCCTTGGTCTGCAGGACTCTCTCTATCTCGGCAATCTGGACGCGGAGCGCGACTGGGGGCACGCACGCGACTATGTCGAAGGCATGTGGCGCATGCTTCAGCAGGAGCGTCCCGACGACTACGTGCTGGCGACCGGCCGGAAACATACCGTTCGCTCATTCGTCGAAGTGGCCTTCTCAGAAGTCGGCATAAAGATCGAATGGAGAGGCAAGGGCCTCGAAGAAAAAGGTCGCGACGCGAAGTCGGGAAAGATCGTGGTGGCGATCGATCCACGCTACTTTCGGCCGACGGAAGTCGATCTTTTGATCGGCGATCCGAGCAAGGCGCGACGTGTTCTGGGCTGGTCCGCATCCGTGAGTTTCCAGGAAATGGTGCGCGAAATGATGCGAGCCGACGTCGAAGGGATCGCTCGGGAGGCTACCTACCGGCACCTTGATGAGGACGTGTGGCAAGCAGTAGTTTAGGGTAGGTGACCCCGCTTCCTTCTTAAGGTGTAGCGCGCATCGCCCATTTTGGTCTCATCAAATTGTCGCGGAAAGTTGTTATTTGAATTGTGTTGATCAAGTGCAGTCGAATATATTTCGAGTTATGGAGAATTTAACTGATGCCTATCACCACGAGCAATATTTCAGATGGGGCATTTATTGCATATCCTGAATTGGTAAATATTTACGGTTGTACCATAGGTGCAGAGACGAGGGTTGGCCCCTTTGTTGAGATTCAAAAGAACAGTTTTATCGGCCAGCGCTGCAAAATTTCCTCGCATTCCTTCATCTGCGAAGGCGTCACGATTGAAGACGAAGTGATGGTGGCGCATGGCGTCATGTTCACGAACGGGCTTTATCCGCGCGCTACCAACCCTGATGGCTCCCTTCAACGCGACGGCGATTGGGAGTGTGCCTCGACGTTAGTCAAGCGGGGTTCTTCCCTGGGATCGAACTCCACGATCATTTGCGGTGTGACCATCGGCGAGAACGCTCTGGTCGGTGCTGGCGCAGTGGTGACGAGGGACGTGCCGGATTTCGCGATCGTTGCCGGTGTGCCGGCGCGCGTCGTCGGGGATGTCAGACGTAAGCTGCCGGAGCTGACGTCAGCCAACAATTCAACTGTCTGAGCAACAGCGCATCGAATTATCAACCGAGGCGAAAGAAAGATGCCGGGCGTAGGTATCATTGGATACGGCTACTGGGGGCCAAATCTTGCCAGGGCGGTGGTTGAAGTCGACGCAACCGCGCTGCGCGCGATCGCGGATTTCTCTGTCGCCGCCCTCGAAAGAGCGGGGCGGCGTCATCCCTCGGCGCGTCTTCTTACCGATTGGCGGGACCTCATCGCCGATCCGGCAATCGACGCTGTCATCATAGCCACGCCGGTTTCCACCCATTTCGATATTGCCCTGGCCGCACTGAGGGCCGGAAAGCACGTGCTTGTTGAAAAGCCCATGGCTGACAGCGTCGCCAAGGCGTCGGTCCTCGTCGATGAAGCTGCCCGCCGCTCTCTCATTCTGATGGTTGATCACACCTTCATTTATACCGGGGCGATCCGCAGTATTCATGATCTCATTGAAAGCGGAAAATTGGGCGATATTTATTACTACGATTCTGTTCGAGTAAACCTTGGTTTATTTCAAAGAGACGTAAATGTCATTTGGGATTTGGCGGCACATGATTTCGCAATACTCGATTTTCTTGTGAAGTCACGGCCGGTGGCGATCTCGGCAAGCGCCGCAGCATTCCTGCCAAACAGTCCCGAGAACATGGCGCATCTGTCTGTCTATTTCGACAATGGCGCCATGGCGCATCTCAACGTGAACTGGATGGCCCCGGTCAAAGTCAGGCAGACGCTGATCGGTGGCAGCCGGCGCATGGTCATCTATGACGACATGCAAACCAGCGAGAAGGTCAAGGTTTACGACCGGGGCGTTGAACTCGGCGAGGGTGGGGAGAGCTTGCGCGAGCGGCTTATCTCTTATCGGATCGGCGAAATGTGGGCGCCCGCGATATCCGGCAAAGAAGCGCTCCTCACCGAAATAGAACAATTCTTCCACAGCATCGAAAACGCCAGCCAGCCTCCCTCCGGTGGAGAAAGCGGATTGCGAGTGGTCGAAATGCTGGCTGCTGCCACGCGCTCGACTTCGCTGCGTGGCCAGCCAATGGAACTCGGTCATCTGAGGAACGTGTCATGATCCCATTCCTCGATCTGCGTGCCCAGTATCAGTCGATAGGCCCGCAACTGGAGCAAGCCGTGGTCGCCGCCATGCGCGACTGCAATTTCGTATTGGGCGACAGTGTCGACAGTTTCGAAAGCGGCTTCGCCGCCTACTGCGGTACCGAATTCTCGGTTGCCGTCAATACCGGCACGTCCGCAATTCATCTGGCGCTGCTTGCAGCCGGTATCGGGCCGGGCGACGAGGTCATCACGGCGCCGATGACCTTCGTGGCCACCGCTGCTGCCATCCTCTACACCGGCGCGACCCCGGTTTTCGTCGACATCGACCCTGTCACCTGGACCATGAATCCCGACCTCATCGCGGAGAAGGTGACCAGCCGCACCAAGGCAATCTTGCCAGTGCACCTTCACGGGCGGCTCGCGGACATGAACTCGATCTGCGCAGTGGCCCGTCGTTATGGGTTGCTTGTGATCGAGGACGCCGCGCAGGCGCATGGCGCGGAACGCGACGGAGCCCGTGCAGGCGCCTTGGGCGATATCGGCTGCTTCAGCTTCTATCCGGGCAAGAACCTCGGCGCATGCGGCGAAGGCGGTGCCGTCACCACCAATCGCCCCGACTTTGCCGCGGCCGTGTGCTCGCTGCGCGACTGGGGGCAGGAGGGCAAATACAACCACGTCCGGCACGGATTCAATTTTCGCATGGATGCCGTCCAGGGAGCGGCGCTCGGGATCAAGCTTCCCTTCCTCGATACCTGGAACAGTCAGCGGCGACGTATTGCCAACATATACAATGACGGTCTGTTTGGGTCGCTGGGATTGGCCGCCGGACCGTTCGGCCTCGACCACGCCTGCCATGTCTATGCAGTGCGCGTGGAAGATCGTCAGCGTGTGCGCGCTGAACTCCACGACGCCGGCGTCGCGACGAACATCCATTATCCGGTGCCGGTGCACCTCCAGCCAGCCTATGCAGGGCTCGGCTATAAGGCGGGCGATTTCCCCGTTTCAGAGTCCTTGGCGTCTCAAACTCTCTCTCTGCCCTTGTTTCCCGAACTCTCGGACAGCGACGTCGCGACGGTGATGGACGCGCTGAACGCGGCAACGGCGCAACGCCTCGCCAAATCCGCCTGAAGGAAACCAGAGGCACTCGAAAAGGGGGCATCATTGAACATTCTTCGCGGAAAGCGCGTTCTGGTCACGGGCGGCGCCGGATTCGTCGGATCCCACATCGTCGATCTGCTTGTGGCGGCGCAATGTTCCAAAGTGGTCGTCGTGGACAATATGGTCCGTGGCAGGATCGCAAACCTCGCACGCGCCCTGGCATCCGGGCGGGTGGAAGTTGTCGAGGGTGATATTCGCGACAGCGCGCTGATGAAGGCACTGTTGGCCGACACCGACACGGTGTTCCACCAGGCCGCGCTCCGCATCACCCATTGCGCCGCCGAGCCTGACGAGGCCATGCAGGTCATGGTCGACGCCACCTATCGGCTGCTGAGACTTTGTGTCCAAAACAACGTTCGCAAGGTCGTCATGGCCTCGTCGGCGTCGATCTACGGAATGGCTGAAGAGTTCCCGACCCGCGAGACCCATCACCCCTACGCTAACCGAACGCTGTATGGCGCCGCCAAATCTTTCGGCGAAGGATTATTGCGCTCCTTCAACGACATGTATGGCCTCGATTATGTGGCGTTGCGCTACTTCAACGTCTATGGGCCGCGCATGGACATCCATGGCCGCTATACCGAGGTGATGGTCCGCTGGATGCAACGCATAGAGGCAGGAGAGCCGCCGCTGATCTTCGGTGACGGTTTGCAGACGATGGATCTTGTCCACGTCACCGATGTGGCACGGGCCAACATTCTCGCCGCGGCGTCCGGCGTCACTGATGTGGCGCTCAATGTCGGTTCAGGAGCTCAAACATCGCTGCTTGAACTCGCCCGCATGTTCGCCCGGGTAATGGGGCGGCCGGACTTGCAGCCGGTTCACACCGAGGCCCGAGCAATCAACCCCGTCCCAGAACGCCTGGCATGGACCGCTGCCGCGCAGGAGATGCTCGGATTTCGCGCAACGGTCCCGCTGCAGGAGGGGCTCGCCGATCTTGTCGCCTGGTGGCGAAACGAGATGAAGCCGGCACCGCTGGAGGAGGCCGCCTCGTGATCCCCGTGACAAAACCCCTGGTCGGGCAGGAGGAAGCTGATGCTGCCGCCCGGACCATCCTGTCGGGCTGGCTTACGCAGGGGCCACAGGTAGCTGCGTTCGAAAGGGAGTTTGCTGCTCTAGTCGGCGTCGACCATGCCTGTGCCGTGTCCAACTGCACTGTTGCGCTCCACCTCGCACTCATGGCGCTCGGTGTCGGCGAAGGCGATGAGATCGTCACGGTCAGTCATACCTTCATCGCTTCCGCAAATGCCATACGCCAGTGCGGGGCGACGCCAGTATTCGTGGATATCGAGGCGGACGGTTTCAACATAGATCCGGCCCTCATCAGCAAGGCGATCACGTCGCGCACGCGCGCGATCCTTTGTGTGCATCAAATGGGCATGCCCTGCGACATGCCCGCCATTATGCGCATTGCGCGGGCGCATGGCATCGCCGTTATCGAAGATGCGGCCTGCGCCATCGGGTCGGAAATATGCGACGGCGACGAGTGGAGGCCGATCGGTCTGCCCATGGGGGACATCGTCTGCTTCTCGTTTCACCCTCGGAAAGTGCTGACAGTCGGTGATGGCGGGATGCTGACGACCCGCAACGCCGAGTGGGATGCGCTGTTCCGGCTGTGGCGTCAGCATGGAATGTCCGTCTCCGACACCATGCGCCATGGCAGCCGCGAGGTGATGTTCGAATCCTACCCCGTGCAGGGCTTCAACTACCGGATGACCGACATGCAGGCGGCCGTCGGTCGCGAGCAACTCAAGCGGCTCCCCGCCGTGATTTCCTGCCGGCGCAGCCTTGCAGGAATCTATGCCTCCGCTATCGAGGGCATCGAGGGAGTGACGGCACCGGCAGAGCCGCACTGGGCACGGTCCAACTGGCAAAGCTACTGCGTGAGGCTCGCGCCGGACATTGATCAGTCAGGCGTTATGCAGGACATGCTCGATCACGGCATTTCCACGCGGCGCGGCATAATGTGCATTCATATGGAACGGGCCCATGGCGACCTGCCCCGGCCGCACTCGTTGCGCCGCTCGGAGGCGGCACGCGACCATTCCATCATCCTGCCGCTCTATCCTCAGATGTCCAACGACGACCAGATGCAAGTGATCGATGTCCTGGCTGGCGCCGTTTCCAGACGCCGTTGCGCGCATCCCATCTCCATGGCGTAGCGCGACGATGTTGAAACTCGTCGTTGAACAGACTGGCGATCCCGCCGAGTCGATGCTGCAAAGCATCAAGCGCCGCATCGAGATCCTGGAGCTTGATCTCGCGGGTCTTGCGGTGGTGACGGAGGCCGCGACAGGCGCCTACGCATCCACGGCGGTCATAGCCGCGCTTGCAGGCGCCAGAGTGCACGCCTGCGCACGGGATACGAACAGCCATGGCAGCGCGGACGATGCCATCGCCGCCACACGCGAACTGGCGCGGCTGGCCGGAGTAGAGGCGCGAATTTCCTTTTCGCGCGGCATCCCGCAGTTCGCGTTGGTAGCCTGCGATATCCTAACCAACTCGGGCCGGATTCGACCGATCACGCGCCGCGTGATCAATCTTCTCCCGCCGACGGCGATCATAGCGCTAATGTTCGAGGCGTGGGAGTTTCGGGATACGGATCTCGACCTCGCTGCTTGCCGCGAACGCGGTATCCGGGTCGCGGCGGTGAACGAACGTCATCGCGATGTTGCCGTGTTTCCCTTTCTTGGCCCGCTTTGCGTTTGCCTTCTTCGAGATGCTGCCATGCCCGTCGCAGGACAGCGTGTCGCAATCTTGTGCGACAATCCTTTTGCCGACTTTCTCCTTGCCGGCCTCACGGAAGCGGGCGCAAACGCCGCGCTCTTCGCGGATCTGCATCAGTTGGCGCATGGATCATGGGATGCCGTCGTTCTCGCGCTTCTTCCCGGGGACAGACCACTTGACCGCGACGATCTGGAGATGATCGCCAGGAAGGCCCCGGGGGCGCTTCTGGCCCAATTCTGGGGCGGGATCGATCGCGATGCTGCTCGCTCGCTCGGCCTGCAGGTCTGCCCCGCGACAGAGCCGAGCCGTGGACACATGGGAATCCTTTTGAACCGGCTCGGACATGAGCCCATCGTGCGATTGCAGGCCGGGAGTCTCAAAGCGGCGGAGATTGTCCGGCGCGGCGGCCTTCTCACGACGGACGGCATCGCCTCACTGCTTTGATAGCTTCATGCGTTCGGTGCTCTGGCAAGAACCTAAGGGCACCGCCCAGGACGGGTGAGTCTCACCGCCGACTCACGGCGCACCTTGTTTGCCCGTCGTCCTGCGCGATCTCCGACTGACGGTCGCTACACGCCTGACCATTGCCTGCTTTTGGGCACTTCTGCTGGAAGGACGTGAAGAATCGGCCCCCTATGCTCCCTCGAAATGTGTGCCCACATGGCAACGGCGCCCCCGGCCTGACTGGTAAGCCGGTGTGAGGCTGAATCAAGATTGCGTGTAGCAGAAGCAGCGGACTGCTCTGGGGCGGGCGGCGATTTACGTTAGGAATGATTTCGAGCAACTAGCTGTTGGCAGGGAAACTGCGGCCAAGCGAAGATCAGTTGTAATGGATTTCTTTGCGCCTTCGCAAGAAGGTGGCTCCCCGGGCCGGATTCGAACCAGCGACCAACCGGTTAACAGCCGGTTGCTCTACCACTGAGCTACCGGGGAACAGCGGCTCGTCAGAACGAGGCTGCCTATAGCAAAACCTATTCGGCTTTGCAAAGAGCCTTTCTCGTTTTTTCGTGAAATATTCAGCCGTATTCTAAAAAAAATGCCAGAAGGCCTCATATGGGGGCTTTGGCGCCCTGCGCTCGCCAAGCGGCGCAGGCTAAGCGGACAGGAAAGGGACCACATTTCGCCCATGTCGGACCAGGATGCACAGCAGAACGCATCGCCTCGGCGCGTGATTTCGGTGTTCGGGCGCGATTTCACGATGCCCCAATCACGCAGCAAGCGCGTGGCTCTGGGAATCGGGCTGACGATTCTCGGCTGCTTCGGGTTTCTGCCGATTCTCGGCTTCTGGATGATCCCCCTGGGATTGCTCGTGCTCTCATATGAATTCGCCCTGGTGCGCCGCTATCGACGCCGCGGCATCGTGAGTTGGGGGCGTTGGCGAAAGAGGCGCAACAACAAGGCGGTCGGCGGCTGATTCGTGCGGTGGGGAAGTGATTCGAGAACGCCCGCCAATTGCATGAGCGTTCGATAAGTGGCCGATTCCATTACGGAATTGTAATGCGCGCGTTCAGTCCGCGTTCATCCGGGCCGGCCTAGCTTGCCCGTGTTGAATACGAAAGGAACACCTCCCATGAAGCGCATTGTTCTTGCTCTTGCCGCTCTTTCGATCCTCGCTGCGCCGATGGCGGCGCAGGCGCAGCCCGGCTACGGCAATCAGGAGGAATATCGTCACCACCACAGGCACCAAGACCAGAGGAGCAAGTTCCACAAGCCGGCTCCGAAGCCGTACTGGGTCAAGGGCAAGCAGGTGCCGGCCTGGCAGCGTAAGCATGTCGTGCGCGACTACCATCGCTACGGCCTGAAGCGTCCAGGCCGCGGCCAGGAATGGGTGCGGGTCGATGACAGCTATCTCCTGATCAACGTCGCTTCCGGCATAATCGCCGGCATCATTGCCGGCCGCTGATTGCGGTCGAGCAGGCGCGAACGGGGCGGCTGCGGGGTCGCCCCTATCTATTTGCCCGTCAACGCTTGCAGCGGCCCTGTTCCGGATTCGCTGAGGGCCTCTTCCTCAGCGTCATCGCGCGAAAGGTACGGGGAAAATTGACAGAAGCGCGACTGACAGCTTGACGCAAAAAATCTGGCAACCTATTGAACCCCCGTAGAACGCCGATAGCGGCGAGGCCTCGTGGCGGAGTGGTTACGCAGAGGACTGCAAATCCTTGCACCCCGGTTCGATTCCGGGCGAGGCCTCCATCCTGCACACCTTACCAGGTAAGGTGTTGAATTAACTGGCGTTATTCTTCTTGTTTTCGTCGCGGAACTCCACCCTATCGTCAGGGTGGGGCAGAATGTTCCCCATTTCACCCTATCAATGCGCAGAATCGCAGTCTGGCGAGCTTCGCCTGCAACTTCTTGGCGGTGTAGATTTTCGAGGTTTTGCCGTCCTTCCAGTCGAAAAGACCGTCCAGCATAGAGTCGGTCGCTTCGCTTTCCGCGAGATTCGGGTGGATCGAAATTGTGAGCGTGACGGGCGGCCGATTCCGGTTCTTGAAGAGGCGCAGCACCAGATAATTGCCGCGCCTGTGCTGAGGGCCGATCGCGGCGAGGTCGAGAGCGAGGTCGACAAAAGCCTCCCAACACCGGCCGCGCCAACGGTCAACATCCGGTCAGGCCCGGTGGCGCGGTTATCGTTCCCGCCGGCACCTTGCCAGATCCCGCGGATCTAGGCGGGCAATAAGCTGACATCAAGCGCGACCTGGAACACCAGGGATGGGACGCTGCCGCGGCGGTCTCACCGGCAAGATCCATGCGCTTGTTGACGCGGAAGGCCGCCCCGTTACCGCCCGGCTGACCGGCTGACCGGCTGACCGGCGGCCAGGTTGCCGGCTGCAAGGAGGCTGGAGCCCTGGTCTACGTCCTCGGCGAGGGCGACATCCTGCTCGCCGACAAGGGTCATGACAGCAACGCGATCCGGGACAAGGCGGCGCAACCGCTGGGCCTGGGTCAACATTCCACCGAAAGCGAGCCGTACGGGAACCTTCTCCTTCTCGGCTTGGCTCTACCGGCAGCGAAACCCTGTGGCGCGGCTCTTCAACCGCATCAAGCACTTCCGCGGCATCGCCACCCGCTACGACAAAAGGACCCCGCCAATTTCCTTGCCGTCGTCAAACTCGCCGCAGCCCGCATCTGGTGCCAAACGTAATGAGTCTACGGCCTAATGGCGACGCTTCATGTCCGTGCCGAAGGCAGGATCACCCGTCGATGGCCGTAGCTGAGGTCTGGACAAATGGTGCGGATGAAGGGACTCGAACCCCCACGCCTTTCGGCACCGGAACCTAAATCCGGGGCGTCTACCAGTTCCGCCACATCCGCTTTCCGTTGGCATTCTCATGTAGTGTTCACTCTGTCAATGTCGCGGCGGTGCATTAGATGGTTGAATCGCACGGAAATGAACCGGTTAGACCGCGTGAAGAGAGTTGAAAAATCGGTCCGTGTGTGACAAAAGGCGTGTCAAATGTGACGGGTTATAAATTCGCGCTTCGGACGTATGTGGTAAGAAGCAGGCAAAACAAAGACTTACCCATATTCTCGGAGCGCATTGAAGGCAGTTGATAGCCGATGGTGAAACCACCCCGGTCCAGTTGCTTCACCCGCGCCGAAGGATTGCCCGCCACGAGAACACCCGCAAGTCGAGCGGCAGGAGCCGTTGGTCGGGCGGCATTCGTGAAAACAAAGGTTTGATGATGCAGGTTACCGAAACACTCAATTCCGGTCTTAAGCGCGAAATCAAGGTGATCGTGCCGGCTGGCGACATGGAAGCCAAGCTCGTCGAACGGCTTGCGGATGCCAAGAACAAGGTGCGCATCAACGGCTTCCGTCCGGGCAAGGTGCCGATGCAGCACCTGCGCAAGGTCTACGGCAAGTCGTTCATGGCCGAGGTGGTCAACGAGATCCTGTCGAACTCGACCCGCACGATTCTTGCCGAGCGTGGTGAGAAGGCTGCCATGCAGCCGGAAGTCACCATGACCGAGGACGAGAAGGAAGCCGAGAAGATCCTGGCCGGCAATGCCGACTTCGAGTTCCAGCTCTCCTACGAAGTCATCCCGACCATCGAAATCCAGGATTTCTCCAAGATCGCCGTCACCCGCCAGGTGTTCGACGTGCCGGAAGAGGAAATCGACGAGCAGGTCAAGCGCATCGCCGAATCCTCGCGCTCCTTTGAGCCCAAGGACGGCAAGGCCGAAGAGGGCGATCGCGTCACCATCGACTATGTCGGCAAGATCGGCGGTACGCCGTTCAACGGCGGCACGGGCAGCGACCAGCCGCTGGTGCTCGGCTCGAAGGAATTCATCCCCGGCTTCGAGGACCAGCTGATCGGCACGAAGGCCGGCGACGAAAAGCTTATCACCGTGACCTTCCCGGAGAACTACGGCGCGGCTGAACTGGCCGGCAAGGAAGCCACCTTCGACGTCACCGTCAAGGAAGTGGCCAAGCCGGGCGAGCTGGAGATCAACGACGAGACCGCCAAGAACCTCGGCCTCGAATCGCTCGAGCGCCTGCGCGAGATCGTCCGCGGCCAGATCGAGAGCCAGTTCGGCTCGATGACGCGTCAGAAGGTCAAGCGCCAGCTGCTCGACCAGCTCGACGAGAGCTACAAGTTCGAGGCGCCGTCGAAGCTGATCGAAGCCGAGTTCACCAACATCTGGAATCAGGTGCAGCGTGACCTGGCCGCTGCCGGCCGCACCTTCGCCGACGAAGAGACGACGGAAGAGGAAGCCCGCGTCGAGTATCAGCGCCTGGCCGAGCGCCGCGTGCGTCTGGGCCTGGTGCTTGCCGAGATCGGCGAAAAGGCCGGCGTGCAGGTGAGCGACGAAGAGATGCAGCGCGCGCTGTTTGATTTCGTGCGCCGCTATCCGGGCAACCAGCAGCAGGAAGTCTTCGACTTCTACCGCAACAACGTCAACGCGCTGGCCACCCTGCGCGCGCCGCTGTTCGAGGAGAAGGTCGTCGACCATCTGCTGACGCAGATCTCCGTCACCGACCAGAAGGTGAGCAAGGAAGAGCTGATGGCCGACGACGAGGACGAGGCCGCCGGCGAAGCCAAGCCCGAGAAGAAGACCAAGAAGGCAGCGGCCAAGAAGTCCGACGAGGCGACCGGCGAAGAGCCGAAGAAGAAGGCCGCGCCGAAGAAGAAGGCTGCCAAGGAAGGCGACGCCGAGTAAGGCTCCGTCGCTTCCGGAAACGAGAAGGCCGCCCGCTGGGCGGCCTTTTTTGTTGGCACCCGTTCCGCGGGTGCGTCGCGGGAGCGAAGGCTCAGATGAGCAGCAGCCCCTTCATGCTGGCATAGCCCTTCTTGCCGATGATGATGTGGTCGTGCACGGCGATGCCGAGCGGACGGGCCGCCTCGATGATCGTCTTGGTCATGTCGATGTCCGCCCGCGACGGGGTCGGGTCGCCGGACGGATGATTGTGCACGAGGATGACGGCCGTCGCCGAGAGCTCAAGCGCGCGTCTCACCACCTCGCGCGGGTAGACCGGCGTGTGGTCGACGGTGCCGGTCTGCTGCACCTCGTCCGCAATCAGCGTGTTCTTCTTGTCGAGGAAGAGTATGCGGAATTGCTCGCGCGCTTCAAAGGCCATCGACGCACGGCAATAGTCGAGAACCCGGTCCCATGAAGAAAGAACCTCGCGGCCCTCGATTTCGCCGCGCGTCATGCGCTGGGCGGCTGCCGCGACGATCTTCAGGTCCATGGCCGCGCCTTCGCCGATATTCTCGACTTCCCGCAACAGGTGCTCGGGCGCCCCAAGCACTTCGGCCAGCGAGCCGAACCGTTTCAGCAGAGCCTTGGCGCGTTCCTTGGTGTCCGCCCGCGGGATGGAGCGGAACAGCAGCAGTTCCAGAAGTTCGTAGTCGGAAAGCGTCTCGGGGCCCGACTGGCGAAACCGCTCGCGCAAGCGCTGCCGGTGGCCGAGATAGTGTGGCTTCTTTGGAGTTGGAGGAACAGGCTTAATAGACGGAAGCGGCTGCTCGGCGAACAGCCCGCGCTCGTCCTCGTGGTCATCGGTCATGCCACGCCCCCCCGGTATCCGTCGCCGCATTCGGGCCGCGACGCCGGAAGGATATTAGGAAGACAGGCCGGGGCGGTCGAGTCCCTTGGGCGACAGCGTGAAAATTTCACAGCCGGTCGCAGTCACGCCCACCGTGTGCTCATACTGCGCCGAGAGGGAGCGGTCGCGGGTCACGGCCGTCCAGCCGTCGGAAAGCACTTTTACGTGGGGACGGCCGAGATTGATCATGGGCTCGATCGTGAAGATCATGCCTTCGCGCATCTCCACACCTTCGTTCGGGCTGCCATAGTGCAGGATGTTCGGCGCGTCGTGGAAAAGCTGGCCGACACCGTGGCCGCAGAAATCGCGCACCACCGAGCAGCGCTCGCCTTCCGCATAGGTCTGGATGGCCGCGCCGATCGCGCCGGTCCGTGCGCCGGGCCGAACGGCACCGATGCCGCGCATCAGGCATTCATACGTCACCTCGAGGAGGCGCTCGGCGGCGCGCTTGATGGTGCCCACGGGGTACATGCGGCTGGAGTCGCCGTGCCAGCCGTCGAGAATATAGGTCACGTCGATGTTGACGATGTCGCCGTCGCGCAGTGGCTTGTCATCCGGAATGCCGTGGCAGACAACGTGGTTGATCGAGGTGCACGTCGACTTGGTATAGCCGCGATAGTTCAGCGTGGCGGGCAGGGCGCCATTGTCCATGCCGAATTCGAAGACGAACCGGTCGATCTCATTGGTGGTCACGCCCGGCTTGACGATGTCGACGAGCTCGTCGAGGCAGCGCGCAGTCAGGTTGCAGGCCTTGCGCATGCCGGCGAAGGCTTCCTCGCCATAGAGACGGATTTGACCGGTGTTTCGTGGCGGGGCCGAGTCGGCGTCCAGATAGGTGACCATGGAAAAGACCTGCATGTCGAAAGGGCGAAGGGCAGAAGCGCTCGCAACCGCCCTGATGTGACACCTGATTGCGCCGGCTTCAAGCCCCAACACCGCAGAAGCGACCAAAAGGCGCCATAACGCGCCGGTTGGTGCGCTCTACGCCTCGATGTCGGTCTGAACGAGTTCATCCAGCAGCAGCGCACCTTCGTCCTTGATTGTCTTGATGACGACATAGGTGAAGTGCCGGTCGATGCCGAGTTCGCGGCCGAGCAGGTCATCGACCAGGCGCTGATAGGCATCGATGTCGCGCGCCATGATCTTGAGCATGTAGTCGACCCCGCCGCCGACTGACCAGCAGGCGACGATCTCTGGAATGTCGCGGATGGCGTGCTCGAAGCGCTCGAAATCGGTCTGACGGTGGGCGCTGAGCGTCACTTCCATCAGAACCGTCGCCACCGGTGCAATCTGGCGCATGGCGACCTTGGCATGATAGCCGGTCACCACTCCGGCCTCTTCCAGCTTCTTCAGTCGCGTCCAGCAAAGCGTCGGCGATTGCCCGACCTGCTCGGCGAGTTCCTCTTTGGTGATGCGTCCGTCGTGCTGCACGGCATTGAGAATGCGCAGATCGATCGGATCGAGTTTCGTCGTGGTCATGATCTTCCCGTGAGTGCGATTGCGGGCGACCATGGCCGGGCGCCTTTTCAATTGTCAATTGCGGGCGGGGCAGGGGTGCCATGCGGTTGTGGCCGGCAAAAGGCAAGTACATGTGTGCAATTGCGTACACAAGGGAGTTGACCGCCCGTTGGTGGCAGTGCAACTTATGATCGCATCGCCTGGCGGTGCCGTGGGGGACGGGGCGCCGGGCTGAGGCCTGATGTCGCACCGGATTTCACGACGGTGGTGCCGGCTTAAAGCGGGGGGCTTGAGCCGGCATCATCACAGCAGATTCGCCACCAGATGCCGCGTAGAGGAAAAACTACGCGGCGAGCGGCTTTTCATCTGGCGCCGGACGTGGTACCAGCCCTTGCCATTCCTGAAGGAAACAGACGATTCAGCGCAGCTCCTTCGAGCCATAGCGCGGGTTTCCTGCATTGAGGGCTAGTTTATGGCAAGGATCATCGAAACTTCCACCGGCGCGACCGCGCTGACTTTTGACGACGTGCTGCTACAGCCCGGTCACTCCGAAATCATGCCGGGACAGACCGACGTCCGCACGGTCATCGCCGGCGACATCGAACTCAATATTCCAATTCTTTCGGCTGCCATGGACACCGTGACCGAGGCGCGGCTCGCCATTGCCGTGGCGCAGGCCGGCGGCATCGGCGTCATCCATCGCAATTTCACGCCTGCCGAACAGGCCGAGCAGGTACGTCAGGTCAAGAAGTTCGAATCGGGCATGGTGGTGAACCCCGTCACCATCGGTCCTGACGCGACGCTCGCCGATGCGCAGGCGCTGATGCGCGCCCACGGCATCTCCGGCATCCCGGTCGTCGAGAACGGCGGCACCGGCGGCCAGAGGACCGGCCGGCTGGTCGGCATCCTGACCAACCGCGACGTGCGCTTCGCCACCGACCCGGGCCAGAAGGTCTACGAGTTGATGACCCGCGAGAACCTCATCACGGTCAACGAGTCCGTCGACCAGGCCGAGGCCAAGCGGCTGCTGCACAAGCACCGCATCGAGAAGCTGCTTGTCGTCGACAAGGCGGGCAACTGCGTTGGCCTCATCACCGTCAAGGACATCGAGAAGACGCAACTGAACCCCAATGCCTCCAAGGATGCACAGGGGCGTCTGCGCGCCGCTGCCGCCACGAGCGTTGGTGATGACGGTTTCGAGCGCGCCGAACGTCTCATAGATGCCGGCGTCGACCTTCTGGTGATCGACACCGCCCACGGCCATTCGCAGCGCGTGCTCGATGCCGTAACCCGCGTCAAGAAGCTCTCGAATGCTGTGCGCATCATGGCGGGCAATGTGGCCACAGCCGGCGGTACCCAGGCGCTGATCGACGCGGGTGCCGATGCGGTCAAGGTTGGCATCGGTCCAGGCTCCATCTGCACCACGCGCATCGTTGCGGGCGTTGGCGTTCCGCAGCTGTCGGCCATCATGTCGGCGGTCGAGGTCGCGCAGAAGGCTGGCGTATCGGTGATCGCCGACGGCGGAATCAAGTTCTCCGGTGACCTCGCCAAGGCGCTCGCCGCCGGCGCCGATGCCGCGATGATCGGCTCGCTGCTGGCCGGCACCGACGAAAGCCCGGGGGAGGTCTACCTCCACCAGGGCCGCTCGTTCAAAGCCTATCGCGGCATGGGCTCGGTCGGTGCCATGGCGCGCGGCTCGGCCGACCGCTACTTCCAGGCGGAAGTGCGTGACACGCTGAAGCTGGTGCCTGAAGGTATTGAGGGGCAGGTGCCCTACAAGGGCCCCGTCGCCGGTGTTCTCCATCAACTGACCGGTGGCCTGCGGGCTGCCATGGGTTATGTCGGCGGCGAGAACCTGACGGAATTCCGCGAGCGCGCCACCTTCGTGCGCATTTCCAATGCGGGCCTGCGTGAAAGCCACGCGCATGGAGTGACGATCACTCGCGAGAGCCCGAACTACCAGGGCGGCTTCTGAAGGCTGTAGACTTCCGGCTGACGGGGTCGCACCTGCCAGCCGGTTTTCCTGGCGCTCTTCAGGCTTCCTTTGGCTCGAACACCACCACCTTCTTGCGCTCGAACTTGAGTGCAAGCTCGCCGCGCACCAGCTGCAACGCGACGTTTCCGAACACCTCGCGTCGCCAGCCATGCATGGCCGGCACATCAGCCTTCTCGCCTTCCGCGGCGATGCGGTCGATGTCGTCGCCGGAGGCCAGCACCTTGGCGGCCACGCCTTCCTTCTCCGCGACCTGGCGCAGGAGAACCTTCAGCAGCTCAGCCGCCGCGCCGGTGCCTTCCGGCGCCTGGTGCATCTTGGGCAACTTCGGCAGCTCTTCCTTCGGCAGGGCGAGTGCCTGGTTGACCACTTCGAGAAGCTGGGTCGCGGTGGCCGAGCGTTCCCAGCCGTTCGGCACGGTGCGCAGCCGGCCGAGAGCGGCGGCGTCGCGCGGCTGCTGCTGGGCGATCTCGTAGATGGCGTCGTCCTTGAGCACGCGGCCGCGCGGCACGTTACGTTCACGCGCCTCGCGCTCGCGCCATGCGGCGATAGCCTGCACCACGGCGAGCTCCAGCGGCTTGCGTAGGCGCATCTTCAGCCGCTTCCAGGCGTCGTCCGGGTGCGGGTCGTAGGTCTCGCGCGAGGTTAGGACCTCCATCTCCTCCTTCAGCCAGTGAGCGCGATCGTCGCGCTCGAGCTGTGCCTTCAGGTGCTGGTAGACCTCGATCAGGTGCGTGACGTCGGCGAGCGCATAGGCCAGCTGCTTTTCGGAAAGCGGCCTGTGGCGCCAGTCGGTGAAGCGCGACGACTTGTCGAGATGCGCCCCGGTCACCTTGTGGACCAACTGCTCGTAGGAGACACTGTCGCCGAACCCGCAGACCATCGCCGCAACCTGGGTGTCGAACACCGGATGCGGGATGAGCTTGCCGAGATGGAAGACGATCTCGATGTCCTGCCGTGCGGCGTGGAAGACCTTTGTCACCGCTTCGTTTGCCATCAGGGCGAAGAAAGGCTTGAGGTCGAGGCCGGGCGCCAGCGGGTCGATGAGAGCCGTCACGCCGGGAGCGGCGATCTGGATCAGGCAAAGCTCCGGCCAGAAGGTGGTTTCGCGGATGAACTCGGTGTCCACGGTCACGAAGCTGGACTGCTCCAGCGCCGCGATGACCGTTTCAAGCTCTTTCTGGGTTGTTATGACGTGCATGAAAGTTCTTTGCTGGAAAGGGAAGTCATTTCCTTTCAGCCTCGGACGCGTTCGTCAAGCGTTGCGAGACAGTGGCGGTCTCGGCCAGCACGTCGCCCTTGCGGCGCGCCAGCCGGGCAAAGACCGTGGAAGTGCGTAGAAGCGCGATGAAATGGCCGCGCCGGCCCTCCGGAACCGCGCTGCGAACACCCATGCGATAGATGGTGATAAGCACGAAGACGGCATAGACGCAGCCCATGAAGACGAAGAGCGAATGCGGTCCCGTCGCCTCCATGGCGGCGGACGCTGCAAAGGGGCCGACGATCGCTCCTATCGAATAGAAGAGCATCAGCGCCGCGTTCACCAGTACGAACTCGTCCTTGTCGGCGCGGTCATTGGCATGCGCCGCCGACAGCGAATAGAGCGGCATGGCGAACGAACCGAATATGAAGATAAGCACGAAATTGGTGAGCGGCGCGCTTCCGGCCAGGAAGGCGATGGAGAACGCCGAAAGCAAGGCCAGCGTCGTCGTCAGCAGCAGCACCTTGCGCCGGTCCCAACGGTCGGAGAGATAGCCCAGCGGGTACTGGATCAACGCTCCGCCGATGATGCCGACACTTATGAATGTGACCACGTCGGTCACCGACATGCCGATCTGCTCGGCATAGACGGGCGAGAGCGTGCGGAAGGCGCTGTTTGTCACGCCCACGGCGACGCAGCCGATGGAGCCGAGCGGCGAGATGCGCCAGACACGGGCGAGGTCGAGCTTGACCTCTTCCGGCGGCTTCGGGTTCGAGCGGTCGCCCAGCGAGATCGGCACCAGCGACAGCGTGATCATGATCGACATGATGGCGAAGATGGTGAAGCCGCCAGCCCCGAAGACGGGAATCATGAACTGGGCGCCGGTCACCGACCCGATGTCGATGATGCGATAGATCGCCAGCACCCGGGCCCGATCGTGATTCTGCACGCCCGAATTCAGCCAGCTCTCCATCACGGTGAACAGGCCGGCAAAGCAGAAGCCGGTGACGAAGCGGATGACCGACCACATGACCGGGTCGATCACCAGGATGAGGAGCAAGGTTCCTGCCGAGGCGAGCGCGGCGAGCGCCGAAAAGGACCGCACATGCCCCACCGCCTTCATGATGCGCGAGATCGCCATGCAGCCAAGCAGGAAGCCGGCGAAATAGGAGGTGCCCATGAAGCCGATAACCGCCGGGGAGAAGCCTTCCTGGGCGCCGCGCAGTGCGATAAGTGTACCTTGAAGGCCATTGCCGCCGAGAAGTATACCTGCGGCGACAAGGAGAGGGATCAGCGGACGGATGGAGGACATCAGGCATCAATCGAATTGTGAAGCAAGAGTAGTGGACTAACCCCACCGCGATTGCCAGCATCATTATCGCTCGGCATTGGACCAAACGGCGCCATTGCCTTGACAAAACCCGGTGCACATGCGCTTTTCGCGCGACTTTTCGCGCCGCGCTTTGCGTCGGCGCGTTCCAGCAAACTCCTGACCGGATTTTTGACCATGCACCGTTATCGCAGCCATACCTGCGCTCAATTGAGGAAATCAGACGTCGGATCCACCGTCCGCCTGTCGGGCTGGGTCCATCGCGTTCGCGATCACGGCGGTCTGCTGTTCATCGATCTGCGCGACCACTACGGCCTGACGCAGATCGTCGCCGATCCGGATTCTCCCTGCTTCATGGTCGCCGAGACCGTGCGCGGCGAATGGGTCATTCGTGTGGACGGCGAGGTCAAGGCGCGCACTGCCGAGACGACCAATCCGAACCTCGCCACCGGCGAGATCGAAATCTTCGCCAAGGACATGGAAGTGCTGTCGGCCGCGAAGGAACTGCCGCTGCCGGTCTTCGGCGAGCCGGACTATCCGGAAGACATCCGCCTGAAGTACCGTTTCCTCGACCTGCGCCGCGAGACGCTGCACAGGAACATCGTCGCCCGCACCAAGATCATCGCCGACATGCGCCGGCGCATGACCGAGATCGGCTTTGCCGAATATTCGACGCCGATCCTGACCGCCTCGTCGCCCGAAGGCGCGCGCGACTTCCTGGTGCCGAGCCGCATTCATCCTGGCAAGTTCTTCGCGCTGCCGCAGGCGCCGCAGCAGTACAAGCAGCTGCTAATGGTCGCCGGTTTCGACCGCTACTTCCAGATCGCGCCCTGCTTCCGCGACGAAGACCCGCGCGCCGACCGTTTGCCGGGCGAATTCTACCAGCTCGATCTCGAAATGAGCTTCGTGACCCAGGAAGACGTCTGGAACACGATGGAGCCGGTCATGCGCGGCGTGTTCGAGCAGTTTGCCGAGGGCAAGCCGGTCACCCAACAGTTCCGCCGCATTCCCTACGACACGGCGCTGCGCACCTATGGCACCGACAAGCCGGACCTGCGCAACCCGATCGAGATCCAGGAAGTCACCGAGCATTTCGCCGGTTCGGGCTTCAAGGTGTTCGCCGGCATGATCGCCGCGAACCCGAAGGTCGAGGTCTGGGCGGTCCCGGCCAAGACCGGCGGCTCGCGCGCCTTCTGCGACCGCATGAACTCCTGGGCGCAGAGCCAGGGCCAGCCCGGCCTCGGCTATATCTTCTGGCGCAAGGAAGGCGACAAGCTCGAAGGCGCAGGCCCCATCGCCAAGAATATCGGCGAGGAGCGCACCGAGGCGATCCGTACCCAGCTCGGTCTCGAGGACGGTGACGCCTGCTTCTTCGTCGCGGGCGAGCCGGCCAAGTTCTACAAGTTCGCAGGCGAAGCGCGCGCCCGCGCCGGCGAGGAACTGAACCTCGTCGACCGCGATCGCTTCGAGCTTTGCTGGATCGTCGACTTCCCGTTCTACGAGTGGCTGGACGAGGAAGAGAAGATCGACTTCGCCCACAATCCGTTCTCCATGCCGCAGGGCGGCCTGGAGGCGCTGAACAGCCAGGATCCGCTCTCCATCAAGGCCTATCAGTACGATCTGGTCTGCAACGGCTTCGAGATCGCTTCGGGCTCGATCCGCAACCAGCTTCCGGAACTGATGGTCAAGGCGTTCGAGCTGACCGGGAAGTCGCGCGAGGAGGTCGAGGAGCATTTCGGCGGCCTCTACCGTGCGTTCCAGTATGGCGCACCGCCGCATGGCGGCATGGCCGCCGGCATCGACCGCGTGATCATGCTGCTCGTCGGCGCCAAGAACCTGCGCGAGGTGACGCTGTTCCCGATGAACCAGCAGGCGCAGGATCTGCTGATGAATGCGCCTTCCGAGGCCACCCCGGCACAGCTCCGCGAGCTTTCGCTGCGCGTGGTGCTGCCGAAGAAGGAAGAAGTCTGAGGCGCCGCCAGACGGTAGTCTCGCCCAACAAAAAAGCCCGGCAGCAATGCCGGGCTTTTTCGTTTTAGCCTGTGTGGCCGCTCAGTCCTCGTTCGCCGTCACGGTGACGCCCAGCGTCTTGGGCAGGTCCAGCGGAGCCGACATGGCGCCTGCCGCGAGAAGCGCGAATGGCACCGGCGAGGGCGGTGCTGCCTTGATCTCGATGCTCTGCGGGTCGTCGAGGAACTTGTTGACCGCGGCGGTGATCTGGCCGGAAAGCTCAGGGTTGTTGAGCTGCGCGGTCAGGAAGGGCAGGATAGCCTTGGCCTGGTTGGCGATGTCGGCGGGCTTCATGCCTTGCTGCTCGGCGACGTAGTCCAGCACCTTGCCCACCAGCGAGTCGTCGTCGTAGCGGACGCTGGCGCCCTTGAAGGTCAGCTGCTGCATCAGCCCCAGCATGGCGAGGCCCTGTGCGGTGCTGTCGGCGTCATCGGGCAGCTCGGCGATCTTCTTCTGCACGTCCTGAAGCGACTTCAGGAAGGCGAGCGTATAGCCGCCGAGATCGAAGCTCATACCGAAGGTGCCGGCGTCCTCGACCGAAACGTCATATTGCGACAGCGCCAGCCGGCCATCGGCGGGGTTCCACGAACCGGCCATCTCGATGCTGCCATTGATCTGGTGGTAGCCGAGTTTGTCGATCACCTGCCGGGTGTCCCGGTCGTCGATCGCCGTCAGGTCGGAGGAGAATTTCTCCACGGAACCGGTGAACTCCAACGCTTTGCCGTCCTTCGGGGGAGTGACCTCGACCGACAGGTTGGAGAGCGAGAGCACGTCCTTGTCGTCCATCTTGACGTCGATGTTGGCGAGCTCTGCGCCTTCATACATCATCATGGAGGCGAGAGGGTCGGTCGACTTCGGCGACGGCAGAACGACCCCGGACAGCACCAGCGCGCTGACGTCGACCGAAGCCTTGTCTTCGTCGAAGTGATACGGCTCGGTGCTGATCGTCTCGATCTTGTAGCCGCCGTCGGCTTCGGTGACGCCTTCCAGGGTCACTTTGCCGACCGGAATGCGATCCTTCTCGCCGGGAACGCCGAAGCTCACGCCGTCAAGAACCATCTCGGAGGCGTCGCCGCTGACGGACTTCCAGCTGACGTCCATGCTTTGCGCAGCCAGAAGTTCCTTGAGGCGGCTGGCAACCTCGGTGGCGTCCTGCGCATAAGCACCATGGATGGGGAGGGCAAATAGAAACGTCGAAAAGGCAAGCTTGCGCAAAGTCGGACGGAATATCGTCATCATATGATCCTTGAGATCGGAAAATGCACTACTGTTCCCTGCCATGGAAAAGTCGGAGACCGGGATAGGACAGTTCGCGCTCAGCATGCTCAAAAAAGCGCTCAAAAGGCAATCGGAAGATGGCGGCGCAAGGTCCTGGCTGCTCCAGATTTCGTGATTAATCTTACACTTTTGCTACAATTCGCCCTCTTGTCGCGAATCGGCCGGTCGGATAACCGAAAATCATGGGAAAAGGGCTCTTGCCGCCGGGTTCCGGCGATGGCGATCACATTGAACCGGTCGATCTGAAGAAGGCGCTGGAAGAGCGCTATCTTGCCTATGCGCTGTCGACCATCATGCACCGCGCGCTGCCGGACGTGCGCGACGGGCTCAAACCCGTGCACCGGCGCATCATGCACGCCATGCGGCTTCTGCGCCTCAACCCCGACCAGGGCTTTGCCAAGTGCGCCCGCATCGTCGGCGAGGTGATGGGTAAGTTCCATCCCCATGGCGACCAGTCGATCTACGACGCGCTGGTGCGTTTGGCGCAGGACTTCGCCGTCCGCTATCCGCTGGTCGACGGGCAGGGCAACTTCGGCAACATCGACGGCGATAACGCGGCCGCCATGCGCTACACCGAAGCGCGTATGACCGAGGTGTCGGTGGCGCTGCTGGAGGGCATCACCGAGGACGCGGTCGACTACCGGCCGACCTACAACGAGGAAGACGAGGAGCCGGTGGTTCTGCCCGGCGCCTTCCCGAACCTGCTCGCCAACGGTTCCTCGGGCATCGCGGTCGGCATGGCAACCTCCATTCCGCCACACAATGCCGCCGAGCTCTGCACCGCCGCGCTGCATCTGATCGAGCATCCCGACGCCACTGTCGACGATCTCGTCAGCAAGGAGCCGAGCGACGGGCTGGTGCAGGGGCCGGACTTCCCGACCGGCGGCATCATCATCGACAGCCGCGCCTCGATCCTCGAGGCCTATGAGACGGGCAGGGGCTCATTCCGCGTCCGCGCCCGCTATTCGGTCGAGGACCAGGGCCGCGGCACCTGGAACATCGTCGTCACCGAGATTCCCTATCAGGTTCAGAAGGCACGCCTGATCGAGAAGATCGCCGAGCTTCTCGTGGCCCGCAAGCTGCCGCTGCTCGAAGACATCCGCGACGAGAGCGCCGAAGACATCCGCCTCGTGCTGGTGCCCAAGAGCCGCACCGTCGATCCGGGCCTGCTGATGGAATCGCTGTTCAAGCTCACCGAGCTCGAAAGCCGCTTCCCGCTCAACATGAACGTGCTGTCGCGCGGCAAGGTGCCCAACGTCCTGTCGCTGAAATCCGTGCTGCAGGAGTGGCTGGAGCACCGCAAGGAGGTTCTGGTCCGCCGCTCCAAGCACAGGCTGGCCGAGATCGAGCGCCGGCTCGAAATCCTCGCCGGCTACCTCATCGCCTATCTCAACCTCGACGAGGTGATCCGCATCATCCGTGAGGAGGATGAGCCCAAGCAGGTGATGATGGCCCGCTGGGCGCTCACCGACACGCAGGCCGAGGCGATCCTCAACATGCGGCTGCGCGCATTGCGCAAGCTGGAAGAGCTCGAGATCCGCAAGGAGCACGACGCGCTCAGTTCCGAGAAGGACGAGATCGAGCGCCTGCTGGCTTCCGACGAGAAGCAGTGGAAGACGATCGCCTGGCAGGTCCACAAGGTACGCCGCGATTTCGGCCCCGAGGAAAGCCCGGACGTCGGCAAGCGCCGCACCACCTTCGCCGACGCCCCCGATCACGATCTGAGTGACATCCAGAACGCCATGATCGAGAAGGAGCCGGTCACCGTCGTCATCTCCGAGAAGGGCTGGCTGCGGGCGATGAAGGGCCACCTCAACGACCATTCGCTGTTCAGCTTCAAGGAAGGCGATGGGCTGAAGCTCGCCTTCCATGCGCAGACCACCGACAAGATCCTGGTCTTCACCACGGGAGGCAAGTTCTACACAATCGGCGCCGACAGGCTGCCGGGCGGCCGCGGTCATGGCGAGCCGATCCGCATCATCGTCGATATGGAGAACGATCAGGACATCGTCACCGCCTTCGTGCATGACCCGGCGCGCAAGCTGCTGCTGGTCTCGAGCGACGGCAACGGTTTCGTGGTGCCGGAGCAGGACGTCGTTGCCAACACCCGCAAAGGCAAGCAGGTGATGAACGTCAAGCTGCCGGACGAGGCCAAGCTTTGCCTGCCTGTGAAGGGCGACCATGTCGCGATCGTCGGCGATAACCGCAAGCTGCTGGTCTTCCCGCTTTCCGAAATTCCGGAAATGACGCGTGGCAAGGGCGTGCGCCTGCAGCGCTACAAGGACGGCGGCGTGCTCGACATCAAGCTGTTCGCCATGGCCGACGGGCTGACCTGGCAGGATTCTGCCGAGCGTACCTTCGTGCGCAGCCGCGAGGAACTGATCGAGTGGATCGGCAACCGTGCCGCCGCCGGCCGCATGGTGCCCAAGGGTTTTCCGCGCACAGGCAAGTTCGGCGGCTAGAAACTGATTACGGTGCCAGGGGCAGGGGATCGCCTGCCCCTTTCTTTTCCAGCTCGGCCTTGAGCTTGTGCGAGATCGGTCCGTACTGCTTCGACCAGGCGATGAAGGCCTGGAACACCGGCCGCAGGCCGTAAGCCGCCTCTGTGATCTCATACTCCACGCGCGGCGGGTTTTCGTCATAGGCGGTGCGCTTGACCAGCCCGTCCGCTTCCAGTTCTCGCAACTGCACCGTCAGCATGTGCTGGGTGATGCCGGGCAGTGCCCGGCGCAGTTCGCCGAAGCGATGGGTGCGCTGGGCCAGCGCCCACATGATCTCGATCTTCCACTTGCCGGTCAAAGGCCGCATGGCCTCCAGAAAGGGCTTGTAGGGGTAGGCGTCGTCGCAGTCCGTTGGGGCCGCTTTGTCCTTGGCTCTCTTGTTCATGCGGGGCTCAAAACATCGTTGTCTGCAATGGCCGGCCGGGGCGGCCCGGCAGCGGCCGGCGAAGATGGACTTTTGCGCATCGAAAATGAAGCCTCGAGATGGCGGCGCGCGACCTCACCCCGTCACGATTTCTTGATGAGCGCGCCCGGCTGCATGAAGTGGCCGTGACCGCATCCCTGGCTATCGCTCCCCAGTAGCCGCGGGCTTCATTCATCTGGTCGGAAATCGCACAGGGGTGTATCTTCAGGAATTGATCGGCCTGCCCTGAGGACAGGCCATGCGACCAGCCGGCGGCCTGGCGAGGTGCCGGCCCGCGGGTGCGGAACGGATTTCTGCCACGGCTCGCTGTTCGAAAGTTTCCTCGCCGTCCGTTCTTCGCGCCGGTCGCGGCAGACGCGAAAGGAGACGGACATGGGCATTGCGCTGACGATGCAGGAATATCTGGAAGACAACCATGTCGCCTATGACGTGGCGCGGCATGGCAAGACCGGCTCGTCGGCGATGACCGCCCACGCGAGCCATGTGCCAGGCGGCGCGCTCGCCAAGGGCGTGGTACTGAGATGGAACGGCAGCTATCTGCTGGCCGTGGTCCCGGCCTCGAGCCATGTGAACCTCGACAACGTTCGCAAGCTCGTGGGCGAGAATGTGGAACTCGCCACCGAGGAAGAAGCCAGCATGCTGTTCCCCGACTGCGAGACCGGTGCGGTGCCGATCTTCGGCGCTCCCTATCGGATCGCTTGCCTGGTCGATGACAAGCTGGAACGCCACGGCGACATCTATTTCGAAGGCGGCGACCATCGCACGCTCGTGCATGTCTCGGGCGACGGCTTCGAACGGCTGATGTACGGCATCCCACACGGCAGTATCAGCAACTGAGGCGGTCCTTGCCGCGATGCCGAAGGGCCCGGTTGGAAGCCGGGCCCTTTGTCGTAGGCCACTGCCGGGGCGGTAAAGCCGTCAATTGTTGCATGGTCGTGAGTGGATTGAGGATCGCGCGCACTTGCTACGCGGTACGCACTCTGATCCCTTGGGCCACCGATTCGATGGCCTGATTCTCCGGCTGAGCGCTTCGTTTCACGGCCTTCTTCGAATGGCCGGAGGCGGCTTGGCTGTCCAGGGCTGTCGCCATAGCCAGGGATGACTACGTAGCGATGACCACGCCCAAGAAAACCGAAATCTCCGAAATGAGGCCGCGCCTGACCGTTATCGGCGTCGGCGGCGGGGGCGGAAATGCCGTCAACAACATGATCTCGGAAGGTCTGCAGGGCACGGAATTCATCGTCGCCAATACCGACGCGCAGGCGCTGACCATGTCGAAGGCGCCGCGTCTGATCCAACTCGGCGCTCACGTCACCGAAGGCCTAGGCGCCGGCTCGCTGCCGGAGATCGGCTGCGCGGCGGCCGAGGAATCGATCGACGAGATCATGGATCACCTGTCGGGCACGCATATGTGCTTCGTCACGGCCGGCATGGGCGGCGGAACCGGCACGGGTGCTGCGCCCGTGGTGGCGCGCGCGGCGCGCGAGGCCGGCATGCTGACGGTTGCCGTCGTGACAAAACCGTTCGACTTCGAAGGCCGGCGGCGCATGCAGGTTGCCGAGCGCGGCATCGAGCTTCTGCGCCAGTGCGCGGACACCGTCATCGTCATCCCCAACCAGAACCTGTTCCGTGTGGCGAGCGCCAAGACGACGTTGGCGGACGCCTTCGTTACGGCCGACCGCGTGCTCTATGCCGGCGTTTCCTGCATCACCGATCTCATCGTGAAGGAAGGCCTGATCAATCTCGACTTCGCCGACGTGAAGACGGTGATGAAGGACATGGGCCGCGCCATGATGGGAACCGGCGAAGCCTCGGGCGAGGGGCGTGCCAGGGCGGCTGCCGAAGCTGCCATCGCCAACCCGCTGCTGGACGAGGAATCCATGCGCGGCGCCAAGGGCGTGCTGGTCTCGATCTCCGGCGGCATGGACATGACGCTGTTCGAGGTGGACGAGGCGGCAACCCGCATCCGCGAGGAGGTCGATGACGACGCCAACATCATCGTCGGCTCTATCTTCGACCGCAATCTCGAAGGCAAGTTCAAGGTTTCGGTCGTGGCGACCGGCCTGGAAGGCCGATATCTGCAGGGCTGACGACTATCCTGGCAACTCCCGGGTAAATCCTCGTCCGCGGCTGGCGTGCGGGCCATACGGCCACGCGCCCGCCGCCGGCATCGTCTGCATTTACCCTGCGATGGTGAAGCGGAAAGGCGTCGCCTCCGCCTTGGGGTCGACATCCTCGAACTCGACCTTGCGAACCAGCGCGCCGGGCGGTCCCTTCCACAGCCGGCCGAGCATGGCGACGACCGCGCCCTCCGGTCCCACGAGTAGCGCGCTGACGGACCCGTCCGGCTCGTTGCGGACCCAGCCGGTCAGTCCCAGTCCCTGCGCCTCGCGCAGCGTCCAGGCGCGGAAGCATACGCCTTGCACGCGCCCGGTGACCTGCGCCATCACCGCCTTGCGGTCCTCTTCCAACGAAACCTCCGGGCAAGCCTTTTGAGGGAATCTGGAGCGAAAGGGCACGCTGGCAACGTCATGCTGGAATACCGCCGCGATGGGTGATCTCGCCGTCTATGCCGGACTGTTTGCGGTCGCCTTCGTGGCGGCGACGCTCTTGCCCGCGCAATCGGAGGCCGCGCTCGCCGGCCTGATTGTCATGGGCGACTATTCGCCGGCCGCACTGGTGCTGGTTGCAAGCGCGGGCAACATTCTGGGCTCGACGGTGAACTGGCTGATCGGCCGGCGCGTGGAAGTGTATCGCGACAAGCGCTGGTTTCCGGTAAGCCCAAGGATGCTCGACCGCGCCACCGGCTGGTACAAGCGCTACGGGCGCTGGTCGCTGCTGCTCAGCTGGATGCCCGTCATCGGGGACCCGCTGACGTTCGTGGCGGGCGTGCTGCGCGAACCGTTATGGAGTTTCGTCGTGATGGTGACCGTGGCCAAGACGGCGAGGTATCTGGTCGTGGCGGTGGCGGTGATGGCTGCGTAGAGTTCTGCCGCCGCAACTCGAAAAATGCCTGGTTGCCGTTATTTCTGATCAAGCATCGTCTAGCTTTACTCAAAGCAGGAACCTTCATCCTAATATCCGACCTTCGGACATTCACGTGTTGCCTTCATCCAGCATGATTTTACCGTCATGCTGCACGAGAAAGATCTCGCCGTTCGACGGAGTGTCTCCAAACCGCGACAGAAGCATGCATCACGGGAAATGTTCGTCAAATACAATGGACAAAAGTCTTTTCGCATCCCAAGGTTAGGCATAGGCCAATATTGGAGATGCCCGCATGACGTATCTCGACTTGCCTGCCCTTGAAGCCACTCCGGTAAACACCGACCCGTTTCCTCACGTCGTCATACCTAAATTCGTGCAGGCCCAACGGCTCTCGGAGGTGATTGCGGACTTTCCCGCCGTTCCGGGGCCGGGTTCTCATCCCCCGAGCGAGCTGGCAATCAAGGGCGCTTTCAAGTCCGTTATGGACGAGTTGCTCGGAGACCGCTTCCGCTCCGCGGTCGAGCGGAAGTTCGGGATCGACCTTACGGGCAAGCCCACCATGTACACCGTGCGCGGCTATACCCGTCAGAAGGACGGCGGCATCCATACCGACAGCAAGACCAAGATCGTGACCGTGCTGCTCTACCTGAACGAGGCGTGGGACCCGGATGGCGGCCGGCTGCGGCTGCTGAGGAACGGCACAGACCTCGAGGACTATGCCGCGGAAATCCCGCCCATCGAGGGCAACATGCTGATCTTCCTGCGGTCGGATTCGTCCTGGCATGGCCACAAGCCGTTCGCAGGCCGCCGCCGCGCCATCCAGCTCAACTGGGTGACCACGCAGGAAGTCGCCGACAAGGAACAAGCCCGCCACCGCTTTTCCACGCGGGTGAAAAAGCTGACCTCGCTGGTGACTGGGCGAGGGGCGTGAGGCCGTCGCTATCACACCTGCACCCAGCGGCTAGCAACTTTAGACAGCGTCTTGATCGGCTTGTGCTGGGCACACCGCGTCCTTTGATCCCCCGACCCTCAGAGGCCTCTAACGTGCGGTTTAAGGATCGCCCATAGGGGGGTCGCGATTAAGAGCGGCACCTGCTTCAGCAAGCTGTTGGCGACTTTAGGCAGCCGGTGTTCAATCGTCAGGAAGGTGTCGCAGCCGGCGGCGGCAGCCTCGACCAGAAGCGCTTTGTCCTTCTGGCTCACGAACCCGCACTTCGGGCTTGCGATATACGCGGCTACTTCGTCAGCGTACTCAGTGGGTGGATTGTCGCTCAGACAAGCCCAGGAATGATCTGCGATGTCTCTGACGTAAGATGATCGATACCTGTCGCCGCCAGCGTCGACTTCCTCAAGCAACTTGCGGGACACTATCCAGTCGAAGTGCGCCCGTTCGTCGAACCGGAATATCCACCTGAGGGGCTCGAGTACTTCCCGGGCGTCCGGTCGCGATACGACTTGAGGGCACTTGCCCGGTCGGAAATCAGACGGAAGCGGGAACTCATCTGCGTCGAAGATGAAGCCGCCGCAGTCCGCGAGTACCTGGAACGCGCAGGTGTCGAGAAAAATCCGCCGGGGAACGACAATGCGGGCCGTTGGCTTCATAGGACCTAGGCCTCCGCGATCAAGAACTCTGGAAAGCAAGGCCCGGGCGCGAGGGACGCGCCCGGGCCTTGGATTCAACTAAAGTCGCCGGAAGGCTGACCTGAGAAAACCAAGCAAGTGCTGGCCAACTCACACGTAAGTCATTGTTTTTCTGAGACTGAATCCTTCAAACGCAGCCAGGAATGGCCAATCCGTAAGTCAAAACTGGCCATCGGAGCAGGCCAAAAGAAAAGCCGGGTCAGAGACCCGGCTCGCAAGTGCGAACAACTACTCAGAGAACATGTAGGCTAGGATCTCCGAGCGTCGATAGAACGGCATGTCCGCTGCGATAAACACGGGTGATATCCCTGCGTCGTCGAGTTCGCGCTTCAAGCTCCACGTTCTGGTTCCGCATCCCGTTGCCAGACTTCCCAGCGACACGAACTCCTCCATGAAAGCAATGAAGGCACCGGGTTCGACTACGGTCTGCATGTTCCGTTTGACCGGATTTCGCCTCTGAACTGTCGGCATATGACCGCCATCGACAAGCGCCTTGATGATCCGGTTCGATGCCGGAATCAGTCTCTCCAGTCGACGCAATGTGACACACCTATGGTCCTCACCGGCGGTTCTCTCTTTGACTTCGTCAACGTCAAGCCGGATTGCAGCAATGCCCACGCAATCCGCGAACAGGGCAACCGTTCGGAGTTCGCCCCCAAGGATCAATCCGATAACTTCCGCAAATGTGCATCCAGCTTTCCGGACGACCTCTTGCAGGCTGCTCAGGCCGCTATCATCGGAGCCCGTAACTGCCGAACGCAATCGGCCGAGAAACTCACCGAGGTCGATCGGCGAGAACCTTCGATCGACTGCCTTGTCACTCGCGGAGCGGTTTCCCCCATGCGGCTTGATGAACCCATGTTTCACGAGTTGCTCGAACTGCACCCGCCCGGCTCCGAGATATGCCTTCGCCTCGGGAACGTCGAGACTGCTTCCAGCCTCGACAGCAAACCTCTCCATCGTCGCCGCGTCGAGAAGAATCCGCTCGAAGGTTTTTGCACTGTCCTCCGCGGATACCAGGCCGCTATTCGACAAAAGCTTGCGAAGGCGCTTCGGATGCACGCCGAATTCCTTCGAGGCCGACTGCACGGAATGAAGTCTCCGCTCGGTGACGGGGCCGAAGAAATCGTCACCGGGACCAAGCGGAAGGTTGCTCAGTGCCACGTCACGCATGATGTCGCGAACAGGATCGAAAGCCTCATCCGATGTCTCATGGGCAAGCCATTCATACAGACGGCCGAAAAGTGCTCGACCGCCCATATCGCCCTTACTGCTCGGAAACCGGACGAGGCGGCTTTGGAGCCAGTCACGAAAGTCATTCTCGCCATCGCGAAGCAGATCAAACCCGGCACCCGCACAGGCCGACCGTTCGCGCTCATCCAGCGCGCCGCTCTGGAACCGGATGCCATGCCTTTCCGATGCGCCGACGGTCTCGCACAGGCGGACCGCAACATAAAGCGGTATGGTGTCGAGCCAGGTGGATCCGGTCTCTGCGCCCCCAAGACGTGCCTCGACATAACGCTGAAGTGTATCGGGCTCCATCGGTACGGCCGCCGCCAGCAGGTTGTCGAAACTATCCGCTTCCGCCGCCAGATTGGCTGCGAAATCATGGATAAACATCGGGTGCATCGTGCGGTCCGAGGTGATCAGTCGCGCGCCGTGATGCCTGCAGGCCCGAATTGGTTTCACCAGCCATGACAGTCGACCGTACGAGCGGAAGCCGCGTCGCCCGCCCTTGTCCCGTTCGTCATCCTGAACGCAGAACGGGCAGAACCGGAGCCGCTGCCGCTCCATGTGAGCACGGGTTAGCTTCTCACATGCGAGGATGTTCATGCGGTCGTCCGTTGCGACCACGCCCGGAGACAGCGACGATCTGGGTACATCGAGGATGGAAGCGAACTTCTCCACCTCCGGCTCGTCCCCAACGGCTAGGCCCTGGAAGCGAAAACCGAGGTCGAAGCCGAAGGAGCGTGCATGCCGATAGCCGCACGCGGCTGCGAGGCGGGAGCAGTAGCTGGCAATCGTCTCGCCAGCGTTGAAGGGAAGCAGTTCCGCGAGCCTGTTCACTGGGGGCGTACTCCGTATTTGGTTGCGTTCTTGCCCTTGGATTTGAACCGCTCCTCCTCCCAGGCCCTGTCCTCGTCACGAAGCAGCGCGGTCGAAGGCTCGAGCTCCTCCCAATTGTCGGCCTTGAACACGTTCTTGCTCGGCCTGCACCCGGAGAACGAGGCGTATGTCTTGGCGAAGTCGTCGAGGGTGACGTGGTCCTTGCCAGCGAGGATCGCGAGCTCGACCGCGGCTCGGATCATCTGGACGACGGAGCCGAATTCTGCATCGCATGCGTGCATCAGCCTTTTCAGAAAGTCTCCCTCCAGATCGATCTGGATCCCCAGCCCGGCATGCTGAATGACGATCGTCTCCAGGATGTCCTGGATGAGGTCGGTGCTGCCGTCGGCGTCGAGCGTGTCGAAGGGAACGACGGTTCGCCGATTGTAGAGCTGTTTGCGGGCAAGGAAGCTCGCGAGAGGCGGAACTCCGACCAGGATTAGTCTCACGGGCCATTCGCGCATCTGCGTGAGAGATTTGAATGCGTCTCCGATCACAGTCGCCTCTCGCACAGACGCGGTCTCGATCGCGTTCTGGGCTTCGTCGATGACGACCCACATCACCTTGTGGACCTTCAGCAAGCGGCGGAAGAGCAGCCAGGCCTCATTTTCCCGGATCCTGTCAGGCGGCGTGTGACCGAGCGCCTCGAGACCCGCGATGGCAAGGAGGCGCGGCGTGCAGGGGGAGGGCCCATCCACAACGATCACAGGATGAATCACGACGCCGTCTTCATCGACATAAGACTGCATCGCATTGAGACTTCCGATGTGCTTTGCGACGGCCGTGGTCTTTCCTGCGCCGGAACGCCCGCATACCGCAACGATGCGTCTCTTGTCGGGCTTGCCCGTGATGGGCGTCGTCACGCTCGCGACGGATGCCGTCAAAGCGTCCCGCAGCAGTCTGTCGCGGTCGAGCGCGATGTACTCGTTGTATAGATTCGCCAAGCGGTCGGCGACGGCGAGACGGTTTTCACCGACTAGGCCACGGACGCGATCGATGGCGGCCCGGCTGCGCTTGGTGTCGAATTCCTGGTTGAACTGGGTCATCATTCCACTCCTTACTCGTTGTCAAAGATGTCATTGCTGATGCGCTGAACGACGGAGACTTCAGGGGCCTCGTTCTGCTGTGTCGGCTGCGGCTTCGGCGCGGGACCGATCTGCGGGCGGCTTCCGGCCTCAGCCTCTTCCCGGATGGCCTTCGCGGACTTCTTGGCCTTGGCGTAGACGACAGGCTGGATGCTGAGGGCGGCGAAGAGCTCATTTGACGGATGCCACTCGCCTTCCGGCCGGATCTCTCCCTCGAACGGCTTATCGACGAGGTCGAACATGCGGTCCATCTTCCGCTCGAAGCGCTGATAGTCCTCGTCGGTCAGGACAGGGTTCACGAGCCCGGCCTCCAGCCGCGCCATTTCGGCCTGCTGCTTGAGCCAGGCGAAAGTCGCCATCAGCGTCTCGCGGGAAGCCTTGGCGTTCTCCGCGTTGAATAGGCGCAGTCGTTCGGTGGCAGCCAGCCACTGCCAGATGCTCACACCCTGGAGTTCCGGATGTACGCAAGGTACCTCGACCCAGCCTTCCTCCGTCCAGACCGAGACGGCTCCCAGGTCGTGGTTGTTCACGCGGCCGACGATGGGGGTCTTGCCGACCGTGCGCCGGATTTTCTGCAACTCCTTGCTCTGGAACTGTAGGCCAGCGACGCGGAGGCCCTTCTTCGAGATGGCGCGCTTGATGTAGGTGCCGAACAGGTGGGTGCGCAGCGCTCCCGACGGGCCGGGCATCACTCCGTAGTCACGGCTGAGTTCGAGCCAGCGGTTCGTCGGAGTGGCACCGTTCAGCTCGGTGTGAGGAGCGTTGTGATAGCCGTCCACCGCCCACCGGATGATGCACTCGGCGACCTGATCGGCGACTGCGGCCGCGTTCGCTTCGGAATCGTAGTCCCCCTTGGCCGCCACCGAACCCCAGGTGCGGCCGTCGAAGTAGTTGAACAACTGATGCGAGAACGTTCCGAAGAGGCGTTCGATGAAGCCGCGCCACGGGGCCTCTCCGGCCGGAGGCAGGAAGAGGTCCGTGCCCATGTCATTTACGGCGACACGGAACGGACGAAAGGCGAAGTAGACGGCGCTATCCACAGCAAGGGCTTCCATGGTGCCGCCCTGGATCCACGGCGACTTGCATCCGAGGCGGCGCGCCATCTCGGTTTTGTCGCGTGTCGCCATCTCCAGGATGGTCATGGCCGACTTCATCGAAGGCGCCTGGGCGCTGACATGCAGGCCGACGAAGCTTCTGCTCGCCACATCAATCGCTCCCGAGATCCAGAGCCGGATCCGCTTCACCTTCGCGCGCTCAGCCTTGGACATCGTCTTCCAAACGCCGATCTTCGCCAGAAGGCTCTGAAGGTCGGTCTCATGGTCGTCGAACTCGGTGCGTTCCAGCGCTCGAACGACATCGATGCCGCCGTGCTCCGGCTGCCACTTCCGCCTAGCCGAATTCTCGCCGTCGCGTCCCAGATCCCGCCGCATCTCCGGAAGATCCTGGTATCGGTTGCGCAGTGTGCTCTCGCACGGGATTCGGAGTTGGTCGTCCGATCCCCGCAGACGGTTCTCCGCTTCCATGGCAATGACCATTTGGCGGTGAATCTCTGCAAGATCGGGATCCGTCTGGGAGCACGCGCTCGCGATCGCCTTGTTGAGGTGAACGAACTCATCCGGCGTGAAGTATTCTGGGCGCTCCGAGCGGTACTGGTTTTTCAGAAAGACCGGATCGAACTCGTTCTCCTCCATCTTCTGAATCCAGTTCTTGACCGTGGACGGCTTGGGTTCAAAGAAGCCCTGCGCGGCTTTCGTCCTATAGGTCGAACTGGCTGCGCTTCTCATCTGCAAATCGCGCCACGCGACGGCAATGGTCGGGATCACCTTGAGAAGAGAGGCGCGGGATCGGCTCACGGGAGGCGGCAGCGGCAGCCCGTCCATGCGCGCAAGCCTCCGCCTCTCCCTGTTGTCGGCCTGAAGTTCCAAGAACTTCCGGACGAAGAACTCCTTCCGCAGGACGTCCTCTTGGTCGCTCGGACCGAGGGAACTCAGCTTGTCGGCTCCCCGGAGGCGGGCGCGTGCCTTCGTCGTCGAGTAGTAGTCCTTCTCGACCGTCATCGGGTTGCCGGGACGGTTCAGCCGCTCGGCGATCTCGGCCTGGCTGAATGTGACTGTGGCGTCGGTCTCGTCCATGCGCTGAAGCGCGGCGCCGTTCCGGTCGCAGTACAGGACGCAATAGTCGATGCCGAGATCCCTGACGCGGGCGTTCTCCGGCAGGCGGTGGAAGACGGGCAGGACAGCGCCGTGCTGGAGCGCAAGAACGGAATGCAGATTGGTTTCCATGTTTGGTCCTTTCAGAGTGCGTTGTGGTTGAAGCGGACGTACGGGGCGTCGATGAGCTTGAGATCGGGCCGGGCCGGGAGAAGGATCTCGTCGTGGACGAGGCACCAGACGGCGTTCCAGGCGGCAGCCGCGCAATCGAAGACGTCGATGAGCGCCCGGATCGCCACCATCCCCTGGAATTTCGCCGCGTAGTCTGCGAGCCGTGCGTTGTCGTCGCCGACCGAGCCCTTCAGGGCGCGCAGAATGCTCTTGGAGTTCCAGCCGCGATCATTGGTGATTTCGCGCTCTGTCATGATGATCGCCTCGTCGGCGAACCCTTTGAGGGATCCTCCGTTGATGCGCTCGACCGTGTGTCGAAGGTCGTCCTTGTCCAGGAGCCATGAGGGCCTGACGGCGACGACGACCTTGTAGCCGCTGACGGCCATCGTCGCCCGGTAATCCACGGTGTGCTTCCGGTCGCCGTCATCCCGGGAGACAATGATGGCCTCGGGCTGATCCTCGACCAGTGACACATGTTTTGTGGCGCAGAGCATGTACGCGAGGTTCATCTCGTACGTACTGGCGTAGCTGATCGCCTTCCTGGTCTTGGGGTTGGTGATGGTGCCGCGGGAGTGCCCCTTCGTGCGCGCCGGATACCAGCGGGAAGGTGTCGGTTCCTCCGTCGGCTTCCACAGCCACGGCACGCTTGCCAGGTCCGAATAGTCTCCGTCATCGGTGGGATCGACCGCGAAAGGGCGCATCCTTCCCGAGAGGAGCGGCTGATCCGGCTTGAGAAAGACGGTTTCGGCGGGGAGCGCAGCGGAGGTCCGATCGTAGCCGGATTCCAGCTCCTTCATGTAGCGGATGATCTGTCGTACTCGAGTCATTTTGGTCTCCGTTGGACGCAGTTCTCCTTCCCCAGCGCAGTGTCGCCGGGGCGATGATGCTTGGTGTGGATGGGGAGGCTGTGGTCTCAGCGTCGCCTGGCGACGACGGAGTTACTGGCGCGGCCGCGTATGCGCTGGGTCTTTCCGTCCGCGATGGTGACCAGGCTCGGTGCCAGCCGCTTCAGGTGGCGGCGATGTCTGTCCGAGAGCGCCCCCCAGATTCCTGTCGCCTTCAGAAGGAGCTCGAGATCGAAGGTGATCTCCTCCAATTCGGCGGGGAGCGACTGAAGAAGGCTCTTATCAACGGATCCCCGCTTGCGGGTACGCAGTGCGATGGTCTTGGCCATGATGTTCGTCCTGTTTCCCTGGATCACCGGCCGCGCCGGAGGCTAGAAAGGCTGCCGTGCTCGTGGAGGAGCGCGCTCGCGGTGGGGGGGCCAAAATAATACTCCGTCGCAGACGGCCAGGCTTTCACCAGATTCCGTCGTCGGACAGCTTCAAGGCGACTGAGGCGGATTGCATTCCTGAACTCCTGAAAGCTGCACGCACGCAGCCGGCGACGATGGCATTCCGCCTTCATCGCCATATATCGAGAGGAAAGGTCCTCGAACTGCTTCGCACGGAGGCACTTCCGTGCGAAGTCGCGGTGGATTTCGATTTCACCCTTCGTGAAGGGCGCGGGGCCGGGCAGGCTGGAGGGGTTGGCTGCAGTGTTCATGTCGGTCTCCGTCTTGGTGACATGTGGACGTGCGCCGTCGATCCCCGGACGTCCGAGGTTGCGGCATTTCTAGTCATTGGGGGCCGCACGCGCGGCAGTCCTCAGGTCAGGGCGGGGCGCGTGCGGATACGGTCGACATCTGCATCAGGGAAACTTTCTTCAGGACACGGGGGTGCATTCCCGGCAGCGGATGCCGGGTGAAATCAGATGGGAAATGTCAGGGACGGATCAGGCTATGGCGACGGCGGTCGCGGCCGGGAGGCGGAAGAGGATGGCTTTGTCTACTGCGTACATCGTGGAGCTCCACTAAGGTCACCAGCTACAAGACCGGTCCTAAATGACGAGCGAAAACTTGTCCGCCAGCCTAGGGCTGTATTGTTCAGAATAATGAAGTTTTTTGCGAGCCCTGTTCAGAAGCATGGGGCGTCGGGGTGCGCGAGGGCACCTACCGACTTCGGCTTCAGGCCTGGCCTGTCACGGATATCGATATTTGCGTCATCGGTGCCTCCGGCGACTAAGGGCGCAGAAAGTAAGGCACACTTCTGCTGAAGAGTCTATAGAAAAATATCACGTGAAATCAGATATTTCGACGTTCTTCTTAAGTTCTTGTGTCAACAATTTGGGATATTTGGAAAGCGAATCCATGCAACCCGATTTGTGACTTGCCGCTCCGACCTGAATCCTTCTCGCATTGGGCAAGGAGTTGGATTCCATGGGTTACTACACGCATATCATGATCGAGGCGAAAGCACGGTACGGGCATATACTAAGGGATAGAAATCTCGTCATGAGGGGCAAGCGTGACGGCGATAGCCTCACCCTCGTATTCAAGAGGAAGGGCCCGGGAGACTGGAAGCTGCCCGTCGAACTTCATGTTCCGGGCAAATCCGAGACCGGTAGGGACCAGGCCCTTTGGGAAGACGTTCAGTTGACCGCGGACATCCACCAGGAGGTTACGTTCGGCGATGCGGGATGGGTGGGGTTCATTTGTAGGCAGAGCGAGCGGCTTGAGTACCTGCACGGAGACGACATGTCGAAGTTCATCGAGCAGATCGGCCTCTACATAAAGGAATGTAGCGTCATTCCCTACGGCGAGGTCGAAAACCGCGTGTCGCCGGAAACCGCAATGGCATATGCGGACCTAATTGATCTGATCGGCGCGGAAGACCCTGGGATCCAATTCTCGACGGATGGAAATCTCCAGACCCTGACCGTGGAGGACGCTGCCGGACAACAGTCGGTCAGCTTCGCATGGAACGAGAAGAAGGTTGCCGGAGAGATCTATGTCGATGGGAAACTGGCCGAGCGTCTGGAGCGGCCTGAGTCCTGGGAGATCCAGGACGCGCTCAGCCGCCATTTCACGAGCCAGATGGATCTAAAAATCCGATAGGAACGGTAGCTGTCTCGGGCCCAGCGGTCCTGGACTCGCGGATCTCCCTCATTTCCCGCTGGTGGGCGCCCTGTTCCTTGATTGCCTGTCTTCTCAAGCGCTTGAGATCCGGGAAGTTTTTCCCATAGGTCTCTTCGAGATCGTCTACATACTGAACAGTTATCGCGTTCAGGCGGATCGTTCTCTTCGGTGGCACGCCGATCAAGGACTCGTCGAACGGAACGAGCGGCGGCGCATCGACCGAGCCCGGCTGCCGGGCTTCCAATGCGCGTGCGATCGCAAGGCCAATCGCCTTCGACATCTGAGGCGGGAATGCATTTCCGATCTGGTAGAACTGGCGATCCGGCTTGCCGGAGAACCGCCACGCCTTGGGGAAACCTTGCAGCGCTCGGGCCACTTCCACCGTCAGATAAGGCAGGCTCTTCGGATCCTTAATGGATCCAAGGGGAGCTGGCCCATCACCGATCCGGTTCGGGTCGATTTCGAAGCCGATCTTTTTCCAACGCTGCTTCGTCATACCGTCGTTCTTGTAGAGATTCGATGAGACTGTGTAGGAGGGTTCGTTCGTGGATGGCCTCCCAAGCCAGGTTTCTGCCCACTTGTCATAGTCGCTGTCTCCCTGGCCTCGATAAGGGAACAGGACATCCGCGAGGGCCTCGCCCATTGTTGTCCGAGCCGCAGAGCTCGTCGGCGGAGTGAATAGGCCACGTTCGTTCTTGCGGATGCCGACCAGCACGACCCTGCTGCGGGACTGGGCTAGCCCGAAGTCCTCGGCATTCAGGACATGCTCGCCGACGGAGTAGTCGAGTTCTTCAAGCCGCCTGTACACGCTCGCGCGGTATTCGATGAACTTGCTGTCCTTGAATCCTTCGACGTTCTCGAAGAAAAACGCGCGGGGTTCGATGATCTCGACGTATCTGACCGCCTCATCGAACAGGTTCCTGCTGTCCTTCGGGCCAAGCTGCTTTCCTGCGCGCGAGAAGGCGCGGCACTCGACGCCTCCGGCCAGCAGATCGATGCCGTGATACCGCCGCAGTTCGTCGTCCGAAACCTTTTCCAGACGCTTCCGGCGGACGTTCCAGTTCCAGTTTTGCCTCAGCGTGCGGGTGGCGTTCAGATCCATGTCGTAGAGGGCGACCGGCTTGAAGCCCGCACCGAGCAGACCAATTGCCTGGCCACCGGCACCCGCGCAGATTTCCACGAACTTCAGCGGCTCGGTGCCGACATTTTTTTCCAAGGGTTCAGGCTCTGGAGTGAGGTCGCATGGCAGCAGGTACTCGAGCGCGTCCTGAAGTTCTGTCCGCCAGAGATAGCCGGGCTCGAATCCGAAGCCACTGAAGCCGCTATACCAGGCAAATCTTCCCTCGGCGAAGCGCTTCAAGGATTCCTGGGCGGCCGCCAGCCTCTGCCGATGCGTCCCGGCCTTGAACCCGGGGCCTGCTTTCGGCAGTTCGACCTCTCCATAGATGCTTCGGAATTCCTGTAGCACGGCCGCGGCATGCTTTTTCACGGCCAAGGCCGCGGAGTTGCACTTTGGGGATCGGTCGACGTAGTCATCCTCCGGATCGTGCGACGGTTCCGGAACGAACCAATACACGAAGTCATCGATGTCACGAAGAAGAGCCGCCACATTCTCGGAGAGCGTCTGGACCCGTACCGATGTCTGCGCCGAGGCGGCAGCGGTCATCGCGCGCTGACGTGCCCGCTCGGCCAAGACACGCGCGCCGATCCTGCTGCGGACGGTCATGCGGCGCAGCGTTGCAATTGTCGAAACATCAATGTCACTTCCGGCCGCGAGGGTATCAAGAGCGGCTCGCCTGGTCTTCGAATCCGTTGCTATCAGCGCCTTCACCACCGGGAACGGGACTGAGTGCTTGCGCAGTAGAGCTTCGAAAGGCCCGAGAACCTCATCGAAGGCGAAGATCGATTGCAGGTCCTTGCGCGATACGCCGCATTCGATGACTAGGAAACTGCGAAGATCGTCGTCGCTCATGATTGCGCGCATGCGAGCGACATTCGAGATCATGTCAAACTGGGCCTTGGCGATGGATTTGCGGCACGCACGGATGCGCCTCGTCAGTGCTCCCGCGTCTTCACCCCGTTCGTCACCCGGCTTCCCAGCCATCGCCGTCTCCTTGTTTCGAGGTCGTCTAGCAGGCTGTTCCCTTCTGTCACGAAAACGGATTCCATAAAATTTTATCGATAGCGTTCGCGGATTACCGGTCATGTCGGAAGATTGGGGATGGGAGCTTGCGCCAGCTTCGGCAGGGCCTTCTCGTGCGGGTCCGGCTCGTTTGGATCGAAATATGGCAGCGGCACCTCGAAGCCGGGATCCACGAACCATCGCGCCTTCATTGGATGGTGTAGACCCGGAAGCGGGAAGTGCTCATCGATACGGAGGAAGTCTTCGACGTTCGCTGTGATGATTGGTATCCGGTGCGTGATCGCGACAGCCGCGATCATCAGGTCATGCCCAAGGCGGTTGCTCTTCTGCTCCCGCTGGACGGTCCACATGTGCCTCAGGCACGGCACTGATGTCATCTCGGCGTAGGTGGTCGCAACTTTCGCCGTCATCTGCGGAAAGGGGAAGTTCATTGCCAGGATCTGGCTGACCCAGTCGGCGATGAGGGGCGCCCCCTCCGGATCCTCTTTCACTTGGAGATGGGCTCCTCGCATCAGTTCTGTTATGACTGGATAGCAAAGTGCAAGACGATCTATGCCAACACGCAGAAGCCAGGGGCGCAGTCCACCCGGCGGTCTCCGGCGGCCCATGAGGCTGACAATATCCGTGTCCATCAAGAGCAGAGTTTTTGGCATCGTGAAAATCCTGTGTGTATGGAGCCTTTCATCGACGAATTTGAAGGCAGGATCCGTTCGGATCGGTAAGCTGCGAAAGCTGGTGTGAAAGTCGGCCAAAGAGGTCTTAGATGACGCGTGACAAGGAATGGCAGAGACGTGAAGCCGAGGCTCGCATCCGTCAAGTTCTGGACGCAGCTAAAGCACGAGGCGCCCAGAGGATCCTGGATACCGATGGCAGCTATGACATTACCTTCGTCCCGAAGAAGCAGTCGCTCGAGCAACTTTTCTCTCGCCCCGGTCCACTTCCAGACGATGACGACTAAAATGTCTGACGAACATGCCTGTCTCTCCGGCGACTACGCTAGCCGGCGACAAGTGGATTGAACGAGCGGTCGGGCCATAATTTGTGACGTCTTGACGCTTCGTAGGCCGCTATATGGATAAAGTCACAATTTAAGATGACTTAGGACACAACCCCTTTCTTTCGACCGGAACAGGCTTTTGAGGCAGTTGACCGGCTGTGCAGCGTGCAGAGTCTCCAGGTTGGTCGACAAAGCAGCCAGCAGATTCGCGGTCGAGCTGGTTGACGCTCACTCCTTGTTCTGTATATGTTCCTGACTATGAGCAACTTCATCGCACCCACCTTCCGAATACGCTGATGGATTCCGGGACCGCACCCGGAGCCGCCCAGATCGCTGTTCGTTGGAGGGAACGTCATGAAGACTGTCTCCGCTCATGCCGCAGGCGATGATGCCCGCGATTTCCAGTTTCAGCACTATCGCTCTTTCTTTCCTTTCGCGACGCTGAAATGCGTCGGTCGACCACTCTATCGATCCCAGGAAGCGCGCGATTACGCGTGTCTGCTCGATCTCGATCCCACGGTTCTTTCCTGGCGAAGCGTCACCCGTCCGATCACTAACGACAGCGGCGCCCGGAAGCCGCGCAAGCATTTCGTCGATTTCGCTGTCCAGACCGAGAGCGAAGCGCTGCTTGTAGATATCGGGCGTGCAGATGCCAGGATCATCACCTGGATCGCTGGTGTCGCCGAGCGACAGGGCTACCGTTATCAGGCGGTGTCCCTCTCCGAGTTCGGGAGAGGGCCCCGGCTCCAGAATGCGAAGGATCTCATTCGCTACGCTGGCTGTGACGCGCCGCTGGGCGACCGCATCCGGATTCTCGCTGCTTTGGAAGAGATGGGGACGTTGACGCTCGCGGAGTGCCTTTCGTCCGTTCGCGAAAGCAAGCCAATGCCCACAATCGTGGCCATGATCCTCACGGGGATCCTCGAAATCGACCTCGACGAAGCTCTGCTCGGACCGGACTCGATCGTCCGACGGGCGGCCAAGTAGGAGGCGGGCATGGAGAAGGAAACTGTCAAGCGGGAGGCCCCGCTCGAAACAATTACCTATGCCGTCGCCATCAGGAACGCATTAAGGCGATGCGGTTTCTACCTGCGGGCGCAACGGATTGACCGAGCTGTTGGTCTGATGCTGCCACCAGACGCGGAAATGGAAACCTATCGGGAGGCAACCAAGGCTGTCCTGCGGCAGACCGATGCCTTGAACCACTACACCGTAACTACCATCGAACTGGGGCGAAAAGGCGAGACATACTCCGAGGACGCGAGAACGGTTCTGGCTCACAGGTGGGCTGTTGTCGTCCTGATCGCGAATGGAGCGAAGCTCCCGCCTGAGGTCGAAATTGCTCTGGACCGCATTGTCGAAGTGGGCTCTGTCAAGCCGATCCATCTCACATCCGCTGTGAAGAGTGAGTGGAAGATCGATATCGCCAGTGAGGTTGCCAAACAGCTCTGCGGTTATCCGCCGAAGCTGTTGTTTGGGGCACTGCGAAAAGGGCGGCCGATCGACATGGTAGTTGAGAAGCTCGTGGCGGCATCCGCGGCTCCACAGGCTTCTGTATGGGAACCCCGCGTCGAGGAGCTCGAAGGCTACGGTGAGGCCAGGCTGTGGGCGGCCAGCCTCGTCGCCGACCTCACTGACTGGCGTGCTGGCAGGATCGCATGGCGCGATGTCGATGCCGGGCTTCTTCTCAGTGGGCCGCCCGGTACTGGCAAGACACTTTTCGCTTCGGCTCTGGCTCGATCCTGCCGCGCGAAGTTCGTGGGGACATCCAGCGCGCAGTGGCAGGCCAAGGGACATTTGGGTGATATGCTCGGTGCAATGCGAAAGTCCTTCCGGGATGCGGCCGACAATGCTCCGTCGGTTCTGTTCATCGACGAGATCGATTCCATTGGCGACCGCCGGGCATTCCGCGGGGACAACGCCTCTTACTGTCTGCAGGTCGTCAATGCTCTCCTGGAACTGCTCGACGGTGCCGACGGCCGCGAAGGTGTCATCGTCGTCGCGGCCTCGAACTTTCCGGATCATCTCGATCCAGCATTGCGCAGACCGGGCCGATTGGATCGTCATGTCGTGATCGGTCTTCCGGATGGAGCTGCACGTGCACAGATGCTCGCCATGCATCTTGGCGGACAAATCGCGGTGGAAGGCCTTCAGGAGGCGGCGATGGCGACCAGCGGCTACTCTGGTGCCGCTCTCGCCCAGGTCGCGAGGGACGCGCGCCGGACCGCGCGTCGGCAGGGCCGGCAGGTCGAGGTTTCCGATGTGCTTGCTCTCGTTCCGCCCGTCGCGATCATCGACGGCGCCGAGCGATGGGAGGCTTGCGTCCATGAATCCGGGCATGCGGTCGTGGGTCTCGAACTTGCCGTGGCTGAGATCGAGGTGATCGCCGTGGCCCGGGAGGTAGGTCATCGTGAGGGCAGCGTCGGCCACGTGCAATGGCGGCGGAAGGTGAGACGAAATCGAAGCCGCCAATCGTATCTCGACGAGATCGCGATGATGCTGGCCGGGATGGCCGCGGAGCAGATCATCCTCGGAGATATCTTCGACGGCTCGGGCGGGATAGAGGGATCCGATCTTCAGCGAGCGTCGGACATGGCGACGCTGATGCTCGCGAACCTGGGGATGGGGTCGCTCTACTACTGCGATGTCATGACGTCGAAGGAGCTCGATAAGCTGCGGCGGGAGGATCTGAGCCTGCGGCGGCGCGTCGAGGATCTTCTTGTGGCGCAACTGGAGCGCGCTGTGGCGATCGTCGAAAATCGCAAGGCGGAGGTTGAGCGGCTTGCAAATGCCGTTGCCGAACGAAGCCTGTTGTCTCGACGCGAGGTTGCGGAAGTCATCGCGCCGCTCAGGCGGGCCGGGTAGGGAATGTCCATTACTATCGCCCTATCTCAGCACGGCGATTTGTAAGATTCGAGAACGCCGACGCGTTGTAGGCAATATGCGGATTTTGCCTACAACGCGAAAACCTGTCCGAAGCTCGGCGGTACATAGGCCTCGGCAGCGGCGCTACCGCGACCTGCCTCCCAGTGCTGCGCGTGCCGCCACACCAACTGGCGGAGGAAGCTGTACGTGACGGCTTCGCGCCCGATGTCGGTCGTTCAAGGCGCCTTCACCACCGCCCAAAAGCAGACGTACCCACGGCAAGCTGTAGGTCGAGGTTGCGCCGAATACTTTGCTAACCGGACGCTCCACATATGCGTCAGAGTCAATATTGGACGCCGGTGGCGCAATCGCGGCATGCCGGACGCAACCGGCTAGCGCCGAAGTTATCCCGCTTGGCAGGACTCCGGGTTGGCGAGATTACGGCGCTTACGGTGAGCTACGTCTACATCACCCCCGAAGCATTTGAGTTCGAGATAGCCCGAGCACCAGCGATTGTTGGAGCGTGTTGCGCGATGACAGGGGCGGCATGGCGCGTCCGGCAAGGGACTAATCGGCCTTGTCGTCGCCGATGTCATAATGAATATTGCGCCCAGCCGTCAGGGCTTCGCTGGAGATCGCGTCCGCCAGGTCACGGTCAGATAGCTCCAGCTCGGGAAAGACGCGTCTCACGGCCTCTATCGCTTTCGATACCGCAAAGGGGCCCTCATCTTCCTGGCTATCATTCAGGAAGGCGCTAATGGCCGCCCGTACTTCAGGTGGGACCTCGTTTGCTCGGCTCGCTTTGCTCAATGCGCCCTCCCGTCAACTAGGGACTCCAATACAACGGGAATGGTGGGGCGGTTGTTCCTCTTGATTGCCATCTGTGCCGAATCTGATCTCCTTTGAAGGGCTTCCTCGGCTATCCTTCGAGAAAGTGCCCCAAGGCCTTTAGCGGACCCAGCCGATCACAGATAATTTTCAGGATGGCCAGCATGGGAACGGCCAAAATCGCGCCGGGCGCGCCCCACATCCAGAACCAGAATATCAGTGACAAGATTACCAGGACGGGGTTCAAGGTGAAGCGTCGCGCAAGCAGCATGGGCGTCAGCGTTTCGCCCTCGACCAGGTGAATGCCGAAGTAGAGGGCCGGCGGAAGCAAGGCCCACCACAAGCCGTCGAAGCTCAGCAATCCGACGAGGAGGAAAATGACGGTCCCAAACAATGGTCCCAAGATTGGGACATAGTTGAGTAGGAAGGCCGTGGCCCCCCACAGCAAGGGATCCCCAAGACCACAAAAGTACATGGCGCTGGCAGTTGCGACCCCGACCACAGCGTTCATGACGGTGATCGTCACCAAATAGGCGGATACATCCCCTTCGATCTGCTGAGATATCTCGACAGCCTGCCGCTTGTCACTGAACTTCGGCAGGACTTCCACGAGACGACGAAGAAACGTATCGCCCGACACCAGCAGAAAATAGAGTACGAGAACTGTCGTAAACAGCCCATCGAGGACGGCACGCGTCCCGGAGAACAACGCACCGGTCAGACCAAGATCTTTGCGTATCGCGACGGTGGCGCCCTTCTGTTCGGGACCGTTGGCGACTTGCTCGGCCTGCTGGAGGGCGCTTTGCAACATTTTGATTGGACCGCTCAGAACCATCAGGTGAGTCTCGAGGCGAGGTATGCCCTCCGGTAACTTCTGTGCCCAGGTCTCGGCGGGGCCTGACAGTACCGCCACGAAACCCACGAGCGTTCCAATTATCAGCACGATTGCCAAGAGTGCTGCAACTGGCGTGGGTATATACAGGCGTTCCAAAACGCGAACAGCGGGTTGCAGGAGAAGCTTGAGCACCAAGGCGAGCACAACGGGCAGCACGATCGAGCTGGCCGCGTAGGTCGCCGCCAGAACTGCCAATACAAACAGGCCCCCGAGAAAGATAGTCAGTGCACGGGACGGCAATCTTTCCGTCGCACCCGAGGGCTCAGTCAAAACCGTATTCGGATCTGGCTGATCCGCGTCGTGAGCCGCCGACAAGGGAATGTCCGGCTCTGGATTTTGGACAGGAACCATGGCTGCTCTACCCCCAGACCTGAGGATTTCTTGGCACCCATGCCAACCATAGTCGATTTTGCGATCATCGTCAGCACAAGGCCATTTTGATCGGCCGCTCAAACGTCGGCGAGCTATACCGCGCGGACGGCTCCAGCATCGATCGGGAGGTGGGCGCCGCTAGCTGCCCTTACGTCGGCAGCACATGGGATGGCGTCAGATCGACGGGCGAACGAAACCCTGTCGAGACGAGGGGGTTGTCGCTGAGGAGGAATTAAGAGCCTAACCGCAAAGCACTGACCCGTCGTTGAGGTGGCCGGAGGGGGTCACCTTCGGTGCCTGACCGGTGGCTGGGCGTTCGCGCGCCGATGCCCGAAAATGCGCATAATTCTGGCCGTGTCGTCGCGACATCTCAAACTCGATCTTTATCCGCTGACGCAGAAGAACCGCCAAAGCGAAGATGAATGGGCGATCTTCCCGTTTGGGCTCAGGTGTCGCGACAGCACGCCGCGCAGTTCGATTTCATCCGTCTTTCCCCGTTCGATATGTTGAATGAGAACGCGTGTTGCCAGCGTCTCTCGATCAAAATCTCGTCGCAGGCCAGGGACTCGTAGCTCGGCAAGGAGCGTCTCAATCAGGCTCATATTTGCGAACGTAAGGTATGAAGGCATGACGCCCTCCGTTGGTATTCCAATGGTATATGAACCGGACTGAGCGTCAGCCAGAAGTTCTCTTCGATTAGCTAATCTACCACGTTAGTCCGAAGAGAACGGAATAAACGATGAAGCTTATAGCAAGAACGACCAAAACCCTTACGAAAAGATCCTGATATTCGAATGCATGTTCTTGGACATAGTTTTGCATTTTCATGGCGGTCTCCTTTGTTTTGATTATCGAGCCGCAAAATAATCATATCACATAATTATCAATTTATGTGAAATATTTTGAGAAACAAAGGGAACGTCCGTAATTTCTCTTCCAAAATCTTCACCGCAGAGACCGCTGTCTCCCCACGATCCAGCGTACGGTATTGCGCTGGCGAAGAAGCTGCAGACGGTGCCCTCTTTGGCCGTAACCTTTGACATACGTGAGCCACCACGGAGCGGTTTTTAGTAACTCATTCCGCCGATATTCCCGTTTCTGGGGACCACAGTTGCGTTCCTTGCGTCGGCGATCATGGCTTCGGCGGTGATGAGAAGCGCGCCAATGGAGCCGGCATCCTGCAAAGCCGTTCGCACGACTTTGGCGGGATCGACAATGCCAGTCTTGATCATGTCGACATAGCGCTCGGTCTGCGCATCGAATCCTTGATTGCGATTCTTGCTGTCCATGAGCTTTCCGACGACGATCGAACCTTCGACGCCGGCATTTTCGGCGATCTGCCTTATCGGCGCCTCCAGCGCCCGCAGCACAATCGAAATACCCGCAGTCACCTCGGCATTTGCTCCGGTCAGCCCAGTCAAAATGGCCTTGGCGCGGAGAAGGGCCACGCCGCCGCCGGGGACGATTCCTTCTTCCACCGCAGCGCGAGTCGCGTTCAGCGCATCATCGATGCGGTCTTTCTTTTCCTTGACCTCAGTCTCAGTCGCGCCGCCAACGCGAATTACGGCTACTCCCCCGGCTAACTTCCCCAAGCGTTCCTGCAGCTTGTCCGTGTCGTAATCAGAGGTGGTTTCCTCGATCTGCGCCTTGATCTGCCGCACCCGAGCCAAGATGGTAGCCTTTTCACCGAAGCCGTCGATGATTGTAGTCGTGCCCTTATCGATGAGGACGCGCTTTGCCCGACCGAGCATATCGATCGTGACATTCTCGAGCTTGATGCCGAGATCCTCTGAGATGACCTGGCCAGCGGTCAGGATCGCAACGTCCTCCAGTATAGCCTTGCGACGATCGCCGAAACCCGGTGCCTTGACGGCCGCGACCTTGAGGCCGCCGCGCAGCTTGTTGACGATCAGGGTCGCCAGCGCTTCGCCTTCGACATCCTCGGAAATGATCAGCAGCGACTTGCCGCTTTGAGCCACAGCTTCGAGGATCGGCAGCATCGCCTGAAGATTGTCGAGCTTCTTCTGGCAAATGAGTATGTAGGGGTCCTCTAGCTCGACGCGCATTTTCTCGGCGTTGGTAACGAAGTAGGGAGAAAGATAGCCGCGGTCGAACTGCATACCTTCGACGACGTCAAGCTCGGTTTCGGCAGTCCTGGCCTCCTCGACCGTAATGACGCCCTCGTTGCCAACCTTGTCCATAGCCTTGGCGATCATCTCGCCGACGCTCACGTCGCCATTGGCGGCAATCGTGCCGACCTGAGCGATCTCGCCCGATGATTTGACTTTCTTGGCGCGAGCCTGAACCTCCTTGACCACAGCCGACACCGCAAGATCGATACCTCGCTTGAGGTCCATCGGATTCATCCCAGCGGCAACGAATTTGATGCCTTCGCGGAGAATGGACGCGGCAAGCACAGTGGCGGTGGTGGTGCCATCTCCGGCGAGGTCGTTCGTCTTTGAGGCGACTTCGCGAACCATTTGCGCGCCCATGTTCTCGAACTTGTCTTGAAGCTCGATTTCCTTGGCCACAGTGGCCCCGTCCTTTGTGATGCGCGGTGCACCGAAGGCTTTGTCGATGATGACGTTGCGGCCCTTCGGCCCCAGCGTTACCTTTACGGCGTTATTCAGGATCTCGACCCCGCGAAGCATTCGATCGCGCGCGTCGACAGAGAATTTGATTTCTTTCGCAGACATGGTTTTTCGTCCAGTTCGCTCTTGAAATTGCGAGATCGAATATCGTCCGGCCACCGGCCTTCATGGCCGTTTCTGTCTTCTAATGCCGGTCTCCCATGAGCACGAAGGTAGCTCCGTCGATCTTGACCTTGGTTCCGAACCATTTGCCAAGCAAGACGGTTCAGTCGGCCTTGACGCTCCAGCGAGATCAGTTTGCCAGTTTCGCCACCAGAGGCTGGACTGACGTCATACGGGGCGGCGGGACAAAAATGTGCTACAATAAAGAGGTGCCGACAGCACTGGAATTTCCCCATGACTTCAAAGCGCTATGATGTCCGAAAAGAAGCCGATGGCACCTGGACGGTGTTCGACATCTTTACCGGGCAGCCGGCTGCGGTTGGGACATCGGTCTTCAACGCCCTATCTTCAGATGAAGCCGTCGATATCGTCCATCTGCTCAATTGGTTCGATGCGAAACGGCGGCGCCAGTTCAGTCATTAGTCGGCGCAGCGTGGCAGCTACACGAGGCGATGTCGTTCCTAGTTTGGGCTCGCTCGCGGTCCCGTGCCGTCGGCATCGCTGACCACTCACTGTTTTCCCGGGTCCAATGCGTTATGCAAGTCGACGTGCTTTGCCAGCTTCTCGCGTAGAACGATCTCGCCGGTGCTGCCTTTCTCGATCTGTTGAATGAGAAACCAGGCAGCCGCTGTTTCTCTGTCGAAGTTGCGCTCCGGGCCTTCTTCACGGATTTCTCGGAGCAGTCGTTCGATCAATGTCATGTCGTCGGACGTCAGGTAAGCGGAAGACATGGCGTCGTCCCTTCGGTCGGGGCTAGGGCACTGTGGCCACCCTCACGCGGCAACGCCCTTGCTACAAGTTGCCGACCAAACAGATTACGCCCACGGCGAGACGAAGGCAAACATTTCCCCCGGCCGCCAGCGACACTGGTTCACGGCACCGAGCACAACATGCAGTATGCCGAAGGCAACAGCGGAGCATCGGCCGTCTTCACAGCGTGCAACGAAATTACGATGCCAAAATCAATCGGTGCCATGCGCCAGGGTGAGGGTCTCTTTCTTAAACGACCCTTGCGCTTCAGTGAACACGTCATCGTGGCGATTGAACCAGCTTCCACCGAAGTGACGGTCATCTTCGGACCACCCGACTTCAAGATGACCACGTCGCCGACCTTAAAACTGTCCGACATTTCCAATTTCCGTTCTCGTTGCCAAGTTGTTGGATTAGGCGGGTTTTCGGTTGCCCGGGTTAGGCGGAATCTGGCCGAGGCTGCCATGGCTTGAGACTGGGGCTGAGTCCCACTACGTCCATCACTGAGCGGTTCTGCTAGCTGCCATCGTAGCGACACTGGCCGCGCCGGTTAGGCTTTCGTGACCCGCCTTGAATAAACCGTAATCGTCTCATACGGTTCCTAATCGCCTATTTGGCCTGAATTGGCCTCTCGCGGCGTCAGAGGTTCTCGACCCGCCAATCCCTATCCAGATTTACGATGCTTGAACGCGTGGCAAGGATTTGCCATCGCGATGGCAACACGGACGTTTTCGTTCAGCGTGCTAGAGCGCACTGGCCTAACGGATCGTCGAGGGCCAGCCGGATATGCCGACAGCTCTCGATCTCGACCGTCCGAAAACAGCGAAAAAGACAGGGTAAGATCCAGTCTTTGGTTCGCGAGGGCAAGAACATGCCGACACGCACGACCCAATCCATCGTCCACTTCTTCGCGCCCTTCGCATTGAGGGGCATCGACGAGATGCAGCCGGCAGGCGACTACGCCATCGATCAAGATGAGGATCTCATCGACGACGCGTCATGGCTTGCCTATCGCCGCGTCGCAACCTTCATCCACCTGCCAGCCGTCTCGACGAACGAGATGACGACACAATTGGTCGAGATCGATTCCTCCGAATTGGAAGCCGCACTCAAACAGGATCAAGAGCAGGATCGATGATGCTCCAAGCTCGCGCCAAGATCTGGCACGCGCGGAATCAAAGGACAGAAGAAGATGTCACTGCATCGTTTCGCCATAGGGCAGTCGGTCCACTTCAAGAACAGGCAGTCAGACACGACGGGGGGAGTCTATCGCATCACCGCGACCCTGCCGGAACGGGACAACTCGCCTCAATACCGCATTCGCAATGATGGCGAGCGGCATGAGCGTGTGACAACCGAGAACACCCTCGTACTTGTCGACGCGCCGCCGGTCGCAACCGGATTGAGCTGACGGGAGATTTTCATGGCCAACAACCGCGAAACCGGGAAACCGAAGCAGGCAAAGACGCCAGTCAAGGTCGAGATGCCGCTTGGCGCGCCGGTCATGATCGACAGGTGGTTCAGATGAACGTCGTCATCGAATTCTATCGACTCCGGGAACTGGACAACGCGCACGCGCTTCTCGGTCGCGTGACCTGCGACGTGATCGATGCTGACGCGGCGATCGGGATGGCCAGATCGCTCTTCCACACGCTCGATATGCCGCAGGATCCCGACATTGTCAGCATCAACGACGATCTGGGGCGCAAACTCTACTGCGCGAGGGTGAGGCCAGTCTGGAAGGAAGCGGCTTTGTCCGAACGGCGGTTCATTCACGAAGGACAGCAACAATGACACACATCACAATAGCCTCCGGCCCGAAGCGGCCTATTCCATACCCGACACCGGATCTTATGCCTGATGGCCGCGTCCGACCTAATGAAAATGCCGAGCTTTTGCGCCGTAAGAAATCCGACTGTGACGGCACCCTTCGGCGTATTCGTGAACTCGTGGAACGCAACAGGCTGCTGTAGGCGGCAAAGGTTCGCGGCCAGGATCGAATGAAGGAGCCTTGGATCGTCTGGTGAGGAGTACTGCCATGCACATGAGCGACCAAATAAACGAGAGTAGCCGAGATGCCATGGATATCAGCGCCTGGGAAAATGAGGGTGGCGCGCTGGCGCAGCACAGCATCCACCACAACTATGACCGCCGGGTGGAGATGGATGGGTCATGGACGATCTATCACGTATTCACTGGAGTCCCTGCTGTCTTGGATGGTCGTGCCATGACCGGACTGCGACGAGCGGAAGCCACCACCATGATGATTAATCTCAATGCCCGCAACGCCCTAGGATGCAAGGTAGCAAGACGGGCCGAAGTGACGCTTTCTGAGCCGACCCAGACGGGACGCTAGCTATGACGCTGATCTTTCCCAATCGATGCCGAAGTTATGACGAAACCGCGATGCGCATTCGCTTCATTGGGTATGATGGAACTTTCCAAATACCCTTCTCAGTCAAGGTACGAGCACTGTTGAACGTGGTGCCGGCGATGGATGCCGAAGAGAAATGCCTGGCAGCTTTTGACGCGGCCCGCTTTACAATTCTGGAAGCGGCGCAGAAGGCGTATATTCCCGGCAACAAAACCTTCTATGTCCTGACGGAAGCCGATCTCAGAAGCACCGGACGTTAGTGATCCTTCCGCCTTGCGCGGGACGCGCAGAAGCCGAAACGTTGTGACGCGATGGAGCCTTGCCATCTCAGTGGGACGGTGGCATTCGCGCGGAAACAGAGCGGACCGATGCTGTATTCTCCGTCGCAAGGGAAAATGTAGACTATGAACGCGATCAGCTTTGGCTTTCTCATGTTTGCGTGCTTGGTGATTGCGCTCACGATCATGTATGTATTCTTTCGCTGATGAGTCTCCATCAATACCTGCGATCGGTCGTGTCAAGGCAACGGACATCTCGGAGCGTCGGGAGAAACGCCTGAACGCAGCATTCGGCAACCCACTGGAGATTGAAGTTTCCGGACCGGAGTTAGCGGAGGTCTGACCGACCTGGGCCTTGTCGACGAGTATCGATTGTACCTCCATCCCGTTGTGCTCAGCGGCGGCAAGCCGTTCTTCGCCGGGCCGCGGCCCCCACTGCGCCTCGTGGCGAGCGATCGTATCGACGAGGACGTGATCAGGTTGACATACGTTCCAGCATAGTCACGGCAATTAGCTCGACGGACCGCTGAAGAGGCGGCTTTCGGGATCGGCGACGGTAGTCTTTAATGTCCGCCATGAGGTCGGCAACCGAATGGCGGCTATCCCTTGGATACGGCCAGAACCGGACAGTCGGCAGTCGGCCCCACTCGAGACATTCGACGTGTCCTCGCCAAGCTTCTGCCGCCGCGATGGTAATCGTTGTCATCTTGGATGCATCTGGAGCTTCCGAAACTGGCCGATCACGCAGCATGCGCAATAGCCCTGTTGCACCTATCAAGAGTTGGGGAAGCGATGGTTCGCACTAGGCGGCTTCCCATACTTGGTTCAAGATCTTGGCAGCAAGTGCGGCTTTGTCCCGCGGTAGAAAGCGTCCATAGTGACTGGCGACCATGTCCGGTGTGTCCTGGATTGCGTAGCTTGCCTGCTCATAGGACCCCGTTTGCTTGAGGATGTGCGTGGCAAGAACGTCCCGGACATTGTGTGGCCCGTGGGGAAGCAGCCCCTTGATAGCCCCGCGATTAGTGTAGGGATTGTAGATGCCGTAACGTTGGATGGTCAGTCGCCAGGCCTCGTAGAAGGTGGTTTGATTGTAGGCGGCATCCTTGCTTGTGGTTTTCACCGTCTTGACGAAAAGCGTGCCGGGATCTTCGGCGCCAGCGAGCAGCACACCGCGGTGACGCTCGATATAGGCATTCAGATATTCATAGAGGTCCTGGAGGTTGGGCAGGATGAGCCGGAATGGTTTGGAGCCGAAGAAGGACGAGTTCGCGTTCTTGAAGGCGTTGGACGGGATCAATACTTCCCAGCCGTGATCGCGATCGCTCCAGCGGATCTCGCCGCGCTTCATGTCCTCTAGGCGCCGTTCCGACGTCGGAAAATGTCCACGCGGGCAAACGAGCAATTGCCGCAGGTTCTTCTGACGAAGACCGAGGTGGAGGCCGAGACGCAACATCAGGAAAGATCGAACTGCTTCGGCCGCCGCCCGCGGATAGCGATCCTCATCCGGCATGCGCTTGATGATCTCATCGGTGATCTTGCGGTATTCGGCCAGCGGGCTGTCCGCCTCCAACACGCACATGATCGGTTCGAACGGGTCACGATGAATGCGCGCCACGCGCTGAATCTCCTTCGAACGCTGCGAGGCGTGTTTGAAGCAGGTGTCGCAGGCGGCATGCCAGTCCTTCTGGGCAGCAGAGATTTCAGCAGCTGTGATCAGACCTGGAATCGGCTTTGCATTTTGGACCAACTCCGGATGCTGCCAGAGCCAACCGGTCTCGGGCCGTACCATGCTGAGGAGGACGCTCAGCATGTCGTGTTCCCATGAGGTGTAGAAGCCTCGACGCTTCTCGCGCCATTGCAAGTACCAGTCCCAGATGCCCGGAAAAATGAGCAAGCCGAAGGTCAGTTGGCCGAGCGGGACACCGTAGCCCTTCACGGCTCCCTTCGGCGATGCCGCTAGCGCGCCGAACATCAGGCCGAGATGCTCGATTTTCTGCGAAGCCGTCTCTTCCCCCAGACCCCGTTGCGCTGAAACCCGAGCGTGGTCAGTGTGGCCGTCTTGAAGCGGATGAGGTTGGCCATTTCCATGGCGAGCCGGGGAGGGGCATCGACAACGCCGGCCAGCAGATCCGGATCCTCGATGGCGCTGTGGTCTGCCTCGCCATCCCATTCAAGACTGTGAGAGCCGGAACGCGGTGAGAGTGCACCGCCATAGGAGATGGCGGGAAAGCGAATGGCATAGCGCTGTCTTATTGCCGCCGCCTGGAAGCGCCGGTAGTCGGTCGAGCCGGAAATGACGATACGGCGAACCCATTCCAGGATTTCCTCGCGTTTGCTGAACATCAGGCTGTTGAAGTCGTCCGGCAGATGCCAGGCGAGTCTTCGCCGCTCCGCGGCACTGATGTCCTCACCAAGGTCATGACCGGATGCCGATCGGGACTGATGTGGAAGCTTCGCCTTGAAATATCCGGTGGGCAAGCGGTAGCGCCGCTCGATACGAGACAGGATCTCGAAGCTGTTCACCGACCGTGGCACCTTGGAGCCATTCGTCCAGCTCAGGAGGGTCTTGTGGTCGAACGTCTCGTGTTCGCCGGCGACGGCACGATAAAGATGCCAGTATGTCTCACCATGACGGCGCATGTGATAGGTGAGCGCCTGCTGGAAGCTGGATGGGTCATCGGCCCAATCGAAGAGCGGCCTCGGGAATTCTTCGATCGGTTTGGGTGGAACTCCGGTCTTTGCCTTGACCCGATGGGATGACGTTGCGGTGGACGTTTTGGCCGGGCGAGGGCTGGAAACACGCGATGGGTGGACTGGCTTGCTCTCTGCGCGTGCCGGTATCGAGAGATCCTGATCTTCGGAACGTTCCTTGTCGATCCAGCGGATGATCGCCTCCAGGCCGGCTTGCAGGTTCTTTTTGAGCTCGGCCGTCACTTCCCATTCAAGGCCGCAGGCATCGGAGACGGATTGCCAATCGATGCGACCGGATCGCATGGGCGGCGGTTTGCGATAGATGATGAGGCTGGAGAGATACGGTTTGATATTTTCCAGAGCCCGCCTGGAGACGAGCGGGGCGATGCGCACATCGCAGAAGTCAGAAATCTTGCGCTGAAAATGTCGAGATGAAGCAGTCTGAATTGTCATGCCAGTCTTAGGTTCGGATCACTCACCGGCACAAGCGCCGGGGCGTGGCCTGCTAAGGCTATGTGGTAAACGAACTCTAAACTAAGGGCGGATTCCGTGCCGACGCGCGTGCAAAGCTCATATCGAGAGCCGAGCTGGCTGTGCTAACCATCAAGCATGGGATTCGGGGTCTTCATTCATCGCTCGGATTCGATCTACGACGATAGCCCAGCGGAACAATATCAGTTTCCGAGCCAATATCTCGGTCGTGTGCAGGCCTGCGTCGGAGACTGGATCCTCTATTACGAGCCGCGCAAGGTTGCCGCGACGAGAGGCTATTTTGCGATTGCCAAGGTAGCCCAAGTAATTGCCGATCCGAAAGCGCCTGGTATGTATCTCGCGCTCATCGAATCAGGCAGCTACCTCGATTTCATCAATCCTGTTCCATTCAGTGGGCCGGACGGTGTCATCGAACGCGGTGTCTTGAACGCGGAGGGGCGGATTTCCGGGCGGGCGCAGTCCGCTGTTCGACCGATCTCAGTCGCGGATTTCAATCGTATTGTCACGATCGGCCTCGACGAGCATGAGCCTGAATTGCCGCGGCTGGAGGAGCCAAGGACAGTGCTCCCTGCCGCCGGGTTTGAAGACGAAATTCAGGCACCTTTCACGTTCGAAGAGGAGCGCGACCGCGTTAAGCAGATCTCGTCTCGGATCGTTCGCGACAGGTTGTTTCGTCGCCTCGTTCTGCAGGCTTACGACAAGCGGTGCGCAATCACCGGGCTGAAGCTGATCAATGGCGGTGGGCGCGCCGAAGTTGATGCCGCGCATATCCGCCCGGTTGAGGCGAACGGGCCCGATATCCTAACCAATGGCCTTGCGCTGTCTGGGACGGCCCACTGGATGTTCGACCGCGGCCTGATCAGTCTTTCAGATGACCTCGACGTTCTGATTTCAAGACAGGCCAACGACCCGGAGAGCGTCCGAGGACTGATCAACAAGACAGGCAAGGCGATTGTACCTTCGCGAGCGTTTGAACGGCCTCATCCACATTTTCTGCGATGGCATCGTGAGAATTGCTTCAAACACTGAAAGCGAAACGAAAAATAAGGCGGTATTCGTGGTTCGACCCGATGCAGAAACGGCGGTCTGGTCGCCTCGTTTAGTCACAATGGCCCGTTAGGCTCTCAGGCGACTGGCAGCGTCGCGTTCCTCGAGACAAATCCCCAATCATTGTGCATTTGAGAATTCAGTAAGCACCAGATTGCTACATCACCCGCTTTATCTGAATGGTGAGTGAGATGGGAATGATGGGACCTGGAAATGTTGTGGCCACCGACGTAGTGCTCGGATTTGACTACGGCACAGTGCCGACAACGGTCCGTGACGCATTGCAAGACGACGCCCGCGCTATCCGTGGTCGCCTCATTGAAGCCGCCGGAGCGCTGATGGACATCGGGGAACGTCTCAATCGGGCTCGCGAAGCACTTCCTCATGGTGCGTGGCTGCCGTGGTTGATGACAGAAGCGGGCATGTCGGAGCAATGGGCACGTGATTGCATCAGGGTCTATACACGCTTCCGCAGTGATCGATCGATTTTTCAGGAACTCAACGTTGCACTTCCTCCGACAGCTATCGTGAGACTTGCCAGCGCCCCGGATGCCGCGTGCAATGATGTCCTTGACCGAGCCCGCGACGGCGAACGGCTTCGTGTTGTGGACGTTGAAGCAGTAATCAAGCAGCATCGGCAGCAGGCGCTAGACGGGCGCGCCAACGGCGCTTCGGAGCCAGAAGTGAGCAAGAGGGAAGGAGGCGCGGGAGCACTAAGGAGACTCGCGGACCAGGCTCGTGACGAACTCGTCCCACAGATTGTGGGCCGCGCTCAAGCCGTTCTCGATGTGCTTGCCGACGCGGAGCAACGGCTGGCAATGGGTGGCAAGGTCACCGCCGAGAGCCTTAAGGGACTCCGTTCAGAGGCACAGTGGCTAGTCGATGGCCTGGAGCAGGCGACACAACGACGTGCGCCGGGGCAAGCCAAACTGGTTCACCAGACCTTCCTCGACCGCGCGCCGATGGATGATGGTCCCTGGGTCGAGGCTGCCGTCTTTCTGCGAAGCATTTCAAGTTCCGACGCGCTCGCGAACGCACTGAAAGTCGGCGTGCCGGCATTCGTCGACCGGGGAGTTCGCGCTCTACGTCAGGCGCTGGGAGATTGAAGTGCGTCCTGACATTGCGTCAATCACGCCAGCGCCTGATTGACGTGTCTGGCCCGATTTGAGTTTCATCAAGTTCGATTTCAACAAAGCGATGCAAGATCAGCGATGCAAGCCCGGCCATTGGCAAGATCTCGCGGAACACTGAAAGAATTTCAGCCACAGATGCCGTGCCATGCTCATCCAGTGCCGAAAGCACTCGGACCCGATCACCGAGCGGACATTGCCATCGAACATAGCGAAGCAAGTCGCGTGCATTTTCAAGCCGGAAACCAACGCCCATGAGCTCCAGGCCGTTGGGCAGATAACGGAGACCATGCGCTGCGGCTTCCTCAGCAATCCAAGACGGCGCTTCTCCAGAAAGCGCGTCCACTAAGACAGGCCCGTCAGCTCGTTGAACTAAAAAATCAGGAACATGCACCGTCTGACTATGCCGAAGTGCCAGTGGCAGACATGCCCATGACAGAACACTTGTGTCGACATCCAGGAGGCAGCCGAGATTCCTGGCGGCCTGATTTCGAAACAGCGGGCTGCCGATGCAGCGGACGGCGCCAGTTGGATAAAATGCTCGCCGACCGGCTTCGGCACGAAGGGATTCGAGAAATTCTGATTGGGAAACAATGCTCGGGTACAAGGGACACTCCATACGCACGCAACAGCCAACAACAGTTTTGCCAAAATTGGCAGCACTGGGGTTCAGCGTATCGGCCGTATGTTTGTCCTGGTCATAACGCGAGAACAAATATAGAACATATATATCGCAGTCAAGCGGAATACCTGCGTTTACGGGAGCGCAGTGGTAGGCTGACGATGATCGCCATGGGAAGGTGGAATTAGCCATCGTCCTTGTTGCGGGTCTAGCAGGCCTGGCAATCGAAAAAACCGGTGAATGTACAAGAAGTCCCTTACGTTCATCGAGGCGATTGGTACCGAGTGAACGATCGCTGTTGCTGCGATTGAAAGATCCTGTCCCATCCGAAACCTCTTCTTGGTCAGCGTTGGGACCCAGAGGTTGTTCAGCGCCGGCACTGCGGTCATCTGTGCAAAAAGACGTGCGACTGCCGAATCCATGCCAAGAAAGGGAATATCGGACTCTAGCAGTGACTGCAGCCAACGGCTGAGTTCGGACGCTTTGGCCGGATCGCGGACGGAGATATCCCAGATACCCCGCTCTATTTCGATGACCGCTCCGAACGGGATCGCCAAGCCTGCATGCGTTTCATGCAACCAGGCAGTGACTTGAGGGCAAGGGCGTTTAAGGGCAAACTGGCTCAGCACATTAGTGTCGAGCACGTACATTTCGGGCTCTTCAAACACGACAAATAAGACCTGTAACAAAAAACGATGCAGAACCATTGAAGCGAGATCACCGGCTTTTCGTTAACGGGTCTTCGAATAATGCCAGCAAGGGTCCTGTTGAGGTCGGATATGGCAAAAAGGCACATTGAGACGGCAAAGCTTGGTTCACGGACCTGGACGTTTGAGGAAGTGCTGCATCGGCTTGACCAGCTCTTCGATGAAGCCGCGACCAACGGTCCGCAGCGGATCAAGGCTCTGGACCGAGAGTTCAGCTTGTCCTTGGTGAAGGACTCCTCCTCACCGAAAGGGAAGGGAATCCTAGGTCGAGGAGGACATTTGGAACACACCGATTTCGGCGACGACTAAGGAAGACGCTGTGGGATGGCGAGCCGATCGGCAATACGAGAGAGCACAGGACGCGGCTTTTCGCGAATGGAAATCGTCACTGTCTTGGCGCGAGTATGCGACTTGGCAGGCTAGGCGGTGGGGCCCATTTCTAAGCGGCGTTGCGCCGCTTATATCGCATTTCAGGCAGCTAGGGATTTTTTCCGATGACAACGAGGATCGCTGAGCCTCGTCCGTTCGTTCTTCTGGTGAGTCACACTCTGCAGACTTCCGTCCGCTTGTCGTTGACGCCTTGACATCAATCCATCCGTTCCCTATACGTTCCGAACCATGAATACCGATACGGTCCTCGATCTCATACGCTGACGCTGAAGATATCGCCGCTCCTGAGCGGCCTCGGCGAATATGTGTAATCGAGAACTTCATCATGATCTCCACCTCAAAGAAATCCGAGGCGATGACGAGAGTCTGGAGCCGAGCGCTAATACGCCAGGCAGCCTAATCCCGATTATCCGTTATCAGTTTCAGCCGCGTCGGCGTTGTCGGCACGGATTACGAGGTGCCGTGCATGCGTTTCACTTCCATTGACCAAAGCGACGCCGATATTGCCGCAGCTTTCCGTCAGAAGCTCCGTCAATCGTTTCCCAGGTTCCTTGCATACTGCGGAATCATGCGAGCTTGTCGAGAGGTCCCACAGGCCCGCGGTCGAGGACCCGTTGTCATCGGGCTCGTTTTACCCGCGGGAGCGGACGCAGATACCTATGAGCGTGCGGTGCAGTATGCTGCGCACGGACATTCATATCTGAATGGTGGGCAGGACCTCACGAAAGTATTGACGAGCAAGGCCGATCGAAGAGGAAAAATGGATGGCGCGGATGTGCAAACCGCGCTTGTGTCCTGTCGCCGAATTTTCTTGCTTGCTGAAAACCTGTCATGTGTGCCGGAAATTTTCCGACTGGCGGCGGACGGAGTGATTGATGTCCCTCCGGTGCTCCCGAGACACATCGTTGCCGGTGCGAAGATGTGTTTAGGACTCAATGTCTCCGCTGAGCAGGGCGAGTTCATGGCAACGGTCCCCATGCAGGTCCTTGTTTCGACGTTGCGCCGCGGTCGTCCTGTCTCAACAGCGATCAAGCTGATGAGAGAGGCCATGAAGCCGAAGCCAAGGGATGTGACCGGCCCCACATTGGACGATCTCCACGGGCTCGGCCAAGCCGGGGACTGGGGTAGGGAACTCGCGACCGATCTAGGGGACTGGAGAGCCGGGAAGATTGGCTGGGAGGACGTAGACCGGGGGATTCTCCTTAGCGGGCCGCCGGGAACCGGCAAAACTACTTTTGCCGGAGCACTTGCCCGTTCCTGCGGGGCGCATCTTGTGCTTGGGTCGTTGGGGCGTTGGCAGGCCAAGGGCCACCTCGGCGATCTCTTGAAAGCTATGCGTGGCGCTTTCGATGAGGCTCGGTCAAACGCGCCGTCAATCATCTTCCTGGACGAGATCGATGCAGTCGGGGATCGGGAACGGTTCAGAGACCACAACGCCCAATACTGTACCGAGGTTGTTGCAGCGCTGCTCGAATGCATCGACGGTGCCGAGGGTCGGGAAGGCGTTGTTATCGTAGGTGCGTGTAATCATCCAAACAAATTGGACGCGGCCCTCGTTCGAGCGGGAAGACTGGATCGGCACGTGCACATTGGTCTGCCCGACAGAAGCGGCCGTGAGGGTATTCTGAGATGGCATCTTAGAGAAACGCTTGTGACTGCCGACTTGTCGCCAATCGTCGAGCGCACCGAAGGATGGAGTGGTGCGGCGTTGGAGCAACTCGTACGCGGCGCACGTCGACGTGCAAGGCGTGCGCGAGTGCAAATGACCGTTGCGCATCTGGAAGCCGAACTCCCGCAGCGTACTCAAATTCCACAGGAACTACGCCGAAGGGCTGCCATCCATGAGGCCGGTCATGCGGTCGTTGCGCTGTGCCTCGGTGCGGGAGAAATCGCGTCAGTATCAGTGGCGGATCATATCGAGCCTGCTGGTGGACTGCAGGATGTGGGGGGAGTTGTGCTTCAAATGACCTCGCTACTAGAGCGTACGAGAAGCCAGCTTTTGGATCAGGTCGCCGTCTGGTTAGGCGGCCTTGCCGCCGAGGAAACGGCTCTCGGCGAGCGATCCGCAGGCGGTGGCGGCGCAAAGGGCTCCGATCTGCACACCGCGACTTTGCTCGCGCTGAGGCTTGAGGCTTCATACGGCTTGGGCGACGGCTTAACCTATTTATGTCCCGATAACGAGGACGCACTTTTGGGTGCGCTTAGGTTGGATCGCTTCCTTCAGGCGCGTGTTGACAGAGTCCTGGCTGAACAATTCGCGCGAGCCCGGAGGATCATTGACGAACGCAAGAGCCAACTCTCTCGTCTGGCAGAAACCCTTCTTTTGAAAGGGGCGGTCAGCGGTGATGAAGTGCAAGAGATCGTCGGAGACAGTTCCCACTTGACGGGGCGGGATCTGATTGAGCGCTTCGGGCACGATGGTCCCCCAAGCGAGTTGGTAAAGGATGTCGCAAAAGAGCAACCCTTCGGATCGTCGAGGTCGAAAAAGGAGCCTGGAGAAGGATCAGGCGGCTAGGGACTTACCGGATGCACGAAGCCGAGATCAGGCAGCAACTGCCACCGGTGTTGCGAATTCCGCAGGTCTCTTTGCTCCAAAATATGGTTCGACCACAGAAAAGGTACACCATGTCATCGATCGATTTCATGCTTTCCGAATTCTCCCGATTGCGAGAGCTCGAACTGGTAAAAGCTAGCTGAAGATGGATGACATAGTTCGGGCAGCACTAGATCATCTCATTGCCCAAGAACTAGAAAGCGAGATGTTAGGAAGGCTTCTGTTCTTTCCATACCTGATGCTGGCCGTTCCCTGGGTGGATGATGAGATCGGGCGAGGAAGTATCAAAGCTTCTAGATAGAGTGGTCCCGGCGGCTAAAAGCACTGCGGAGGACTAAACACGACAAGGGAGGTTGACGCCAACAGCCCGGCGCCCGATCCTTAATATATCGGAAACAGAAGGTGAGGGTGATGGAACGAAGCCCGCAGTACATATGCAAGCTTACCGAGGATCAAAAGCTCCACGTTCTCGATGGGCTTGAGCGAGCTGGCAGCATCGGGATCCTTGCTCGTCTTCTGAACGGAAATTTCTCTGATCTGGCAACTTCGGCGTCAGACAATGTAAGAGCAAGGTATGCTCGCTGGCAGGAAGTCGCGAGGCAAGGGCTAGCCATCGAGGCGGAATGGGGCGAAGGCGCGCTCCTGAAACTCGACGACCCAGTCTATGCGGATCTACGCAAAAAAGGGCTTATGAACCCGGATCGCATCCGAAATGCAGAAGCGTATTTCGTTGCTCATCCCATCTTATGGGAATTCAATTCTCCGAGCCGCTTATAGGCGGCAGCCAAGTCGCCATCCACGGAATGTGGTTCCCGATTATTTGTGGGAATGACGAAGTACCCTACATGTGCTCCGTCTTTCCAAGTTTCCCAGACTTCGCCATCTTCACTGCTGTCGACCAGACGTTCTTGGACTTCCAAACGTTTCTCCTACTTAAGTTTCGGCAGGACCAACCAGTCGAAGAAACTTGCTAATAGCCTGCATCGCCAAGTCAATCACCACTTCAGGATTCGCTGGTTGGTGTCAACCAGGCCGAGTGATTCGGCAGGCCTTTGCGAGTGGTCGTAGAATTGGAGTGAGGTTTCCTCTTTGAGCTTAATCCGCCCTGCAGCTAGGAGGGCACATCATGCAGGTAACATCGTCAGCGGTAACCAAGACTGTTGGTGAGGTGATGGCTTTATAGCCGAGTTCGGCTTTGCTGAGCGGCCGACAAAGAGAGACGAACGACTTTGTGCCGCGCGCGCATCGTTTCAAGCGGCGGCTCACAATTTTGATGATCTAAAAACTCTTGAAAAATCTAAGGTAACACTCTAAACAGTATCTATGGCTTTGCCACGGGGTCAGGCTTCACGCCGACCGCCTTAAGGGACCTTCGGGTCCCTTATGTGTTTCTAGGGTTCACCCATTCCTTGTATGGATCATCATAGCAGGAGTACTTAACAGCGATCGTCTCGTCGCCGTTGCTTCTCAAGTCGATGATTTGCCCTGCCTCTGACATACGGTCATGCGCTCGATTTTTTAAGCCAGTTGGGCGGTGACCGAGGGGGTGTAACACGAGATCAGCCAACTGCAGCATGGGATTGCTTTTCCCGTCTGGCCAGATGGTCAGAAGGGTCTCCGTCAGCTCATCTTTCGTTAGAGGCCTATGTTTGGATGAATTTGTCGAATCAAAGCCAGTTCCGTTTTTGAGAAGTCCCTCGAAGTAGTTCTCGATTAGGCGGTCTTCGGTCGCTCCTGTGCGTTCGTAGGCAACGGAGAGTTTCCGGCCGACGAGCCTCGCGTACTTGGCCGCACGTTCGACTGCGATGTCGAAGGCCGTCCTGCTCATCTGCCATCGTGAACCTTCGGTGTGCTTCTCATAATATCTGTCGCGATAGCCTGGGCGGCAGATCACGCAAGCATGGGCTGTAATGCGCTCATCGATGATCAGGGCCTCCAGCTCTTCGAAGAAGCGGTTTTTCCGGTTCTCGTCTTTTTTCAGGAAACTGAATTTGCCCTTTCCTGATCGAATCTTATTTCCGTGCAGTTCCGGCACATCCCAGCGCTTGCAAAACTTTATTGTGGCATCAGAAAGCGCCTGGACCGCCTCCGAGGGAACGATTATCCCACCGAGGCCAAAGCTGAATATATGAGCCTCCATAGGTAGGGCATCACCTGGCTTGCACATGGTACGAGTTCCGAAATCGTCCATGAAAAAGGTCAGATGAGGCTGTTCATCGTTCACAATATTTCTTTCCATCACAAATGCTCATCGGCGATGAGCTCTTGCGACAACTACGTTCCGCCGGGTTTACAAATTGTATTGCGTACGACTTTTCGGTCGGTTGGGTCGATCAAGGTGCCGACGCCGATCCGTCACGGATAGCGTTTCCGAACGTTCGTGTCGTCATGCGGGCGACGTCATGCCCGTGTTGAGCGATTAGGTCGAAATGGGCAGGCGCGACCTTGGTAAGATTGGTGGGGTAGTTGAGGCAGAATGCGCATTCCTCGTCGGTTAGTCCGGGCAGATCGCCGCTTGCCTTTGCAAAGTCTCGAGCGGAGGTGCCAAGCCTGAGCAGGAAGCCGTCAATTTCGCGCTGAGTGATTGCCTTCATTAGCATACGCGAACGTAGAGACCTGATCTGATCGCTCGCGATATCGAACAGACGCGGCGATGCCAGCTTACCCGTCAAGAGGCCCTTAAGAATTCCGACAGGCACAGCAAGAGGAGCGGACGCATCGCTGCACACTAGAACATCGCAGCCTTGGAGGCCTTCCACGGGCTTGTAGAGAGGCTCCAATGCCATGTTCTCGTAAGCGCCGCCGTCCCAAAGACGGACCTTCGAATAGCGCGGCTCCAACTTACGTGTAGGAGCCTTCGTCGCTGGATCGGTCTGCCACCAGCCGTCCTTCGGTAACTGTAGCTCGAGGGCACCGATCACGTACGGTACCGCCGCCGAAGCTGCCATGGCATCCGCGACGGCGATGTCAGGCGAGTAGTGCCTCCCAAACTGCCAATCGCCCATGGAACCGCGTGTAAAACGCCAGTTCTTCCCCGTCTCAAGACAGGTGGTGTTGACGTGCCAGGTTGGCGTTTCGGGCAGGTCAGAGAGCCGCAGGTCGATGTTCCAGCGCTTGCGAATAAGCCAAGCCAATACGTTGGCGCGTCGAAAGAAAATGCCAGTGTTCTGGCGCAGCATGCCGCCCAGTCCGAGCGCTCGAAAGCTGAAGAGGTCCTCCGATACGAGCATGTCTTTGATGGACGGATAGACGTTCTGCAGAAACTCGGACGAGGATGGCCACTTGCCGCCCGCTGCGGAGAAAACCGCGCCAGTTATCAGGGATCCCCCTGACACGGTTGAGACCTGCGTGACCTGTTCCAAGAGCTTTTCCTCGGCCATGTACCTCAGGACCCCAAGGTGGAACACGGCCGCACGGAAACCTCCGCCGGAAAGAGCGAGGCCGATCTGCTTCGAGTTGTCGGCGCCTCCGAGCATCAGGCCACCTCGCCGACGAGCATTGCCAATCCTTGCTCGCCGACGATCAGCGACAAAGCAGGAAGGCCGTCCAGGTCCAGCAGGAGCGACAGCTGGCAGATCTGGTTGATGTCTGTGGCGCTGGGTGATGCCGATGCCCCGGCCGGATGCGAGTGCCACTCGCCGATGTAACGCACCTGACCGCCGGATCGGCTCTGTGCTTCCTCTATTAGGCGTTGCAGCCCTCGAGTGCCGCGGACAAAGTCCGCGCGAGTCCCAGCGCTGTCAGGGGGCGTGGCGAGGGCGTGGACCGCGGCGAGATGTTTCGCCTCGTAGTCGATCACACCGACAAGCGGACCGCCCGTCTCGCTCGGCAACGCTCCTTCGCGCCTTGCAACTAGGTCGTCGCGCAGGGCTGCCGGGAGAGTGACGGTCCAGTCAGAGATGGAACTCTTGATCATCGAGGTAGGAGCGTTCGCGCAATCGATGCTTCCATCCTCCTGCATCGCCCAGAGACGTAGCGCGGCGGAATCGTCGCCCGAGGCTGTAGCCAAACCAGCCGCCAGAAGGCCCGACAGCAGAGCGATGGACGAGGCTGGAATCTTGTTGGTGAGGGCGCGGCACGCCCCCGTGTATCTCAGCTGCTGGCCAGCACGGAGATGATCCTTGAGCGTCGGGTTCGCAAGGATCTCCCTAAGGTATGCAGCCTCGAGGTCCCGCAGGGTCACCGATCTGTCTGCTGCTTCTGCCATCAAAACGGCCGAACGACCATCGGGGGTGAAGAAGGCGCACATCCGGCGCGCTTGATCCGGGCGGTCTGACAGCCACCGGGACACAGGAACGGAGGCCGAAGCGTCGATGATGATGTCAGCTCGTTGAAGCGCTTGGACGAGCGCATCGCTTGGCTCACCGTCCAAGACGTTTTCCCGGATTGAACGGGGGGCCGTGTCGCAGCGGATGAGCTCCAGGCGCGATGCGAGGTTGCGAGCCTTTCCCTGTCCGAGATGGACTCTCGTCAGCGTGTGGCGCGCGATGTTGTGAGGCAGCAACGCGTCATCATCGACCACTGTCCAGCGGAACTGTCCCTCACGGGACAGGTATTCGGCTAAATGGGAGCCAAGGGAGCCAGCGCCGATCATTACCAGCTCGCGAAGGTCGGCCCGCCTTCCGGCGAGGTCCGATGCACCTGCCGAATCCATCTCCAAATGGACGGGCGCAACCTGAATGGGAAAGCCATCCAGCCCGTCGGCAGTCATCTCGGAGAACATCAACGGCATATAGCGGGCCGCCGTTGTAGCATCCGAAGGGAGCCTGCCCAGAACGCCCAACGCCTCGCCAATCCTGCCTGGGCTGTCGGCACAAAGGAAAGCCATCGGTCGAGAAGCGCCGATCTCCCTGGTGTGCGGGTGCACCTGCGGCATGCTTACCAAAATGCATGTGAGCCAGCGCCCGTCGTCGTCCATCTTGCCGGTGGCGTGCCATTCAAGAATCGATTGCTTCAGGGGTGCGAGAAGGTCGACATTCCTTTCGGCCAACAGCCCTGCGAGCTGGCCGAGCGTTCTGGGAGCCTTGCGCATCCGTCTCATCGCCACCGCCGCGACATCGACATGGAGAATATGCAGGTGCAGTTGTCCGATGACGCCCTTTCCATCTTGGGCGCCGGTTACGACGAGGAAACGCGGCGGCTGATCGGCTGCCCAAATGCTCAGCTTGCCCTTCGCGTTCATCGCTTCGTCCGCATCCTGCGTCACGATGATCTCGTGGGCCCCGTCGTAGAGGAAGAATGGATCGAAGGGCTGGTCGTCCCCGTGGAGTTCGCCTTCGCAGGCCTTCGTGAACCACACTTGGATTCGGGCCATGAGTTCCGAGGCGGTATAGCCGCCGCGGATGTCTTGCCATGGCCGATCGTCCACGCACAGAACGCTCGGGAACCCTTCCGGTACGAGGTTCTGGTGGGGAGTGTCCGGAAAGTCAGGCCGTCCGACTGCGATCAGGGGAGGAGCACTGTTACCGAGCACGAAGCAGACCGAGACCACCTCCGTGGCATTGATCGCATAGACCGGGCGCTGCGGCACGCCGATGTCGATCTCGAAAGTGACGATCTCGACTCCCTTCTCGGGCAGCCTGCGGCATTCGATCACGCGAGCGAAGTCCGAGCATGCCTTCGCGACATGCGTCGCGAAGGTGCAGGCAAGAGGGACGGCGAGTTCATCCAGGTTGATCGGCTCGCTCGCTTCCGGCTGCCACATGCGTCAGCCCGCCCGCGTCGTGGCGGCGGATGCCACGCTGGCGATAGTCGGGGCGGCCGTCATTACCACTGCTACACCCGCCGCCGAGATTTTCAGCTTGATTGGTTTCGGCTTGGATTGCGTCGGCGGTTCCATCGTGACCTTGAACTGTCCGTTCGAGTCCCGAATGATCTTCTTGTAGTAGTTCGCGGCCTGTCGGTGCGGGGGCTGCTTGTCTTTGTCCTCTGGCGTTCCCTTCGCCGGGATAGGCCAGCTCGGCGAGACGATGATCTCCCGCTCCCGGGCAAGCTCCTCGAAGAGCCATTTCACGTCCTCGACCGGTTCGGTGATGTCCTCGCCCTTCTCGGGCGAGAGGGACTTGTAGGAACAGTGATGAAAGAGCTTGAGCACGTCCCACCTGAGACGGTCCTCGTTCCCATGCCTCCTCGATGTCCTGACGATCTGGGAAAGCGACTCGTAGTCGATGTCGGCGCCAAGAAGGGCGTAGCTTTCGCTCAGCCCCTCGCGCGCGGTCATCTGCACCACGATGGAGCATTCGTTGCGGTCTTCGAGGCCGTCGTCGGTGCGCCACGCAAACGGACTGTGGACGAAGAACTCTGCCTGGCCCGCATCCCATTTCGAGAAGCCCGGGACGAGTTCTCCAGCGTTGACGATACAGTCCGCGCGATCCTCAATGGTGAGGTCCCATTCGGCCAGGTATTCGGCGAGGTTTTCTGGGCGGGAGAAGACCTTGATGCCATAGCCTTCCTTGAGGCGGTGGCGGGCTTCCGCACGGATTGTCCACGCATCACCTGCGAGATCAGTCTCGGTGATCGCTGCTGCGGGCACCCATAGTTCGTCGATCTTCACGCGGTCGCCACCCTGCAGGATACGGGCATGGTCGAACCAGAAAAAGTCGCGGGCGCCACAGATGTGGTCGTCATCGAGATGGGTGAACGCTACCACCCTAAATGACTCGCGTCCCGCATCATCCAGTTCGTCGCGGAGCGCATTCGGAAGGTCGATGCGTTTGTCTGTCGGATCGTCCGCGACGCGCATGTTCGCGTAGTCCATCAGGATCAGGTCGTCGTTGGCGAGGCGGATCAGCGTCGTGTCGCCGTTCCCAAGGGGGAAGAATGTCAGGTAGGCGGTCATGAAGTGTGCAGTCCCTCTCTCTGATCTGAACGGCATTAGACCGCTTGCGGGTTCCTGCCTTGCAGATGTTTTCGATTTGTTCCCTTTCGTAGTTCCGGGCGCCGAAGCGCCCGGGATCTTGCGTTGTCCGGCTTACCGCCGGGGGTGAGCAGACTTCGTGTGTCGGATGAGCAGTCTACCTTGACGTTGAGCGAGATTCAGTGACGCGTCAGGCCTCAGTTGGTTGTGGCTCCATCCTCAGCTGCAGCCGCTCGTCGCGCCACACGTGTCGCACTTCTCGCAGGTGCCGTTGCGGACCATGGTGAAATTCTGGCACTCCGAGCACATGTTGCCGGTGTAGCCCTGCATGATCGCGCGGCTGCGGCGTTCGGCGGCCTTGGCCTTGGCTTCGGCGGCTTCCTGGGCGGCGGCGTCGGTGAACAGCTCCGTGGCGGCTTCCTCGTGCTTCGCTTCCTCGGTCTGTTCCTTGGCGCGCTCCTCATAGTCGCGCTTGAAGGCGGTGGCGCCGTCGCTATAGGCCGGCGCGCTTGCCTGGATGGCGGCCGCCGACGAGATCGAGAGCACGTTGGAGCCGGAGAAGGCGACGGGAGCCGTGACCTTGGCGGGCGCGCCTGCCGGCTGGCCGCCGCCAAAGCCCTTGGGCTCGGCACCCGGGAGACCGGACACCACCTTCAGCGGCGCGCCGCGGGTCAGGCCCTTGGACACGGCCTGCGCGCGGCCTTCATTGATGCCTCGGCCGAGGGCGGTGTTGGAGAAATCCGAGGTGTCGACATGGGCAAGGTCGTTGCGGCCGAGATAGGAGACGGCGAGCTCGCGGAACACATAGTCGAGGATCGACGTGGCGTTCTTGATCGCGTCGTTGCCGACGACCATGCCGGCCGGCTCGAATTTTGTGAACGTGAAGGCTTCCACGTACTCTTCGAGCGGCACGCCGTATTGCAGGCCGAGCGAGATCGCGATGGCGAAATTGTTCATCATCGCGCGGAAGGCGGCACCTTCCTTGTGCATGTCGATGAAGATTTCGCCCAGGCGCCCGTCGTCGAACTCGCCGGTGCGCAGATAGACCTTGTGGCCGCCGATGACCGCCTTTTGCGTATAACCCTTGCGGCGGTTCGGCAGCTTCTCGCGGTCGCGCACCACCTTTTCGATCACGCGCTCGATGATCTTCTCGGTCACGGCGACAGCCTGCGCCGCTGCCGGGGCGGCGATCAGCGCCTCGACGGCGTCGTCGGACTCGTCCGCGTCGTCCTCGATCAGCGAGGCGTTGAGCGGCTGCGAGAGCTTGGAGCCGTCGCGGTAGAGCGCGTTGGCCTTCAGCGCCAGCTTCCAGGAGAGCATGTAAGCTTCCTTGCAGTCCTCCACCGTCGCGTCGTTCGGCATGTTGATGGTCTTGGAGATGGCGCCCGAGATGAAGGGCTGGGCCGCCGCCATCATGCGGATGTGGCTTTCAACCGACAGGTAGCGCTTGCCGACCTTGCCGCAGGGATTGGCGCAGTCGAACACCGGATAGTGCTCGGCCTTGAGGAAGGGCGCGCCTTCCAGCGTCATCGCACCGCAGATATGTATGTTGGCGGCTTCGATCTCGCGCTTGGAGAAGCCGAGAGCCGGCAGCATCTCGAAGGAGAAGTCGTTGAGCTGCTCGTCGGTGAGGCCGAGAGACGTCTTGCAGAAGTCTTCGCCCAGCGTCCACTTGTTGAACACGAACTTGATGTCGAAGGCGCTCTTGAGAGCCGAGTTCAGTGCCTCGATCTTCTCGTCGGTGAATCCCTTGGCCTTCAGCGTCGAGGGGTTCACGCCCGGCGCCTGGTTCAGGTTGCCGTGGCCGACGGCGTAGGCCTCGATCTCGGCGATCTGGCTTTCGCTATAGCCCAGCGTGCGCAGGGCTTCCGGCACGGCGCGGTTGATGATCTTGAAGTAGCCGCCGCCGGCGAGCTTCTTGAACTTCACCAGGGCGAAGTCGGGCTCGATGCCGGTGGTGTCGCAGTCCATGACGAGGCCGATCGTGCCGGTGGGGGCGATAACGGTGGCCTGCGCGTTGCGGTAGCCGTGCTTTTCGCCGAGCTCGATGGCGCGGTCCCAGGCAGCCTGGGCGTGGCTGATCAACTCGGCCTGCGGGCAGTCTTCGGCAATGAGGCCCACTGGGTTGACCGACAGCTTTTCATAGCCGTCCTTGTCGCCATAGGCGGCGCGGCGGTGGTTGCGCATCACTCGCAGCATGTTTTCGGCGTTGCGCTCATAGTCGGCGAAGGCGCCGAGCTCGCCGGCCATCTCGGCCGAGGTCGCATAGGCCACGCCGGTCATGATCGCGGTCAGCGCGCCGCAGATGGCGCGGCCTTCCTTCGAGTCATAGGGAATGCCGGAGGTCATCAGCAGGCCGCCGATATTGGCGTAGCCGAGGCCGAGCGTGCGGTATTCGTAGGAAAGCTTGGCGATTTCCTTGGACGGGAACTGCGCCATCATCACCGAGATTTCGAGCACCATGGTCCACAGTCGCGTGGTGTGCTCATAGGCTGCGATGTCGATATCGCCATTGGCCTGCCGGTAGGGCAGCAGGTTGATCGAGGCAAGGTTGCAGGCCGTGTCGTCGAGGAACATGTATTCCGAGCACGGGTTCGAGCCGCGGATCGGGCCGGCAGCCGGCGAGGTGTGCCAGTCGTTCATCGTGGTGTTGAAGTGCAGGCCCGGATCGGCCGAGGCCCAGGCGGCGTAGCCGATCTTCTCCCACAGGTCGCGGGCCTTCAGTGTCTTCATCACCTTGCCGTCCTTGCGGGCGGTCAGGTGCCAGTCGCCATCGTTCTCCACTGCGCGCAGGAAGTCGTCCTTCAGCGAGATCGAGTTGTTCGAGTTCTGGCCGGAGACGGTGAGATAGGCTTCCGAATCCCAATCCGTGTCGTAGGTCTGGAAGTCGAGCGCGTTGTAGCCCTGGCGCGCGAACTGGATGACGCGCTGGACGTAGTTTTCCGGCACCGAGTTCTTCTTGGCGGCGCGGATCTCGCGCTTCAGCGCGGTGTTGATGGCGGGGTCGAAGCAGTCGTCGTCCTGGCCTTCGCAGTTCACGCAAGCAGCCATGATCTTGTTCAGGTGCTGCTTGACGATCTTGGAGCCAGTGACGAGTGCGGCGACCTTCTGCTCCTCCTTCACCTTCCAGTCGATGAAGGCCTCGATGTCCGGATGGTCGGCATCTACGATGACCATCTTGGCGGCGCGGCGGGTGGTGCCGCCCGACTTGATGGCGCCAGCGGCGCGGTCGCCGATCTTGAGGAAGCTCATCAGGCCCGACGACTTGCCGCCGCCCGAGAGCTTTTCGCCTTCGCCGCGCAGCATGGAGAAGTTGGAGCCGGTGCCCGAGCCATACTTGAACAGGCGCGCCTCGCGCACCCACAGGTCCATGATGCCGCCCTCGTTGACGAGGTCGTCACCGACCGACTGGATGAAGCAGGCATGCGGCTGCGGGTGTTCGTAGGCCGACTTGGACTTGGTCAGCTTGCCGGTGAACGGGTCGACATAGAAATGGCCCTGGCCGGGACCGTCGATGCCATAGGCCCAGTGCAGGCCGGTGTTGAACCACTGCGGCGAGTTCGGCGCCACGCGCTGGGTGGCGAGCATGTAGGACAGCTCGTCCTTGAAGGCGAGGGCGTCGGCTTCGGAATTGAAGTAGCCACCCTTCCAGCCCCAATAGGTCCAGGTACCGGCGAGACGGTCGAAAACCTGGCGGGCGTCGTGTTCGGAACCGTAGCGCTCATTTTCCGGCAGCGCGGCGAGGGCGTCCTCGTCGGCAACGGAGCGCCACAGGAAGGAGGGGACGTCGTTCTCCTCGACCTTCTTCAGGCGGGCGGGCACACCGGCCTTGCGGAAATATTTCTGCGCGAGGATGTCGGCCGCGACCTGGGAGAACTGCGCGGGCACGTCGATATCGTCGAGCCGGAAGACGATAGAGCCGTCCGGGTTTTTGATTTCGCTCACCGCTTTGCGGAATTCGATCTCCGCGTAAGCCGATTGTCCGTCCTTGGTGAAACGACGCTCGATGCGCATGGGTCCGTCCTCAGTCCCTATATATAGCACCTATCCACAGGAAACCCTCGCAGTTTCCATGTGAAGGCGCTTGCCCTTTAAAATCCCGGCCCGGCCTCAAGTCCGAGCCCCCGTTTCTCACGCCAGCCGGAGCGCCGATCCGCCGTTGCCTTTGGCGGAGGGCGACCCTTGAGCGGCTGGCCCGAAGGTCCTGTTCCAACAGCTGGTTGTGAGTCCCTGTGGCAGGGAAAATCACATTACCTTGTGTCATATGATGGTCGCAAACACTAAATATAGTGCTAACAACTTATTTCTTCCAGCCTCATGCCGGACGCAGACGAAAAAAAATCCCGAAAAAAATCCATGCGTCTGCCTGCCGTCGAAAACGGGCAAAACCGCCAGAACGCTGGAATATTCGGGATGAAAGACCGGCTTCAAAACCCGCCGGCCGCGCCCTGAACAAGAGCGCATGACCCATATGAGACGACTCGGAATTCGTCGTCAAGGGTTCGTTTCTGTAACCTTTAGACCCCCAACATCTTGTGTGTCAGTTATGTGGATAGTGGGGACAGAAGATGTAGGAAAATCAGTCTCCGCGGACTGCTCCGGTCCTGCCGTAAGGTAAGTGACCGGATGCCTTTACCGAGCGCGCGAGCGCGATCCCGGCCCGAATCGCCCTGTCAGGGAAAGGTCTCGATCAGATGAAAGACCAATGCCGATAGCACTGCGGCAGCGGGCACGGTGGTGGCCCAGGCCGTAACGATGGTGACCAGGTGGGCACGCCGCACCAGTCGCCGCCGGTTGATCTCTTCCCGCGAAGGCTGCTTGCGCGGGTCTTCCTCCGCATCGTCCTCGTCCGTCGGATCGAGGACCTGGTTCGCGCGCATGTCGCGCTTGCGTGCCTGCTTGCGCTGCAGATAGGCGCGCCGGTGGGCGGAATGGGCGATGTACCATTCGCGGAAGAAGCCGACGCCGAACACGGCGCCAACGGCGATGTGCGTGGAACTGACCGGCATGCCGAACCAGGATGCGGCAATGACGATGATGGCGACCGCCAGGGCTACGGAATAGGCGCGCATCGGATTGAGCTTGGTGATCTCGCCGCCGACGATGCGGATCAGTTTGGGGCCGTAGAGAAGCAAGCCGCAGGAAATGCCGAAGGCGCCGATCATCATCACCCAGAGCGGAATGTCGATGACGTCGGCGACCTCGCTGCGTCGGGCGGCATGGACGATGGCGGCCAGCGGGCCGATCGAATTGGCGACGTCGTTGGCGCCATGGGCGAAAGAGAGCAGGGCGGCTGCGCCCACCAGAGGCAGCCGGAACAGCTGACGCAGCGAGCGGTTGCGGTTCTCCATGCCTTCGGATTGGCGCCATATGGAGCGGTGCGCGGCAACCCAGGCGATCGCAAAGCACCCGATACCTACCAGGGTCCGGGCCTGCCAGCCCGTTTCGCGCAGCAGCCTGGAGAGGAGATAGGCGGCAAAGCAGCCGCTCATCAACGCGACCAACACCGGTATCCAGCGCCGGGCGGCGGCGATCTTGTCGTCCTGGTAGATGATCGCCGTCTTGATGAAGGCCTGGAAGCCGATGGCGGCGGCCGCGCCGAGGATAGGTGTGGCGACCCAGCTCATTCCGATGGTGGTGATCGAAAGCCAGTTGACCGCAGCCGGTCCGGCAGCCGCGGCGCCGGCGCCCACCACGCCGCCCACGACCGCGTGAGTGGTCGAAACCGGCGCCCCGATCCAGGTGGAGAAATTGATCCAGAGCGCGGAGGAGATCAACGCCGCCAGCATCAGACGGATCAGCAGGGCAGGGTCCGAGACGGTGGCAGGACTGACGATCTCGGTCGATATCGTGGCCACCACCGCGTCGCCCGCAACCAGCGCGCCGATGGTTTCGAATAAGGCCGCCATGATCAGCGCGCTGGCCATGGTCATGGCCTTGGCGCCAACCGCCGGTCCGACATTGTTGGCCACGTCGTTGGCGCCGATGTTCAGGGCCAGATAGGCGCCGATGGCCGTAGCCACGACGATGACAAGCGCGCGCGGCTCGCCGAGCACGTAGAACGACGCGAAGATCGCTGCCAGCACGAGGAACACCAACGCCAGGCCGGGAACGGCAAGGCCGCGCACCACGAATCCCGTCGCCTCCCCGATATTGGCGAGCCGGCCGAGGTCCTTGTCGAGCGTGTGCTTGGTGCGCGAACCGTCGCTCATCGGATCGTCCGTTCCGGACGGACGTGGCCGAGGCTCAGGTCGATCGTGGTGTCACCAGCTGGGTTCTGCATGACGGACGGCGTAAGGAAATCAAGCAGCGGATTTATGTCGGCGCTCGCCGAAACGGGCAATCAGCTCGCCGAGGTCCGGCTCCCGTACCAGATCGGCTGCCTTCGCCGCTGGGAACCACTTGCGCTGACGCTGGCCCTTTTCGCGCCACTCCGATGCGATGTCGCCCACCTCCATGGGGAAGACCAGCACTTCGCAGCGCCGCTCCATGCCAGAGCGCATGACCTTGCCATAGAAATAACGCCCGAATTCGAGGTGCGACATGGTGCCGGAGATGCCGGCTTCCTCGACTGCCTCGCGCTCGGCAGACTCGAAAAGCTGTTCGCCGCCTTCCGGCCAGCCCTTGGGCAAGACCCAGCGCCCCGTGTCGCGGCTGGTGATGAGCATGATCTCCACCTTGCCGTGGGTGCCGATGCGCCACGGCAGAGCTGCCACCTGCACACGCCGGGGCATCCCTCCGAAGAGGCGCCGGACCCGCTCTGCAAGGCGGTTTCGTGTGGCGTGGCTGATGAACATCTCTTCCGGTCTTTCTTGTCTCCGACTCGTTTGCCGTCTCACAAATATTAGGGTTAATTGTGCGTAATAACAGTAAAAAATCGGCAAACCCCGACCAATTTCGGGTAAATTGCCGACACGATTTCGGGAGAAAGCCTATGGCTGCCCGGACATTTGAGCCCTGCGCGGCCGGATTGCCACCCGACCGACCGCAGGGCGGCGTGTTTCAGCCGGCGTGGTCGTCCGAAATCGGCTTCTGGTAGGTGAAGCCCATATCCCAGGGGAAGTATATCCACGTATCCTGTGACACCTCTGTGACAAAGGTGTCGACCAGCGGCCGGCCCTTGGGTTTGGCGTAGACCGTGGCAAAATGCGCCTTGGGCATCATGGCGCGCACGATCGCCGCGGTCTTGCCGGTGTCGGTAAGGTCGTCGACGATCAGCGTGCCTTCCCCTTCTGCTTCCAGAAGGGCCGGGTTGATCTCCTTCAGCACCTGCAATTGCCCTTGCGAGCTGTAGTCGTGGTAGGAGGCCACGCACACCGTCTCGATCACGCGGATGCCGAGTTCGCGCGAGATGATGGCGGCCGGAACCAGGCCGCCCCGGGTGATGGAGACGATCGCCTTCCACTGGCCGTTGACGCCGGCGAGTCGCCAGGCGAGGGCGCGGGCATCGCGGTGGAACTGGTCCCAGGATACGGGAAAGGCTTTATCGGGAAGGGACATGAGGCTCGGCACTCCGAAAGCGCGCTGGCCGCGCGCGGTGATATGGGGAATGCGGGCGCAATTAGCCGGAAAGAGCGGCGTTTGGCAAGCCTTTCCACCCGTTGTTATCAGCAGGATCGTCTTAGGGTTACCGTCCAGCCATGGCGAGGCGCCTTTCGAACGTGTAACCTTTGCCGGCCGTGCGTAGGGCCTGCTGCAGGCCATCGCCGGATCTGTTCGTATTCGAAGGTGGAGGGATTCATATGCTGAAGATCTGGGGTCGCGGAAATTCCACCAATGTGAAGAAGGTTCTTTGGTGCGCGGAAGAGCTCGGGCTGCCGTTCGAGCACACCATGGCCGGCGGGACGTTCGGCGTCGTCAACGATGCCGCGTATCGGGCGATGAACCCGAACGGGCTCGTCCCGTGCATCCAGGATGGGGACTTCGTCCTGTGGGAATCGAACGCCATCGTCCGCTATCTGTCCGCCAAATACGGCGAAGGCACGCTTTCTCCGTCCGATTTGCAACAGCGTGCAGGCGCCGACAAATGGATGGACTGGACGACCTCATCGCTTGCAGGCCCGTTCCGCGACGTCTTCTGGAATATGGTGCGGCTGCCTGCCGCAGAACGTAACAACGCGGAGGTCGAGAGGGGCCTCGCCGCCTGCAGCCGATTGCTGGCCATTGCCGACGGAGCGCTATCCGGCCAGCCCTTCCTGTCCGGACAGCAGTTCGGCATGGGAGACATTCCCCTGGGAAGCTTCGCCTACGGCTGGTTCGAGATGCCGATCGAACGGCCGGCGCTGCCCTATCTGAAAGCCTGGTATGAGCGCTTGGCTGCTCGACCGGCCTACCAGAAAGCGGTGATGATCCCGCTGACCTGATACGGCGCGAGCGTTTTCGTCCTCTTGGCGGTTAGCGCGACATGAATGTCGCCACCGGCATGGATTGCAGGACGGTCCGGGTGATGCCGCCGAACAGCAGCTGCCGCAGCCAGGAGTGGCTGTAGGCACCGAGCACCAGCAGGTCCGTGCCTGTCGCGGCGATGCGCGCCTGCAGGATGTGGTCGACCGAGCGGCCGCCCGATGCCTCGGAGGTGACGCCGACGGCGACGCCATGCCGGGCGAGCGCGGTGGCGATCTCGGCGCCGGAAGCCTCTGCGTCCTGCTCGACATCTTCCGGTGGATCAATGACGAAGACCTCTACCCGTTCGGCCTCCATCAGCAGCGGCAGTGCGTCGAAGGCGGCCCGGGCTGCTTCGCGGCTGCCGTTCCAGGCCACGATCACGCGGCGATAGGTGCCGTCATGCGGTGGGCCGGCGTGCGGAACGACCAGTACCGGGCGGCCGGATTCGTAGAGCAGCGCGTCGACATCGGCCGTGGCGGTGGCGTCTGCATGCGGATTGCGCTGCGCAGCGATGACAAGATCGGAACAGCGCGCGCTCGAAATGCCCGAATGCGCGCTGTCGCCCGAAAAGCTCTCCAGGCTGCGCCACTCGAAGGACAGGCCCGCGCCGCGCATGCGGCTGCGGAATGCCGCCTGCAGGCTTTCGGCCCGCTCCTTGTTGGCCTCGGCCGTGGCCTGCAGGAATTCGGTGTCCGGAAACCCGACCGCGGATGTGTAGGCAACCGGCAGCGCCTCGGCATGGACGCCGATCAGATGGCTCTGGAAGCGGGTGGCCAGAGGCAGGGCGCAATTCAGAACGCGCTCTGCGTCATCCTTGCTTTGGATGATGGCAACGATCGTCTTGAACGACATGTCGACCTCCCTGGCCCGCAATTCTGCAACCCCAAGGCGGCGACTTTACCACGGACCGGAACGTTCCGCACGAAACTCGCGTAGGCCTCTCAGTCGGGTTTGGCGTTGGCCTCGGTGATGCTTGCGACCATAGCTGCGACCTCGGCGCGGGCTGCCTCCAGCGCCTCGGGCGAGCGTGCGCGCACCACCAGTTCGGTCCAGAAGGAGCCGTCGAGATATTTTGGGTAGGAGCCGATGATGGTGTCAGGGTGGCGTTGCTGGATCTCGGCCAACGGGCCGCCGATCGTACCTTCGCCGAACGGGCATTCGACGGTGACCGACAAGAGCTTGGTGCCTGTCTTCAGCGTCGGCACGACATTGTCGAGCATGGCCTGGAATATCGCCGGCACACCGGCCATCACGTAGACGTTGCCGATATGGAAGCCAGGCGCCATGGAAACCGGATTGTCGATGTGCTCGGCGCCGCGCGGCATGCGCGCCATTCGCTTGCGCGCCTCGGTGAACTCCATGCCGCGGCTGGCGTAGTTCGCCTCCATCATCGCATAGGCCTTGGCATCGTATTCGCACGGCACGCCGAACGCCCTGGAAATAGAGTCGGCGGTGATGTCGTCATGCGTGGGGCCGATGCCGCCGGTGGTGAAGAGGTAGCTGTAGCGTGCCCGGAGCGCGTTGACCGCAGAGACGATCTCGTCCTCCTCGTCCGGAACGACGCGCACTTCCTTCAGGTCGATGCCGATCGCCGTCATGACCTCGGCAAGGTGGCCGATGTTGCGGTCCTTGGTGCGGCCGGAAAGGATTTCGTCGCCGATGACGACCATTGCGGCGGTGACGATATCGGCCATGGCACACTCCGAAATATGGCAATTCCCGTCAGATAACCCGGCGCGCGGCCGCGGGCAATGGTGCGTAAACGGTGAACGAACTGTCCCCAACTTCTGCGTATTCAATGAACGACCGAGCCATTACATCGGCCGGCAAGGCGGCGTTCGACTGCCTCCGATCTTCCCGATGCAAGGAGTTTTATGATGGCGAAGGTACTGGTGCTCTACTATTCGAGCTGGGGTCACATGGAGCAGATGGCAAAGGCCGCTGCCGACGGCGCGCGCGAAGCCGGCGCCGACGTGACGATCAAGCGCGTTCCCGAATTGGTGCCCGAGGCCGTCGCCAAGGCCGCCTATTACAAGCTCGACCAGGAAGCGCCGATCGCCGATCCGCTGGAGCTGGAGAACTACGACGCCATCATCATCGGCACCGCGACCCGCTATGGCACCATGGCCGCGCAGATGAAGAACTTCCTCGACCAGACCGGCCCGCTCTGGGCCAAGGGCGCGCTGCTCAACAAGGTGGGTTCGGTGATGGTCTCGACCGCCACCCAGCATGGCGGCGCCGAGCTCGCGCTGATCAACGCGCAGATCCACCTGCAGCACCACGGCATGGTCATCGTGCCGCTGTCCTATGCCTACGAGGGCCAGATGGGCAATGACGTCGTGCGCGGCGGTGCGCCCTACGGCATGACCACGACCTCGGACGGCGATGGCTCCCGCCAGCCTTCGGCTCAGGAACTGGAAGGCGCGCACTTCCAGGGCAAGCGCGTGGCCGAGATTGCGGCCAAGCTTCACGGCTAATATTTTTTAGCAATTGCTTAAATAAAATGGGCGGCTCCTCGCGGGTCGCCCATTTTGTATGTCGATGCGGATTGGCGAAAGCCTATTCAAATCAATCTGCTGTCATGCCTTCTGCGTCCAGTGCCGCATGAAGGGCTCGCCGCGCTGGAGTTGCGGCGCAGGGTGGAACTCGTGACCCAGCGTGGCCGCAGCCCGCCACGGCCAGCGCGGATCGGCGATCAGCGCGCGGGCGAGGGCCACCATGTCGGCCTTGTCCTCGCGGATGATGTTGTCGGCCTGCCGGGGATCGTCGATCAAGCCGACGGCGCGTGTAGCGATGCCCGCGCCTTCGCGCACCGCAGTCGCCAGATGCACCTGATAGCCCGGACCCGTCGGGATCTTTTGCAGCGGCGAGTTGCCGCCGCTCGAGCAGCAGATATAGGCCGCACCCACCGCCTTATAGCCGCGCGCGACCTCCACCGCTTCCTCGACCGAGAAGCCGCCATCGACCCAGTCGGTAACGGACATGCGCGCGCCCATCATCAGGCCGGGTGCCGCTTTGGCCACAGCATGGGCCACGGCCAGGGGGAAACGCATGCGGTTTTCCAGCGAGCCGCCCCACTTGTCGGTGCGCTTGTTGGAGAGCGGCGAGAGGAACTGGTGCAGCAGATAGCCATGCGCCGAATGCAATTCGATGAAGTCGAAGCCGATACGCGCCGCCCGCTCCGCTGCCTTGGCAAAGAGCGATACGATGCGCTCGATGCCGGCCTCGTCCAGTTCCTGCGGCACCTGCCAGCCCTGGTCGAAGGCGATCGGCGAGGCCGACACGATCGTCCACGGATCTTCGTTGGGGCCGAGGGCGCTGCCGCCTTCCCATGGCCGGCGGTTCGAAGCCTTGCGGCCGGCATGGGCGAGCTGGACGCCGAATTTGGTGCCAGGGGCAGCCACGCGGCGCGCGGCATCCAGCGTGCGCCGGGCGGCGGCCTCGTTGTGGTCGGAATAGAGGCCGAGGCAGCCATGAGTGATGCGCCCGCGACGCTCCACGTCGGTCATCTCGACGGTCACCATGCCGGCGCCCGACATGGCCAGGTTCATCCAGTGCTGGAGATGCCAATCGGTAGCCGAGCCGTCATCTGCCGAATACTGGCACATCGGCGCGACGGCGATGCGGTTGGGAAATTCGAGTTCGCCAAGCGTGATGGGCGAAAACAGATGTGCGGTCATGCAAACTCCGTCGGATGGCGCGGCAGCGCGGGCGAGAGCGTCCCGTGCAACACGCGTATGGATGCTGGGCCCTGGAGGGGAACTTTTCGAACCAATGGACCACATTGTCTGATGAGTTAATGCGACGAATTCAAGCGCTCAAGGGCGCAATCCCCGGTTTGCCTTTAGGATCAATCCGGGGGTGGCTCCAATCGATGCGCCGCAACCTGCCGTTAAGTCCGACGAAACCATTGATCTGCGATTGATCGTCCCGAAGCTTCCTTGGCGGAAGCCGAGGTTCAAGAGATGGAGAGGGCATGACGGGCAGGATCGATCACCCAGCGCATGGGCTGACGCGGCGCCGGCTATTGGCGCTGAGCGGCGGGAGCGCGCTCGCCCTGCTCACCGGTCTGCCGTCGCTGGCGGCGGAGGGCGTCTCCGAAGACGATTTCGTAAAACTCTCCGCCCGGCTCCTGGAGACCGACGCGTCGTCTCTCGATGCTGACATCGCCGCAAGATATCTCGCCGGCTTCGAACAGACCGGCAGGCTGCAGGCACTGTCGCTGCTCGCCGGTGGCACGGGCGACAAGGCGCTGGAGGAAGAAATCATCACCGCCTGGTATTCGGGCGTGCACCGCACGGCTCAGGGCGAGGAGGTCGCAACCTATGCCGACGCGCTCATCTGGAACGCGCTCGACTACACCAAGCCGCAAGGCTGGTGCGGTGGCGACACCGGCTACTGGTCAGAACCCCCGAGCGCGTGAGGACAGAAAATGGCAGAGATTGAAGCTGACGTCGTCATCGTCGGTTCGGGCGTGGCCGGGGCGCTGATCGCCGACAGGCTCGCCCGTGAAGGGCTGAAAGTGGCCATCCTCGAAGCGGGCGACGAGGTCGACCGTGGCGAGGCCGTCGAGAAGTTCCACGGGGAGCTCATCAAGACGCCGGAATCCGCCTATCCGCTCGGGCCCGACGTGGACCATCCCGTCTCCTACGATCCCGACTACTGGTACCGCCAGGACGGCCCCGACAAGTTCCGCAGCACCTATGTCAAGGTGGTCGGCGGCACCACCTGGCACTGGCTGGGCACCGCGATCCGCATGTCGCCGGGCGATTTTACTCTTGCCCGCGACCACGGCCGAGGTGTCGACTGGCCGGTCGGCTATGACGAGCTCGAGCCTTTCTATGTGAAGGCCGAGAACGAACTCGGCGTGTCCGGCGAGCCGGGATCGCCGCCGACTGCCCACCGCTCGGCCGCATTTCCAATGCCGCCCATCCCGCAAACCTATCTCGACAAGACGCTCGCTAAGGCTCTGGAAGGCACGCAGTACCATGTCAGCTCCACGCCGCAGGCGCGCAACTCGGTCGAGCGGGACGACAGGCCAAGCTGCTGCGGCAGCGCAAGCTGCATACCCGTCTGCCCCGTCCAGGCGAAATACGATGCGACCGTGCATGTCGAGCGGGCGAAATCCCATGGCGCCCAGCTTCATGCCGCCACCGTCGCGACCTTCATCGAAACCGGCCAGGACGGCGCCATCGAGGCGATCCGCTTCACTCGCCGCGACGGCAGCACGGGCAAGGCGGTCGGCAGGCTGTTCGTCGTCGCCGCGCATGCGATGGAAACGCCGCGCCTGCTTCTGAACTCGATCTCCGATCGGACGCCGCGGGGCGTCGCCAACGGCTCGGACCAGGTCGGTCGCAACCTGATGGACCATCCGACGCAACTGAGCTGGGCGTTTTCGAACCAGCCGCTCTGGCCCTATCGCGGTCCGCTCTCCACCTCTGGCATCGAGAACCTCAGCGACGGGCCGTTCCGTAAAGAACGCGGCGCGTTCCGCATCGAGATCGGCAATGACGGCCATTCCTGGCCCACCGGCGCGCCGGTGACCACGGCCGCCGAGCTTGTGAAGCAGGGCCTGCGCGGCGCAGCGCTGAACACCGCCCTGCGCGACGTGACGTCCCGCCATATCCGCCTGGCTTCGCTTGTCGAGCAGCTGCCGGATCCGGAAAACCGCATCGCCCTGCATCCATCCGAGCGCGACCGTTACGGCGTCCCGCTGCCGAAGATCACTTACAGGCTGGACGACTACGTCAAGGCAGGGCTTGCCGCGGCGTCAAAGGCGCATGAGGAGATTTTCGGCGCTCTCGGCACCACCGGCATGCAGCATCTGCCGATAGCGGCTGGCGCCGGCCACATCATCGGCACGGCCCGCATGGGCACGGACGCGAAGACCTCGGTCGTCGACGCGGAACTGCGTTCCCATGATCATAGGAACCTGTTCATCGTCGGGTCGGCAGTGTTCCCGACTTCGGCGACGGCCAACCCCACTCTGACCATAGCCGCCCTGAGCTTGCGGACGGCGGAGGCCATGCTCAAGCAGCTGAACTGACGCGTGGCAGCGCAGGCAAGCGAAGCCCGCGCGCCACGCGTTGCTATCAAATATTTGAGCGAGTACGATAAATCCTATGGGAGGTTTTATCCCCACTGGCAAAGAGCCGGCGCCCATCGCCATGGCAAGGGATCGGCAGATCCGCGCCATGCTTGCCGTCTGCACCGCCATCCTTGCCACCACAGCTCTCTACTTCGCGGGCTCGGTCTTCGCGCCGATCACGTTTGCCGTCTTCATCCTGGCAATTGTCTGGCCCCTGCAAAAGGTTCTCCAGCAATGGATGCCCAAGGGGATCGCGCTCTTCATCACGCTCGCCCTTACGGCAATCGTCGTCGTGGTCTTTGCCTCCATCGTCGTCTGGGCGTTGAGCGCCATCGCGGTCTGGATGCAAAACAATTTGCAGAGGTTCCAGACGCTCTATGTCCAGATGACCGACTGGTTCGAAGAGCACGGGATATTCGTAGCGGGCGTTATTGCCGAACGTTTCAATGCCGTCTGGCTTCTACGCATGTTCCAGCAGGTCGCCATTCGGCTCAACCAGCTCGCGGGATTCGGCGTTCTGGTCTTCATCTTTTTGATGCTGGAACTGATGGAGATGGACCAAATCCGCCGCAGGATTGCGTCGCTCGACCAGGCCAACGGCCCCGCGCTCATCGAAGCGGCCGCGGAGATCGCAGCCAAGTTTCGCCGGTACATGCTCGTGCGAACCCAGCTCAGCGTGCTCACTGGCCTCCTGGTCTGGGCCTTTGCGCTGCTAACCGGTATTGAGCCGGCGGCGGGGTGGGGGATGCTGGCCTTCGCCCTGAACTACATTCCCTTCATCGGACCGTTCGTGGCCACCATCCTTCCGGCCCTCTTTGCCATGGCCCAGCTGGATACCTGGCAGGCCGTCGTGCTCGTGGTGGTGGGCTTGACGCTGATCCAGTTCCTGATCGGCAACTATCTGGAGCCGGTTGTTGCGGGCGCAGCGTTGGCGATCTCGCCCTTGGCGGTCGTCTTTGCCGTGTTCTTCTGGGGGTTCCTGTGGGGGATCACCGGGGCATTCATCGGCGTTCCAATCATGATCAGCGTCATATCGCTGTGCGCGCGCTATCCTTCCACCCGATGGTTCGCCACCCTATTGTCCGGCACGGGGACGGAAACGGCGAGCGGGAAATGATCTGACTGCGGTAATCTGTGACCTTAAACAGGATCCGGTGCTGCCATGACGGATGAGCCAAAGACAGGAAGGCAAGCGGCAGAGCGGGTCATCGATCCGCGCTTCGGCGACATCGAGGATGACGCTTCCAGCACCAAGCGCCGATCGCTTCTCTCGCTCGCGGGCAGCCTGTTGCTGGAGATCAGCCTGCCGAAGCTCATTCTGGCCTGGATTCTGCTGCTTGTCGTGCCGGGGCTTGTTCTGGGGCTTGCACCGATCATCGTCTCGTCCTGGGTGGTGACGGTCTCGGGCAAGATCGCCGCGCCGGCCATCGGATTCTGGTCGCTTCTCTTTTTGGCGATTATCGCCGCAGCCGCCTGGTTCGGTTGGCGGGCTCTGTTCCGGATGGCAGAGAGGAATTTTTGGTCCCTCAACGCCGTGGTCGTACAGCCCGCCTATGCCGCCTTCCGCGAAGCCTTGAACCAGTTCACCGAACGACTGTTCGCCAGGAATTCAAGCCACGACGCCCGTGCCAGGCTGCGCGCGGTGACGGCCGCGGTCGCTGGCGTTCTGGTCTGTGCCCTGGCGGTTCTGGTCTGCCTCCTGGCCTGGCCGAGCGCGCATCTTTTTGCCGACATTTCCGAGCTGAGTTCGTGGGGGCGTGTGGCGATCGTCGCGCTTGCCAACAGCATCGTGCTGGTGGCTGCCTATCTCGCGGTCGCGGCGCTTTTCTGGGGCTTCGCGGACGCGACCATGCCCCAGCCCCGCACTCTGGAAAGCTTCGACACCGCGCAGACTGGAGCGCGCAGATGGCGAATTGCCCATCTTTCGGATGTCCATGTCGTGGGTGAGCGCTATGGCTTCCGCATCGAGAGCGGCAGGTCGGGCGCACGCGGCAACGACCGGCTGAAGCGGCTTCTGAAGCAGCTGGACGAGATCGACGCTGTCGATCGGCTGGACACGATCCTGATCAGCGGTGACATGACCGATGCGGGCGTTTCGACCGAATGGGCCGAATTTCTGGACGCGCTCGCCGCGCATCCCCGGCTCGTCGACCGGGTGCTGATCCTGCCCGGCAATCACGATCTCAACATCGTAGATCGTGCCAATCCCGCGCGCATGGACCTTCCGACCAGCCCAAACCGGCGATTGCGCGAAATTCGCACCTTGTCGGCGATGAACGCCTTGCAGGGCGGCCGCGTGCGGGTCGTGGATATCGCCGAAGGGCGACTGGGCAAAACCCTCGAAGAGGCGCTGCAACCGTATCTCGCCGAGATGGCCACCTTTGCCGACGAGGCCAGGCCGCGCTTGTCGAACACCATCCCGGAAATCTGGGCCAGGGCCTTTCCCATGGTCGTGCCGCCGCGCCATGGCGAAGCGCTCGGCATAATCCTGCTGAACTCGAACGCCGACACCCACTTTTCCTTCACCAACGCGCTCGGGATGATGTCGGCCGCCCAGATGCAAGGTATCGATATCGCCCGACACGAATACCCCGACACCTGCTGGATCGTCGCCTTGCACCACCACGTGGTCGAATATCCATGGGCGGCCAAGACGCTCTCAGTGCGCATCGGCACGGCGCTTATCAACGGGAATTGGTTCGTCCGCCGCATGCAGGCGCTCTCGGGGAAGGCGGTCCTCATGCATGGACACCGTCACATAGACTGGATCGGCAAGTGCGGCGGGGTTCCCATCATCTCCGCGCCGTCCCCGGTGATGCACCCGGACGAAGTCGACACGGCCTTCTACATCCATAGTCTGGAGGTGGGGGAGGATGGCCGGTTGCGGCTGCTTTCGCCCGAACGCATCGTCATCCGGGGAGAGACTGGCATATCCGGTGTTGCCGGCTCCTAGATTCGTCGAGTGCGAGCGGCACTTTCGAACGGAGCGTCTCGAATGCGATCCGGATAAGGGATTACGAAAATCCCTTATCTTTCAGGTCATTGGATGGACTTGGTGCGCAAAGCGACGAGCTGGTGCGGACGGCGGGACTTGAACCCGCAAGACCAGAAGTCGGCAGATTTTAAGTCTGCTGCGTATACCATTTCGCCACGTCCGCGTTGCCGACACTGGTAACCAAGCCGGGCCAGATTGCAAGCCCCGGCATAGGCGCGGCCAACAGCCAAGCGCATGCTGCAGCGGATCGCGGCAGCATGCGCCGCCCCAGGGTTTCCGTGCGCCGTTATTTGCCGTCGACGAAGTCGAGAACCGATTTGCTGTAGCCGTCGGGGTTTTGCAGCATGGCGAAATGGCTGACATTGGGCAGGATGATCAGCTTCGCTCCGGGGATCACCGAGGCGATATATTCGGTGTGCTCGCGCTTGATCGCCTCGTCATGATCACCGACGACGATGGCGGTCGGCACCGTGATCTTCTCGAGCTGCTCCTTCGTCCAGGCCGGCTGGCTCGCCCACATGTGGCTGATCTGCTCCACGAAGGCGTTGTATTCGTCCGGCGTCTTCGACAGGCGCGCATAGTCCCTGCCGGCGCGCTCGATATAGGCGACGAAGGTCTTGTTGGTGAGCATGCCGGGATCGACGCCGTCCGTCGTCACATTGGCGGCCTGCGCGTAGAGCTTGGTCAGGCGCTCGGGATGGTTCATGGCAATGTCGAGGCCGATGATGCCGCCATCGCTCCAGCCCACCAGCGCGGTCTTGTCGATCTTGAGGTAGTCCAGAAGGGCCAGATAGTCGGACGCCATCAGGTCGTAGCCGAAGGACTGGTCGTTGCGGGTTGAGCGGCCATGGCCGCGGCTGTCAGCGACGATCACCTTGTGCGTCTTCGACAGCGTCGCCACCTGGCTGGCCCAGATGTCGGCGTGGCCGAGCCCGCCATGGATCAGCAGGATGGGGTCGCCGGAGCCATAGACGGCATAATACATCTCGATACCGTTCACCTTGGCATAGCCGCTCTCGGTGGCAGGCGGCATGGGGGCAGGTTCGGGCAGGGTTTCCCAGCGCTCCAGCGCCTGGCTGGCGCCGGCCGGGAACAGGATCAGGAACGCAAACGCAAGTGCAGTCCACAAAGCACGCATATCCGCCTCCGTTTGATGCAGCGACCAAGTTCACTGCACTTGTGCGAAAAATGTCAATGGGAGCTCGCGACGGGCAAGCCCACGCACAAGATAGGGCGGCCGCTTCGAAAGCGTCGTCTTGCGTAAAGGGGCCTATTTCGGTCCGCCGACTACCACGTTCATCACCTCGAAGGGCGTCGTTATGACGATCTCGGCGGCCGAGGTGATCGTCTGGGTAATACCCCCGGCAAGCGATCCCAGACGGTTGCGGCCGGCACGTTCATCGATTCCGAAGCCGCCGTCGTCATGCAACTTGTCGCCGAGCAGCTTCACCAGAACCGGGTTGTCGGCAAACTTTGTATGGTTCAGCGGGTCGCCGCCGGCGGAGACATTGCTGAGGTCGACGACCGTTACGCCGAGACTGGCGATGTCGGCTGCGTTCTTGTAGCCGCCCAGGCGCGGCTTGTTGCCGGCGATGATGCGCGACAGTTCCAGTGCACGGTCGTCGCCGGAAAGGAGCAGAAAGAACGGCTTGTGCGGCTTGCCGTAGCGGCGCATCTGGCTCTTGAACACGTCGACGTCGATGTCGGGTGAGGCCAGCACCACGTCGCCTAGCCTGTTGCCGAGGTCGGGGTCGCCGGCGGCGGCGAGTTGGCGCAGCGCCTCCATCGTCACCCAGTTGCCCATGGAATGGGCGATGATGTCGATGCGCTTGGCGCCGGACTTGGCCACCAGGCGCAACGTCTCCTCCAGCGCATCGCGGGCGGCGGTCGCACTGTTGTTGTCGTAGACGTAGTCGACCACGTTGCCGCTGGAGGCCCACGAGAACAGCACCGGCGTGCCGGAGTAGCCGCTATCGTGCGCGATCTGTGTCAGGCGATAGACCGCGCTGTCGAAGGCGGTGTTGTAGCCGTGCACGAAGACCAGCGCCCGGCCGCCGCGGGAAGCGATGTCCTCGCGCAGTGATTTGGAAAACTTGTCGGCGCTGTCGAAGGTGGCGACCCTCTCTGCGACGAAATACTTGGCAGGATCGGCGCTCTGGCCGCGTGTGCTGCGGCGCTCGATCTTGCCCGCCTCGTGGATGGCCGGAACCGTCATGTCGACGCGAGCGAAGCTGACGGTGGGCGAGCGTTCGCCGGCATAGACCTCTTTCGGGTCGGCCGCCTTGGCGCGCGTGGTCGCGACAAATATCTCGTGCCGGGCCGATATGGCGCTGGCCGGGGCATCCACGACCCGGTTGCCGACGAGTTCGCGCATGTTCTGTTCGGCGCAGCCGGTGACGAGAAGCGCAAGTGCGAAAGCACCGAACCCTGCCGACACACTTCGAGACATCATATGCTCCGCCCCACTCACGGCGTTCCTGATACCGGCTGCCGATGGCGCGGTCCAGACGAGCATAACGCGCTGTCCACTGCCGCCGTCGGCTGTTGCGTCCGGGAGACGGACCCGGTCATCGCCCCCAGAAGGTCGGCGTGAATACGACGAACACGGCCAGGATCTCGAGCCGGCCAAGCAGCATGGCCGCGGAAAGAATCCACTTCGCCACATCCGGCAACGTGGCGAAGTTGCCGACCGGTCCGATGATCTCGCCCATGCCCGGGCCGACATTGGTCAGGGCGGTCAGCGCGCCGGTCATCGAGGTCATGAGGTCGAGGCCGGTGGCCGAGAGAAGGATGGTGGCGATCGCCCACAACACGAAGAAGGCGGCCATGAACAGCACGACGCTGCGCTGCATGTCCTCGTCGATGGTGCGGTCGCCATAGCGTACCGGCTGCACCGTGTTGGGGTAGATCAGGCGGCGCAAACCGTTGCCCATCAGCTCGAACAGGACGAGGAAGCGGTATGCTTTGATGCCGCCGGTGGTGGAGCCTGAGCAGCCGCCGAGGAAGGTGGCAACGAACAGGCACGCGACCGCGAACGGTCCCCAGCGCGTGTAGTCGTCGCTGGCGAAGCCGGTGGTGGTAATGATCGACATGAAATTGAAGGTCGAGTGGGTAAGGGCCTCGAAGAAAGGCATGCCCAGCTTCACGCGCAGGTAGATCGCCACCGATACCGCAAAGACGATGCAATAGCCCGCGAAGACCCGAATCTGTGGATCCCGTAGCGCGTCTGTGCGTCCACGCACTACGAACAGGATCATGATCGAGAACGGCAGGCCACCGATGAACATGAACAGCGAGGCGATCCAAAGGATGGATGGAGTGCCAGCATAGCGCGCAAACGAAGTGTCATGGGTCGACATGCCGCCGGTGGCAAGCGTCGACATGGCATGGTTGATCGCGTCGAAGCCTCTCATGCCAGCAGCGGCGTAGCAGACGGCACAGATGACCACCAGCGCAGTATAGATGCCGATAAGGCTGACGGCGAAGGTATGGAAGCGCTCGAACGGCCTGTCTTCGATATCCGACGATTCGATCTTGAAGTAGGAGACGCCACCGATGTTGAGGAAGGGCAGCAGGAACAGGCCGAGCGCAATGACGCCGAGACCGCCTATGAAGGTGAGCAGCGAACGCCACAGCAAAAGTCCGGGCGGCGCCTTGTCCAGACCGTTGATGACGGTTGAGCCCGTGGTGGTGATGCCGGAGACCGATTCGAAAAACGCATCGGCAATGCTCAGTTCGAGCGACGAGGCGAAGAATGGTACCGCGCCCGCAATCGCCAGCGTCAGCCAGAGCAGGTTGACCAACAGGAAACCGAAGCGGGTTGTCGCTTGTGGGGGGCTTCCCTGCGTCGCAAGGGCTACGGCAGCCGCCAGGCCGCCCATGAACAAGGCCGAAAAGGCGAAGACCCGCCAGTCCTTGTTGCCGTAATAGAGGTCCGTCGCTGCCGGAATCAGCATCGCGGCAGACAGATACATGGCGAAGATTGCGGCAACGTGGATCGCGGCGCGAACGGCGGTTCTATTCACGGAAAAATCGGGACCCCAGTTATCGTGGCGCCGGCGCGGAATGTGGCGGCACAGCGGCAGGCCGGGACAGTGGCTTCATATGGCCGAATATGCAATAGGCGTAACCAAGCGTTCACCATACCGTTGTGTCGTAAGCCGCGTGCGCGGTTTTCCTGTCGCGCCCCTGTTGTCCGTCGGGCCTGGTGATGAAGCCTGATCGAAGGGCAGCCTGCCACGCGGCCCGGCGGTTCTAGACTGGAGCGAATGTGCGATGACCAATTTTGTCGAACGGGTCGATGCCGCAACGGCCGCGGTGCGCGAACTGTTCCCCGAGACCCCGCTCCAGGAAAACGCCTATCTGTCGCGAAAGACCGGGGCGCACATCTTTCTCAAACGCGAGGACCTGTCGCCGGTTCGCTCGTACAAGATTCGCGGCGCCTTCAACTTCTTCCGCAAGACGCTGGCGGCCGGCAACGCCGCTGAACTGTTCGTCTGCGCCTCGGCCGGCAATCACGCCCAGGGCTTTGCCTATGTCTGCCGTCACTTCGGCAAGAAGGGCGTCGTGTTCATGCCGGTGACCACGCCGCAGCAGAAGATCGACAAGACGCGGCTGTTTGGCGGCGAGTTCGTCGAAATTCGGCTTGTCGGCGACTTCTTCGACGACTGCTACCGCGCGGCCATCGAATTCACCGAAACGTCCGGCGCGCATCTGGTGCCGCCCTTCGACCACAAGGACATCATCGAAGGGCAGGCAAGCGTGGCGGCCGAGATCGCCGCGCAGATGCCCGGCGGCCGCGAGCCCGACATGGTGTTCTTGCCGATCGGCGGCGGCGGACTTGCCGCAGGCGTCACGCATTATCTGCGCGAGAAGGGGGCAGCGACGCGCTTCGTCTTCTGCGAGCCGCTGGGTGCGCCAAGCCTCAAGGAGGCACTGCAATCGGGGCGGCGGGTGAAACTCGACAAGGTCGACAATTTCGTGGACGGCGCGGCGGTCGCCGAGATCGGGCGCGAGCCTTTTCGCCACCTCAAGGAATTCGACGAGGCCTCGGTGCGGCTGGTCCCGGAAAACCGGCTTTGCGCCACGATCATTGAAATGCTCAACATCGAGGGCGTGGTGCTGGAGCCCGCCGGCGCCCTTTCCATCGACGCGCTCAAGGATTTCCCGAAGAAGGAGCTCAGGGGCAAGACCATCGTGCTGGTGATCTCAGGCGGCAATTTCGATTTTGAGCGGTTGCCAGACGTGAAGGAGAGGGCGCTTCGATCCGAGGGGCTGAAGAAATATTTTGTCTTCCGCTTCCCGCAAAGACCCGGGGCGCTGAGGGATTTCCTCGGCCTGCTCGGCCCGGACGACGACATCACCCGCTTCGAGTATCTGAAGAAGTCTGCCCGCAACTTCGGCTCGGTCCTGATCGGCATCGAAACCAAGGACGCGCGCAATTTTGCGGTTTTGGCGAAGCGTTTCCATGATGCCGGCTGGGCCTATCAGGACATCACCGACAATGAGACACTTGCCGAGCTGATCATTTGAGCATGGTGGCGACGCAACGTTAAGCAACCTGGGCGAATATGAAGCCGCTTCGCCTTGGCGTCGTTGATGCGGCGCACACAAGATCGGGCATGGTTTTGTTACAATCCCGGGGGAGGGATCAATGCTGACTCGTCGTCTTTTTTGCCGTTGCCTGCCGCTAGCCGCGGTCGCGACATTTGCCGCTACGGAGAGCCACGCACAAATATCCGACTGTGCCGTGTTTACTCCAGAACGACAGAAGAAGGTCGCTCCGGATGAGGCGATCGCGCTCCTGAAGGCCGGCAACCAACGCTTCGTGGACGGCAAGACGATCAATTGCGACCTGATGGCCCAGGTCAAGCAAACAGCCGGCGGACAGGCGCCATTCGCGGCGATCGTTGGGTGCATGGATTCCCGGGTGCCACCCGAACTCGTCTTCGACCAGCGCATTGGCGACGTTTTCTGTGTCCGCGTCGCCGGCAATGTGATCAACGACGACATTGTCGGCAGCCTCGAATATGCCGCGAAGGTTGTCGGGTCCCGCGCGATCGTCGTGCTCGGTCATACCGAATGCGGTGCGATCAAAGGCGCTGTCGACGACGTCCAACTCGGAAATCTGACCGGTCTTCTGGAGCGTATCGAGCCTGCCGTGGCGGCCGTGGCAAAGGGCGGCGAGCGAAGCTCCAAGGACGCCCGGCTTGTCCAGGCCGTGGCGGAGACGAACGCGCTGATGGCGATCGATGCCCTCCTGTCGCGAAGCTCGATCCTGAAAGACCTGACCGACAAGGGCGAGTTGCGCATCGTTGCGGCCATGCACAATGTAGGGACGGGCGAGGTGAGCTTCCTGACCCCTGGATAGGCGTCGAATTATCCACAGCAATATGGCTGCCGAGGCCGATCAATAAAAATTTGGCGGCAGGTCCGAACTGAATCTTATCTATTTGGAGGTATATGCGCGCCATCGAAATCGCTTGGGGTGGATGAGGTGCGCGCAAACACACTTATGCGAAAATTCGAGGCGATGTCGGTTTTGCGGCAGAGCACGCTGATCATGTTCCTGGCGCTGGTCGGCGCCGACCTGTTGACGACCATTTTCTACGGCATCTTCTTTTCCGACCGCTATCTGCTCGACATCGTCCTGACCAGCATCATCGTTTTGCTAGTTGGATATCCGCTCGCCCATTTCTTTCTTGGCCAGAACACCAGGTTGCGCGCGATGGCGGTGGAGCTCGACCGCGTGGCACGGCTTGATGATCTGACCGGCCTCTGCAATCGGCGCACCTTCTTTCGCGAATGCGAGGCAGCCAAGGCCGCCGACGAGCGCGGCGCATTTCTCTACGTGGATGTCGACCACTTCAAGAAGCTGAACGACCGTTTCGGCCACGCGGCGGGCGACACTGTCCTGCGCGAAATGGGCGAAATCATCGCGTGCTGCGTTCGAGGCAGCGACGTGGCGGCCCGGCTCGGCGGGGAGGAGTTCGGCATCTACCTGGCGGACGCCGACCTTGTGACGGCCTTGGCGATTGCCGAGCGCATCCGCAGGAGGCTGGCGCATACCGGGCTGGGTGTTTGCCTGGATGGCGTTCCGGTCACGATCAGCGTCGGCGTCGCCGTGCGCGAAAGCGGGCAGAGCTTGCAGGAGCTGATGGCACGGGCCGACGAGAACCTTTACGCAGCCAAGGAGCAGGGGCGCGATCGCATCGTTTCCGATCATCCGCGCAAACGCGCGGCGTAACGCACCACGTTTATTTTGCGCTGCAACATAAATTAGTTTGCTTTTTTGGGATAAATCGCTCATATGCGGCGTCATAGGCGCTTGGGCCGGACTTCCGGCTTTCCCCGTAGATGGGACAGGTTGCGTCTGCTTTCTCCTTCTTGATCGAGCGATCACCGGGGAAAAAGCCCTGCGGACATGGGGTTCGCGGGCACGACAGCGCAACCGAGCGGGCTTTTTTGAGCTCGCCGCCTTGTCGTTTCCATAAATAGATTTCGCCGGCAGGTAGCGCCTTGCCGCGATCATAGCTTGCGGCCGAGGCCGCGTGAAAGAAGAACGAATTTGACGAACGAAAACGCTGCGGAGCCGACCGGCTTCGCCAAACTCGGAATTATCGGCCCGCTCTTGAAGGCCACGGCTGCGGCCGGTTTCGACAGCCCCAAACCTATCCAGAGCGGCGCCATTCCCGCGCTTCTCGATGGCCGCGACGTGCTGGCCATCGCCCAGACCGGGTCGGGCAAGACGGCGGCCTTCAGCCTGCCGATCCTGTCGAAGATCATCGGGCTTGGCACGAAGCGTCTCCCCAAGACGGCCCGCGCGCTGGTCTTGGCGCCGACGCGCGAACTTGCGGTGCAGATCGAGGACACCATCCGCGTGCTCACCAAGGGCCTGCACGTCTCCACCGCCCTGGTGCTCGGCGGTGTGTCGCGCTTCAGCCAGGTCAAGAAGATGATGCCCGGCGTTGACGTGCTCATCGCCACGCCCGGCCGCCTTGTCGATCTCGTCCGCGAGGGCGACGTAAACCTCTCGGAAACGCGCTGGCTGGTCCTCGACGAGGCCGACCGCATGCTCGACATGGGCTTCATCCATGACGTGAAGCGGCTGGCCAAGGCCACCCACAAGGATCGCCTGACGGCGCTGTTCTCTGCCACCATGCCGGAAGAGATCGCGGCGCTGGCACACGGCATCATGAAGGATCCCGTGCGCGTCGAAGTTGCGCCGCAGGGCACGACTGCCGCCGAGATCAAGCAGAGCGTGGTGCTTGCCCGCACCAAGCAGAAGCGCAAGATCCTCTCCACCATGCTGGCCGACGAGGCCATGCGGCAGGTCATCGTGTTCGCGCGCACCAAGCACGGCGCCGACCGCGTGACCCGCGATCTCGAGCGCGACGGCTTCGAAGCCGCCGTCATCCATGGCAACAAGTCGCAGAACGCGCGCCAGAAGGCCCTGAACGGTTTTCGCGACGGCTCCGTGCGCATTCTCGTCGCCACCGACATTGCCGCACGTGGCATCGACGTGCCCGGCATCAGCCATGTCGTCAATTTCGACCTGCCGGACGAGGCGGAAAGCTATGTGCACCGCATTGGCCGCACCGGCCGCAACGGCGCCGACGGCATCGCCATCACCCTGTGTGACCCGGCCGAGAACGCCAAGCTGCGCCAGGTCGAGAAGATCATTCGCATGAAGCTTCCGGTCGCGGCTGACCATCTCGGCGAGCCCGATCCCAAGGCCGATCCCAGTGCGGCGACGGAGCGTGCTCCAATGGTGCCCGCGAACGATCGCAACGATCGTGGTGCGCCGCGCGGCGAGAAGCAGCGCCCGCAAGGTCAGAAGCCGCGGGGCAATGGCGGTGGCTTTGGCAAGAAGCCGGTTGCCGGTGAAGCCGCAGGCGACAAGTCGCAAGCCCGTAAGCCATTCCGCGGCAAGCGCCGCGGCTTCGGCAACCGCAAGCCTGCGTCGCGCGCTGCTTGAGCGGTTCCAAATCCAGCGAAGACAAAAGCGGCCGGAGCAAAGCTCCGGCCGCTTTCTTTTGGACTACTGCACCACGGCCTTGATCCAGACCTCGATCCGTTGCGCGAGGACTTTCGAGGTGGACGGTGACATCACGTCGCCGGCTATGACGTGGTTGTCGGGATCGCCGGAGGTCTCGACCGGCACCAGTTCGTGATAGCCGCCCCAGCGCGCCGCGATCTCGCGCGTCAGGTCCTGGCGAGTGATCCGATCCAGGTCTGAGAAGATGAACAGGGCGGGTATCTTGATGTTTTCGACCGGCGCTTCACTGGCGAGCTTGGTCAGCGCGGCCATCGGCAGGGTAGCGCTGATTGGATAGCGCGTCGTCCAGAATTTTTCCTCAAGTGCATTGTGCGGCTGGAAGCTGCGCTCCTTGCCCGCCACCAGTTCGGCGATCTGCTTTCCCCAGGGCATGGTCAGGATTTCTGCACCGGCAGCCCGGACACCGAAATTGGGGGAGATCAGCGCCATGGCGGCAACGCCGTCCGAGGCCCCGTGTTCGGCCGCGGCCTGGACAGCCAGCGCTGCCCCCGTTGAAGTGGCGATGACGACGACCTTGTCGCCGATCTCGCGACCGATGGCGATGGCCTCGGCATAGTCGTTGATCCAGTCGTTGACCGTCGCCGTGCCCATCGCTGCTCCATCTTGCCCGTGGCCTGTCAGGCGGGTGTAGAACAGGTTGGCATCGAGGGCTTCGGCGACTTCGTCGGGCAGGGGGCGCACCTCGGCCTTAGAGGCGGAAAAGCCGTGAATGTAGACGATAGAGATCGGCGTCTTCGCGTGGATAAGCGGCTTGGCCCAGACGATCTCCTTCTCAAGCCCTTCGCGAATGCCTGCCACCTTGCCTTCGGTGCGCTCGAGATAGGCTTCCGGGTCGTCGCCGATGAGGCTGGGGTCGAAGGTGACGCGCGTGTCGACCGTCACGCGCGGCCCGGCGAGAAACAGGACCACGATGGCGGCAAGCAAGACCAAGATGCCAATCACGATGCGGCGCCCCAAGGCGAGCCCTCCAGAAGCCGAACGGCCGCCTTGCGCGGGCCGAATCACACCTCTGACCTATAGATTTCCGGATTCCGCGCCAAGCGTCTTTTGACGACCGAGCCGAATGTTGGGCCAGTCAATCGCGCAGCTTGCGTCCGGAGGCCATGGGCCGCTCCCTCCAGCCCGTGACCTTATGGATGAACCAGAAACGCAGTTCGAAGGGCAGCATGCGCAGCAGTTTCAGCCAGAGCGTGAACCGGCGCGGAAAGCTGGTCTCGAAACCGCCGCTGCGAATGGCCTGCGCCATGCGCCTCGAAGCGCGCTCGACGGGCATCAGCGCCGGCATGGAAACATTGGCCCGTTCCGTCAGGGGCGTGGCTACGAAGCCCGGATTCACGACCTGCAGACGGATGTTCATCTTGTCGAAATCGTGCTTCAGCGCTTCGGCCAGATTGTTCAAGGCAGCCTTCGACGCGCCGTAGGCGCCGGCGGAGGGCCAGCCGAAATAGGACGAGGCCGAGCCCACCAGAACCACGTGTCCATATCCGCGGTGCCGCATTCGATCCACCACCGGCACCAGCCCGTAAAGAACCCCGAACAGGTTGATGTCGAAGGTGCTGATGATGTTCAGGGCGTCGAGCCGTTCGCCACGCGTGGGAAAATAGTTTCCTGCGTTGAAGATTGCCAAGGCGATCTCGCCGGCCTCCCGTTCGATCGCGGCGGCGGTGTTCCTCATGGCTGTTTCGTCGGTCACGTCGCACGGAAACACCACGACGCGGCCCGGCATCCCGGCCGTCTCTTCGATCAGGGTGTGGAGGCGGTCCTCATCGCGCGATGTAGTCGCGACCGTATACCCCTCGGCCACAAGGTCGAGTGCGAGGGCGCGACCTATACCCGTGCTGGCACCGGTAATCCATGCCACGCCGTCTCTCGGATCGGCCCGGTAGAGTGCTGCCATGAGATGACTCGTTCTTCCCCGCTCGATGGGTCTAACTACCCTTCTCGGTCTGCCATGAAAAGGGGCAGGAGATCAGCATCTGTGTCAAATGGATGGGCCAAGTCTTCCAGCAACTCGCGCATGAAGAGATCGCGTCGCGCATAGGCGTCGGGCAGCAACGCAGCAAGGAACGCCGAGCCTGCGATGTGCTCGAAAACATCGGACTTTCCACTTTTGCAGAGGGTTCAGGTCCAAGTCTTCCGGCGCCGTATCCGGGGGGATGACGGCATGAAGGGAATGGCACCCGGGCAACGCGGTGCCGCTTTGCCTCTGGAGCACGCAATTTCATGCCTTGAAAGCCAGGTCCGCGGTTTTTAGTGTCGTGGTCGAAAGATAAGGAATTTTCCCATGTATCGTTCGGTGATCGATGTAATCGGCAATACGCCGCTGATCAGGCTCAGGCGCGCCTCGGAGGAAACCGGCTGCGAAATCCTCGGCAAGGCCGAGTTCATGAACCCGGGGCAGTCGGTAAAGGACCGCGCCGGCCTGTTTATCATCCAGGATGCCGAGCAGAAGGGCCTGCTCAAGCCGGGTGGCGTCATCGTCGAGGGTACGGCCGGCAACACCGGCATCGGGCTCACCGTGGTCGCCAAGGCGCTCGGCTATCGCACCGTCATCGTCATCCCCGACACGCAAAGCCAGGAAAAGAAGGACGCGCTGCGCTTGCTCGGCGCGGAACTGATCGAGGTCCCGGCGGTGCCTTACAAGAACCCGAACAACTACGTGAAGGTTTCGGGCAGGCTCGCCGAGCAACTGGCCAAGAGCGACCCGCACGGCGCGATCTGGGCAAACCAGTTCGACAATATCGCCAACCGCGACGGTCACATGCGCACCACGGCGCAGGAGATCTGGAAGCAGACCGAAGGCAAGGTCGACGGCTTCGTCTCGGCGGTGGGCACCGGCGGCACGCTGGCCGGCGTCGCGGCAGGCCTGAAGGAAAAGAACAAGGCGGTGAAGATCGCGCTCGCCGACCCGCTGGGCGCGGCGCTCTACAGCTACTACACCACCGGCGAACTGAAGTCCGAAGGCAGTTCCATCACCGAGGGTATCGGGCAGGGGCGCATCACGGCCAACTTGGAGGGTTTTTCGCCCGACTTCTCCTACCAGATTCCGGACGCCGAAGCGCTGCCGATCATCTTTGACCTGGTGCAGGAGGAGGGGCTTTGCCTCGGCGGGTCGACCGGCATCAACATCGCCGGCGCCATCCGGCTGGCGCGCGAGCTGGGCCCCGGCCATACCATCGTAACCGTGCTGTGCGATTACGGCACGCGCTACCAGTCGAAGCTGTTCAACCCGGAATTCCTGCGCACCAAGGACCTGCCGATCCCCGAATGGATGGACCGCCAGACCGACATCCCGGTGCCCTACGAGGCAGTAGCATGATGGCCCATACCACCCACGCAATCTTCCGCGACGACGCCTATCTAGCTGAAGCGGAGGCGGCGGTTGTCGCCGTCAACGAACGCGGCGGCATCATCCTCGACCGCACGATCTTCTATGCCACCTCCGGCGGCCAGCCCGGCGACACCGGCTTCCTGACCCGGGCCGACGGCAGCCGCATCGCGATCGCGGCCACCATCACGGGCGAGACCAAGAACGAGATCATCCACGTTCCGGCGGCCGGGCAGCCGCTGCCGGGGCCGGGTGAACGGCTGGCGCTCGCGATCGACTGGCCGCGCCGGCACTTGCTCATGCGTATGCACACGGCCTGCCACCTGCTCACCGTCATCTGCCCGTTCCCGATCACCGGCGCGTCGGTGGCCGAGGACGATTCGCGCGTCGATTTCGACTTGCCCGATACGGGCTTCACCAAGGAAGAGGTTACGGCGCGGCTGATGGAGCTGGTCGCTGCCGACCATCCGGTGTTCACGCAGTTGATCTCGGACGATGAGCTTGCCGCCAATCCTGGCCTCGTGAAGTCCAAGAATGTCAGGCCGCCCACTGGCAATGGTCAGATCCGGCTGGTCTGCATCGGCGACAAGGGTTCGGTCGACAGCCAGCCCTGCGGCGGCACGCATGTGCGCAGCACTGGCGAGGTCGGTGAGATCCATATCGGCAAGATCGAGAAGAAGGGTCGCGAAAACCGTCGCTTCCGCATCCGCTTCGGGCCGTCGCCGGCCTGATAGGCCGATGACCGACTGACCAGAGCTCAGCCGCTCAGGCCTGCGGGCGGCTCTGGCGCATTTCGTAGAAGCTTGCGCGCTCGTCCCAACGCGTCAGCAGCTGCTGGGCGGCGCGCGGCACGGACACCGGATCGTTGGCTTCCGCCTTCAGGGGCGTCAGTCTCTTGGCATTGTCGAAATTCATCACCCAGATGAATTCCACCTCCTCGCCAGACACCCGGCGCAGCAATTCCATGTTCTGATAGCCGGGCAGCCGCAGGCCCTCGATCGCGGGGAACATCAGCGTGTCGAGCAGGCGTTCATAGGCGTCCGCGTTGTCGGGGCTGGTATAGCTACGCCAAATTCGTCTGATCACGATGCTCTTGCCTTCTTCATTTCCGTCGCCCCCCGCGGCACGCCCCAAGTGGTGTCGGTTGTAAGGTGGCGCAAGATGCAAGCACGGCAAAAATTGACGAAAATGTGTAAACTCCGAATGTTGTTGCCGGCGCAGCCATCGCGGCGGTTGCGGTTTTGCCTTGCGCTTGATCAAGACCTCGGCTGCACTGCTGGTATAGCCTGACCGGGTCGCGGATTCGCAAGACGATGCCAGGTCAGGGCAAGAACCCGCGCCACGAGGGAGAAAGACATGTCCGTTACCAGCCCGTTCGTTGTCGATGCCGATTGGCTGCAATCGCGGCTTGGGGCGCCCGGCCTGTCGATCGTCGATGCCTCCTGGTATCTACCGGCGCAGAAGCGCGATGCGCGCGCCGAATACGATGCGGCGCACATTCCCGGAGCCGTGTTCTTCGATCTCGATCTTGTCGTGGATCCGGAGTCGAAATTGCCCCACACGCTGCCAAGGCCTGGTGTCTTCGCGCAGCATGCTGGCTCCATGGGCATCTCCGCCGACGACACGATCGTGGTCTATGATGGGCCGGGCTTCTTTTCAGCGGCGCGCGTGTGGTGGATGTTCCGCGTCATGGGCGTCTATCAGGTCTACGTCCTGGACGGCGGCTTCGACCGCTGGAAGGCAGCGGGGCGCCCCGTAACGGCGGCCCCGACCAGGATCGCGGGCGGAGTGTTCCACGCCAGCTTTGACACCAGACGTGTCGTCTCGCTGAAAGACATGCGACGCATCGTCGAAAGCGGCGAGTACCAGATTGCGGATGCCCGCTCGCCGGGCCGCTTCGCCGGGGCGGAGCCGGAGCCGCGGCCGGGAATGCGCGCCGGCCACATGCCCGGCGCCAAGAACGTACCGTACTCTTCGCTGTCGGAAAATGGAGAGCTTCTTCCGCTCGAAGGCCTGAAGGCGGTATTGGAGAACGCTGGTCTCGATCTTTCGAAGCCGGTAGTCACCTCCTGCGGGTCCGGGGTCACGGCAGCGGTTATCTCCCTGGCGCTGGAAAGCCTCGGTCACACCAACAACCGGCTCTATGATGGCTCCTGGAGCGAATGGGGTGCGCTGGCCGACACTCCAGTCGCCACCGGCAAGGATTGAGAATGATCGACGACGACGACGTGCAGACAATTCCGGTTACCGTCACCTTCCTCGAGATGAGTGTGCCGCCGGCCCATTACCCGCCGCTGCCCCTCAACAAGCAGATTGCCCTTCTGAAGGCACGAAACATACCGCTGCATTTTTACCGCTACCTCATGGATAGGGTCGGGCGGAAATGGCATTGGGTGAACGGGCTCCGGCTCAACGACGAGGAACTCGCGGCAGGCCTCCATCGCGAGGACCGCGACGTGCGTGTGCTCTATCTCGATGGAGCTCCGGCTGGCTTCTTCGACCTCAAGCTGCACATGCCCGATGAGGTCGAGCTCGCCTATTTCGGCATGATGGAACATGCGATCGGGCAGGGGCTGGGGCGCTGGTTCCTTAGTTCTGCCGTCCAGGCGGCCTGGTCATACAAGCCCCTGCACGTCTCCGTGCAGACCTGCACCATGGACCATCCCGCAGCGCTTCCGCTTTACCAGAAGCTCGGCTTCTCGCCCGTCGGCCAGAAGCACGAAGTGGTCCGCACCATGTCATTTGCCGAGCGTTCGGCCAGTGTTATGCGTCCCTGATCTCTAGCGACGGCTCTCCTGTAGTCGGCAACGAAGGCTGAAGGCTGCGTTCATGGAGTCTTCAGCTTCGCGCGGGCATGTTCGCGCCGTCAAGTCGGCCCGATGGCCACCAATGCAGGAGACAATCATGATCAACCGCCGTCATTTCGCAGCCGCCATGGTCGCGCTGCTCGCTTTCCCGACCATCGCACCGGCGCAGAACATGATGCCTTCGTCTTCGCAGATCGAACGCCGGCTGGAAGCCGCGCCCACGCGCAAGCTGCGCCGCGACCAGCGTGTCACCGTGCGCGAGTTCAAGCGCCGGCCGGAACTGCGCCGCATGGCGCCTTCCATCGACATCCAGGCAATCAACTTCGAGTTCGGCTCGGCCGAGGTTCCCTCTTCGCAGTATGGCAAGGTCGAGCAGATCGCCAACGCGCTGGACCGCCTGCTGCGCCGTCGTCCCGATACGCGCATCCTGATCGAGGGACACACCGACGCAGTCGGTTCCTATGAAGCCAACCAGGTCCTCTCGGAGCGCAGGGCGGATTCCATGAAGCGCGTGCTGGTGCGCGAGTTCGGAATACCTCCCTACGTGCTGGAGACGGTGGGCTACGGCGCGGAATTCCTGTTGGTTCCGACCCGGAACGAGAACTGGGAAAACCGCCGCGTGACGCTCCGGCGCATCGACGACTTCTTGCGCTAAAGCCCCGTTTTCGATCCGCCTGAATACAAGGCCCGCCGACGAAGAAGCGTCGGCGGGCCATTTTCGTTTGGAATGCGAAAAGTTATTTTTATTCAACAGGTTAGAAAAGACACGCGTCCGTGAAACGGCGGAAAAAAGCGTCGCGCTGTTGTGATTGGTTCGTGTGCGGGAGGCCACCTATCTCATCAGTATCGGAAGAAATGCTCTCTGAATAAGGAAATTCTTTTCTGGCCGGTTCGGGCCAAAGCCGAAGTCAAAGAATGGCGGATGTATGGGCTTTCCGGGGTTTTGCTGGACGCCAGGCATTTCTACGCAGTTCCGTCCGAATGGACTGAGCAAACATTATTGATGAGGAGACAAAAAATGAGAAAGTTTCTCTTTGCTATTACGGCAGTTCTTCTTGGCTCTGGTGCAGCACTGGCCGACTCGGCTCCGCCCACGGTCATCGTGAACCCGAAGCACATCGTCTTTGAGACCTATGCCAATGCGCCGGTCACTGGCGATACGGCTCCTTCGGTCAAGATCGTCAAGCAGCCTCGCCTCGACTACAGGAGCGCAGCAGCTATCCAGGCTCCGCACTACGGCGTCCTGTACAATTCTCGTGGAGGCGATGCGGCGCCGCCGCTTCGTTGAGCCGGCAATCCGCACGAACAAGCAATAAGGGGCTTGGGACTTAAGGGCGACGGATTTGATCCGCCGCCCTTTCGATTCGCGCGGTCGCCGTTCAGCCTGTGCCCGTCTTCCGCCATGTTAGTGTCCGGACGAACTGCCGGTCAGGCGGCCAGCACCGTCTTCGGCTCTGCCATTTCGTAGCCGAGTGCCTCGGCCACCGCGCGGTTGGTGATCCTGCCCTTGTGCACGTTCAGCCCGTTGCGCAGATGCGGCTCGTCCACCAGCGCCTTCAGCCCCTTGTCCGCCAGTTGCAGGCCATAGTGCAACGTCGCGTTGTTCAGGGCGTGTGCCGACGTCACCGGCACCGCGCCCGGCATATTGGCCACGCAGTAGTGGATGATGCCGTCCACCTCATAGGTGGGGTGGGCGTGGGTGGTCGCGTGCGAGGTCTCGAAGCAGCCGCCCTGGTCGATGGCCACGTCCACCAGCACCGAGCCCTTCTTCATGCCCGACAGCATTTCGCGGGAGACGAGCTTTGGCGCGGCCGCGCCCGGGATCAGCACGGCACCGACCACCACGTCGGCCGAGAAGCACTCCTCCTCCAGCGCCTCGACGGTTGAGTAGCGGGTGTGAACGCGCCCGCCGAAGATGTCGTCGAGCTGGCGCAGGCGCGGGATGAAGCGGTCCAGAATGGTGACCTCGGCGCCGAGGCCAACCGCCATCTTGGCAGCATTCAGGCCGACCACGCCGCCGCCGATGATCGCGACCTTGCCAGGCTGCACCCCGGGCACGCCGCCCAGGAGCACGCCACGGCCGCCATTGACCTTCTGCAGCGCCGTTGCGCCGGCCTGTATCGCCAGGCGGCCGGCAACCTCGGACATGGGCGCAAGCAGTGGCAAGCCGCCGCGATCGTCTGTGACTGTCTCGTAGGCGATTGCCGTGACGCCGGACGCCAGCAGGCCCTTGGCCTGTTCGGGGTCGGGCGCGAGGTGAAGATAGGTGTAGAGGATCTGGCCCTCGTGCAACTGCACCCATTCGTTGGGCTGCGGTTCCTTCACCTTCACGATCATGTCCGATCGGGCAAAGACCTCTTCGGCTGTCCTGGCGATGGTCGCGCCGGCGGCGCGGTAGGCGTTGTCGTCTGCGCCGATGCCGGCCCCGGCGCCGGTTTCGACAAGAACGTCATGGCCGTGGGCGGCGTATTCGCGGACCGCGCCGGGTGTCAGTCCGACGCGGAATTCGTTGTTCTTGATTTCCTTGGGGCATCCAACGCGCATGTGGGTCCTCCGTTTATTCCCTTGACGCATGGTAAAGTGATGAAATCACAGATTCGGTCACGCATCCTTGCGAATTTGGTTGCCTGATGGCCGCAAGATCGATACTTTTTGCGTAAAATAAATAGTTATTCGAAGGAACAGCGAAAAGTGTCACTGGATAGGATCGATATCGCCATATTGGACGCCCTGCAGCGGGACGGGCGCATTCCCAATGCGGCTTTGGCGGAGAAGGTCGGGCTGTCGCAGTCGGCCTGTTCGCGCCGGCTCGATAACCTTGAAAAGAGCGGCGTCATCCGTGGTTATCACGCGCGGCTGTCCAATGCCGCGCTCGGGCATCAGATGACGGCGATCGTACATATTTCGCTGTCGGGGCAGTTCGAGAAGACGCTTTCCGATTTCGAAGCGGCCGTGAAGCGCTGCCCCAATATCCTCTCCTGCCATCTCATGTCGGGCGAATACGACTACATTCTGCGCATCGCTGCCAAGGATCTCGCCGATTATGAGCGCATCCACAAGGAATGGCTGTCGGCGATGCCGCATGTGACGAAGATCAACTCGTCCTTCGCCCTGCGCGAGATCATCGACCGCACCGCCCTGGGCATGAAGCCGGAACTCGCCTGAGAGTTTTTGCCCCTTCCTTGCCGCCCCGCCGATTTGGCGGGGCTTTTTGTTTGTGGGGCTTGCTTGCCGGTTCCTTTTCCGCCTCGGCGGACGCGCCCCGATCGCCCTTTCGAGGGTCCGGGGGCACCCGTCATTCCCTTGTCATCCTCGCCTGCTGGACTCGCCAAAAATTCGGCGCGAAACTCTCCGGGTTTCGACGTCGATTTTTTTGAGCCTTATTCACAGGAGAGAAAACTCATGTCGCAGGTGCTTCCCCCTATCACCCGCCGGTCGTTTCTAGCAGGCTCCGCTGCTGTCGGTGCCCTGGTGATGCTTCATCCCTTCTCGGCGCGCGCACAGGCCAATCAGGCGCATCTCAGGATCATGGAGACCACCGACATCCATGTGAACGTGCTGCCCTACGACTACTACGCCGACAAGCCCAACGACACGATGGGCCTTTCCCGGACCGCCTCGATCATCGATGCCGTGCGCAAGGAAGCCACCAACAGCATGCTGATCGACAACGGCGACCTTTTGCAGGGCAGCCCCATGGGCGACTACATCGCCTATGAGAAGGGCCTGAAGGAGGGTGACGTTCACCCGATCATGAAGGGCATGAACCTGCTCGGCTACGAGTGCTCGACGCTCGGCAACCACGAGTTCAACTACGGCCTGTCCTTCCTCGACAAGGTGCTGGCCGGCGCGAACTTCCCCTTTGTCTGCGCCAACCTAATCCGTGGCACCGAACTCGCCTCCAATCCGCGCGACGACAAGCTCTATCTCAAGCCCTATGTGATCCTCGACAGGAAGCTCAAGGACGGCGCCGGCGAAGAACACCCGATCCGCATCGGCGTCATCGGCTTCGTCCCGCCGCAGGTCATGATCTGGGACGCCAAGAACCTGACCGGCAATGTCATCGCGCGCGACATAGTGCAGGCGGCCAAGGCCTGGGTGCCGCAGATCAAGGAGGAGGGCGCCGATGTCGTGATCGCGCTGTCTCACTCCGGCATCGATGCCAAGCAGAGCGACATGATGGAGAACGCGTCGCTGTTCCTGGCCGGCGTGGACGGTATCGACGCCGTCTTCACCGGCCACCAGCATCTGGTTTTCCCCGGCAAGAAGGATTTCCAGGGGCTTGAGGCCGTCGACACGGAAAAGGGCACCCTCATGGGCAAGCCCGCCGTCATGGGCGGCTTCTGGGGCTCGCATATGGGCCTGATCGACCTCCTTCTGGAGCGCGACGGCAACAAGTGGCGCGTGGCGTCGGCCACTTCCGAGGCGCGGCCGATCTATGAGCGCGTCGACAACAAGAACAAGGCGCTCGTCGAGGACGATAGCCGCCTCGTCGATGCGCTCAAGGAAGATCATGAGGCGACGCTTGCCTATGTGCGCCGCCCGGTCGGCAAGACGTCCGCGCCGCTCTATTCCTACTTCGCGCTGGTCGCCGACGATCCGTCGGTGCAGATCGTGAGCCAGGCGCAGACTTGGTACATCAAGGACTTGCTGAAGGATTCGAAGTGGAAGGACCTTCCTGTGCTCTCGGCAGCTGCGCCCTTCAAGGCCGGCGGCCGCGGCGGCGCCGACTACTATACGGACGTGCCGGCCGGCGACATCGCCATCAAGAACGTCGCGGACCTCTATCTCTACCCGAACACGGTGCGGGCGGTTGAGGTCACTGGCGCGCAGGTCGAGGAATGGCTGGAAATGTCGGCTGGCATCTTCAACAAGATCGAGCCGGGTAAGGCCGACCAGGTGCTCATCAACAAGGACTTCCCGTCCTACAATTACGATGTCATCGACGGCGTGACCTACAAGATCGACCTGTCCGAAGCGCCGAAATACGATGCCAAGGGCGGGGTTGCCAATGCCTCGTCCAACCGCATCAAGGATCTCATGTTCGATGGGAAACCCATTGATGCGGAAGCGAAATTCGTCGTTGCCACGAACAATTACCGTGCCGGCGGCGGCGGTAATTTCCCGGAGATCAACGCTTCCAAGATCATTTTCGAAGCTCCCGACACGAACCGCGACGTCATCGTCCGCTACATCGTCGACCAGAAGACCATCAATCCGTCGGCCGACGGAAACTGGTCGTTCGCGCCGATGCCGGGCACGACCGTCATGTTCGAAACTGGTCCCAAGGCCAAGGAGTTCCTGGGGCAGGTGAAGGGCGTGAAGATCGAGGCGGCAGGCGACGGCGCCGACGGCTTCGCGAAGTATCGCATCACGCTTTGAAGCAAACTGGTTTTGGATAAAGCTGGGGCGGCAGATCACTCTGCCGCCCCATTTTTGGCCGTGCATATCGACGGCTAGCGTGAGATGACCGCATCCTGCGGATTGACGACGACCGAGGAGGGCGCCGCGTCGCCATCGCGCAGGTTCGGGGTCGTGGTGGCGAAGCCGCCGAACCCGGCAGCGCCGGTCACGTCAATGGACGTGGGCGGATTGACGACGACCGATGAGGGCGCCGCGTCGCCATCGCGCAAGTTCGGGGTCGTGGTGGCAAAGCCGCCGAAACCGGCATGTCCGGTCAGGTCAACGAACGGGGGCGGGTTCACGACAACCGTTGGAGGTGCAGCATCTCCATCGCGTGGATTGTATATCTGCGCGCTCGCCAAGGAAGCGGTTGTAGTCAAGAGAGCTAAGGCAAGAGGAATTACTATCTTTTTCATAGTTATTCTCCGTTTTTCATAGCCCTGTATTTTTCATCGGGCATAGAACACCGAAGATAAGTGTGGGAGGAATAGTCCTATCTTCGTACGCATACCAAATAATAGGTTTACGGTCACTCAACATCAAATCAATCACTTGCGAGGTTGATTGGAGGTCCTCACAGTTTCGTGCGATTGGAAACGGCCTGGGAGGTGGCCGTTTCCAGTGCACCTGGCCCTTTCGGGCCCATGCGGTGCTAACATCTTGCTTTGTTGCGAGATTTCACGTCGCTTGGACGGTTCCGCTCAACCTGCGGTGCAGGGAGCCCCGATGCCGTATCAGCGGTTATCGGCGCGCTGCTGGATGATCAGGGCGCGTTCCTGCTCGTTGGTCGCTCCGACAGGAGCCTTGGTCGCAGCACCCGAGGAATATTCCATCCCGGAAGGCTGGTTCACGACGACCGAGGCGGGGGCTGCATCCTGCGAGTGGCTCTCGGCCAGCGCGACGCCGGAAGTCATGATCACGGCAGCGAGTGCAACAATTGTCTTCTTCATCTGTATTCTCCAATGTATTCGTGATCTTACAGCACCGAATAGGTGGGATACCTAAGCGGAATTTTGCCCGTGTATTTCACAGATAGATTTGAGTGAATCTCATTCTTATCTTTGAATACGTGGACACCCTGTCGATTCATGATCACGGATGCACATATGGGCGAATACGCTTCGGAAATTAAGCCGACTGAACATCAACAGCGGGAGATCGGCCATGGGGTAGCGATCACGCGATTGTGTTCGGGTGTCGCAACGCCTTGAGCGGCAAGGCCTTGCACGGGTCGTGTAGCTGACAGCCTGCCCTATATGAGCGTGGCGACAACGCGGAATGATCCGAAAACCCTCATCGGTAGGGGTGTGTTTGCGGTCTTGATGACGCACGGGCAGCAAAAATGCCTCGACGCATTGACGCGCGCGCGTTGCCGACCCAAAAGACGCCTCGCAGAGTCGAGGAGGCAAGATTGATCCGGCATATCGTGTTTTTCAGCGCCAAGCGAAAAGAGGATGTGCAGGCCATTCGGTCGGGGCTGCGCGAGCTCGCCGCGATTCCGCATTCCAGCCACTTCGAAGTGACGGTCAACACCAAGGTCGATCCGCTTTGCGACGCGATCGATGTTGTTGTCTATGCCGAATTCGCCGACGCCGCGGCGCTGGCCGCCTACAAGGCGCATCCGGTTTATGCCGAAACGACGCGCAAGGTTCGGCCGATGCGCGAACTGCGGTTTTCGGCCGATGTGGTGGCGGAGAAGGAATGACGGCGGTCCTTGCGCGATCACGGCGGTAGCCGCGGTCAGTGCCTCACCCGCGTCGGCCGGAGCCGGAGCGTGTCTATGGGCGTAGCTGCACTGCGCATTAACTAAGCGAAACCGGTCGTTCCTCGGCGGCATCATGCTCAAATCGCAAAAGATCCCTATCAGCCAGATCCATGTCTCGGCAGCGCGCCGCAAGACGCTGCATCCGCCAACGGTGCGGCTGATTGCCGAGAGCATCGACAAGAATGGCCTGCAGACGCCGATCCAGGTGCGCCACGACGGCAAGCGCTATGTGCTGGTCGATGGCCTGCATCGGCTCGAGGCGCTGAAATGGCTCGGCGAAACCACTGTCGACAGCTATCTGGTGGATACAAGCCGCCATTAGGTGAGGTTCGATCGCATAGTGGCGAGGCTCGGTAGGCAATTCTGTCCATGAGACCGCGCTCAAAGTGCTGACCCGAGGCGCGTGGTCAGAATGCGGGCCTATGTTAAGCTCTGTCCGGCCCGATGAGTCGGGCCGTCGTCGAGCGTGCTCGAGTTGAAGCGCCGCCATGCCGTAAGGCTGGCGCAAGCGACTGCCACCATCCTGCTGTTAGTTTGTTGCCGTTCCGTGTGTCTGGGCAATTGGCAAGGGGAAGGGCCGATGCACTACATACCCGAAGACTGCCTGAAGCCGCGCCTGACCGAGCGCGTGGATATCCTCACCGCTGTCGACATTTTGCGCTCTCGCGGCTTCGACCAGGATGACCTGATCAGCGAGATCACCAGGCTCTTTTACGTGGATCTTGACGAGTACAATCTCGTCATGCGCCGGCTCGCGGACGGTGGCTTGCGCTACGACGGATTTACCATCCACGAATAAGTCGCCGGAGTCAGGTTCGACGTCGAGCCGACAAGGCCGGAAGCGTCGCTGGCGGCGTGTGCTGCCCCTACAACGGAATGTTGTCGTGCTTCTTCCAGGGGTTCTGCAGATCCTTGTTGCGAAGCATGCGCAGCGCCCTCGCCACGCGCCGGCGGGTGGAATGCGGCATGATCACCTCGTCGATATAGCCGCGTTCGGCGGCGACGAAGGGCGACAGAAAGCGATCCTCGTAAGTCTTTGTATGCGCTGCGATCTTTTCCGGATCACCAATGTCCTTGCGGTAGATGATCTCCACCGCGCCCTTGGCGCCCATCACCGCGATCTGCGCTGTCGGCCAGGCATAGTTCATGTCACCGCGCAGGTGCTTTGAGGCCATGACGTCATAGGCGCCGCCGAAGGCCTTGCGGGTGATGACCGTAACCTTAGGCACCGTCGCTTCGGCATAGGCAAACAGAAGTTTCGCGCCGTGCTTGATCAGTCCTCCATATTCCTGCGCTGTGCCGGGCAGGAAGCCCGGAACGTCGACGAAGGTGACGATCGGGATGTTGAAGCAGTCGCAGAAGCGCACGAAGCGCGCCGCCTTGCGGCTGGCGTCCGAATCCAGCACGCCCGCCAGCACCATCGGCTGGTTGGCGACGAAGCCGACGGTGCGGCCCTCGATGCGCCCGAAGCCGACGACGATGTTTTTCGCGAAGCTCGGCTGGATCTCGAAGAAGTCGCCTTCGTCGGCGGTCTTCAGGATCAGCTCCTTGATGTCGTAGGGCTTGTTGGCGGTGTCCGGCACCAGCCGGTCGAGCGACATGTCGTGCTCGGTCACCGACTGGAAGCACTCGATCTCGGGAATCTCGGCCGTGTTGGACGCCGGCAGGAAGTCGACCAGTCGACGCATCTGCAAAAGCGTCTCGACATCGTTGTCATAGGCGCCGTCGGCGATGGAGGATTTCGTCGTGTGGATCGATGCGCCGCCGAGCTGCTCGGCTGTGACCGTCTCATTGGTCACCGTCTTCACCACGTCCGGCCCGGTCACGAACATGTAGGAGGTGTCGCGCACCATGAAGATGAAGTCGGTCATGGCGGGCGAATAGACGTCGCCGCCGGCGCAAGGGCCCATGATGACGGAAATCTGCGGGATCACGCCCGAGGCGAGCACGTTGCGCTGGAATACCTCGGCGTAGCCGCCAAGCGCCGCCACGCCCTCCTGGATGCGCGCGCCGCCGGCGTCGTAGAGGCCGATGATCGGCGCGCGGTTGCGCAGCGCCATATCCTGCACCTTCTGGATCTTCTCGGCATGCGCTTCCGACAGCGAGCCGCCGAAGACGGTGAAGTCCTTGGCGAACAGATACACCGGCCGGCCATTGACCGTGCCCCAGCCGGTCACGACGCCGTCGCCGGCGATCTTGGTCTTCTCCATGCCGAAATCGGTCGAGCGGTGCTCGACATACATGTCGAATTCCTCGAAGGAGTCTTCGTCGAGGAAGATTTCGATGCGTTCGCGGGCCGTCAGCTTGCCCTTGGCGTGCTGAGCCGACACGCGGGCCTTGCCGCCTCCGGCGCGTGCGATCTCGCGCCGGCGCTCAAGTTCCTTCAGCACGTCCTTCATGGCGAAACGCTCCTTCAGGCCAAACCTACTGCGTCGGTGTTAGCATGCCGAAAGGGGCGCGCAAATATCGCCATGGGTGCTCTTGGCGGCTCAAGGGCGGGGAAGGGCGATTTGGCCGTTCCCGCCTCTCGCTGCGGGGCCTAGGCTACCAGGTGCCGGTGTTCGGCATCGAAGCCCAGGGCTCGGCCTTGTCCTTGGCCTTTCCCTTCTGCAGCAGCTCGATCGAGATGCCATCGGGCGACTTGATGAAGGCCATGTAGCCGTCGCGCGGGGGGCGGTTGATGGTCACGCCATTGTCCATCAGGTGCTGGCAGGTGGCGTAGATGTCGTCCACCTCATAGGCGAGATGGCCGAAACTGCGCCCGCCAGTATAGTTTTCCGGGTCCCAGTTGTAGGTGAGCTCGAGCAGCGGCGCCTTTTCGGAGCCGGCCGCCCCTTCGTCGTCGCGTGCGGCGAGATAGATCAGCGTGAAGCGGCCCGCTTCGCTTTCGTAGCGGCGCATCTCCTTCATGCCGAGCTTGTTGCAATAGAAATCCATCGATGCGTCGACGTCCGTGACGCGAACCATTGTGTGCAGATAGCGCATGTTCCTCAATCCTTGGGTTGGGCTCTCGGAAAATAGGGCGGCGCGACGAGTCTCGGCAACGGTGAAAGTTGCGCCGGCCGGCCTTGGAAAGATGATCCACAGTATTGATCCGGTAGGAGCCGGAAAAAAGCGGGCCGGCTCTTGCACACACCTGATTCCGAAGTGTTATTCTGATTTTAAAGAATCAGTGGTATGTCGTTTTCGAAAGGTGCGGTAGATGGGGGAGAAAGCCTCTTTTGTGGGGCGAGACTTGGTCGGAAGCGAAGCGTCGATGCTTGACGAGATCGGCGATGCGGCCGGTCTGATCGAGGTCTCGGGAGCCATCAAATGGTTCGACGTGGCCAAGGGCTACGGCTTCATCCGGCCGGATGACGGCGCTGCCGATATTCTCCTCCACGTGACCTGTTTGCGTCGTGACGGGTTCCAGACCGCCCTCGAGGGCGCGCGTGTGGTTTGCCTCATCAAGCAGGGCGAGCGCGGCATGCAGGCCTTCCGCGTCCTGTCCATGGACAATTCCACCGCCGTGCATCCGGCCGAGGCGCAGGAACAGCGCACCCACGTCTCGGTCACGCCCGAAAGCGGCCTCGAGCGGGCATTGGTCAAGTGGTTCAATCGCACCAAGGGTTTTGGCTTCCTGACGCGCGGCGAAGGCACGGAAGACATCTTCATCCACATGGAAACCCTGCGCCGCTACGGGCTGACCGAGCTGCGTCCGGGCCAGGTGGTGCTGCTGCGCTATGGGCGCGGCGATAAGGGCCTCATGGCCGCCGAAATTCACCCTGACATTGGCACTTTGCCGATTCCGCACTAGGTCCACGCCGAAGGTCGACGGCGACGGCGTGGCCCCGGTGGATTTTCAACCGCGGCACCGTGCGCGCGCCAGCCGACTGCATTCGGGAACGGACAATGTCCTGCGCCGGGCCTGGCCGGGAAGAACGCAAGTGAGATATTCGATGGCTCGCAGATTCTGGTTCGCCGGGGCGGCGCTTGCCGCGGTTTTCGGCATTGTCGCCTATCTCGTCTTGCTGCAGCCGTCCGTCGCCGACGGGCAGGCCATGCTGCTGCCCACCGACCCCGCACCCCTCGTGGCCGTCACCGGCAGCGGCGAGCACGCCTTTTCCATCGAGATCGCCGACAATGATGCCGAGCGTTCCGCCGGCCTGATGTTCCGCCAGCACATGGCCAGCGACCACGGCATGCTGTTCGTCTTCGACGAAACCCGCCCGGTCGGCTTCTGGATGAAGAACACGCCGATGCCGCTCGACCTCGTCTTCATAGGCCAGGACGGCCGGGTGAAAGCGGTGCGCCGCGGCGAACCGTTTTCCGAAGCATTGATCGCGCCTGACGGTCCGGTGCGCTTCGTGCTTGAATTGAAGGCCGGCATGGCCGAAAAGGCCGGCATCAAGGATGGTGATGTCTTCCGCCATCCGGTCATCGGGGCCGTGCAGCCGGGCAACTAGGCGGGCCCCTTTCCAGCGGGGGCTCACCAGCGTGACGCAGTTCTTCTCCCATGACGGCTTCGAGCTGGCCTTTATCGACCGCGTGCCGCATCACGGCCAGGGCGATCCCGTCCTTCTCATCCACGGTTTTGCCTCCAGCCACATCGTCAACTGGGTCTCGCCGGGCTGGGTCAAGACGCTGACCGAAGCCGGCTATCGCGCCATCGCGCTCGACAATCGTGGCCACGGCCTGTCCACCAAGAGCTACGATCCGGCCGACTATACGCCGGAGAAGATGGCGGGCGATGCAGCGGCCCTGCTTGACCATCTCGGCATCGAGCGCGCCCATGTGATGGGCTACTCGATGGGTGCGCGGGTTTCCGCCTTCATGGCGCTGGCGACGCCGGAGAAGGTCGCCACGCTCGTTCTGGGCGGCCTGGGCATCGGAATGATCGACGGCGTCGGCGACTGGGATCCGATCGCCGAGGCGCTCATGGCGCCCGATCCGGCAGCCATCGGCCACACACGCGGAAAGATGTTTCGCGCCTTCGCCGATCAGACCAAGAGCGACCGCGAGGCGCTGGCCGCCTGCATCTCCACCTCGCGTGAGCTGCTCAGTGAGGCGGAGGTAAGCCGCATCATGCAGCCGACACTGATTGCGGTGGGCACGAAGGACGACATTGCCGGTTCGCCAGAGCAACTGGCGGCGCTGATGCCCAATGCGGTCGCCTTCGACATCGAGGGCAGGGACCACATGCTGTCGGTCGGTGACCACACCTTCAAGAAGCGGGTGCTGGAGTTTTACGCCGAGAACCCGCTGTAGAAGCGCATTTCGAGCGGAGACCGCCAATGCGAGCATCGATTTTCGCTGCGGCTTGAATCGCCGCCATGCATGTCCATTTGACACTAAGATAAGGAAAATTGGGTTCAAACATGCTAGCGTGTGGCCTATATGACGGCCAGACCCAAGGCCCGGCAGGCAACGGAGACTATCGATGACCACCAGCAACGCACCGCGCCCGGGAACGCTGCAGCCGATTGACCCGATCTGGAGTTCCGTTCGCGAGGAAGCTGCCGACGCGGTTGCGCGCGATCCGCTGCTGGCTGCCTTCCTCTACTCGACCATCCTCAACCAGGACAGCCTCGAGGATGCGGTGATCCATCGTCTGGCTGAGCGCCTTGCGCATCAGGATCTCGGCGCCGATCTCATCCGCCAGACGTTCAAAGCGATGCTGGCCGACAACCCGGACTGGGCCACGACGGTGCGGGTGGATATCCAGGCCTATTACGACCGCGATCCGGCCTGCGACCGCTTCCTGATGCCGGTCCTCTATTTCAAGGGGTTCCATGCCATCCAGACGCATAGGCTGGCGCATTGGCTATGGAACCGCGGCCGCCGCGATTTCGCGCTCTACCTCCAGAGCCGCTCTTCCTCAGTGTTCCAGACGGACATTCATCCGGCCTCGAGAATCGGCAAGGGCATCTTCATCGATCACGCCACCGGCCTGGTCGTCGGCGAGACGGCGGTGATCGAGGACGATGTCTCCATGCTGCATGGCGTGACGCTGGGCGGCACCGGCAAGGCCGGCGGCGACCGTCACCCCAAGATCCGTCACGGCGTGCTAATCGGCGCCGGCGCCAAGATCCTCGGCAATATCGAAGTGGGTCACTGCGCGAAAGTTGCCGCTGGGTCGGTGGTCCTGACGTCCGTGCCGCACAACAAGACAGTGGCCGGCGTGCCGGCCCGCGTCGTCGGCGAGACCGGCTGCGACCAGCCTTCGCGCCAGATGGATCAGTTCCTGCCCTCGCAAGCCATGGACCAGGCTGATAGTTTCGACATCTGAACCCCGGCGTTCCAGGCAGTTGCTGGCGGGCACTGCCATTTGTCCGGTGAGTTTGTTCCAAGCGCCTTTACATCGCCGTTCTTGGCGTGTCAGAAGCGCTGTTCATCGAACCACCCCGCCACCGGGAGAAGAGTGTTGAAGCCGGAAGAAATCAGAAAACTCGACGCATATTTCAAGCGGACCTTCCAGAATCCGCAGTTGCAGGTGAAGGCGCGGCCGCGCAAGAACGACTCGGCCGAGGTCTATATCGGCGACGAGTTCCTCGGCATCGTCTTCAAGGACGAGGACGACGGCGACTACAATTTCTCGATGGCTATCCTCGACATCGATCTGGGTTGATCAGATCGCAGCCGGCCGCGTCAGCGGCCGGTCTTCAGGTAGTGCGCAGCCTTGCCGCGCACGGCTGCTTCTAGTTGTGGCCAATCGGCCAGAAGCTCCCTCGGAAAGCGATAGCTGAGGCTCAGGTCGTCGCCGAGATGGATGTCGCGCTCGCAGGGAGCCAGCGATTCTTCCGCGGTCGGTCCGCTCAGGCAGCGCGCCACGAACGGGTCCTCGCCGGGCCGCGCAACGACCGCAAGCACCTCATTCATGTAGCCAGACTTCTCGCTGAAGTCGAAGAGCGTGAGCCCTCCGGGACCGGGTGTACCCGGCTGTTGTATCAGCGACCTGTAGATCGGTGCAAAGCGGCCGCCCATGTCGCGTGACATCATGCGCTGTTCGAACGACAGGAACAGGATGCGCCGCGACCCGTCGACATTGTTGAAGTCGTCGCGGGCGGCTTCCGAATAGCCTTCCATGTCCGGCCAGTGCAGGTAGAGATCGAGCCGTGCGGCCACGCCGTCGTGTCGTGACTTGTCGAAGCGGATGGCATTGGCCGGCACCGCCAGCACATTGTTGCCGATGACGATCTCGTGCAGGGTCGTGTCGTCGGTGTGGCCGCCCAGGGCGATGGACCGGCCGGCCCATTTGCCGCCGATATTGATCGCCGCCGACAGCAGCACCAGTGCGGCGAACGCATAAAACACCTTCAGCATCAAAGCGCTGTTGATCGATTTGATCGAACCGTGCGGCTGCGCTGTTGCGGCCTGCTTCATCGCGGATCTCCTGGCCGACGGCGTCCCGCCGATCGTTCGGGCGGAGACGGTGCCATCGCCGAGCGGGCTGCTGACATCAGCGACTTTGCGATTTCATGGTAAATGGCAGGTAAATATCCGGCTGTGCTGACAGAATTTGCGTGCCGTCTTGCGACTTATCCGGCTGTGCCGCTAGGCTGCCACGTCTGCGTGCAATCATGCCTTGGAGAAAAAATTGCCTCTTTACACGATCGACGGAACGAAGCCCGAATTCGAGGACGGGCACAGCAGCTGGATCGCGCCGAATGCGACGGTGATCGGCAATGTGCGGATCGGTCGCGATGTCGGTATCTGGTTCGGCGTGGTGATCCGAGGCGACAACGATCAGATCGACATCGGCGCGGGCACCAACGTTCAGGAACACACGGTCATGCATACCGATCCCGGTTTCCCGCTGACCATCGGGCGCGGCTGCACCATCGGTCATCGGGCGATGCTTCATGGCTGCAGCATTGGCGACAACAGCCTGATCGGCATGGGGGCGATCGTGCTCAACGGGGCCAGGATCGGCAGGAACTGTCTTGTCGGCGCGGGAGCGCTGGTGACCGAAGGCAAGGAGTTTCCGGACAATTCGCTGATCGTCGGCTCACCTGCGAGTGTGGTCCGGACGCTGGATGACAAGGCGGTCGAGGGATTGCGTCACTCGGCGGCGCACTACGTCGAAAATGCCGGGCGGTTCAAGGCGGGGCTGGAAGAGGTCTAGGCAGCGCCGAGACCGCCCCGCGAAAAAAAGGAGCCGACCCTGGGGAGGGTCGGCTGAAAAAAACCCGATCTTTCGGGGTGGGGAAGGTGGGGACTCGACCGGGTTTCCCTTCGTCTCGCTCGTCAGCGCACGCTCGCCACCGCGTCGGCGCGGCCGTCGTTGATCTGCATCCAGATGCCGGAGTTCCGCTCCGACTGGCGCTTCAGATAGGTGTAGTCCGTCTCGGTCCAGGCGAGCACGCGCGGCTCGAGATTGTCGAGAATGAACTCGCCGAGGCTGGTGCGCACCGTCAGTACGGCGTGGCCGTCGCCGTTGTGCTGGCGGACCACCGTCATCAGCAGGTCGCCGGCCGGCATGCCGAGCGCCATCAGGCGGCGGCGCTTTTCCAGCGCATAGTCCTCGCAGTCGCCAGCGCCGTTGTCGGGGTAGGCCCAGTATTCCTCCTGGCCATAGTTTTCCATGTCGGTGAGCGGCTGGACTTCGGTGTTGACCGTGTTGTTCACCGCCACGATCGTCGCCCACAGCTTGCGGGTGAGCTCGATCGGCGCATGCTCGGGGGTGCGCTGGTTGCATTCCTGCGGCAGGCGCTGGCAGAAATCATAGTGCCCGATCGGCTGCGTGGTGCGTCCGCCGACATGCATGAAGCGTTCGCCTGCACTTGCCTGCCCAACCAATCCGCTCAGTCCCAGCAGCGCCGCCGCAACCAGTGCGAGTCTCTTTGTTCTTGTCATTGTGGCACATCCCCGTTTGAGGCCACATTGACAGAGGCGGATTTATTCCACGCAAAAAGTGGAAGTACATCTTGAGTAAAAATGCGATGGTATTAGATCAATATTCGAATTGAATAAGAATAAAATGAAAATAAAATCGTTCTAAAATTTGATTAGAATTTTAGCGAATGCGGCTGCGAAAAGCACGGTTGGGTTGCGGGTGCCGTCGGCAATTGTCCGTGGGTGGGCTCGGGCGTATTGTGCGCACGCCAGTTCGGGCGCGGACTTCAGGTGGCTTGCGCCTCCGCTATTGTCGGCGGATGTGGATTGGCGGGGCGAGGGGGATTGGAAGCAAGGAGGAGTGCGCCATGAAGACTGACGTCCATGGAACCGATGCCTATGCAGACGACAAGCTGGCCATCAGGGCTGTGATCGCGCGGCAGTTCGGGAGCCTGAACTGGAGCGAAGGATCGCCTGCCGATTGGGATGCTTTCGCAGTCGACTTCTTTCCATCTGCCTTGCTCTATCCGGGAGCCCGCCCGGCGAAGAGCCAGACGGTGAGCGCGTTCCTGGAGCGGATGAAGAGGCTGTCGGAAACGACGCTGAGGAGATTTCGCGAAGCATTGCTGCATTGCGACATCTGCGTTTTCGGCAATGTCGCCGTGGCGGTCGCGGTTTGCGAGCAGTTCGAAGGAGGCGCGCAGCCGACCCGCAACGTGGAGATGATGCTCCTGGTCAGGAATGAGGGGGCGTGGCAGATCGTATCGCAAGCCTGGGACACGGAGAGCCCGTCCAAGCCAATTCCCGCGCAGCTTTTGTCCGCGGCCGCTCAAGCCACGCAATAGCGCCATATCGGCTCGGGCCGGATCCGTAGCGGCTCAGTTGAATTCGGCGTCGAGGGTTTCGGGTCGCTGGACCACCGCGAACTCGATCGCGATGCCGTCCTCGAAGTGGCGCACCACCTGGCCGCGCATCGTGCCGAGAATGACCTGGACGCCGAGCGCGGGCTTGACGTCGAGCTCGACCGCCGCGCCCGAGAGCGAGAGGTCGATGATGCGGCAGGCATATTGGCGCCCGTCGGCGAGCTGTAATGTGCTGATGGCCTTGCGCGGGGCGACGCGTTCGTGGCGCCGATCCTCCGGCAGGTCGAGCTCATGCTTGTTGGCCAGCCACGTCAACTGCGCGGCGAGCTTGTCGCGCTTGCGGTCCGAGGCGATGATGGTCATGGCGAAGCCGTCGGCCATTGTGCGGGTGACGACGCCTTCGATGCGGCCGAGATGATCGAGATATACGATCACCTTTTCGCCGGGGCGGCCGGTCTGGTTGCAGCGCAACGCGACATTGCCGGGCGACATGTCCATGACCTGGCAAGGATGCTCGGTGCGATCCTCCAGCATGTAGCGGCCATAGATGTTGACGCGGACGCGCTGGAAGTTGCGCTTCTCCACCGTTGACGGCGCGTGGTTGATCGCCGCTGACCTCATTGGCTGCCTCTGCTGCATACAAAAGACCTCGCGCTTCTGCGCGATCGTTTTGTGCAACACTATCGCCACATGGGTTAACAAAGGCGTAAATCGCGGATTAACGACCGGTAAACGCTTGAATGGACGAGGATTTCCGGTTGGCTAGTCCTCGAGGCCGCCCTTCAGCACCACCAGATGGCGGATGCGGCGGGCTCCCAGCATCTTGATCGAATCGGACAGCGCCTGATCGCTCGGAGCGAGGGACGGTACGGTGACCGAGGGGCGGTTTTTCAGGAACATCGGTTCGCGGTCCGGATCGATGACGCGAACCGCGTCGATCATCGCGTCGACGATCGGGTCGGCGCCCAGCCAGAATGGCTTCTGGCAGGGGCTGACGATGCCGAGCGCGCGCGGACTTTCGGTGCCGCCGTCGAGCGGCAGAAGCAGGAGTTCGAACGGGTTGGCGCGCTCGTTGGAGGAGAGGCCGTCGAAATTGACGACGACGACGGATTTGGCGTGGAAGACGCCGTGGGCGAGGCGGGCGACCAGCCGCTGGTCCTTGTCGCGCCAGAGCGACGGAAAAGAGAACCCCTTGAGTTCGCGTCCGTAGGTTGCGCAAAGGCGGGTTCCCGCCAGGCGGAAGACGGCTTCTCCGCGCGTATCCCTTTCGAGGATGAAGGTGTCGGCAAGCAGGCCCTTGATGTCGGCCGGCTCGACCTCGGTCCGCTTCGGGGCCGCACGCCCATTGCGCAGTCGGTTCCAATAATGGAACAGGTCGATCGATCCGTCTTGTTTCATGCTGCTCCGCTCCGCGCGATCAGTCGTCGAGTGTCCCACCGGCGAACAGAAAGGCGTTGTTCGGCCGTCTACATGCGTGGCGAAGCATGGTCCGTGCCAGTCTGGTTATCGGTTTGTTAACCGTCCGGATCCGTTAAGGTTAACGATTGGTTACGTTGCGTGGCCGGCGGCGCTATGGCACGCTGAAATCACTTCTTAGCGCTCGCCCGGGTGGCGATCGCCGGCACTTCAGTCAAAGGCTTTTGGGAGAGCAGGGGAACTCGACCAGGCGTCCCGGGGAAACCCTGGATGGCTTTTCTTTATGATTCGCGTTTGTTGCGGTAAGGCGGTGCATGATCCAAAGGTGGAACCCCGCATGACCAACACGCATCCCCAACCACGTGATCACGAGCAGGGAGTTCCACCCTCGCGCCGTGAACCGGTTTTCAACATGCCAGGCATCGTGCTGCTGGCGATCGGCCTGTGCGTGGGCGTCCATCTGCTGCGGGTCTACGTGCTGACGCCGGAGCAGGATTTCGCGTTGCTGGTGCGCGCGGCCTTCATCCCGGTTCGCTATTCCGGGCAATACGCCCTCGATATCTGGGCATTCACCAGCCCGTTCACCTATACCTTCCTGCACGGCAGCTTCACGCATCTGTTTGTCAATATGGTCTGGCTGGCGGCCTTCGGCTCGCCGCTCGCAAACCGGTTGGGTGCCGCGCGCTTTGCCCTATTCTGGGCGGTGTCGGGTGCGGCTGCGGCCGGCCTGCACTACAGCCTCCACATGAATGACCCGTCGCCGCTGATCGGCGCTTCCGGGGCGATCGCGGGCATGATGGGGGCTGCGGCCCGCTTCGGATTCCTCATCGACCGGTCGTCGGGGCAGGCGGCCTTTTCGGGCGCGCCATTGCCTGTGTCCATGGTTTTCCGCTCGCGCACGGTCATGACGTTCCTGATCGTCTGGATGGTGATCAACTTCGTCACCGGCATAGTCGGCTTCGCGCCGGGCGTCTCGGACCGCATCGCCTGGGAGGCCCATGTCGGCGGCTTTTTCCTAGGCTTCTTTGGCATCCAGTTCTTTGACCGCAGGGGGTATTCGACAGCGGCTTAGGGAGTGAGGTTGTCGGGCCTCCGGCCATGCTTCGGGCTTGAAATGATCGGCCTTGCGGCGCACGATGACGCTTGCGAAACGAGGCTCTTACGGGCCGTTTCGGACTACAAGCATGAGGAGGCCGCCATGACGGTGAAGGCAATTCTCGAAGCGAAGGGCCACAATGTCTTTACGGCCGGTCCCAACGAGAAGCTGGCGGATGCCATCAAGCTCCTGGCCGAGCACCGGGTCGGTGCGCTCGTCATCACCAATGGCGACCAGCAGATCGTCGGCATCCTGTCCGAGCGCGATATCGTGCGCGTTCTTGCCAGGGAGGGCGCTGCGGCGCTCGACCAGGCCGTGCGGATGGTGATGACCCCGAAGGTCAACATCTGCAACGAGAATCATACGGTCCACGAGATCATGGAGATCATGACGAAGGGTCGCTTCCGCCACCTGCCGGTCGAAAAGGACGGTCGCCTCGACGGCATCGTCTCCATCGGCGACGTGGTCAAGCGCCGGATCGAGGACGCAGAGCGCGAGGCCGAGGAAATCAAGGCATACATAGCCACGGCCTGATGCCGAAAGGCGTCCGCCGACCCGAAAGCCGGGCCGGCGAAACCAGTATCATATCTTATCTGTTGTTCTGCTCGGCGCGGACCAACTGCAGCCCGTGGCGAGTGATGCGATAGGGGCCGCCATTGGAAGAAGCGATGGCCCTTTTCCGCTTCAGCTTGCGAAACATCTTGAGATCGAAGTCGGTGTAAGCCCAACCCTCACGGGTAAGGCACCATATCTGTTCGATCCGCTTGTTTTCGTCCTTTTCGAGTTCGATACGCCCGCCTTGCGCAAGCAGATGGAGGATGCGCTGTTCGTTGCGCGAAATGTTCATCTCGGAAAATCCCGGAAAACCTGGCCTTGCGGCCAATACAGATGGTCGCGCCTGCAACAGGTGCGGCGCGAGGCTGCTTAGGTTTTCTCGCCCTGCCTTCGTGAGAAGGTCAGGGCCTCACCGGGACTCAGAGTATTTAGACATCAAAGCTCCATAGGACGCGGATCCTATAGCGTGATCATCCGCGCAGTGCCAGCACGGGCTTTGTGCTTGTCTCGCAGCCCGGTTTGCACTAGCGAAGCGGATAACGATTTGTACGCGACAGGATATGAAACGTATCCTGGCTCATCGATAACGACGACAGGCCGGACATGACCATCATCGACACCCGCACGCCAGACCCGAAACGCCTGATCCCCGGCGCAACCGGCGATTGGGAAGTGATTATCGGCATGGAAGTTCATGCGCAGGTGACGTCGAACGCCAAGCTGTTCTCCGGCGCTTCGACCTCGTTCGGCGCGGCCCCCAACGCCAATGTCAGCCTCGTCGACGCGGCGATGCCCGGCATGCTGCCGGTCATCAACGAGGAGTGCGTCAAGCAGGCGATCCGCACCGGCCTCGGCCTCAAGGCCCAGATCAACCTCAAGTCCGTCTTCGACCGGAAGAACTATTTTTACCCGGACCTCCCGCAGGGCTACCAGATTTCGCAGTTCAAGCAGCCGATCGTCGGCGAGGGTATCGTGATCGTCTCGGTCGGCCCGGACAAGAAGGGCGAGTTCGAGGACATCGAGGTCGGCATCGAGCGGCTGCATCTGGAGCAGGACGCCGGCAAGTCGATGCACGACCAGCACCCGACCATGTCCTATGTCGACCTCAATCGCTCCGGCGTGGCGCTGATGGAGATAGTGTCGAAGCCCGACCTGCGCTCGTCCGACGAGGCCAAAGCCTATCTGACCAAGCTGCGCACCATCGTGCGCTATCTCGGCACCTGCGACGGCAACATGGACGAGGGCTCCATGCGCGCCGACGTCAACGTTTCGGTGCGGCGCCCGGGCGAGCCTTTCGGCACGCGCTGCGAGATCAAGAACGTCAACTCGATCCGCTTCGTCGGCCAGGCCATCGAATACGAGGCACGCCGACAGATCGCGATTCTTGAGGATGGCGGTTCGATCGATCAGGAAACGCGCCTGTTCGACCCCAACAAGGGCGAAACGCGCTCCATGCGCTCGAAGGAAGAGGCGCACGACTACCGTTATTTCCCCGATCCGGACCTGCTGCCGCTGGAGTTCGACCAGGCTTATGTCGACGCGCTGGCGAAGGATCTGCCGGAGCTTCCGGACGACAAGAAGCAGCGCCTGATCGACGCGATCGGCCTTTCGACCTACGACGCCTCCATCCTCGTCTCCGAAAAGGCCGTTGCCGACTATTTCGAGAAGGTTGCGGCCGGCCGCGACGGCAAGGCGGCGGCCAACTGGGTCATCAACGACCTGCTGGGCGCTTTGAACAAGGCCGGTAAGTCCATTGAAAATGCGCCGGTTTCGCCCGACCAGCTGGGTGTTGTCATCGACCTGATCAAGGAAGGCACCATTTCCGGCAAGATCGCCAAGGACCTGTTCGAGATCGTCTGGAACGAGGGCGGGAACCCGCGCGAGCTCGTCGAGAGCCGCGGCATGAAGCAGGTCACCGACACCGGCGCCATCGAGAAGGCCGTCGACGACGTGATCGCCGCCAATCCTGACAAGGCCGAGCAGGCGCGCGCCAAGCCCAGCATGGCCGGCTGGTTCGTCGGCCAGGTCATGAAGGCCACCGGCGGCAAGGCCAATCCGCAGGCGGTCAACGAACTGGTCAAGGCCAAGCTCGAGATCGTCGAGTAACGATGTTTGTCCGTTCCGCGAGCGAACGCGACCTGGCGGCTATCCGTGCGCTGCTGGTCGAGACATGGCACGCGACCTATGACGACATCTATGGCGAGCGACGGGTAACCGAGATCACCGACGAGTGGCACTCGATCCCGTTGCTGAAAGCCAATCTGGCTCAGCCGCGTTCGGAGTTTCTCGTCGCCGATGACGGCAAGACGCTCGGCGGCGTCGCCTATGCCACGGCGAGCGAGGACGGAAAGACCGTCACGCTCAAGCGCCTCTATGTGCGGCCGGCATTCCAGCGCTCCGGCATCGGCACAGCGCTCTTGTCGGAGATCGAGGAGTCTTTTCCGGGGGCCGAGAGGCTGCGTCTCGAGGTCGTCGTCGACAATCATCGGGCTGTGGCCTTCTACAAGGCCAGCGGCTTTGCCGTCCTCGATGGAGAGGCAGGCAAGGCCGTGCATGCATCCGGCCTGGCCATATACAACTGCGAGAAACGCATCGGGTAGGGCGCGCATGGCCGACGTAAGCGAAGTGCTCATCCGGCCGGCGCGCCGTACCGACATCCCTGCAATCGCGGCCTTGTTCGCGGCCGATGCGCTCGGCGGCCATAGCGACACGACGGATGCCGAGGCGCTGCCGCTCTACGAAAAGGCTTTCGATACGATCGCCGCAAGCCCCAATGACGAACTGTACGTGGCCGAACTGGACGGAGAAGTCGTCGGAACGTTCCAGACGACGCTGATCGTCAGCATGACCGGCAGAGGGGCTGCGACGCTGCGAATCGAGGCCGTGCAGACGCGCGAGGACATGCGTGGCCGCGGCATCGGCGCGCGCATGATCAAGCAAGCGATCGCGCAAGGGGCCGCCGCCGGCGCGCGCACCATCCACCTGACCTCGAACCTCAAGCGCACCGACGCCCATCGCTTCTACATGCGGCTCGGCTTCGAGCAGAGCCATGCGGGCTTCAAGCTGAAGCTTTAGCGACTTCTTCGAGGGCGGGGTCAACGGCTTCGCCAATGGTACCAGCGTGGTACAAAAAGCCCACAAATGTCCCTAAACCCTTGCCATCAGGCCCCGTGAGCGCCATAAGGCATCCAGTTGATCGACGCGCTTCGGCCGCGAGGAATCCGATGAAGAAGTTCTTGCTGCAGTTTTTTACCTGGTGGAATGGGCAGACGCTCGGAACCCGTTTCCATACCTGGCGTCACGGCACCGAGGTGGGCCGCGACGAGTGGGGTAACATCTATTACGAGGGCGGCACCGATTCCGAAGGCCGCACCCGCCGCTGGGTCATCTACAAGGACATCGCCGAGGCGTCCAAGATCCCGGCCGGCTGGCACGGCTGGATGCATCACCGCGTCGACACGCCTCCGTCCAAGGAAGACTATCAGCCGCGTGCCTGGCAGAAGCCGCACCAGTCGAACCTCACCGGCACGTCGGCCGCATACCGCCCGAAGGGTTCGGTGCTGGGCACCGGCCACCGGCCCGTGGTTACCGGCGACTACGACGCCTGGACGCCCGGCGCGTGATCCGCGCGCCGGCGGAGGTGTTTTCTCGCCACATTTTGCGGTTACCGCTTGTTGATTGATGGGGCGACATGCCTTGGCGGACCAAATCTGTCCGAGGCGCAACTTCCGGTATTTTTCACATGACGATTTTCGGTCGGATTTCGCTGGGCAAACGGGCTGCAACCGTCTGGGCGGCGTCGGCCGTGGCGTTTGCCGCGCTCATGTCCCCTGCAAGTGCGGAGCGCATCAGCAGCCCGGTCGCGGAGTTTGCCGGCATCGACAAGATCACGGGCCGCATCATCACCTTCGACGTCTATGTCGACGAGACGGTCCAGTTCGGCGCGCTGCAGGTCACGCCGCGCGTATGCTATTCGCGGCCGGACGGCGAGGAGCCGCAGACCGATTCCTTCGTCGAGGTCGACGAAATCACGCTGGATCGGAAAATCCGCCGCATCTTCACTGGCTGGATGTTCGCTGAAAGCCCCGGTCTCAATGCGGTCGAGCATGCCATCTATGACGTCTGGCTGAAGGGCTGCAAGGCCAAGTCCGACGTGCCGGCGCCGGAAGCGTCAAAGACCAACTGAGCAATCCGTCAGCGACGCTGGGCTGCATACAGCTTCGGAATTCGTGCGTCGTGATCCTCAGGGATAGAAGCTCGCCTCGCCCTGAAGGGCTTCCTCCAGAATCTTCTCGTACTTGGCGCGCGGCACGTCGATCGCGCCGAAGCGCTTCAGGTGGTCGGTGGTGAACTGGGTGTCGAGAAGCGCGAAACCGCGTTCATTGAGCCGTTCGACCAGCCGCACGAGGCAGGCCTTTGACGAATCGGTTTCCCTGGAAAACATGCTCTCGCCGAAGAAGACCCGGCCAAGGCTGACGCCATAGAGGCCGCCGACGAGCCGGCCGTCGCGCCAGGCTTCCACCGAATGGCAATGCCCAAGCTCGAACAGGCGGATGTAGGCTTCGCGGATCGGCCCGTTGATCCAGGTGGTCTCGCGTTCGACACGCGCTTCTGCGCAGCCGTCGATCACGCCGGCGAAATCGGTGTCGATGAGAATGTCGAAGAGGTGCTGGCGCATCGTCTTGCGCAGGCTTTTCGGCACGTGGAACGTGTCGAGCGGGATGATGCCGCGCGTCTCCGGGCGCACCCAGAAGACTTCCGGGTCGTTGGCGTTCTCGGCCATGGGGAAGACGCCCGACGCATAGGCCTTGAGCAGCAGCTCGGGCGGAATGCGGTAGCCTGGGGCGAAAGGGCGGCTCATCGATCGGCACCCGCGTCATCGGCGCCCGCGGGGCGGGCGCCGTGATGATGTTTCGGCCTGTCGGTCCTGCGCATGTTCTGTGCCCGAACGGTCGGTCCGGGCCGATTATACGCTATTCCGTGGCGGCAAGGTGTTTTTCCAGCCAATGAATATCGTAGTCGCCATTGGCGATATCGATATTGCCGACCAGTTCGCGGAACAGCGGCAACGTCGTCTTGATGCCGTCCACCACGAATTCGTCGAGCGCGCGGCGCAGACGCATCATGCATTCCACGCGGTTGCGGCCGTGCACGATCAGCTTGCCGATCAGGCTGTCGTAGTAGGGCGGGATGCGATAGCCGGAATAGACGCCGGAATCGACACGGATGCCAAGGCCGCCGGGCGTGTGGAAATGCGTGATCGTGCCGGGCGAGGGCGCGAAGGTGCGCGGGTCTTCCGCATTGATGCGGCACTCGATCGCATGGCCCTGGAAGCGGATGTCTTCCTGCCTCACCGACAGGCCACCGCCGGATGCGACGCGGATCTGCTCATGCACGAGATCGATGCCGGTTATCGCTTCGGTCACCGGATGCTCGACCTGAAGGCGGGTGTTCATCTCGATGAAGTAGAACTCCCCGTTCTCGTAAAGGAACTCCACCGTGCCGGCGCCGGAATAGCCGAGATCGGCCACAGCCTTGGCGCAGATCTCGCCGATGCGGGTGCGCTCCTCCTCGTTGAGGGCGGGGGAGTTGGCCTCTTCCCAGACCTTCTGGTGGCGGCGCTGCAGCGAGCAGTCGCGCTCGCCGAGGTGGACACCCTTGCCGGCGCCGTCACCAAACACCTGGATCTCGATGTGGCGCGGCTTCTCGAGATACTTCTCGATGTAGACGGCATCGTCGCCGAAGGCTGCCCCCGCTTCCGAGCGTGCCGTGTGCAGGGCCTCGACCAGGTCGGCTTCGCTGCGGGCCACCTTCATGCCGCGGCCGCCGCCGCCGGCGGAAGCCTTGATGATGACCGGATAGCCGATCTCGGCAGCGACTCGCTTGGCCTCGGTCTCGTCGGAGATCGCTCCGTCAGAGCCAGGCACCACCGGAATGCCGAGGCGCTTGGCCGTGCGCTTGGCTTCGATCTTGTCGCCCATGGTGCGGATATGGTCGCCCGAAGGGCCGATGAAGGTGATGTTGTGGGCCGCCAGTATGTCGGAGAACTTGGCGTTCTCGGCCAGGAAGCCGTAGCCCGGATGCACGGCGTCGGCGCCGGTGATCTCGCAGGCCGCAACGATCTGGTGGATGTTGAGATAGCTGTCGCGCGACGGCGGCGGGCCGATGCATACGCTTTCGTCGGCCAGGCGCACATGCATGGCGTCGGAATCTGCGGTCGAGTGCACGACGACGGTCTTGATGCCAAGTTCCTTGGCGGCACGCAGGACCCGGAGGGCGATTTCGCCGCGATTGGCGATGAGTATCTTCTGGAACATCCCGGACCTATTCGATGACGACCAGCGGCATGCCGTATTCCACCGGCTGCGCGTCCTCGATCAGGATAGCCTTGATCGTGCCGGAGCGCGGCGAGGGGATCTGGTTCATCGTCTTCATGGCTTCGATGATCAGCAGCGTCTGGCCTTCCTTGACCGTCTGGCCGACTTCGATGAACGGCGCGGCGCCGGGAGCGGGCGACAGATAGGCGGTGCCGACCATGGGCGAGGGCACTGCGTTCTTGGACAGGTCGGCGGCCGGGGCTGCCGGAGCTGCGGTCTGCGGCGCAGCGGCCGGTGCCGGCAGGGCGGCATGGGAAGCCGGGGCGGCGATGGCATGCACCGCCGGCGCATGGCGCGAGACGCGCAGCTTCAGGTCGCCGAGCTCGACCTCGATCTCGGTCAGGTTGGTGTCGTTCAGGATGCCCGCCAGATCGCGGATCAGCTGCTGGTCAACACCGGTCTTTTTTATCGACATATTGGAGCCTTCTCTTTTGGACCGGCCGCTCAGAGGCGGTCGGCGAGCGCCTTGAGCGCCAGTGTGTAGCCGAGTGGGCCGAAACCGCAGATCATCCCGACCGCGACCGGCGCGATCATGGAGACGTGGCGGAACGGCTCACGTGCATGGATGTTGGAAAGATGCACTTCCGCCACCGGCAGCGAAACCGCGCGGATGGCGTCGTGGATGGCGATGGATGTATGCGTGTAGGCGCCGGCGTTGATGACGATGCCGGCGGCCTTGTCGCCGGCTTCCTGGATCCAGTCGACCAGATCGCCTTCATGGTTGGACTGGCGGAACTCGATGGCGAGACCGAGTTCGGCGCCGGCCTTGCGGCAGTCATCCTCGATGGCAGACAGGGTCATGCCGCCATAGATGCCGGGTTCGCGCTTGCCCAGCGCGTTGAGATTTGGGCCGTTCAAAACGTAGACCGTTTTCAATATATGGACCTTTCCCCGCGCCGATTGCCAACCGACACGCCGCAATCTCTATAATTGTCTTGAACGGCTGCGAAAAGACCGCAAGGGCGTTCTTGTCCACAAGCGCGCGCTTTTCCTGGCCGTTGCCCCTCGCTCAAGGCCAAAATCAGCAGCCTGCGTCGAGGCAGGCCTTGGCGTCGGTGATTTTCTCGGCCAGCGCGTCCTTGCCGAGCGCGCCGAACACCACCTCGTTGCCGACCACATAGGAGGGCGTTCCGCTAATCGAAAGCTTGTTGGCAAGGTCGTATGTTTCGGCGAACGCCTGCTTGATGGCGGGGTTCTTCATCTCCTCGCGCAGCTTCGCCTCGTCCACGCCCAGCGACAATGCGATCTTGATCGCTGCGGCCTCATCGGCGTGACCCTTGCCGCCGAGGAGCTGGTTGTGGAACTCGGCGTACTTTTCCGGCTCAAGCGCGCGGAACGCCATGGAGACGACATGGGCCTTCTGCGAATCGGGTCCGAGGATCGGGAACTCCTTCAACACGAAGCGCAGGTCCGGATCGGCCTTGGTGAGTGCCAGCATGTCTTGCTGTGCCCGTTTGCAGTAGCCGCAATTGTAATCGTAGAACTCGACGATGGTGACCTTGCCGTTGGGGTTTCCGACGACGCCGTCATAGGCCGAGTGGAAGATTTCGGATTTGGCCTCCTTGATCACCGACAGATGCGCAACGCGCTGCTCTTCCTGCTTCTTTTCCTCCAGTGCCTGCTGGACGTCGTACAGGATTTCGGGGTTGGCAAGCAGGTATTCGCGCACGATGGTCTCTACTTCCTTGCGGTCGAGGTGGCCGGCAGCAGCCGTCGTGGCGATCTGCGAAACCGTCATGGAATCGGTTGCCGGCGTGCGGCCCGCCTGGAAGCCAGCGGCCAGCATCGCGCCTGCGATTGCGATTCCGGTGGTGCCCAATAGAACTGCCTTGTTCATGATATCTATCCTTGCCTGAATTCTGGTGCCTACTGGGTGGGCGCGTGGCGTGGGAGTGTTCGCCGAGTCGCCATTCCATAGCAGGAGTTTGGCTTCCGAGAGGCAAAAACGCCTTGTGCCGGGTAAAAAGTTGCCTGCCGCGCGGTGCCGGCGATCACTTCTTCTTGGGTTGCTTGAAGTTGATGATGTCCTGTGCACGCACCCAGCCTGGAGCGCCCGGCTTGAATTTCTGTTGCGCCCGGGCGGCGAAGATCTTCGCATCCTGGTATTCGCCGGCGTAGTAGTGGCCTTCGGCGGTCGCCAGTTCGGCTTCCGCGATGTCCCCGAGCTGTCCGTAGGCCTGCGCCAGATAGCGATAGGCCTCCGCATTCTCAGGGTCCTTGTCCAGGCCCTGGCGGATCTGTGTGATGGCCTTTTTCGCCGCATCCGGCGTACCCACGGCCAGCAGCGCCTGGCCGTATGACACGGGAAGGATTCCGGACTTGACCGGGTCGAGGCGCACGGCCGTCGCAAAGGCCTCTGCCGCCTGGGCCGGCTGGTTGGCCTTCATCAGCACATCGCCGCGCAGTTCGTAGAAATAGGGGTTCTTGGGCTGCTGCTTGATCAGCGCGTCGACCTTGGACACGGCCGAGCGCGGGTTGCCGTAGAGGTTTGTTGCCATGGCGTCGGCATATTGCGCCGCCAGCCCGCGCGGATCCTTGCGGAACAGGCGCGATGCCCCGGCCTGGCCGTCGGTGTAGACGGCGATCTTGGCGCGCATCATGTCGTGGCGCAGCTGCAGTTCGGGCGAGTCCTTGCGGTCGAAATACGCGCTGCTGGTCGCCAGTTGCTGGAGGTTGGCGATGCGGTCCTGCGGTGTCGGGTGGCTGATCTGATAGGGGTCGACCCGCGCGCCGGAGAGCGAGAGAGCGCTCTGGAACCGCTTGAACGTGGTCAGCATTCCCTTGGCGGACTGGCCGGTCGCCTGGAGATAGCTGATCGCGGAGCGGTCGGCCGTCGCCTCTTCGGTGCGCTGGTAGCCCAGCAGGCCGCGCCGCGCCATCTCGCCGCCGCCGATGGCGATGCCGCCGCCGGCCCGAGCCAATTCGCCCGAATTGGTCGCAGCCCCGGCCACGACCGCGCCCGCGCCGAGCAGCGTCGACACGATTGCCATGGTCTGCGCCCGCTCAAGCTGCTCGCGCAGCCGCTGCTGGTGGCCGCCGGCGATGTGGCCGGCCTCGTGGGCGATGACGCCGATGATCTCGTTTGGCGTTTCGGACTGGAGCAGGGCGCCGGTGTTGATGAACATGCGCCGCCCGATCACGAAGGCATTGAAGCTGCGGTCGTTCACCAGGATGATATCGATGCCCGACTTGAGGCCGGCGGCCTTGAAGATCGGCCTGGCATAGTCTCGCACCAGCGCCTCGATCTCCGCATCGCGCACGACCGAGACCCCGCTTTGCGCAAAAGCCGTCGCAGACGCTGTGACCGTAAGGGCTGCGGCCAGGGAAACGGCTACGATGGAACGGGTGGTTTTCGAAACCAGTGCGGAGAAAAACTCTGATTGCATAGTGAAACCACCGGTAGACGAGCAAAGGGAAGATGAAAAGCGTGGTAACAAATCTTCGTGAACTTGTGATCCCCATATCATTCGGGCATTTGTGCGGCATTGCCAAAGGCGGCAAGCTGAGACGGGTGTGAAAGAAATGGTGGTTGCGCTTTCCAAACGCGGTGATGTCGAGCCGTTCCACGCGATGGACGTTCTGGCCGAGGCAAATCGGCTGAAGGCGCTTGGCGTGCCGGTCATCTCGATGGCGGTCGGCCAGCCTTCCGATCCTGCCCCGGCGGCAGTCCGCGAGGCGGCGGCGCGCGCGCTGCGCGACGGCCGCATCGGCTATACCGACGCGCTCGGGGTCCCCGCGTTGCGGGAGGCGATCGCCGCTCACTATGCGGAGCATTATGGCGTCGAGGTTTCGCCGGGGCGGATCGCGGTAGCCACCGGGTCGTCGGCCGCCTTCAACCTGGCGTTCCTGGCGATGTTCGATCCGGGCGACAGCGTGGCGGTCGTGGCGCCGGGCTATCCGGCCTACCGGAACATCATGGGCGCGCTGGGCATCGACGTGGTCGAGATCGAGATGGAGGACACTCCCTATCTCACCGCCGACCATCTGGAAGCCGCGCACAAGCGCAAGCCGCTGAAGGGCGTGCTGTTTGCCAGCCCGGCCAACCCCACCGGCGCCATTATCCCCGAAAAGGAGTTGGCCGAGCTGATCGCGAGGGCGGAAAATCTCGGCATTTCAGTGATTTCCGACGAGATCTACCACCGGCTTTCCTATGCCGGGCCCGACGTCACGGCGCTCTCGCTCGGCAAGGATGTGACCGTCATCAACTCCTTCTCGAAATACTACTGCATGACCGGCTGGCGCATCGGCTGGATGGTGCTGCCCGAAAAGCTGATACGGCCGATCGAGCGCATCCAGCAGAGCCTCTACATCTCCGCGCCGGAGCTTTCGCAGGTGGCGGCGGTCGAGGCGTTCAAGGCGACGCAGGAACTGGAAGCTGTGAAGGCACGCTATGCTTGGAACCGCGCGCTCCTGATGCAGCGGCTGCCGGAACTCGGCTTCGCGCTTGCTGCGCCCATGGATGGCGCCTTCTACGCCTTTTGCGATGTCTCGCGGCTCACCAACGACAGCATGGAATTCGCCCGGCGCATGCTCGCCGAGGCCCATGTGGCGGGGACGCCTGGGCGCGACTTCGACATGCAGTCGGGCCACCGTTTCATGCGCCTGTCCTATGCCGGCAGCCACGACGGCATGGTCGAGGCGGTCGCGCGCATCGAACGCTGGCTAAAGTAGGGGGAGAAGGCCGTGGCGAACCTGGAGGACGTGCTGCCGGCGCTCGCCGCCGAGATGGCGGAGTGGACCGACCGGGGCGAGGTTGCAAGCTATATCCCGCAGCTCGGCAAGATAGACCCCCAGCGATTCGGCATCTCGGTGGCGTTGACGGACGGGCGCGTCATCACCGCCGGCGACGCCGACGAGGCGTTCTCCATCCAGAGCATCTCCAAGATGTTCACGCTGACGCTGGCGCTGGGCAAGGTCGGCGATGCGCTGTGGCGGCGGGTTGGCCGCGAGCCGTCGGGCAACCCGTTCAATTCGATCGTCCAGCTCGAGAAGGAAGGGGGAATCCCGCGCAATCCCTTCATCAATGCTGGTGCGATCGTGGTGACCGACGTGCTGCTGGGAGGGCATCAGCCGCGCGAGGCGATCGGCGAAATCTTGCGCTTCATCCAGTTCCTGGCCGACGACGATGCGATCATCGTCGACAGGGAGGTGGCGGCCTCGGAGCAGGCGACGGGCTTCCGCAACGTGGCGCTGGCCAACTACATGAAGGCCTTCGGCAATCTCTCGCATGCGCCGGAACTGGCGCTGGGCGTCTATTTTCACCACTGCGCCATTGCCATGAGCTGCCGGCAGCTGGCCCTGGCGGGTCGTTTCCTCGCCCATAGCGGCCGCAATCCCGCGACGGGTCATTCCGTCGTGTCCACCGAGCGCGCCCGCCGCATCCTGGCGCTGATGCTGACCTGCGGTCACTATGACGGCTCGGGCGATTTCGCTTTCCGGGTCGGCATCCCGGCCAAGAGCGGCGTCGGCGGCGGCATATTGGGCATCGTGCCGGGCGTCGCTTCCATTGCGGTGTGGTCGCCCGGCCTCAACGAGAACGGCAACTCCAAACTGGGTTCGATCGCCCTGGAAAAGCTCGCCAAGACGATGAACTGGTCCGTCTTCGCGCCCTGACCGACAGTTTTGGGCCCTCAAGAAAAATCCCGCGCCACTTGGTGACGCGGGATTTTCTTTATTCAGGTTTTAGGGCCGCAGTTGCTTAGAAGAAGCTTTTGCGCTGCCACCAGCCGACCTTCTTCGGCTTGTCGTCCTGCTGCGGCTCCTCGGCCGCGACCGGCTCGGGCTCCGGAGCCACCGGCTGCGGTTCCGCGGCGGGGGCGGCAGGTTCCACCTCCACTGCGGCGGCTTCCGCTTCGGCCGGCGCCTCGGGCGCGGTCTCCGCTGCCGGGGCAGGGGCCGGCTCCGCCGTCTTGCGGCGCGAGGCGCGCGGCTTCTTGGCAGGCTTTTCTTCTGCCGGAGCAGCCTCGGCTTCCGCTGCCACGGATTCGGTCACGGCAGCCTCTTCGGCCACGGCCTTCTTCGAGCGCGACGCGCGGCGGGGAGCCTTTTTTGGCTTCTCGGCCGAGGCTTCCTCGACGGCGGCCTCTTCAGCCGGCGCGATTTCGACCACAACGGCTTCCGTCGCCGGTTCGATCATTTCGGCTGCCGGTGCCGCCACGTTGCCTTCTTCGGCTTCCTCGCCTTCGCCGGCTTCGGTCGAGGGCGCCTCGTCCGTCAGACCGGCCTCACCGTCTTCCTTGCGGTTGCGTCTGCCGCCACGCTTACCGCGACGGCGCTTCTTGCGCTCGGCTTCATCGCCATCGCCGGCAGAAGCGGCCTCAGCCTCGGTCTGCTCGCCGATGGCCTCTTCCTCTTCGCCACCGGCCGCTTCCTCGGAAACAGTCCCGGCTTCGGTCGGAGCGGCCTGCTCGCGGTCGCGATCCTTTCCGCCACGCCGACGGCGGCGCTTGCGGCGCTTGCGGTCGCGGTGGTCGCCTTCCTCGGCCTTCTCGGCGTGGGCGGGCTGTTCCTCGGCCTGAGCGGTCTCGGCCTCTTCGGCCTCGATCACTTCTTCCTCTATCTCCTCGTCCTCGATGTAGATGGGCGCAGGCAGAACGGGCTGCGGGACCACCGGCTTTTCGACCACGGCGCCGCGCGAGATCGCATAATGCTGCGAGCCGATCGAATCGTCAGGCTCCATCGAGATGGTCAGGCCGAAGCGCTGCTCCATCTCCACAAGCGTGCTGCGCTTGTGGTTGAGCACATAGAAGGCGGTGGCCGCAGGCGTGCGAACGGTGATGTGGTGACGCGAATCCTTGAGCAGGAATTCCTCGATGGCACGCACCACCAGCAGCGCGACCGACGAATCGGAGCGGACGTGCCCGGTGCCGCCGCAATGCGGGCAGGGCTTCATCGTCGATTCGAGCACGCTGGCACGGATGCGCTGGCGCGACATTTCCATCAGGCCGAAATGCGAGATGCGGCCGACCTGGATGCGCGCGCGATCATTCTTGAGATGATCCTTGAGCCGCTTCTCCACCGCACGGTTGTTGCGGTTCTCCTCCATGTCGATGAAGTCGATGACGATCAGGCCGGCCAGGTCGCGCAGCCGCAGCTGGCGCGCCACTTCCTCTGCCGCTTCCAGGTTCGTCTGGAGGGCGGTGTCCTCGATCGAATGCTCCTTCGTGGAACGACCCGAGTTGACGTCGATGGCAACCAGCGCCTCAGTCTGGTTGATGATGATGTAGCCGCCGGATTTCAGCGTCACCTGCGGTTGCAGCATGCGATCGAGCTGAGCCTCGATGCCGTTGCGTGCAAAGATCGGCGTGGTGTCGCGGTAGGGCTGAACCACCTTGGCGTGGCTCGGCATCAGCATCCGCATGAAGTCCTTGGCCTCGCGGTAGCCTTCCTCGCCGGCGACGAGAATTTCGTCGATGTCCTTGTTGTAGAGGTCGCGCACCGAGCGCTTGATCAGGCTGCCTTCCTCATAGACGAGGGCAGGGGCCACCGACTGCAAGGTCAGGCTGCGGACGTTTTCCCACATCCGCATCAGATATTCGTAGTCGCGCTTGATCTCGGCCTTGGTGCGGCTTTCGCCGGCGGTGCGCAGGATCACGCCCATGCCCTGCGGCACCTCGAGTTCCTGCACCACTTCCTTCAGGCGCTTGCGGTCCTGTGCATTGGTGATCTTGCGCGAAATGCCGCCGCCGCGGGCGGTGTTCGGCATCAGCACGGAATAGCGGCCGGCCAGCGACAGATAGGTCGTGAGTGCGGCGCCTTTGTTGCCGCGCTCTTCCTTGACCACCTGCACCAGCAGGATCTGGCGGCGCTTGATCACTTCCTGGATCTTGTAATGGCGGCGCATCGGCTTGCGACGGCTGCGCATTTCCTCCATCGCGTCCTCGGCGCCGACGACTTCGATGCCGTGGTCGTCGTCGTGCGAGCCGGCGACTTCCTCGATCACGCCGCGATGCTCGTCTTCCGACGAGGTCGCCTCTTTGTCGGAAGCGCGTTCGGCGGCGATTGCCTCGCCCGCAGGCTCCGAAACGACGTCCGCGTCCACCGCGGCTGCGATGGACGTCGGGCCCGATTCGCTCGCTTCGTCGGAATCGTTCTCTTCCTGGGTGGTTGCGTCCTGCGCCGTCTCGCCACCGGCGACGACGTCTTCGCGCGGCGCTTCGGCCTCGGAGGCTTCCTCGCCGGCGTGCTCGTCATGCTCTTCCGTTTCGTCGTCGCTGGCAGAGGCGGTTGCGCCTTCCTCAGAAGAGTCGGCGCTCAGGCGCTGCTCATCGCCGCCGCGGCCGCGATTCTTGCCGCCGCGCCGCCGCTTGCGACCGCGATTGCGCTCCTGGCGCTCTTCGCCGTCGCCATTTCCGTTCCCGTCTTCGTCCTCATCCTCATGCTCTTCGGCCTCGGCGCGCAGAAGCGCCTGCCGGTCGGCAACCGGGATCTGGTAGTAGTCGGGATGAATTTCACTGAAGGCGAGGAAACCGTGACGGTTTCCGCCATATTCGACAAAGGCGGCCTGAAGGGAGGGTTCGACCCGCGTTACGCGGGCGAGATAGATGTTTCCTTTGAGCTGCTTCTTGTCCTGGGATTCAAAATCAAATTCTTCGATACGGTTACCGCGAACGACGACAACCCGTGTTTCCTCCGGGTGGGAGGCATCTACTAACATCTTGTTGGGCATTATCTTGTTTCCTGCCGGCCGGCATCAACCGTGTCATCGGCAGCGAAACGCGCTGCCGCCTGGTGGGAGAGTGATGCGTGCCGGACACTTGAGGGTTCGCCGGACGATGCCAACGCGCGATGGGCGACCCGCCCGCAGCCGGATTGGCGCGGTACTGTGCGGGTCTACCCAAGATTGCGCCTAAAGCCATCGGTGACCTTGCGAACCACTTTGAACCACAGCCCGGAAGACCCGGACCAGCTTTTTGCTCGTACTGAGCCAGCGCGGAACCTCGGTTCCGGCCGTTTTCCTCACGCCAAGGAATTCCCACACTTGCGGAAACACCTTCGCGAAATCCGTCGCGACCATCTCAAGCCCTTGAATCGCCGCCGCGATTGGAACTGCTTTTTCGTCGCTTGACCCAATATGGAAACTGCGCCGCGGCAGTTCCAGGCATTGCGATGGTCCACTGTCGCTTTTATGATTTGCCGGGGTCCAAAGCAACCCTGATTTCTGTTGTCGGCAAAAGCGGTTGCACCATGTCGGCGATTTAAGCCAGGCCTGAAAAAACGCTTGGTTAACCTTATCCCGTTACCAATCCTTAATCGGTATTTGGGCCATTTCGGCCGCGCGAATACCAGGAAATCGGTCGGAAACGGGTGCTTCAACAGTGGAAATGAGACTTGCCGATGTCAGTCGCGGGGTCGTTTCCATCGGCCTGGCCCTGCTGTTTTTGCTGGCTGGTCTCGCACGCCTGTCCTTTGCCGCCGGGGGTGAGCCCGTCGAGGTGACGGGCTACAAGATGGCAGGCGACGCCGTCCATATGCGCGTCGTGATCAATTTCGACCGCGAGCCGGAGCCCAAATGGCTGCTGCTGCGCGGACCTCACCGGCTGGTGATCGATATTCCCGAAGCAAGTTTCAAGCTCGACGCCAATGAGTTGAAGGCGAAAGGGCTGATCAAGGCCGTCCGTTACGGCCAGGTCGGCGAGGGCATGTCTCGCCTCATCCTCACCGCCATGGGACCGTTCACGGTCGACAAGGTCGACATGCTGGCCAACGAGGATTCGCCCGGCTACCGGATGGCCGTCGACATCAGTGCCGCGTCCGAGCGCCAGTTCGAGGAGGCGCTGGCGGTCCAGGCCCAGACCACCGCCTCGACCACCACGGTCAAGACGGACCGTCTGGCCCAGGAACCGCACGCCAAGCGCTTTTCCGTCGTCATCGACCCCGGGCATGGCGGTATCGACGGCGGCGCGGAAGGGATGAACGGTACGGTCGAGAAGACGATCACCCTGGCCTTTGCGTTGGAGTTGCGCGCCAAGCTCGCCGAAAGCGGCAATTACGACGTCTACATGACGCGCGAGCAGGACGAGTTCCTGCGCCTCGACGAGCGCGTGCGGATCGCCCGGTCGCACGAGGCCGACCTGTTCATCTCGATCCACGCCGACACGATTCGCCTCAAGGGGATTCGCGGCGCGACCATCTATACGGTCTCCGAGAAGGCGTCTGACGCCGAGGCCCAGGCGCTCGCCGACCGCGAAAACCTTTCCGACCAGCTCGCCGGCATAGAGATCGAGACCGAGAAGCAGGAAGTTGCGGACATCCTGATCGATCTGATCCGGCGCGAGACGCACGGCTTCTCGCTGAAATTTGCCCATTCTCTGGTCGGCGAGCTGTCGAACAGCGTCGGCCTCATCAACAATCCGCATCGCTCGGCTGGCTTCCGTGTGCTCAAGGCACCCGACGTTCCGTCCGTGCTGATCGAGCTCGGCTACCTGTCCAACCCGCAGGACGAGGAACAGCTGCGTGATCCCGACTGGCGTGACAAAGCCGCTGACAGCATCTCCAGGGCCGTGGCCGCCTTCGCGGCCGCAAAGACGGCGGCGGGCGGATAATGCCGACAATTTGCGTGCCCGCAGCCAATCCGGACGTTGCACGCGCACAACACTTTGCGCTTTATTGACAGTTGTTCGGAACCATCAGGCGGGATTGCCGCATTTTACCCACATCGACGCGACATTGCTGGGCCTTAACGGATTGGGAAGGCTCCAGCGTCTTGCGATGGGCGTCGTTTTTGCAGAGGAATTCCCGAACCACGGACTGGAGCGGGCATGATTCGTCTCATCGGCTATTTCTTCGGCATAGGTACCATGCTCGCGCTTCTCATGGCGGCGGGCGCGGCCCTTTACATCAACCACATGACGAAGGATCTGCCCGACTACGAGGTGCTGGCTAGGTACGAACCGCCGGTCACGACGAGGGTTCATGCCTCCGACGGCGCGTTGATGGGCGAGTTCGCGCGCGAGCGCCGGCTGTTCCTGCCGATCCAGGCGATACCCGACCGCGTCAAGGCGGCGTTCCTCTCGGCGGAAGACAAGAACTTCTACAACCATCCCGGCATCGACATCACTGGTCTTGGCCGCGCGGTCATCACCAACTTTCAGAATTTCGGCTCCGGCCGCCGCCAGGTCGGCGCGTCCACCATCACCCAGCAGGTGGCCAAGAACTTCCTGCTGACCTCCGACCAGACCTATGAGCGCAAGGTCAGGGAGATGATCCTGGCCTTCCGTATCGAGCAGGCCTATTCGAAGGACCGCATTCTCGAACTCTATATGAACGAGATCTTCTTCGGCATGGGCGCCTATGGCATCGGCGGCGCGGCGCTGACCTATTTCAACAAGTCGGTCGGCGAACTCACCGTGGCCGAGTCTGCCTATCTGGCATCGCTGCCCAAGGGCCCGTCCAACTATCACCCGTTCCGCCATGCCGACCGCGCGATCGAGCGGCGTAACTGGGTGATCGACCAGATGATCGAGAACGGCTACGTCTCGCGCGAGGAAGGCGATAAGGCCAAGTCCGAGCCGCTGGGCGTAACGCCGCGCCGCAGCGGCAACTATGTGTTCGCCGGCGAGTATTTCACCGAGGAAGTGCGCCGCGAGATCATTTCGCGCTACGGCGAGAATGCGCTCTACGAGGGCGGCCTTTCAGTACGCACCACGCTCGATCCGAAGCTGCAGCGCATGGCGCGCTCGGCCATGCAGCACGGCCTGCTGAAGTTCGACCGCCTGCGCGGTTACCGCGGCCCGGTGACCCATATCGACATGTCCGACGACTGGGGCGTGAAGCTGGGCGAGGTCAAGGGCCTGGACGACGTTCCGGAGTGGCAGCTCGCAGTCGTGCTCGACAGCTCCGCTTCGGGCGTGGCAATCGGCCTGCAGCCCGGGCGGCAGGCCTCCGGCGTGCTTGTTGCCGAGCGCAAGAAGGGCACCATCTCCAAGGAGGACATGAGCTTTGCCATGCGCCACGTCGTGGACGGCAAGCGCGTGAAGGCCAATACCCCGGCGGACGTGCTGAAGCCGGGCGACGTCGTTTTCGTGGAGAAGAACGACGGCTCCGAAAGCGCCTATTCCCTGCGCCAGCCGCCGGAGGTCTCGGGCGGTCTGGTGGCCATGGACCCGCACACCGGCCGTGTCCTGGCGATGGTCGGCGGCTTCTCCTTCTCGCAATCCGAGTTCAACCGCTCCACCCAGGCCATGCGCCAGCCGGGTTCCTCGTTCAAGCCGATCGTCTACGCGGCTGCGCTCGACAATGGCTATACGCCTGCATCGGTGATCATGGACGGCCCGATCACCATCCACATCGGCAACACCAGTTGGTCGCCTAAGAACTATGACGGCAAGGGTGCCGGACCGTCGACGCTGCGCGCCGGTATCGAGCGCTCGCGTAACCTGATGACCGTTCGCCTCGCCAACGACATGGGCATGAAGCTTGTGGCCGAATATGCCGAGCGTTTCGGCGTCTATGACAGGATGCCCCCGCACATCGCCATGTCGCTGGGTTCCGGCGAAACCACCGTCATGCGCATGGTTTCGGCCTATTCGGTGATGGCCAATGGCGGCCGCCAGATCAAGCCGTCGCTCATCGACCGCATCCAGGATCGCTACGGCAAGACGGTCTTCAAGCATGACGAGCGCGGCTGCGATGGCTGCGTGGCCACGGAGTGGTCGGATCAGGCGGAACCGGAACTGGTCGACAATTCCGAGCAGGTGCTCGACCCGATGACGGCCTATCAGATCACCTCGATGATGGAAGGCGTCGTCATCCGCGGCACCGCCACCACGCTGAGGGAACTCGGCCGCCCGATCGCCGGCAAGACCGGCACCACCAACGACGAGAAGGACGCCTGGTTCATCGGCTATACGCCCAACCTCGTGGTCGGCCTCTATATGGGCTACGACAAGCCGCAGTCGCTCGGCAAGGGCGCCACGGGCGGCGGCCTGGCCGCGCCGATCTTCAAGGAATTCATGGCCGAAGCCATGAAGGGCGTGCCGCCGGTCGACTTCAATGTGCCGGAAGGCATGAAGGTGGTGGCCATCAACCGCAAGACGGGCATGCAGGCCAATCCGGGCGAGCCGGACACCATCATGGAGGCCTTCAAGCCCGGCACCGGACCCGCCGACAGCTACTGGGTCATCGGCATGGGTGACGACGGCTCCAACGGTTCGGGTGAGGCGCTGTCGCCGCGGGCTAGCGAGGCCATCATCCAGGGCGGCGGCGGCCTCTACTGACGCATTGACCTGATCCTGGGCCGGCGGAACAAGCCGGCCCATTTCGCTTTACAGGGGCGGAACGCCTGCCTATGGTCCGCGCCAAATCGAACCCCTATCTAAACCCCCTATCATCCTGAGAGGACTGGACACCTGCCATGCGCGCAGAAACCGAAAAGCTGGTCGACGAAATCAAGCAGGCCATAAGCCTGCTGAGGAGGCATCTTTGACTGGGATCAGGCTCTAAAACGGCTTGAATACCTGAACATGCGTTCCGAGGACTCGAGCCTCTGGGACGATCCGCAGGAAGCGCAGAAGCTGATGCGCGAGCGCCAGAGCCTGGACGATTCGATCAATGCGATCACCGGCCTGTCGCGGGCGCTGGACGACAATATCGGCCTGATCGAGCTTGGCGAGGAAGAGGGCGACGAGAGCGTCGTCGGCGAAGCTGAAGCAGGGATCCGCTCGCTCGCGGGCGAGATCAAGGCGCGCCAGATCGAAACGATGCTCTCGGGCGAGGCGGATTCCAACGACACCTATATCGAAGTGCACGCGGGTGCGGGTGGTACCGAAAGCCAGGACTGGGCTTCGATGCTTTTGCGCATGTACACGCGCTGGGCCGAACGGCGCCGCTTCAAGGTCGAAGTGCTGGAAATGCATGACGGCGAAGAAGCCGGCATCAAGTCCGCGACGCTGCTGATCAAGGGCCATAACGCCTATGGCTGGCTCAAGACGGAATCGGGCGTGCACCGCCTGGTTCGCATCTCGCCCTATGACAGCAACGCACGGCGCCACACCTCTTTCGCCAGCGTCTGGGTCTATCCGGTCGTGGACGATTCGATCGAGATCGATGTGTCCGAATCCGACGTGCGTATCGATACCTATCGCGCCTCGGGCGCAGGCGGTCAGCACGTCAACACCACCGACTCGGCCGTGCGCATCACGCATATCGCCACTGGTATCGTCGTGGCCTGTCAGCAGGAGCGTTCCCAGCACAAGAACCGCGCCACCGCGTGGAACATGCTGAGGGCGCGGCTCTATGAAGAGGAGCTGAAGAAGCGCGAGGAGGCGGCCAACGCCACTGCTGCGTCCAAGACGGACATCGGCTGGGGCCATCAAATCCGCTCCTACGTGCTGCAGCCCTACCAGCTGGTGAAGGACCTGCGCACCGGCGTGGAGAGCACGAGCCCGCAGGACGTGCTTGACGGCGACCTCGACGAGTTCATGGAAGCCTCGCTCTCGCATCGCATCGAGGGTGGATCCGGGCAGGCGGTCGCGGACATCGACTGATCGCACCGGTCCGAACGAAACGACTTGAGGCCGCCTCGATAACCGAGGCGGCCTCTTTGCATTTGGGGTCTTCGGCCACGCCGGATGTTCAGCGGCGTTGGAACAATCGCTGACGGTCCCTCGTTTATCAGCCGGGCGAGGCTTTCTTCACATGGGGGATTTCACAAGGGGGACCTTGGAGAGCACGTCATGTTCTGCTCGGCAAATTGGCCCCGTTTCGCTGCCCGCTTGAGTGTAATTGCCTCACTGGGCTTTCTGGTATCACCCATACCGTCGAGCTTTGCCCACCAGGCCAAGTCCGGCTGGAAATATCCGATATCCTGCTGCTCGGGGATAGATTGCCGCGAAGTACCCAACAAGGCGATCAGCGAGCGACCCGAAGGCTATGTCATCGTCGGCACCGGCGAGGTGCTGGCTTACAAGGACAGTCGCGTACGCAACTCGCCGGACGGCGAATATCACTGGTGCTCGGTCGGCGGCGCCAACAACACCAAGACGGTCTGTCTGTTCGTACCGCCGAAATCCTACTGATGCGGTGGGAGCCCGCGCTCTTGGCGGAGACGCGCGGGTTCGCCATTTGGCGTCCTCGGCGCGGCTAGGCTGTAAGAGAGCGCGTCGATCAGGGGATTGGCGGCTCTCTGACAGTTTCCAGCTCGATGCGCCGGAAGAATATCTGATCGATTGCATGATTCTCCGGTAACGACCGCGAGTTTGGGCCGTGTCCGGCTGCGCCCAGATCGAAATCAAGGGCTGCCACTTTGTCGTTCGGCTTTTCGCCGCATTTTATGTTACAAGGGCACTGAAGGGCTTAGGCGCCGGGGTTCCGGCGCGGGATGAAGTTGAAGAGGGACAACCCGTAATGAACAAGAAACTGATCGCCGTGCTCATGGCCACGGCTTTTCTCGGCGCGTGCACGACTGACCCGTACACAGGCGAGCAGAAGGTCTCCAACACCGCCGGTGGTGCGGCCATCGGTGCCGGCCTTGGCGCGCTGGCAGGCCTGGCCGTAGGCGGCAGCAAAAATGCGCAGCGCAACGCCGTGCTGATCGGCGCCGGCATCGGTGCGCTGACCGGCGGCGCCATCGGCTCCACCATGGACCGCAACGAGGCCGAGCTGCGCGCCCAGCTTCAGGGCACTGGCGTCAGCGTCACCCGGGCGGGCAACCAGATCATCCTCAACATGCCGTCGGACATCACCTTCGCGGTCGACCAGGACAACATCAAGCCGGAGTTCAACCAGGTGCTGAACTCGGTGGCGCTGGTGCTGAAGAAGTACAACCAGACGCTCGTCGATGTGTTCGGCCACACCGACTCCACCGGCGGCGACCAGCACAATTTCGACCTGTCGCAGCGCCGCGCGCTTTCGGTTGCCAACTACCTCAACTCGCAGGGCGTCGACCAGCGCCGCTTCGCCGTCACCGGCTTCGGCAAGACCCGTCCGATCGCCTCCAACGCGACCGCCGACGGCCGTGCGCAGAACCGCCGCGTCGAGATCCAGCTGTCGCCGCTCACCTGATCGGAGCAGGCTGCGCATCAAAGAAAAAGCCCGTCGCATTCGCGGCGGGCTTTTTTGTATCTGCTATCGAAAAAGGGCAGGGTGGTTCGCCGCTGCCCGTAAAGGCCAGGTCAGATCTTGGCTTGGATCAGCATGAAGGCGGGAATGTCGTTGCCGAAGCCGACGACCTTGTCGTCGTCATCCTTGTGATGGCGCGAACGGCGGTCGTCGTGCCGGTGGCGGTCGCTGCCGGTCTCGTGCCGGGTCTTGCGCTCCGCATTCTCCGCCTTGATCGCGTCACGGCGGCTGGGGCGCTCGGCGTTCTCGGCCTCGGTCGGTTCGACCTCGGCGACTGCTTCCTGCGCCGGCTTTTCTTCGCTCGACTTGGCGTGGTGGGAGCCGCGCTTGCGCTCGCCTTCATCCTTGCGTCCGCGTCCGCGCGGGCTGCCGCGACCGCGGCGTGGCGCCTCGTCGCCCTCGCTCTCGACCACGGTCGACAGGTCGCCGTCATGCCACTCGATCGGTTGGCCGATCAGCTTCTCGATGGCGTCGACATGTTTGGTGTCACCCTTGGTGGCGATGGTGAAGGATTTTCCCGAACGCCCGGCGCGGCCGGTACGGCCGATGCGGTGGACATAGTCCTCGGCATGGATCGGCACGTCGAAATTGAACACATGGCTGACGTCGGGAATGTCAAGGCCGCGCGCTGCGACGTCGGAGGCCACGAGCAGCTTGAGTTTGCCCTCGCGGAAATTGGCCAGCATGGTCATGCGTGCGCGCTGGTCCATGTCGCCATGCAGCGCGCCGGCATTGAAATCGTGCTTGATCAGCGAGCGGAAGAGCTCGGAGACTTCCACCTTCCGGTTGCAGAAGATGATCGCGTTCTTAAGTTCCGCGTCTTCCGCGCGGATCAGGTCGCGCAGCACAGCCCGCTTGTCCCAAGGCTTGCGGCCCGATTTGACCAGGCGCTGGGTGATGTTGACCGCCGTGGTTGCTGCCTTTGCCACTTCGACACGAACCGGCGCGTGCAGGAACTGCTCGGTCAGCTTGGTGATCTCGGGCGGCATGGTGGCCGAGAAGAACAGCGTCTGGCGCGTGAAGGGGATGAGTTTGCAGATGCGCTCGATGTCGGGAATGAATCCCATGTCGAGCATGCGGTCCGCCTCGTCGATGACGAGAATTTCCACCGCTGAAAGCAGCAGCTTGCCGCGCTCGAAATGGTCGAGCAGGCGCCCGGGCGTCGCGATCAGCACGTCCGCGCCGCGCTCCAGCTTCTTTTCCTGCTCATCGAAGGAAACGCCGCCGATCAGCAGGGCGATGTTGAGCCGATGGTTCTTGCCGTACTTGACGAAGTTTTCCTCGACCTGGGCGGCGAGTTCGCGCGTCGGCTCGAGGATCAGCGTGCGCGGCATGCGTGCCCGCGCGCGGCCCTTTTCCAGCCGGGTCAGCATCGGCAGGACGAACGAGGCCGTCTTGCCGGTACCGGTCTGAGCGATCCCCAGAACATCCTTGCCTTGCAGCGCGTGCGGAATTGCACCTGCCTGGATCGGCGTCGGCATGGTGTAGCCGGCGTCGGTAACGGCCGAAAGGACCTTGGGCGAAAGGCCGAGGTCTGCGAAAGTCAACGCGTCTTGGGCGGTCTGAGTGTCTGAGGACAAGTGTCTTGGCTGTCTTTGGCTGCTTGAAGGGCGCGCCCTGCGGACGCGGCAAACGCCTCACGTTTGCACAATATTTCATCGCGTTACGGTTAGTAAGGCGATTTGTCAACACAAACAGACAGTCACGCCATAATTGTGTCGGTTAATACGTAGTGTTTCGGTCCTTTTGACGCAATAGCGTTAATAGCGGAACTGTTCTGCCAGGATGCGTTCGTCCCAGGAGTGGCTGGCGTCGAACAGCAGCGTCGCGGTGTGCTGGCGTGACTGGCGCACCGTGACCGAAAGCACCGACTTGGCCTCGGTGTGGTCGGCGGCCACGTTTACCGGGCGCTTGTCCGCTTCCAGCACGTCGAAGCGCACCACCGCGCTTTCCGGGATCAGCGCCCCGCGCCAGCGCCGCGGCCGGAACGGGCTCACCGGCGTCAGCGCAAGCAGTGGCGCATCGAGCGGCAGGATGGGGCCGTGGGCAGAGAGGTTGTAGGCCGTCGAGCCGGCCGGGGTCGCCACCATCACGCCGTCGCAGCTCAATTCGTCGAGCCGCACCTTGTCGTCGATCGAGATGCGGATCTTGGCGGTCTGATACGACTGCCGCCACAGCGCCACTTCGTTGATGGCCAGCGCGCTCACGCGCGCGCCGTCGGCAAGCACGGTTTCCATCTGCAGCGGGCGGATCGTCTCCGCCACGGCCGCGTGCAGCCGTTCGCGCAGGCCGTCCTCGCGAAACTCGTTCATGAGGAAGCCGACCGTGCCCCGGTTCATGCCGTAGACCTGCTTGCCGGTGCTCATCGTCTCGCGCAGCGTTTGCAGGAGGAAGCCGTCGCCGCCGAGCGCGACGACCACGTCGGCCTGTTCCAGTGGCGTGTTGCCATAGGCGGCGGTAAGGCGAGCGGCCGCCTCCACAGCGTCCGGCGCGTCGGCGGAAATGAAGGCGAATGTGTCGCGCGCTTTGCGTGTCATGGCCGCTGTGCCTTGTCCCCGCCTCGAACCAGTGGAGTGCGAGGTAGCACGCCCTATTGTCCCTGCAAAGAGATGGACTTACGGATAACGCGTGACCGGCTCGAGACGATGCCCGCGCACGTCCGGGAGGGGACATGAAAGTCAAGCGAATCATCGCCAACACGCACACGCGCGACATCACGGCGGCGAAGCGCTTCTACCGGGACGTGCTTGGTCTCGACCTGTTGATGGATCACGGCTGGATCGCGACCTACGGTTCGAGCGAGGCGATGACGGTCCAGATCAGTTTTGCCGAACAAGGCGGCTCGGGCACGCCGACACCCGACCTGTCGATCGAGGTCGACGATGTCGACGCCGCGCTGGAGGGCATGAGAAGCGCCGGCTTCGAAATCGAATACGGGCCGGCGGACGAGCCTTGGGGCGTGCGGCGCTTTTTCGTGCGCGATCCCTTCGGCAAGCTGGTCAATATCCTGGCGCACCGTTGACTGTGGCCAAGCAGCCTGGCGCTCAGACCTTGAGCGCGCGTCGCAGCCGGTCATAGTCGGCCCAGGGGTCCGCTGCCCTGAGCGCCTCGGCCAGTGCCTTGTCGCCGACGGTGAAGGCAGTCGGGCCGACGCCGTCTTCCACCTGCTTCCAGGTTATTGGCACCGAAACCGTCGCGTTTGCCTTGGCTCGCGTCGAGTAAGGAGCGACGGTGGTCGCGCCGCGGGTGTTGCGCAAATAGTCTATGAAAATCCGTCCCTTGCGCGCGGACTTTGACAGTGTCGCGGTGTAGCGCTTCGGGTCGGACTGCTCCATCGCCTTGGCGAAATCGTGGGCGAAGGTCTTGGTCGCGGTCCAGTCCGCCTTCGGCTTCAACGGCACGACGATGTGATAACCTTTGCCGCCTGACGTCTTCACGAGATGCGATAGGCCGATCTCCTCGAGGCGCTTGGCCACGTCGAGTGCTGCGGCGCGGACGTCGTCGGTGTCGAGCCCCTCATCAGGGTCGAGGTCGAAGACGATCTGGTCGGGCGTGTCGATCTCATCGGCGGTCGCGCCCCACAGATGGATTTCCACCACGCCGAGTTGAACGAGTGCAGCCAGCCCGTTGAAATCCTTTATGAACAGGATTTCTTCGTTGTCCTCGGGGTCGCGCATGCTGGAAATGGAGCCGGGCATGCCCGGCGAGGCGTGCTTCTGGAAGAAGCGCGGGCCGTCGCCGACTCCGTCGGGCGCCCGCACCAGCGCGAGAGGGCGGTTGATGACATAGCGCTCCATGCGCGGCCAGACCCGTTCGTAGTGATCGAGCAGGTCCTGCTTGGTCACCCCGGCCTCGGGCCATAGCACCTTGTCGGCACTGGAAAGATACACTTGTTTGTCCCCCTTATTGTTTGTCGTCTTACTGCCTAAGGAACCGCTACGGCTCGCCGGGCGCGATTTTTCCCCGCCGCCATCCAGGATCTCTGCAATGATCTCCTCGGCCGGCTTGTCTTCGCGCAGGCCCAGGAAGGAGGCCTGCCGAATATTGCGGTCGGCCGTCCATGTACGGAATTCAACCTCCGCCACCAGTTGCGGCTTGACCCAGACGACGCCCTTTTCCTTGGCCGCCGGGCCGGCGATGGGTGGCGATGCGGTCCTCAGCAGGTTGAGCTTCTGCTTCAGGTCTTTCGTATTGGAGGCGTTGAAGCCTGTGCCGACATGGCCGGCCGAGACGAATTTGCCATCGTCGTCGCGATAGCCCACCACGAGCGAGCGCAGATCGCGTCCGCTTTTTGCCGATGGCAGATAGCCGAGGATGATGAACTCCTGGCGAAGCGTGCATTTGGACTTGAGCCAGTCGCCAGTGCGGCCGCTGCGGTAGGGCGCTGCCGCGCGCTTGGAAACGATGCCCTCCAACCCCATGCGGCAGGCGTGGGCCAACATGGTCGGGCCCGGCTCAAGGAAGTGCTCGCTGTAGCGCACGACGGCGTTGCCTGTTTCGCCGAGCAAGCTATCCAGGCGCGCCTTGCGCTCGCTCAACGGTTCGGAACGAAGGTCTTCGCCGTTGAGGAACAGAAGATCGAAAATATAGTAGACCAGCCGGTCGCTGCGGCCGTCGGACAGGTCGGCCTGCAACGCGGAGAAGGAAGAGATGCCATTGTCCGCGAGCACCACAACCTCGCCGTCGAAAATGGCATTGTCGCAATCCAGTGCTGCGAGCGCCGCGGGAATTTCGGGGCCGAACCGTTGCGTCCAGTCGAGCCCGGTCCGGGTAAGCAACTTTGTGCGGCAGGCCGAGACATGCGCCTGCATGCGGTAGCCGTCGAACTTGACCTCGTGGACCCACGCCTCTCCGGTCGGCGGACGCGCTTCCAGCCTTGCCAGGCAGGGCTCGATGAAGCCCGGGAGTTTCGCAACCTTGCCAGGGCGTGGGGCCGGCTTTGTCTTGGCTTTCGGAGGATCGTTCGTGCGCGGCTTGGAATGCCATATGGCCGGGTTTTCCTTGCCGATTTCCTCGACCGTGAGCCCCGATTTAACGGATTCCGGCGCTTCCTCGAGAATGTCTTCGTCGCGGCGAGCATATATGTCGTCAGACTTGATCAGCAGCCAGTTGTCCCGCTTCTCGCCTGGGCGGGGCGTTAGCCGCACCAAGTTCCAGCCGCCATTGAGCTTGTTGCCCTTCAGTTCGAACTGGAGATGTCCCTTCTTCATGCCTAAGTCCGGGTCACCTTCCGGCGTCCAGGTGCCTTCGTCCCAGACGATGACCGAGCCGCCGCCATATTCGCCCTTGGGGATCGTGCCCTCGAAGGAGGCATAGTCGAGCGGGTGATCCTCCACATGCACGGCCAGCCGTTTCTCCGACGGGTCGAGGCTCGGGCCGCGCGTCACCGCCCAGCTCCACAGCACGCCATCATGCTCCAGCCGGAAGTCGTAGTGCAGGCGCGTGGCTGCGTGCTTCTGGATGACGAAGATCCCACCCGGCCTTTTCGAAGACCTTCGCACGCGGCCGGCCGGTTCGGTCGTTTTGCGGAAATCTCGCTTGGCCTGATACTGCTGGAGAGGCGCCATGAGCCGTCCTCAGGCGGATTTGCGTTTGCCTGGACTGCCGTCGGCGCCCTTCTTTGCGCCCGCCTTGGCGCCGCGCCTGCCGGAGGCGGGTTTGGGCGCAGCCTCTTCTTCCGCGCCGCCCTCGGAGGCCAGGCTCTTGCGCAGTGCATCGAACAGGTTCACCACGTTCGACTGCGCCGGCGCGGCCTTCACCACCGGAGGCTTGCGCCCGGCCTTCTTGGCGCGGATCAGCTCGAGCAGGGCGTTTTCGTAGCTGTCCTCGAACTTGGACGGATCGAACTTCGTCCTCTTCTTGTCGATGATGTGGGTTGCAAGGTCGATCATCTCTTCATCGACTTTCACGTCGTCGATCTCCTCGAAGACGAAGGAAGCCTTGCGCACGGTGTTCTCGTAGCGCAGCGTGGTGAGGAGCATGCCTTTGCCGAGCGGTTCGATCACGACCGGGCGTTCGCGCCGGTAAAGCACGATGCGGGCAAGCCCGGCCATCTTCCTCGCCGCCAACGCGTCGCGTATCACCGCGAATGCCTCCAGCGAAACCTTGTCGGCGGGTGCCAGATAATAGGGCGTGTCCAGGTATATCTGCTCGATCTCGGATTTTTCGATGAAGCCGTCCAGGTTCATCGTATGCTCGGATTCGACCTGCAGGGCTTCGATCTCGTTTTCCTCGATCAGCAGATACTCGTTCTTGTCGACCTCGTAGCCCTTCACCTCGTTCTTGTCCTCGAGCGGCTTCCCGGTGACCGAATCGACATATTGCCGCTTCACCGTGTTGCCGGTGTCGCGGTTGATGACCCGGAACGAAACCCGCTCCGCATGGGTTGTTGCGTTGGACAACTCGACGGCGCAGGTCACCAGCGACAGCTTGAGATAGCCTTTCCAGACGGGCCGCGGTGCCATCAGAACAGGCCCAGTCGGGGCGCACGCGGAGCCGCGTGGCTTGGATTTTCAGCGGAAGCGAGCCGAGGGGTCATGGCAGGCCTGCATTGGGGACGACGTCGGTTGCCTGCTGAACGCCGTGGGGGCGCGATTGTTCCTGCCGTTCGCCCGGGAAGCAGCGAATGCCGCAATCCACGCGTGATGTGTGGCGCTTGCCGAGTTTTGACTTTACTGGCGCGGCAGATGTGCTAACCGGAAACACGTGCCCTTGTAGCTCAGTTGGTAGAGCACCTGATTTGTAATCAGGGGGTCGGCGGTTCGAGTCCGTCCGGGGGCACCAGCCAATAAAATTGAGGCTATTGGGTTGCCGCCCGGAAGGCAATCGAGCGACCTCATTTCAACGGCAGACGCCATCCCACCGCAGCGATTTCACCAGACGTTCGACGATCGGGTCGAAGGCAGCATTCTGTGATTGATCATATTCGATGCGGAAGTAGGCAGCCGCGTCACGGCAAAGAGTGATTGCGCGCTGGTACATCATACGCGTGCCGCGCAGGCCGGTCCAACTGGCCCGGTGTTCCTTGCTTGTCTCGTAGGAGATTTTCCAGCCATCGGCCTTGTCCTGCTGAATGCGCCAGGAGACTTCGGAGGTGAAGTCAGGCTCTGTGATGAAGCTGCCCCAAACGCTCAGTTTGGCATCGCCACGGGAAGACTCCGAACTGCCGCCGTCACCATTGTCTGCCTCCGCTAAGGGGGAAAAGCCGGGAGGGATGTCGATCCAGTAGCCATAACGGGCATTCCCGTAGTGGCCCCATTCGGCCGCCGAGCCAGCCGCCGTCAAGTAGAGAACGAGGCATCCTTCCAGACACGAAATGAGCTTGGCGTGCAAAGCGAAGTCCCTCCCTTCAGTAATCGGCGAAGCATTCTGAGATTCGGTGGGCGCATAATCTCACAGTGTTTGGCGCACACGCCCTTAAAGGTGGCGTCAACGATGGAATATGAGATGAAACAAAGAATAAGGCACTATCCCAGAAGGATAGTCGGAGAATCTGATTTCTGATCAGGGGACGGCGGCTCACGTCCGCTCGCGCGGCAGCATTCTCTCCAGCCGCGCCGTTGTTCGGTCCGCCATCGAGCTGGATTCCGACCTGGCCCAACTTCCGGCCTGGTTCTGCAAATGCGGCTACACCGCGCGGGTCCGCAGCCAGCCGGCGAACGGCTGGATGCCTGAATCGGCTGCCGCCATGCTGCCGATGGCCGACCAGTCCAGGGCCGCTCCCCCATTCGATATCAGGCGGATGAACCGGTCCCGCAGCAGGCTGCCGATCGGCAGCGGCACGCCGAGCGCCTCGGCCGCTGCCAGGGCCAGCTGTATGTCCTTCTGGCCGAGCGGCGCGGCAAATCCGGCGGGCTGGAACCGTCCCTCCGCGATCAGCGAACCGTAGGTGTTATACACCGGCACGTTGAACATCGTGGACGTCAGGATTTCGAGATATTGCTGGCGGTTGAGGCCGGCCTTGGCGACCAGCGCCATCGCCTCGCCCAAGGACTCGATCACGCAGGCGATCAGGAAGTTGCCGCTGAGCTTGATCAGGTTGGCGTCCTTCGGGGTCTGCGAGACGATGAAGAGCTTTTGGCTGACCGCTTCGAGAAGCGGCCGCGCCCGGTCGATCGCCTCGTCCGGGCCGGCGGCCACCATCGACAACTGCCCGGCTGCGGCCACGTCAGGCCGGCCAAAGACCGGCGCGGAGACGAACAGCTGACCCCGCCTTGCATGCGCCTCCGTCAGGCGTTCGATCAGTGCCAGACTGATCGTGCTGGAGGAAATGTGCACGGCGCCGCCGGTCATGCTGTCGATGATGCCGTCCTTGCCGAAAGCGAGGGCCGTGACGGCCTCGTCGTTGGCCAGCATCGTGAAGACTGCATCGCCGCGGCAGGCGTCGCCTGGCTTGGCCGCCAGTGAGGCGCCCATGGTGACGAGTGGCTTGGCCTTCTCGGGACTGCGGTTGTAGACAGTGACGGTCTGGCCGGCCCTCAGCAGGTTGGAGGCCATGCCAGAACCCATCTGCCCGATTCCGATGAAACCGACTTTCATGGGCGCCTCCTGAAGACGGATATGGCGCGGCCATGGTCCTCGGCAATGCGGGAAGCGATCGGAAAATACAGAAACCGATCCGAGCGGCCGGACGCCAGGCCGTCGAGCATGGCGTCCAGCCCGGGTCCGGCGAGCTGCCTGGCGACAGGGGTCAGGCGTCGATGTCGACGTCCTTGGTTTCCTTGCCGAGCAGAAGTGCAATCAGGGTCAACACGGCCATGGCCGAGAGGTAGATGCCGACCCAGAACGGGCTGCCGCCGCCCGCGCTCCAAAGCGCCACCGCGATGAAGGGGGCGATCGCCGCGCCCAGAATCGAGGAGACGTTGTAGGAGATGCCGGAGCCTGTGTAGCGCACATTCGCCGGAAACAGCTCAGGCAGCAGCGCGCCCATCGGCCCGAAGGTCATGCCCATCAGCGTGAAGCCGATGATGAGCCAGGCCATGACGCCGACATTGCCGCCCGCGAGCATCGGCACCCAGACGAGGCCGAAGGCGATGATGGCAAGCGTGACCCAGATCAGGGTCTTGCGGCGGCCCCAGCGGTCCGCCCAGGGGCCGGAGACCATGGTGAAGATGCCGAAGAACACCACGCCGATGATCATCATCAGCACGAAGGTACTGTAGTCGTAGCCGAGGCCCGGAAGCGGGGCGGTGGTCGCAGCGCGGCCGTAGCTCAGCGAGAAGGTGGTCATCAGATAGAACAGCACATAGGTGGCCAGCATGTAGAAGGTGCCCAGCACGAGCTCCTTCCAGTGGGTTCTGAAGGCCGCCACGAGTGGGACCTTCTGGACCTGTCCGCTCTTGACCGTGTTCTCGAAGGCGGCGCTCTCGACCAGGTTCAGCCGCACCCAGAGGCCGACCGCCACCATGACGATCGAGAACAGGAACGGGATGCGCCAGCCCCAGTCGAGGAAGGCCGTCGACGGACGCGACGGGTCGTCGGAGGGCAGGGCGGCAGCGATGGTCAGGAACAGGCCATTGGCGATGATGAAGCCGATCGGCGCGCCGAGCTGGGGGAAGGTGCCGAAGATCGCGCGCTTGCCGGGAGGCGCGTTCTCGGTCGCCACCAGGGCCGCGCCGCTCCATTCGCCGCCCAGCGCGAAGCCTTGCGCCAGGCGCATCAGCACCAATAGCGCCGGGGCAAGCCAGCCGGCGCTGGCATAGGTCGGCAAAAGGCCGATCAGGAAGGTGGCGATGCCCATGGTCAGCAGCGCGCCGACGAGGGTGATCTTGCGCCCGCGCTTGTCGCCCAGATGGCCGAAGAAGATTGCGCCCAGCGGCCGGGCCACCATGGCCGCGCCGAACACGGCGAAGGACGCGAGCAGCGCCGTGGTCTCATTGCCTTTGGGAAAGAACAGGTGGGGAAACACCAGCACGGCGGCGGTGGCGTAAACGTAGAAATCGTAGAATTCGATGGTGGTGCCGATGAGGCTGGCCAGGATCACGCGGGAGCGTGGATTGGCAGGCACAGCACTCAACGACGCTGCAGTGGTTGTCGAAGACATGGGGGATATCGCTCCATGTGATCGAAGCGGCATTGGCTCAGGGGGGAGGAGTCATGCCAGGCAAACTTCGATCAAGGTTTGCTGAAAGGCGGAGTGTCCGCTCGTCGCGGGCTATACCCTCCCATGAGCCTCGCGACAGGATATTTCAAGAAATTTCCTTGACCGGTCCGTATTGTTCTTGAAACGCAGCGTCACCGAAACGAAGACGCCCGCTGCAGCAAGGTGGCCGGCTGCGCGGGCGTTCGCGTCGTTTCGCCTCGGGCCTAGCGCACATCGTTATCCGCCGTCAGCCCGTGGCTGCCCTTCCGGCGAGAACTTTGCTTGGCGAATGACCGCGAGGCCTTCAGCCTTACGCCGATGCCGCCGCCGTCCTCAGAGATGAAGACGGCGCCAAGCTCCTCGAGCGCCGTCTGGAGTGCGGCGATCGCTGCCGGACCCGGCAGTTCCATGTCGTGTTCGAATTGTTCGATGATCAGCTCATCCACCCGAGACTTGCTGGCAAGTTGTGCCCGCGAAATCTCAACTAGAGCACGGCCTGCGTGGCATTGCGATCCAGTGATCATGGCAGCCCTCCCGCGTCTGGGTGAGCATCCGCCAATGGCGTTCGGAGGTCAATCCTTCTGTAGCGCTATCCCCTGCCGCGGCGAAGGTTCAGCGGCCGCATGCCTGCATCTGGCCTGCATATCGGATTGCCATGTTGGCGGCGCGGCGCGCCCCCTGCTGCGCGGTGGCGTTGGCGGTACCGCGCGAATAGCCCGAATGGCCGAGATAGTAGGCGAGATAGAGGTTGTAGGTGTCGTTGAGCGCGATGCCGTTCACGCGGTTGCTGGTCGCGTGGTACCAGCCGATGAAGTGGATGGCGTTCGCAAAATTCGATCTGCTCGCAGACCAGTTGCCGGTCTCGGCCTGATAGCGTGACCAGGTGCCGTCGAGCGCCTGCGAATAGCCATAGGCGGTCGAAGGGCGGGTCCAGGGAATGAAGCCGAACAGCTTTGTCCGGGGCGGGCGGGCATAGGGGCTGAAACCGGACTCGGCATAGATCGTCGCCATCAGGATGGGAACGGGAACGCCGAACTCGCGCTCGGTCTTCTTGGCGGCGCGGTGCCAGCTGTTGAACCAGCCATCCCGCTGGTCGAACACCGCGCACACGTCATTGATACGCGATGGCGCGGTTGCGCAGCTACCGAGTGTCAGGAGCGCTACGAGAAACAGGGCGCGCATCATGGAACCTCGCTTTCCGCGAGTCTCGTAGCCCCCAAAATTTAATCAAAATTTAACGAGATTCTTTCGCCGCACCGCGCCGGCCGAATATGCGGCAAAGACCCTGGTTTTCCACAGGCCATCCGGCTGGAAGGCCTTGTTCGAAGCTCTCGCGCGCCACCGTTCCCGCGATGGGGCCTGCCCGCTCTTAAAACCGCCCGCCGCGTGCCCATATTATTCCTGAAAACCTTGGTTCCGTGGGGAGGTGAGGGATGATCCGGATTGTCTTTGTCACCCTGGTCGTGATGGTGGCGTGGTCTGCCGTGGTAAAGCTCGTTCAGGCTCTCAAGACGGCGAACGTCGACTGGACCGGCGTCACGGCGGCAATCGCGTTCATTGTGCTCGCCTTCTGGCTGCGTCACGTCACCGGAATAGGGGGCTTCTAGCAGCCGCGCTGTCGGATTCGCTGGCACATCGGCCTGAGCCGAGCAAACTTCCCTCATCCTGAGGTGCGAGCGCCGCGAGCCTCGAAGGACGCTCCCGTGACGGCCTGGAATTCAAATCTTGGGGGTAGTTAGATGATATCCGAGAACCACGGATCGCAAGCGTCCGTGATTCTCGCTTTCTTGGACCTACTTCGCCTTCACACTCGCCAGGTGCTTTCGCGCGGCATAGAGGCTGATCGCCGCGGCGTTCGACACATTGAGCGAATGAATCACGCCCGGCATGTCGAGTCGGGCCAAGGCATTCACCGTCTCGCGCGTCTTGTGGCGCAGGCCTTTGCCCTCCGCGCCGAGCACGAGCGCGATTCGCTCGCCCAAAAATGTCTGTTCCAGTTCCGCCGGCCCTTCCGAATCGAGACCGATGGTCTGGAAACCCGATTCGTGCAATTCGCCGAGCGCTTCGGCGAGGTTACGCACCTCGATGAGGTCGATGTGCTCCAGTGCACCAGAGGCGGATTTGGCCAGCACGCCTGATTCCTGCGCACTGTGGCGCGAGGTGGTGATCAGTGCGCCGGCGCCGAAAGCCACGGCCGAACGGATGATGGCGCCGACATTATGCGGGTCCGTCACCTGGTCCAGCACCAGCACCAGCGGCGTGTCGCCCAGCGCCGACAGCGCCTTGGGCTTCAAGGGCGCGGCCTCGATCAGCACGCCTTGGTGGACGGCGTCGCTGCCGGTGATCTTGTCGATGTCGCGCGGCTCGACGATTTCCACAGGAAAGGGCAGGGCCTTGTCGCCGATCTCCAGCCGTTCCAGCGCGTTGCGAGTCGCCAGCATGCGGTGGATGTCCCGGCGCGGATTCTCCAGCGCCGCACGCACGGTATGCAGGCCATAAAGGCGCAAAAGGCCTTCGGCCGCGGCTTCGCCGGGCGGAATGCTGGGGCGCGGGCGATGAGCCGGCTTGCCGCCGCTCTTCTGGTCGCGATAGGCGCGCCGAAGCTTGGCGTAGTGGGTATCCTTGGGCGTTCCAGGCTTTTTTTCATTGCTCATGACCGCTCTATAAACGGGGTGTTTGGCTTTGGATATGCCGGCGACGAAAGCTGTGCGATAATTTCCATCGAAAACGCCAATGGCGTGGTTGACAGTGCAAGACCATATCGCCATAAGCGCATCGCAGATTGACGAGCGGGACTTTTCCCGGTTCCGAAATCGGTCGAATGCCTCGTTGCATGGCTCCGGCAAAGCAGTACGGAGGAGTGCCCGAGTGGTTAAAGGGGACGGACTGTAAATCCGTTGACTCAGTCTACGTTGGTTCGAATCCAACCTCCTCCACCACTGCCGGCCTGGAGCCACGAAGGGAAGTTGCGGGTATAGCTCAATGGTAGAGCAGCAGCCTTCCAAGCTGAATACGCGGGTTCGATTCCCGCTACCCGCTCCAGAGGCTTCCAGTAGACGGTTGCAGCCGACTCGGCTGCACTTACAATCGCGCCGGATCCACCTTATATTCCGCCGCAACACCGATATCGGAGCGTCCGTCCCGAAGGGGCCGACAGCATCCGGTCAAAAGACGCTTGTGTTTTTTGGCCTTTGTCGCTAATCGCCCCGCATCCGAACCTAACTGAAGTCCCGCCGCCAAGGAAGATAAGCAATGGCTAAGAGTAAATTTGAGCGCACCAAGCCGCATGTGAACATTGGCACGATTGGTCACGTTGACCACGGCAAGACGTCGCTGACGGCTGCGATCACGAAGTATTTCGGCGATTTCCGCGCCTACGACCAGATTGACGCGGCGCCGGAAGAGAAGGCACGCGGCATCACGATCTCGACGTCGCACGTCGAGTACGAGACGGAGAACCGTCACTACGCCCACGTCGACTGCCCCGGCCACGCCGACTACGTGAAGAACATGATCACCGGTGCGGCGCAGATGGACGGCGCGATCCTGGTGGTCTCGGCCGCCGACGGCCCGATGCCGCAGACGCGCGAGCACATCCTGCTGGCCCGCCAGGTCGGCGTTCCGTCGATCGTGGTGTTCCTGAACAAGTGCGACCAGGTCGACGACGCCGAGCTGCTCGAGCTGGTCGAGCTGGAAGTGCGCGAGCTGCTGTCGAAGAACGAGTTCCCCGGCGACGACATTCCGATCGTCAAGGGCTCGGCGCTGGCCGCGCTCGAAGATTCCGACAAGAAGCTGGGCGAGGACGCGGTGCGCGAGCTGATGGCTGCGGTCGACGCCTACATCCCGACGCCGGAGCGTCCGGTTGACCAGCCGTTCCTGATGCCGATCGAAGACGTGTTCTCGATCTCGGGCCGCGGCACCGTGGTGACCGGTCGCGTCGAGCGCGGCATCGTCAAGGTCGGCGAGGAACTCGAGATCGTCGGCATCCGCCCGACGACCAAGACGACCTGCACGGGCGTCGAGATGTTCCGCAAGCTGCTCGACCAGGGCCAGGCCGGCGACAACATCGGCGCGCTGCTGCGCGGCGTCGACCGTGAGGGCGTCGAGCGCGGCCAGGTGCTGTGCAAGCCGGGTTCGGTCAAGCCGCACACCAAGTTCAAGGCCGAGGCCTACATCCTGACCAAGGACGAGGGTGGCCGTCACACGCCGTTCTTCACCAACTACCGTCCGCAGTTCTACTTCCGCACGACGGACGTGACCGGCATCGTCAAGCTGGCCGAGGGCACCGAGATGGTGATGCCCGGCGACAACGTCACCGTTGACGTCGAGCTGATCGTGCCGATCGCCATGGAAGAGAAGCTGCGCTTCGCTATCCGCGAAGGCGGCCGCACCGTCGGCGCCGGCGTCGTGGTTTCGATCACGGAATAATCAGGCAGGCATCTGCTTGAGGGAAGGGCGGCTTCGGCCGCCCTTTTTCTTTATGGGCTTGTGAGAGGCGTGGGGCGGTACCTCTTCGGGGTGAAGGCTGAGCGACTCATTGCACGCGCTGGAGGCCGTCGGCGATCGTGATTCTGTGTGATTCCGAGATCATCCCGTTTCCGCCTCCCGTAATCTTCCCGCGTCAGTTCCTTTGCGCACGGCGCTTTTCCAGGGGCCTGTGAAAATCATGCGCGGGAATTGCACACGGCACTTGAAACACCGCGCTCTTTGTGGAATGAAGCAGCCGCGTTAGGGGTATAGCTCAGTTGGTAGAGCGGCGGTCTCCAAAACCGCAGGTCACAGGTTCGAGCCCTGTTGCCCCTGCCAGCGCTGCGATCCGGCAGCGCAATGTCGATATAGCCCCGTGCGGCACGACTGAATTGTTCCGACAAAGGGCGCTTGGCAATAAGACAGGTTTAGGCACTTGCATGTGTTGGGAATCGGTCTTATGTAGACGCAACAGACACGCGGTGCGTGGAGCTGGATAGCCGGCTTTACGCGCCCGAAATGCATGGGCGGAATAACTTCGCTGATTCGAGCGAGGCATCCGGAACCAGGCGAGGCATTTCCCGGCCTACGGGAACAGGCAGGCGATCCGGATTTTCGGATCCTTGAAAACAGAGCGGCAGATGGCGTCAAAAACCACTAATCCTTTTACCTTCCTCCAGCAGGTTCGGACGGAGACGGCTAAGGTAACGTGGCCCTCGCGTCGTGAGACGGTGATCTCGACCATCATGGTCATTGTCTTCGCGATCATTGCCATGATCTTTTTCTTTGCTGCCGACCAGTTGATGGCTCTCGGCGTCAGCTTGCTCCTCGGCCTCGGCCGCTGAACACCGGCGAACACGGAGAAGTCTCGTAATGACTGCGCGTTGGTACATCGTCCATGCTTACTCGAATTTCGAGAAGAAGGTCGCCGAGGACATCGAGCACAAGGCTAAGCAGAAGGGTTTGAGCGACAGGATCGAGCAGATCGTCGTTCCGACCGAGAAGGTCGTTGAGGTTCGTCGCGGCAAGAAGGTCGATGCCGAGCGCAAGTTCTTCCCGGGCTATGTGCTGCTCAAGGCCGATCTGAACGACGCGATCATCAGCCTGGTTAAGAATACGCCGCGCGTGACCGGCTTCCTGGGCGAGGACAAGCATACCGCCAAGCCGATGCACATCACCGACAAAGAGGCTGACCGCATCCTGCACCAGGTGCAGGAAGGCGTCGAGCGGCCCAAGCCGTCGGTCACCTTCGAGATCGGCGAGCAGGTTCGCGTGTCGGACGGCCCCTTCGCGTCGTTCAACGGTTTCGTCCAGGAAGTGGACGAGGAGCGCGCGCGGCTCAAGGTGGAGGTTTCGATCTTCGGGCGTGCGGTGCCCGTGGATCTCGAATTCGGACAGGTCGAGAAGGGCTGATCCGAGTGGCGCTCGCGGCCGGCTGCGGCATGCGAGCGGACGGTGGGCCGAGGCCTGTCGTCGAAACGGTGGGAGGATGACTCGGCTTTAGCCGGTCGCGCTCATTCGAACCACCAAACTGCAACCGCCGGATCGTTCCGGCTCTAAAACAAGGCAGACAGAGTATGGCTAAGAAAGTTGCGGGCCAGCTCAAGCTTCAGGTCTCTGCGGGTTCGGCGACGCCGTCGCCCCCGATCGGCCCTGCGCTTGGTCAGCGTGGCATCAACATCATGGAATTCTGCAAGGCGTTCAATGCCGCCACGCAGGAAATGGAGAAGGGCACGCCGATCCCGGTCGTGATCACCTACTACCAGGACAAGTCGTTCACCTTCGCGATGAAGACGCCGCCGGTGACCTACTTCCTGAAGAAGGCCGCCAATCTGAAGTCGGGCTCCAAGGAGCCGGGCAAGGTCAAGGCCGGTCAGATCAGCCGCGACAAGGTTCGCGAGATCGCCGAAGCCAAGATGAAGGACCTGAACGCAGCCGACGTCGAAGCGGCGATGCGTATGGTTGAAGGTTCCGCCCGTTCGATGGGCCTGGAAGTGGTGGGCTGAGACCATGGCAAAGATTGGTAAGCGCGTAGTCAAGTCCCGCGAGGGCATCGACGTCAACAAGGCCTATGGCCTGGGTGAGGCGATCCAGATGCTCAAGGACCGTTCCTCGGTCAAGTTCGACGAGACCATCGAAATCGCGATGAACCTCGGCGTTGATCCGCGTCATGCCGACCAGATGGTCCGTGGCGTCGTCAACCTGCCGAACGGCACCGGCCGTACGGTCCGCGTCGCCGTCTTCGCCAAGGACGCCAAGGCCGACGAGGCTCGCGCCGCTGGCGCCGACATCGTTGGTGCCGAGGATCTGGTCGAGATCGTCCAGAAGGGCGAGATCAACTTCGATCGCTGCATCGCCACCCCGGACATGATGCCGCTGGTCGGCCGTCTGGGTAAGGTGCTCGGCCCCCGCGGCATGATGCCGAACCCGAAGGTTGGCACCGTGACCACCGACATCGCCGGCGCCGTCAAGGCGTCCAAGGGCGGTGCGGTTGAGTTCCGCGTCGAGAAGGCCGGTATCGTGCATGGTGGCGTCGGCAAGCTGTCGTTCGACGTCAAGGCGCTGGAAGAGAACGTCCGCGCCTTCGCCGATGCGGTCAACAAGGCCAAGCCGTCTGGCGCCAAGGGCGTCTACGTCAAGAAGGTCTCGCTGACCTCGACCATGGGCCCCGGCCTCAAGCTTGACCTGGTCACGCTGGCCACGGCTTGATGTGTTGAATTGGGATCAGGCTGTAACGGCCTGATCCCGAACGAATTCCGGACCTTCGGGTCCGGATACCGGAAGCGGTCGAACGCTTCCGGATATCCTGTCCGAGATTGCAGGCGGCTCGCCTTAATTCATATGGGCCTGCATGAGACGGGTGAAGACCCGACAAAGGAGCGAGTGCTCCAATGGAAGGTTCGAACCGTGTTTGCCTTTTGCGGCTCCCGGCTTGCCGGGGCGGTAAAAGGGGGCAGGATCCCTGAGCGCCGTTCGGGAGATCCGGAATTCTGGATATCCTGCCCGGCAAAAGGCAACCCGGCAGTTGTTCGAAAGAACGGCTGTCAACTGGAGATAGGCAGTGGATAGAGCGGAAAAACGCGAGCTCGTCACGAACCTGAACGATGCGTTCTCGGGCGCTGGTTCAGTCGTCGTGGCCCACTATGCCGGCATCACCGTTGCGCAGATGAACGACCTTCGTTCGAAGATGCGCGCAGCCGGTGGCACCGTCAAAGTCGCGAAGAACCGCCTCGCCAAAATCGCTCTTCAGGGCACGGAATCCGAAAGCATTCAGAACCTGTTCGTCGGACAGACTCTGGTCGCTTACTCGGAAGATCCGGTTGTCGCACCGAAGATCGCGTCCGAATTCGCCAAGGGCAATGACAAGCTTGTCATTCTCGGTGGCGCAATGGGCACGACCTCGCTCGACGCAGAAGGCGTCAAGGCTCTCGCAAGCCTGCCGTCGCTCGACGAGCTGCGTGCACGTCTGGTCGGTATGATCAGCACGCCTGCAACCCGGATCGCCCAGGTCGTCAACGCACCGGCAGGTCAACTTGCCCGCGTGTTCGGCGCCTACGCCCGGAAGGACGAGGCGGCATGAGGCCGTTCCTCGCTGTCATCAACAATTGTTCGAACTTTCAATAAGGAACTGAAAAATGGCTGATCTCGCCAAGATCGTAGAAGACCTGTCGGCCCTGACCGTCCTCGAGGCGGCTGAGCTGTCGAAGATGCTGGAAGAGAAGTGGGGCGTTTCCGCTGCCGCTCCGGTCGCCGTCGCCGCTGTTGCTGGCGCTGCTGCCGCTGCTCCGGTTGAAGAGAAGACCGAATTCGACGTCATCCTGGCTTCGGCCGGCGACAAGAAGATCGAGGTCATCAAGGAAGTCCGCGCCATCACCGGCCTGGGCCTCAAGGAAGCCAAGGACCTCGTCGAAGGCGCGCCGAAGCCGATCAAGGAAGGCGCTCCGAAGGCCGAGGCCGACAAGATCAAGGCCCAGCTCGAAGCTGCTGGCGCCAAGGTCGAGCTGAAGTAAGCGTTACGCTTGTTGGCGGGCGGCTTCCAGCCGTCCGCCAATTCCGCCCCGCTGGGCGTGACGCGCAAGTGTCTGGAAAACCTCTTTCCTGAGGGCCGGGAACCGGCTTTCAGGAAACGGGTTTTCACCCGTTTCAGATGGACCGCCGGGCAGGGCGGTCAGAAGTTGCAAGGCGCAAGAGGCCGCGCCCCAAGAGAGGCAGCAAGGAGCGACGATGGCCCAGACCCAGACTTTCAATGGCCGCAGACGCGTACGCAAATTTTTCGGAAACATCCCGGAAGTTGCAGAGATGCCGAACCTCATCGAGGTTCAGAAGGCGTCTTATGACCAGTTTCTCATGGTCGAGGAACCGGCGGGCGGGCGTCCCGACGAGGGGCTCCAGGCTGTTTTCAAGTCGGTCTTCCCGATTTCCGATTTTTCCGGCGCGTCGATGCTCGAATTCGTCAAGTACGAGTTCGAGGCGCCCAAGTTCGACGTTGACGAGTGCCGTCAGCGCGATCTGACCTACGCCGCGCCGCTCAAGGTGACGCTGCGCCTCATCGTGTTCGATATCGACGAGGATACCGGCGCCAAGTCCATCAAGGACATCAAGGAGCAGGACGTCTACATGGGCGACATGCCGCTCATGACGCTCAACGGCACCTTCATCGTCAACGGCACCGAGCGCGTCATCGTCTCGCAGATGCACCGTTCGCCGGGCGTCTTCTTCGACCACGACAAGGGCAAGTCGCACTCGTCGGGCAAGCTGCTCTTTGCCGCGCGCGTCATCCCCTATCGCGGCTCGTGGCTCGACATCGAGTTCGATTCCAAGGACATCGTGCACGCCCGCATCGACCGTCGCCGCAAGATCCCGGTGACGTCGCTGCTCATGGCGCTCGGCATGGATGGCGAGGAAATCCTCTCCACCTTCTACAACAAGATCGAGTACAAGCGCTCGGGCGACCACTGGCGCATGCCCTTCACCGTGGAGCGTTTCCGCGGCCTCAAGGCCGTCGATGACCTGGTCGACGCCGACACCGGCGAAATCGTCGTCGAGGCTGGCAAGAAGATCACCGCCCGCCAGGCCAGGCAGCTGGCCGATAAGGGCCTCAAGGCCATCAAGGCGACCGAAGACGATCTCTACGGCAGCTACCTGGCCGAGGACATCGTCGACTACCGGACCGGCGAGATCTTCCTCGAGGCCGGCGACGAGATCGACGAGAAGACCCTGAAGACGCTGCTGTCGACCGGCGCCGAGGAGTTCACCGTCCTCGACATCGACCACATCAACGTTGGCGGCTACATCCGCAACACGCTTTCGGCCGACAAGAACGAGAGCCGCCAGGACGCGCTGTTCGACATCTATCGCGTCATGCGCCCGGGCGAGCCGCCCACGCTCGAAACCGCCGAAGCGATGTTCAACTCGCTGTTCTTCGACGCCGACCGCTACGACCTTTCGGCCGTGGGTCGCGTGAAGATGAACATGCGTCTCGACCTCGACTGCCCGGACACCGTGCGCGTGCTGCGCAAGGATGACATCATCGCGGTCGTCAAGACGCTGGTCGAACTGCGTGACGGCAAGGGCGAGATCGACGACATCGACAACCTCGGCAACCGTCGCGTGCGCTCGGTCGGCGAGCTGATGGAGAACCAGTACCGCGTCGGCCTGCTGCGCATGGAGCGCGCGATCAAGGAACGCATGTCCTCGATCGAGATCGATACGGTCATGCCGCAGGACCTGATCAACGCCAAGCCGGCGGCCGCGGCCGTGCGCGAGTTCTTCGGTTCCTCGCAGCTCTCGCAGTTCATGGACCAGACCAACCCGCTGTCGGAGATCACCCACAAGCGTCGTCTCTCGGCGCTTGGACCTGGTGGTCTGACCCGCGAGCGCGCCGGCTTCGAGGTTCGCGACGTTCACCCGACGCACTATGGCCGTATCTGCCCGATCGAGACGCCGGAAGGTCCGAACATCGGTCTGATCAACTCGCTTGCCACCTTCGCGCGCGTCAACAAGTACGGCTTCATCGAAACCCCGTACCGCAAGATCGTCGACGGCAAGGTTACCTATGACGTCGTCTATCTGTCGGCGATGGAAGAGGCCAAGCACTATGTCGCGCAGGCCAACGCCGAGCTCGACGAGAAGGGCGGCTTCGTTGACGAGTTCGTCATCTGCCGCCATGCCGGCGAAGTGATGATGGCTCCGCGCGAGAACGTCGACCTCATGGACGTCTCGCCCAAGCAGCTCGTCTCGGTTGCCGCGGCGCTCATCCCGTTCCTTGAGAACGACGACGCCAACCGCGCTCTCATGGGCTCGAACATGCAGCGTCAGGCCGTGCCGCTGGTGCGCGCCGAGGCTCCGTTCGTCGGCACCGGCATGGAGCCGATCGTGGCTCGCGACTCCGGCGCTGCGATCGCCGCCCGCCGCGGCGGTATCGTCGACCAGGTGGACGCGACCCGTATCGTTATCCGTGCGACGGAGGATCTCGATCCGGGCAAGTCCGGCGTCGACATCTACCGCCTGATGAAGTTCCAGCGCTCGAACCAGAACACCTGCATCAACCAGCGTCCGCTGGTGAAGATGGGCGACCGGATCGAGAAGGGCGACATCATCGCCGACGGCCCGTCGACCGATCTGGGCGATCTGGCGCTCGGCCGCAACGTGCTCGTCGCGTTCATGCCGTGGAACGGCTACAACTACGAGGACTCCATCCTCCTGTCGGAACGCATCGTCGCCGATGACGTTTTCACTTCGATCCACATCGAGGAATTCGAAGTGATGGCGCGCGACACGAAGCTCGGGCCTGAGGAAATCACGCGCGACATCCCGAACGTCTCGGAAGAAGCGCTGAAGAACCTCGACGAGGCCGGCATCGTCTACATCGGTGCGGAAGTGCAGCCGGGCGATATCCTGGTCGGCAAGATCACGCCGAAGGGCGAAAGCCCGATGACGCCGGAAGAGAAGCTTCTGCGCGCCATCTTCGGTGAAAAGGCGTCCGACGTCCGTGACACCTCCATGCGCATGCCGCCCGGAACCTACGGCACGGTCGTGGAAGTGCGCGTCTTCAACCGCCACGGCGTGGAGAAGGACGAGCGCGCCATGGCGATCGAGCGCGAGGAGATCGAGCGTCTCGCCAAGGACCGCGACGACGAGCAGGCGATCCTCGACCGCAACGTCTACAGCCGCCTGAGCGACATGCTCATCGGCAAGGACGCCATTGCCGGGCCGAAGGGCTTCAAGAAGGGCTCCACGCTCGCCAAGGCGACGCTGGACGAGTACCCGCGTTCGCAGTGGTGGCAGTTCGCCGTTGAGGACGAGAAGCTCCAGAGCGAGCTCGAGGCTCTGCGCGGCCAGTACGACGACTCCAAGAAGGCGCTCGAGCAGCGCTTCATGGACAAGGTCGAGAAGGTGCAGCGCGGCGACGAGATGCCCCCCGGCGTCATGAAGATGGTCAAGGTTTTCGTGGCCGTGAAGCGCAAGATGCAGCCCGGCGACAAGATGGCCGGCCGTCACGGCAACAAGGGCGTCGTGTCGCGCATCGTTCCGGTCGAGGACATGCCGTTCCTCGAAGACGGTACGCATGCCGACATCGTGCTCAACCCGCTGGGCGTGCCGAGCCGCATGAACGTCGGCCAGATCCTGGAGACGCATCTGGGCTGGGCCTGCGCGGGCATGGGCAGGAAGATCGGCGAGATGATCGAGGCCTACAAGTCGAATGGCGACATCAAGCCGCTGCGGGCCGAGATCGAGAACCTGATCCCGGACAACGACCGCAACGAGCCGGTGCGCAACTTCGACGACGAGAGCATCATTCGCCTCGGCGAGCAGATGAAGCGCGGCGTGTCGATCGCGACGCCGGTGTTCGACGGTGCGCACGAAGCCCACATCAACGAGATGCTGGAGCGTGCGGGCCTTCACACCAGCGGTCAGTCGCAGCTGTATGACGGCCGCACCGGCGAGCCGTTCGATCGCAAGGTGACGATGGGCTATATCTATATGCTCAAGCTTCACCACCTCGTGGACGACAAGATCCACGCGCGTTCGATCGGCCCGTACTCGCTCGTCACCCAGCAGCCGCTGGGCGGCAAGGCGCAGTTCGGCGGCCAGCGCTTCGGCGAAATGGAGGTCTGGGCGCTCGAGGCTTACGGCGCCGCCTACACGCTGCAGGAAATGCTGACCGTGAAGTCGGACGACGTGGCCGGCCGTACCAAGGTCTACGAGGCGATCGTCCGCGGCGACGACTCCTTCGAGGCAGGCATCCCCGAGAGCTTCAACGTTCTCGTCAAGGAAATGCGCTCGCTGGGTCTCAACGTCGAGCTGGAGAACACCCGCTTCGAGGATGCTCCGGCTCAGTTGCCCGACGCGGCCGAGTAAAGAAACTGGCGCACCGCGGAGCTTTCCGGCTCCGCGGTGTTGCCGCCGAAATTCAGGCCGGGACCGCTCGGCCGCACGCATGGATCCGGTGGCGCCAACGCAGCGGCGGCGTTCGGACGGATCGCCAGGGGCCGAGGCCCGCTAATATTCGACTGGGGCCCCGGGTCCCAAGAAGGAGAACGACATGAACCAAGAGGTCATGAATCTCTTCAACAACAACGCTCCGGCGCAGGTGTTCGATTCCATCCGGATTTCGCTCGCCAGCCCGGAAAAGATCCTGTCCTGGTCGTTCGGCGAGATCAAGAAGCCGGAGACGATCAACTACCGCACGTTCAAGCCGGAACGCGACGGTCTGTTCTGTGCCCGCATCTTCGGCCCGATCAAGGACTACGAGTGCCTGTGCGGCAAGTACAAGCGCATGAAGTACAAGGGCGTCATCTGCGAGAAGTGCGGCGTCGAAGTCACGCTGTCGCGCGTTCGCCGCGAGCGCATGGGCCACATCGAGCTCGCCGCGCCGGTCGCCCACATCTGGTTCCTGAAGTCGCTGCCCTCGCGCATCGGCACGCTGCTCGACATGACCCTCAAGGACATCGAGCGCGTTCTCTATTTTGAGAACTACATCGTCACCGAGCCGGGCCTCACCGCGCTGAAGGAGCACCAGCTCCTTTCCGAGGAAGAGTACATGCTTGCCGTCGACGAGTACGGCGAGGACCAGTTCACCGCCATGATCGGCGCCGAAGCCATTCATGAGCTGCTGGCCGGCATGGAGCTGGAGAAGATCGCCGGCGACCTGCGTTCCGAGCTCGCCTCCACGACGTCGGAGCTGAAGCAGAAGAAGCTGCTCAAGCGTCTGAAGGTCGTCGAGAACTTCATGGAATCCGGCAACCGTCCGGAATGGATGATCATGAAGGTCGTCCCGGTCATCCCGCCGGACCTGCGTCCGCTGGTGCCGCTGGACGGCGGCCGCTTCGCGACCTCCGACCTGAACGACCTCTATCGTCGCGTCATCAACCGTAACAACCGTCTGAAGCGCCTCATCGAGCTGCGCGCGCCGGGCATCATCATCCGCAACGAAAAGCGCATGCTGCAGGAAGCTGTGGACGCGCTGTTCGACAACGGCCGCCGTGGCCGCGTCATCACCGGCGCCAACAAGCGTCCGCTGAAGTCGCTGTCCGACATGCTCAAGGGCAAGCAGGGCCGCTTCCGTCAGAACCTGCTCGGCAAGCGCGTCGACTATTCGGGCCGCTCGGTCATCGTGACCGGTCCGGAGCTGAAGCTGCACCAGTGCGGTCTGCCGAAGAAGATGGCGCTCGAGCTGTTCAAGCCGTTCATCTATGCGCGCCTTGACGCCAAGGGCTATTCGTCCACCGTCAAGCAGGCCAAGAAGCTGGTCGAGAAGGAAAAGCCGGAAGTCTGGGATATCCTCGACGAGGTCATCCGCGAGCACCCGGTTCTGCTCAACCGCGCGCCGACGCTGCACCGCCTCGGCATCCAGGCGTTTGAGCCCACCCTGATCGAAGGCAAGGCGATCCAGCTTCACCCGCTCGTCTGCACGGCCTTCAACGCCGACTTCGACGGCGACCAGATGGCCGTTCACGTGCCGCTGTCGCTCGAAGCCCAGCTTGAAGCCCGCGTCCTGATGATGTCGACCAACAACATCCTGCACCCGGCCTCCGGCGCGCCGATCATCGTGCCGTCGCAGGATATGGTGCTGGGTCTGTATTACCTGTCGATCGTCAATCAGAACGAGCCGGGCGAGGGCATGGCGTTCGCCGACATGGGCGAACTGCAGCACGCGCTCGAGACCAAGGCTGTCACGCTGCACGCCAAGATCAAGGGCCGCTTCCGCACCGTCGACGCGGAAGGCAACGTGGTGTCGAAGATCTACGACACGACGCCCGGTCGCATGATCCTCGGCGAACTGCTGCCGAAGAACGTCAATGTGCCGTTCGAGACCTGCAACCAGGAGATGACCAAGAAGAACATCTCCAAGATGATCGACACCGTCTACCGCCACTGCGGTCAGAAGGAGACGGTCATTTTCTGCGATCGCATCATGGCCCTGGGCTTCGCCCATGCCTGCCGTGCCGGCATTTCGTTCGGCAAGGACGACATGGTCATCCCGGACACCAAGCACAAGCTGGTTGCCGACACCGAGGCGCTCGCGAAGGAATACGAGCAGCAGTACAACGACGGCCTGATCACTCAGGGCGAGAAGTACAACAAGGTCGTCGACGCCTGGGCGAAGTGCTCGGAGAAGGTCGCTGACGAGATGATGGCCCGCATTAAGGCCGTCGAGTTCGAGGACAACGGCCGTCAGAAGCCGATGAACTCGATCTACATGATGTCGCACTCGGGTGCCCGCGGTTCGCCCACCCAGATGCGTCAGCTCGCCGGCATGCGCGGCCTGATGGCCAAGCCTTCGGGCGAGATCATCGAGACGCCGATCATCTCGAACTTCAAGGAAGGCCTCACTGTTCTCGAGTACTTCAACTCGACCCACGGCGCCCGCAAGGGTCTGGCCGACACCGCGCTGAAGACCGCGAACTCGGGCTACCTGACCCGTCGTCTGGTCGACGTGGCGCAGGACTGCATCGTCAACTCGGTTGATTGCGGCACTGACAAGGGCCTCACCATGCAGCCGATCGTCGATGCCGGCCAGGTCGTCGCTTCGCTCGGCCAGCGCATCCTGGGCCGCACCGCGCTCGACGACATCAATCACCCGCTGACGGGCGATCTGATCGTCAAGGCGGGCACGCTGATGGACGAGCGCGACATCGAGCAGATCGAAAAGGCCAGCATCCAGTCGGTTCGCATCCGCTCGGCTCTGACCTGCGAGGTCAAGGTCGGCGTCTGTGCGGTCTGCTACGGTCGCGACCTTGCCCGCGGAACCCCGGTCAACCAGGGCGAAGCGGTCGGCGTCATCGCCGCGCAGTCGATCGGCGAGCCGGGCACGCAGCTCACCATGCGTACCTTCCACATGGGCGGTACGGCGCAGGTGGTGGACTCCTCCTTCCTCGAAGCTTCGTATGAAGGCACGGTCCAGATCCGCAACCGCAACGTCGTTCGCAATTCCGACGGCAACCTCGTCGTGATGGGCCGTAACATGGCGATCCTGATCCTCGACGAGGCTGGCAAGGAGCGCGCGGCACACCGCGTCACCTACGGTTCGCGCGTCTATGTGGACGACGGCGACAAGGTCAAGCGCGGCCAGCGTATCGCCGAGTGGGACCCGTACACCCGCCCGATCCTCACCGAAATCGAGGGCAAGGCGGAGTTCGAGGACCTGGTCGACGGCATCTCTGTTCAGGAAACCGCCGACGAATCCACCGGCATCACCAAGCGCGAGGTCATCGACTGGCGTTCGACGCCGCGTGGTTCGGACCTCAAGCCGGCGATCGCGGTCCTCGATGCCAAGGGCAAGATCGGCAAGCTGTCGAAGGGCGGCGATGCCCGCTACCTGCTCTCGGTCGAGGCGATCCTCTCGGTCGAGCCGGGCGCTCATGTGAAGCCCGGCGACGTGCTGGCGCGTATCCCGATGGAAAGCGCGAAGACGAAGGACATCACCGGCGGTCTGCCGCGTGTTGCCGAACTCTTCGAGGCTCGCCGTCCGAAGGACCACGCCATCATCGCCGAGATCGACGGTACGATCCGCTTCGGGCGCGACTACAAGAACAAGCGCCGCATCATCATCGAGCCGCATGACTCGACGCTGGAGCCGGTCGAATACCTGATCCCGAAGGGCAAGCCGTTCCATCTCCAGGACGGCGACGCCATCGAGAAGGGCGACTACATCCTCGACGGCAATCCGGCGCCGCACGACATCCTGGCGATCAAGGGCGTGGAGGCTCTGGCTTCCTACCTCGTGAACGAAATCCAGGAGGTCTACCGACTGCAGGGCGTGTCGATCAACGACAAGCACATCGAGGTCATCGTTCGTCAGATGCTGCAGAAGATCGAGATCACCGCTCAGGGCGACTCGGTCTACATCCCGGGCGATCACGTCGACGTCATCGAGTTCGACGAGATCAACGAGCGTCTGGTCGAGGAAGGCAAGAAGCCTGCGGAAGGCCAGCCGGTCCTGCTCGGCATCACCAAGGCCTCGCTGCAGACGCCGTCCTTCATCTCGGCCGCCTCCTTCCAGGAGACGACCCGCGTGCTCACCGAGGCAGCCGTCGCCGGCAAGACCGACATGCTGCAGGGTCTGAAGGAAAACGTCATCGTCGGCCGTCTCATCCCGGCCGGCACCGGCGGTCAGATGAACCAGATCCGTCGCATCGCGACGCATCGCGACGAGCTCATCCTCGACGAGCGCCGCAAGGGTTCGGGCGTGGAAGTCGCCGAGCCGATGCTGACCGACATGGTCAACGCCGCGCAGTAAGGCGCTCAGCGAACCTCAGAATGCGAAAAGCCGCCGGGTTGACCCGGCGGCTTTTTTTTATGTCATTATTTTTCGCGTTTCGAAATTTTAACTCGCGCAATCCCCAAATGGGGGATGACAAATGCCACCTATGGATTAATACTGGTGAGATTGATTTGCTTAGGGTTGCATTGGACCATGTCCGTGCGTTGGGGAACGCGATTTCAGCTGAAATCGACATCCCTTGGCAAAGGGGATAGCAAGCGACCAAGCTGATGATTACGCGGTCACAATAGGCGGTATCTTCTGCCGCCTCTGCCGCGCTTTGGCCGCCCGGTTGTGCCCCATCCGGGCGGTCTTTTTGTTTCGCCGGCTGTCGCGGCCGCTTTGGCATCGCCTTGGAGCGACCGATCATCCAGCCTGGCTGACCACATGGCGATCGCCCTGTGCTCAGCCCTGCGCGGATCAGTTTCCTTCCTTGAAGGTGATGATCGCGACCTCGCCTTCGAGCGCGCCTTGGAAAGCCGATAGATGCGGCTCGTCGTCCGGTTCGCCCTCCATGTCGCCGATCTGGTCGAGCTCGGCCTCGGCGTAGCCTTCCTTGGCCAGCGACTCCAGCGCCTGGCGAACGGCCGAGTCGTCGTCGGGCGCCACCAGCATCACATGGACGCCTTCCGACTCGCCGCCTTTCCTGCGCCAGACTCGGCCGGTGATGATGGTAACGGGCCGTTCTTCGTTGTCGTTCATGGCGTTGATTCCTTGCTTGCGGTGCATTGGCGGCATAGATACGCCTCCATTGTGCCGCTTTTCGCACGATGACCGGGCAGGGGACAGGAAAATTCGCGCCACATTGTATTTCGCAGCTGCGAAATCGCGAAATAATGTTTCGCGCCTGTCTGCCTGCGTCTCCAAGGCCCGGTTTCGTTAAGAATATGCGGCGTGCGGGGTTGACGCTAAGCGGCGTTAAGCGTATTAGCCCCCTCGTCTGAACCCATGTGAGGTTTGGCTTTCCAAGGCGACGCGCCCTGGAGTTTGCCTCAAACAAGGTTCGTTTTACGAGCGTATACACATCTCCGGCGTGCATGAGGCGGGATACCGCTTCCTCTGCTTTTTGTTCGGGCGCACCGCGAATCAGCGGTTTGTGGCCCGAATTTGCGTGTGGGAATGGCGCTTGAAGCCGCCCGTGAATGGGCTCGAGACACCGAATTTGAGAGACAAGAGGGTTTAATGCCTACCGTCAACCAGCTGATCCGCAAGCCGCGCATTGCGCCGGTGAAGCGCAACAAGGTTCCGGCCATGCAGGCCAATCCGCAGAAGCGGGGCGTCTGCACGCGCGTCTACACGACGACGCCGAAGAAGCCGAACTCGGCGCTGCGCAAGGTCGCGAAGATCCGCCTGACCAACGGCTTTGAGGTGATTGGCTACATCCCTGGCGAAGGTCATAACCTTCAGGAGCACTCCGTGGTCATGATCCGCGGCGGCCGCGTGAAGGATCTTCCGGGTGTGCGCTATCACATCATCCGCGGCGTGCTCGACACGCAGGGCGTGAAAAACCGCAAGCAGCGTCGTTCGAAGTACGGCGCCAAGCGTCCGAAGTAAGATTTATCGGCTCCGGCGCACTGCAGTCGCGTCGAGCTTCGAAGTTGAGAGACGAGAAACATGTCCCGACGCCACAGTGCAGATAAGCGTGAAATCAACCCGGATCCGAAATTCGGCGATCTGGTGATCACGAAGTTCATGAACGCTGTCATGTATGACGGCAAGAAGTCGGTCGCTGAGACGATCGTCTACGGCGCGCTTGATCAGGTTCAGGCCAAGACCAAGCAGGAGCCGGTCGCCCTGTTCCATCAGGCGCTCGACAACGTTGCGCCGCACATCGAAGTGCGCTCGCGCCGCGTTGGTGGTGCGACCTATCAGGTCCCGGTCGATGTTCGTCCGGAGCGCCGTCAGGCTCTCGCCATCCGTTGGCTGATCACCGCTGCTCGCAACCGCAACGAGACCACCATGGTCGATCGTCTGTCGGGCGAGCTGCTTGATGCCGCCAACAACCGCGGTACGGCCGTCAAGAAGCGTGAAGACACGCACAAGATGGCTGAAGCCAACCGCGCCTTCGCGCACTACCGCTGGTAACAGCGCGAACGAACGACTGAGAGGCACCTTCCATGGCCCGCGAATATAAACTCGAAGACTACCGCAACTTCGGCATCATGGCGCACATCGACGCCGGCAAGACGACGACGACCGAGCGCATCCTCTATTACACCGGCAAGAGCCACAAGATGGGCGAGACGCACGAGGGTGCGTCCACCATGGACTGGATGGAGCAGGAGCAGGAGCGCGGCATCACGATCACGTCCGCTGCTACGACGACCTACTGGAAGGGCCGTGACGGCAAGACGCGCCGCTTCAACATCATCGACACGCCTGGTCACGTCGACTTCACCATCGAGGTGGAGCGTTCGCTGCGTGTTCTCGACGGCGCCATCGCGCTTCTCGACTCGAATGCCGGCGTCGAGCCGCAGACCGAGACCGTCTGGCGTCAGGCTGAGAAGTATCATGTCCCGCGCATGATCTTCTGCAACAAGATGGACAAGATCGGCGCCGATTTCTATCGCTGCCTCGACATGATCCGTTCGCGTCTCGGTGCCATTCCGGTCGCCATGCAGCTGCCGATCGGCGCTGAGAGCGACTTCAAGGGCGTCATCGACCTGATCGAGATGAAGGCGCTGATCTGGCACGACGAGGCGCTCGGCGCGCAGTGGGACGTCATCGAGATCCCGGCCGACCTCAAGGCCAAGGCCGAGGAATATCGCGAGAAGCTCATCGAGACGGCTGTCGAGATGGAAGAGGCCGCCATGGAGGCTTATCTCGAAGGCAACCTGCCGGACAACGACAAGATCCGCGAGCTGGTCCGCAAGGGCACGATCGCTGTCAAGTTCCACCCGGTCTATTGCGGTACCGCGTTCAAGAACAAAGGCGTGCAGCCGCTGCTCGACGCTGTCATCGACTTCCTGCCGGCTCCGAACGAAGTTCCGGACATCAAGGGCATCGACCCGAAGACCGAGGCCGAGACGACCCGCAAGTCCTCGGACGACGAGCCGCTGTCGATGCTCGCGTTCAAGATCATGAACGATCCGTTCGTCGGCTCGCTTACCTTCGCCCGCATCTACTCGGGCAAGCTCACCAAGGGCATCTCGCTCGAGAACACGGTGAAGGGCAAGAAGGAGCGCATCGGCCGCATGCTGCAGATGCACTCGAACTCCCGTGAAGACATCGAGGAAGCCTTCGCTGGCGACATCGTCGCGCTGGCCGGCCTCAAGGAGACCACCACGGGCGACACGCTCTGCGATCCGCTGAAGCCGGTCATCCTGGAGCGCATGGAATTCCCCGAGCCGGTCATCCAGATCGCGATCGAGCCGAAGACCAAGGGCGACCAGGAAAAGATGGGCCTCGCGCTCAATCGCCTCGCTGCCGAGGATCCGTCCTTCCGCGTCAAGACCGACGAGGAATCCGGCCAGACCATCATCGCCGGCATGGGCGAGCTGCACCTCGACATTCTCGTCGACCGCATGCGTCGCGAGTTCAAAGTCGAGGCGAATGTCGGCGCTCCGCAGGTGGCCTATCGTGAGACGATCACCCGTACCCACGAGCAGGACTACACCCACAAGAAGCAGACGGGTGGTACCGGTCAGTTTGCACGCGTCAAGCTTGTGTTCGAGCCGAATCCCGAGGGCGAGGACTTCGTGTTCGAGTCCAAGATCGTCGGCGGTTCGGTTCCGAAGGAATACATCCCCGGCGTCGAGAAGGGCATCCGCAGCGTTCTGACCTCCGGTCCGTTCGCCGGCTTCCCGATGATCAGTGTCAAGGCGACGCTCATCGACGGTGCCTTCCACGATGTCGACTCGTCGGTGCTCGCCTTCGAAATCGCCAGCCGTGCTGCGCTCCGTGAGGCCGCTCCGAAGCTCGGCGTCCAGCTGCTCGAGCCGATCATGAAGGTCGAGGTCGTGACGCCGGAAGACTATGTCGGCAGCGTCATCGGCGACCTGAACAGCCGTCGCGGCCAGATCCAGGGCCAGGAAAGCCGCGGTATCGCCGTCGTTGTCAACGCGATGGTTCCGCTGGCCAACATGTTCAAGTACGTCGACAGCCTGCGCTCCATGTCGCAGGGCCGCGCCCAGTACTCGATGACGTTCGACCACTACGACCCGGTTCCGACCGCAGTGGCTCAGGAAGTTCAGAAGAAATACGCGTAATTCCGAGGGATTACGCCAGTAACCTAATTCAATGCCTTAAGTGGCTGAAAAGAATGGAGACTTCACATGGCTAAGAGTAAATTTGAGCGCACCAAGCCGCATGTGAACATTGGCACGATTGGTCACGTTGACCACGGCAAGACGTCGCTGACGGCTGCGATCACGAAGTATTTCGGCGATTTCCGCGCCTACGACCAGATTGACGCGGCGCCGGAAGAGAAGGCACGCGGCATCACGATCTCGACGTCGCACGTCGAGTACGAGACGGAGAACCGTCACTACGCCCACGTCGACTGCCCCGGCCACGCCGACTACGTGAAGAACATGATCACCGGTGCGGCGCAGATGGACGGCGCGATCCTGGTGGTCTCGGCCGCCGACGGCCCGATGCCGCAGACGCGTGAGCACATCCTGCTGGCCCGCCAGGTCGGCGTTCCGTCGATCGTGGTGTTCCTGAACAAGTGCGACCAGGTCGACGACGCCGAGCTGCTCGAGCTGGTCGAGCTGGAAGTGCGCGAGCTGCTGTCGAAGAACGAGTTCCCCGGCGACGACATTCCGATCGTCAAGGGCTCTGCGCTGGCCGCGCTCGAAGATTCCGACAAGAAGCTGGGCGAGGACGCGGTGCGCGAGCTGATGGCTGCGGTCGACGCCTACATCCCGACGCCGGAGCGTCCGGTTGACCAGCCGTTCCTGATGCCGATCGAAGACGTGTTCTCGATCTCGGGCCGCGGCACCGTGGTGACCGGCCGCGTCGAGCGCGGCATCGTCAAGGTCGGCGAGGAACTCGAGATCGTCGGCATCCGCCCGACGACCAAGACGACCTGCACGGGCGTCGAGATGTTCCGCAAGCTGCTCGACCAGGGCCAGGCCGGCGACAACATCGGCGCGCTGCTGCGCGGCGTCGACCGTGAGGGCGTCGAGCGCGGCCAGGTGCTGTGCAAGCCGGGTTCGGTCAAGCCGCACACCAAGTTCAAGGCCGAGGCCTACATCCTGACCAAGGACGAGGGTGGCCGTCACACGCCGTTCTTCACCAACTACCGTCCGCAGTTCTACTTCCGCACGACGGACGTGACCGGCATCGTTAAGCTGGCCGAGGGCACCGAGATGGTGATGCCCGGCGACAACGTCACCGTTGACGTCGAGCTGATCGTGCCGATCGCCATGGAAGAGAAGCTGCGCTTCGCTATCCGCGAAGGCGGCCGCACCGTCGGCGCCGGCGTCGTCGTGAGCATCACCGAGTAATAAGAATTAACCGATCTGTCGCGGGCGCGGAACATCGCCCGCGCCGCGCCAGAACAAGGAAATGACGATGAACGGACAGAATATCCGCATCCGCCTCAAAGCGTTCGATCACCGTGTGCTCGATGCTTCGACGCGCGAGATCGTGTCGACGGCCAAGCGCACCGGCGCGAACGTTCGTGGACCCATTCCGCTGCCGACGCGGATTGAGAAATTCACTGTCAACCGCTCGCCGCACGTCGACAAGAAGAGCCGCGAGCAGTTTGAGATGCGCACGCACAAGCGTCTGCTTGATATCGTGGATCCGACCCCGCAGACGGTCGACGCTCTGATGAAGCTCGATCTGGCCGCCGGCGTCGACGTCGAGATCAAGCTCTAAGCGAGTGGAAAGAGGCGTGGAGGGGCGTTAGCCCCGACAGGGAACTCTGAGAAGGAAATTGAACCGATGCGTTCAGGTGTTATCGCACAGAAGTTGGGCATGACCCGCATCTATAACGATGCAGGCGAGCATGTGCCCGTTACGGTTCTCCGCATGGAGAACTGCCAGGTCGTGGCGCAGCGTACCAAAGAGAAGAACGGCTACACCGCTGTTCAGCTCGGCGTTGGTCTGGCCAAGGTCAAGAACACGTCGAAGGCCATGCGCGGTCATTTCGCCGCTGCCTCCGTCGAGCCCAAGGCCAAGGTTGCCGAGTTCCGCGTGTCGGACGACAACATGCTCGACGTCGGCGTCGAGATCACGGTTGACCATTTCGTCGCCGGCCAGAAGGTCGACGTCACCGGCACCTCCACCGGTAAGGGTTTCCAGGGTGTCATGAAGCGTCACAACTTCGGTGGTGGCCGCGCAACCCACGGTAACTCCGTCTCGCACCGTACGCACGGTTCGACCGGCCAGCGCCAGGACCCCGGCAAGGTGTTCAAGGGCAAGAAGATGGCCGGCCACATGGGCGCAACCCGCGTGACCACCCAGAATGTCGAGGTCGTGTCGACCGACAGCGATCGTGGCCTGATCCTCATCCGTGGCGCCGTTCCGGGCACCAAGGGCGCTTGGATCCTGGTGCGCGATGCCGTCAAGGAAGCGCTGCCGGAGAATGCTCCGAAGCCAGCCGGCATTCGTGCCGCGCAGAATGAAGCTTCGGCCAAGGAAGGAGCCGAATAATGGATCTCAAGATTTCAACGCTTGGCGGCGAGGATGCCGGCAAGGTGAAACTCTCCGAGGAGATTTTCGGCCTTGACCCGCGCGAAGACATTCTGCAGCGCGTCGTGCGCTGGCAGCTTGCAAAGAAGCAGCAGGGCACCCACAAGAGCAAGGGCCGCGCGGAGATCTCCCGCACCGGCGCCAAGATGTACAAGCAGAAGGGTACGGGCCGCGCCCGTCACTCCTCCGCCCGCGCTCCGCAGTTCCGCGGCGGTGGCAAGGCGCATGGCCCGGTCGTGCGCAGCCACGAGCACGACCTTCCCAAGAAGGTCCGCGCGCTCGGCCTGAAGCACGCCCTGTCGGCGAAGGCCAAGGCCTCGAACCTGATCATCATCGATGATCTGGCTCTCGGCGAGGCCAAGACGAAGGCTCTGGTCGCGAATTTCGCCAAGCTTGGCCTGACCAACGCCCTGGTGGTCGGCGGCGCCGAGCTCGACGTGAACTTCAAGCGCGCCGCGTCGAACATTCCGAACATCGATGTCCTGCCGATCCAGGGCATCAACGTCTACGACATTCTGCGCCGCGGCACGCTGGTCCTCTCGAAGGCCGCCGTCGAGGCTCTCGAGGAGCGCTTCAAATGACGGATCTCCGCCACTACGACGTAATCGTCAGCCCGGTGATCACTGAAAAGTCGACCATGGCTTCGGAAGCCAACCAGGTCGTCTTCAACGTCGCCCGCAAGGCGACGAAGCCGGAAATCAAGGCCGCGATCGAGGCGCTTTTCAGCGTCAAGGTCACGGCGGTGAACACGCTGGTCCGCAAGGGCAAGGTGAAGCGCTTCCGCGGCACGATTGGCCAGCAGAGCGACGTGAAGAAGGCGGTTGTGACGCTGGCCGAAGGCCAGTCGATCGACGTCGCGACGGGTCTCTGACAGGCGCGAGGACAGAACAATGGCATTGAAGCATTTCAAACCGGTAACGCCTGGCCTTCGCCAGCTGGTCATCACCGACCGTTCCGGCCTTTACAAGGGAAAGCCCGTCAAGGGTCTGACCGAAGGCCTGACCAAGTCGGGCGGCCGCAACAACTACGGCCGTATCACTGCCCGTTTCATCGGCGGCGGTCACAAGCGCACCTACCGCATCATCGACTTCAAGCGTCGCAAGTTCGACGTGTCGGCAACGGTTGAGCGTCTCGAATACGACCCGAACCGTTCGGCCTTCATCGCGCTGATCAAGTACGACGACGGTGAACTGGCCTACATCCTGGCCCCGCAGCGTCTGGCTGCCGGCGACAAGGTGATCTCGAGCGAGAGCGCCGACGTCAAGCCGGGCAACGCGATGCCTCTAGCGGCGATGCCGGTCGGCACGATCGTGCACAACATCGAGCTGAAGCCGGGCAAGGGTGGTCAGGTCGCCCGTTCGGCCGGCGCCTACGCCCAGCTGGTCGGTCGCGACCAGGGCATGGCGATCCTGCGCCTCAACTCGGGCGAGCAGCGTATCGTTCACGGTTCCTGCCTGGCCACGGTCGGCGCAGTCTCGAACCCTGAGCACGCCAACATCAACGATGGCAAGGCCGGTCGCACCCGCTGGCGCGGCAAGCGCCCGCACAACCGCGGCGTGACCATGAACCCGGTCGACCACCCGCACGGCGGTGGTGAAGGCCGCACCTCGGGCGGTCGCCACCCGGTCACCCCGTGGGGCAAGCCGACCAAGGGCAAGAAGACGCGGTCCAACAAGGCGACCGATAAGTTCATCGTTCGCTCGCGCCATCAGCGCAAGAGCTAAAGAGAGGTAGTCTGACGTGACCCGTTCAGTTTGGAAAGGCCCGTTCATCGACGGCTTTCTTCTCAAGAAAGCCGAGAAGGTGCGCGAAGGCGGCCGTAGCGAGGTGATCAAGATGTGGAGCCGCCGCTCCACCATCCTGCCCCAGTTCGTCGGTCTGACCTTCGGCGTCCATAACGGCCAGAAGCACATCCCGGTCTCCGTGTCGGAAGACATGGTTGGCCACAAGTTCGGTGAATTCGCTCCGACGCGGACCTACTACGGCCACGGCGCGGACAAGAAGGCGAAGAGGAAGTAACATGGGCAAGGCCAAAGCTCCGCGCAGGCTTGCTGACAACGAGGCGCGCGCAGTCCTGCGCACGATCCGCGTCAGCCCGCAGAAGCTGAACCTGGTTGCGGCGCTGATCCGCGGCAAGAAGGTCGCGACCGCTCTGTCGGATCTGGAATTTTCGCGCAAGCGCATTGCCGGGACCGTTAAAAAGACGCTCGAATCGGCTATTGCGAACGCCGAAAATAATCACGACCTCGATGTCGACGCCCTCGTGGTGGCTGAGGCCTTCGTCGGCAAGTCGATCGTGATGAAGCGTTTCCATGCCCGTGGCCGTGGTCGCGCCAGCCGCATCGAAAAGCCGTTTTCGCATCTCACGATCGTCGTTCGTGAAGTCGAAGAGAAAGGGGAGGCCGCCTGATGGGTCAGAAAATCAATCCGATTGGTCTGCGCCTCGGCATCAACCGCACCTGGGATTCGCGCTGGTACGCGAACACCAACGAGTACGGCAAGCTGCTGCACGAAGACCTCAAGATCCGTAAGTATCTCGAGACCGAGCTGAAGCAGGCCGCCATCTCGAAGGTCGTCATCGAGCGTCCGCACAAGAAGTGCCGCGTCACGATCCACGCCGCCCGTCCTGGCCTCATCATCGGCAAGAAGGGCGCGGACATCGAGAAGCTGCGCAAGAAGCTGACCGAGATGACGAATGCGGAAACGCACCTCAACATCGTCGAGGTCCGTAAGCCCGAGACCGACGCCACGCTGGTCGCCCAGTCGATCGCGCAGCAGCTCGAGCGCCGCATTGCCTTCCGTCGCGCCATGAAGCGCGCGGTGCAGTCGGCCATGCGCCTGGGTGCCGAAGGCATCCGTATCAACTGCTCGGGCCGTCTCGGCGGCGCGGAAATCGCACGCATGGAGTGGTACCGCGAAGGTCGCGTGCCGCTGCACACGCTGCGCGCCGACGTCGACTACGGCACGGCCGAAGCCCAGACGGCTTACGGCATCTGCGGCGTGAAGGTCTGGGTGTTCAAGGGCGAGATCCTCGAGCATGACCCGATGGCTTCCGAGCGCCGCGCGACCGAGGGCGACCATCAGCCGACGAGCGAGCGCGGTCCGCGTCGTCGCGAGAACGCCTGAGAAGCATAGGATTTTGGAGTAAGAACGATGCTGCAGCCAAAGCGCACAAAGTTCCGGAAGCAGTTCAAGGGCCGCATCCACGGCGCCGCCAAGGGCGGCACCAACCTGGATTTCGGCGGCTTTGGCCTGAAGGCGTTGGAGCCAAACCGGGTTACGGCACGTGAGATCGAGGCGGCCCGCCGTGCGATCACGCGTGAAATGAAACGTCAGGGTCGCGTTTGGATCCGTATTTTCCCGGACGTCCCGGTCACCTCGAAGCCGACCGAAGTTCGTATGGGTAAGGGTAAGGGCGCGGTCGACTACTGGGCCTGCCGAATCAAGCCCGGTCGCGTGATGTTCGAGATCGACGGCGTGTCCGAGGAAGTGGCCCGCGAGGCTCTTCGCCTCGGCGCCGCCAAGCTCTCGGTCAAGACGCGCTTCGTGCAGCGTATCGCTGAATAAGAAAGGTCAAGTGTCATGAAAGCCGCAGAACTCCGGTCAAAGACCTCTGACCAGCTGAACGAAGACCTGGGCGCGCTGAAGAAGGAGCAGTTCAACCTGCGCTTCCAGAAGGCCACCGGTCAGCTCGAGAAGACCGCCCGCGTGAAGCAGGTCCGCAAGGACATCGCGCGCATCAAGACCATCGCCGCCGAGAAATCGGCCGGCAAGAAGGCTTAAGGACGAAGAACATGCCAAAGCGCATTTTGCAGGGCACCGTCGTCAGCGACAAGAACGAGAAGACGGTCGTCGTCAAGGTCGAGCGCCGCTTCACGCACCCGGTCATGAAGAAGGTCGTGCGTATGTCGAAGAAGTACAAGGCGCACGACGAAAACAACGCTTGCAAGGTCGGCGATCAGGTGTTCATCCAGGAATCGGCCCCGATCTCCAAGGACAAGCGCTGGGTCGTCATCACCGACGCCCAAGCGTCGCAGTAACGAAATATTTGGACAAGCCAGGTAGGGCGCTGCGCCACTACCCATGAATAAAGAAGGCGGCCAGTCATGATTCAGATGCAAACAAACCTCGACGTCGCGGATAATTCCGGCGCTCGTCGTGTCATGTGCATCAAGGTGCTGGGCGGCTCGAAGCGGAAGTACGCATCCGTCGGCGACATCATCGTGGTGTCGATCAAGGAAGCGATTCCGCGCGGCCGCGTTAAAAAGGGTGACGTGATGAAGGCGGTCGTGGTTCGCACGGCCAAGGACATCCGTCGTCCGGACGGCAGCGTGATCCGTTTCGACAAGAACGCAGCTGTTCTCGTCGACAATAAGAAAGAGCCGATCGGCACCCGTATCTTCGGGCCGGTTCCGCGCGAGCTTCGCGCCAAGAACCACATGAAGATCATCTCGCTCGCGCCAGAAGTGCTGTAAGGAGCCGGAAAAATGCAAAAGATTCGCAAAGGCGACAAGGTCGTCGTCCTGGCCGGCAAGGACAAGGGCCGCTCGGGCGAAGTGCTCCGCGTGATGCCCAAGGACGACAAGGCCGTCGTTCGCGGCGTCAACATGATTCGCCGCCATCAGAAACAGACCCAGTCCCAAGAGGGCGGGATCATCAGCAAGGAAGCGCCGATCCATTTGTCGAACATCGCGCTGGCCGACCCCAAGGATGGCAAGCCGACCCGCGTCGGTTTCCAGGTCCAGCAGGACGGCACGAAGGTGCGCGTCGCAAAGCGCTCGGGAGAAGTGATCAATGGCTAAGGCAGAATATCAGCCCCGTCTGCGCAAGGTCTATGACGAGACCATCCGCAAGGCGATGCTCGAGCAGTTCAAGTACGAAAACGAGATGCAGATCCCGCGCATCGACAAGATCGTGCTGAACATGGGTGTCGGCGAAGCTACCGGCGATTCCAAGAAGCCTACGGTTGCCGCTGGCGACCTGGCGCTGATCGCTGGCCAGAAGCCGGTCGTCACCCGCGCCCGCAAGTCGATCGCCGGCTTCAAGGTGCGTGAGCAGATGCCGATCGGCGCCAAAGTGACGCTGCGCCGGGAACGTATGTATGAGTTCCTGGACCGCCTGATCACGATCGCGCTGCCGCGCGTCCGCGACTTCCGCGGCCTGAACCCCAAGAGCTTCGATGGTCGTGGTAACTACGCCATGGGCATCAAGGAACACATCGTGTTTCCCGAGATCAACTACGACAAGGTCGACCAGATCTGGGGTATGGACATCATCGTTTGTACGACCGCCAAGACGGACGAAGAGGCTCGGGCTCTGCTCAAGGCCTTCAACTTCCCCTTCCGGCAGTAACGGCAGCGAGAAAAGGATTTATCTGAAATGGCAAAGACCAGCTCAGTCGAGAAGAACAACAGGCGCCGGAAGCTTGTGGACCTGTACGCTGCCAAGCGTAAGGCCCTCAAGGCCACGGTCATGGACAAGGAAGTGCCGATGGAAGAGCGCTTCCGCGCCCAGCTGAAGCTCTCCGCCCTGCCGCGCAATTCGGCCAAGACCCGTATCCGCAATCGTTGCGAGGTCACCGGTCGTCCGCGCGCCTATTATCGCAAACTGAAGATGTCGCGCATTGCACTGCGCGAACTCGGCTCGCTGGGCGCGGTGCCCGGTCTCGTCAAGTCGAGCTGGTAAGGAGCACACGCTATGTCTCTTAGTGATCCTCTCGGCGATATGCTGACCCGCATCCGCAACGCCTGCGGCCGTAAGAAGACCAAGGTCTCGACTCCGGCCTCGCGTCTGCGCACCCGCGTCCTGGACGTGCTGAAGTCGGAAGGCTACATCCGCGACTACAGCCAGGTCGACTACGGCAACGGCAAGTCGGAAATCGAGATCGAACTGAAGTATTTCGATGGCACCCCGGTCATCCGCGACATCGCTCGCGTGTCGAAGCCCGGCCGCCGCGTCTACGTTTCGGTCAAGTCGATCCCGAACGTCGCCAACGGCCTCGGCATTTCGATCCTGTCGACGCCGAAGGGCGTCATGGCGGACCATGAAGCGCGCGAACAGAACGTCGGCGGGGAAATCCTCTGCCAGGTGTTCTGATCGGGCGGGCATAAGACAGAAAGAACGAGGACAAGAAACATGTCTCGTATTGGTAAGAAACCCGTTCAGGTGCCGGCCGGCGTGACCGCGACCGTCAATGGTCAGACTGTCACGGCGAAGGGCCCCAAGGGCGAGCTCAAGTTCGTAGTGAACGACGAGGTGCTCGTGAACTTCGAGAACGGCGAAATCGCCGTTCAGCCGCGCGATGACTCCAAGGACGCCCGCTCCAAGTGGGGCATGTCGCGTACCCAGATCGTCAACATCCTCACTGGCGTGAAGGACGGCTTCGAGAAGAAGCTCGAGATCAGCGGCGTTGGTTACCGTGCCGCCATGCAGGGCAAGAACCTGCAGCTGGCGCTCGGTTTCAGCCACGACGTCGTCTACCAGACGCCGGAAGGCATCACCATCAGCGTGCCGAAGCCGACCGAGATCGTCGTGTCGGGCCTCGACAAGCAGGTGGTCGGCCAGGTTGCGGCCGAGATCCGCAAGTACCGTGGCCCCGAGCCCTACAAGGGCAAGGGCGTCAAGTACGCCGGCGAGACGATCGTCCGCAAAGAAGGCAAGAAGAAGTAAGCCGCGGTGCTCGGTCGCGGGAGGCGGTTTGCGCCTACCGCACATGGCCGTGCCCGTTCAGAAGGCAAGGAACGAACATAAATGGTTTCCAAGGAATCCACCCAGCGTCGCGCCGCGCGCGTCCGCCGTCAGCTCAAGAAGGTCTCCGGTGACCGTCTGCGCCTGTCGGTCTATCGCTCGTCGAAGAACATCCACGCGCAGCTCATCGATGATTCGAAGGGCCACACCGTCGCTGCCGCTTCGACCCTGGAGAAGGAGCTCAAGGGCTCCCTCAAGACCGGCGCCGATGCCGCTGCCGCTGCCGCTGTCGGCAAGCTACTGGCAGAGCGCGCTCTCAAGGCAGGCGTCAAGGAAGTGGTCTTCGACCGCGGACCTTACATCTATCACGGCCGCGTGAAGGCTCTCGCCGAGGCCGCACGCGAGGCTGGCCTCAGCTTCTGATCGCAATCTTGGACGGGCGCTTTGCGCCCGTTCGCATGATTGCCCAGTTGAAATAAGTCCGGCGACGTTATAGACGCCGGACTTCAGTTTTTAACCCCCGTGCTTCCGGAAAAGAATAAGGATCAGGAAAATGGCACAAGAACGTAGGGAAGGCGGCCGCGATCGCGAGCGCAGCCGTGACCGCGAAGAGCGCGACAGCGAATTTGTCGACAAGCTCGTCCATATCAATCGCGTCGCCAAGGTGGTGAAGGGCGGCCGTCGCTTCGGCTTTGCCGCACTCGTCGTCGTCGGCGACCAGAAGGGCCGCGTCGGTTTCGGCCATGGCAAGGCGCGCGAAGTGCCGGAAGCCATCCGCAAAGCCACTGAAGCTGCCAAGCGCGACATGATCTTCGTGCCGCTGCGTTCGGGTCGCACGCTGCATCATGACGTCGCAGGTCGCCACGGCGCTGGCCGCGTTCTGCTGCGCACCGCCAAGGCCGGTACCGGTATCATCGCCGGTGGTCCGATGCGCGCCGTCTTCGAGACGCTCGGCATGCAGGACGTCGTCGCCAAGTCGATGGGTTCCTCGAACCCGTACAACATGGTGCGCGCGACCTTCGACGCGCTGAAGAACCAGATGCATCCGAAGGATGTGGCTGCTCACCGCGGCATCAAGTACTCGACCCTCCAGGCACGTCGCGGCGCAGCCGTTGCTGCCGACGAGTAAGCCGGAAGGGGAAGGATTACGACCATGGCAAAGAATGCTACCAAGACCATCACGGTCGAGCAGATCGGCAGCCCGATCCGCCGTCCGCAGGAACAGCGCGCGACGCTGATCGGCCTCGGCCTCAACAAGATGCATCGCCGTCGCACCCTCGAGGACACCCCGGCTGTTCGCGGCATGATCGCCGCCGTGCAGCATCTCGTCCGCGTCGTCGACGAGAAGTAAGCCGGGCGCAGGAGAAAAACGATGAAACTCAACGAACTGCGTGACAACGAAGGCGCGACCCACTCCAAGAAGCGCGTCGGCCGCGGCATCGGCTCGGGCTCAGGCAAGACTGGCGGGCGCGGCGTGAAGGGTCAGAAGTCCCGTTCGGGCGTGGCCATCAACGGCTTCGAGGGCGGCCAGATGCCGCTCTATCGTCGCCTGCCGAAGCGTGGCTTCAACAACATCTTCGCGAAGGATTTCGTGACGGTGTCGCTGGCCCGCATCCAGGCTGCGATCGATGCCAAGAAGCTCGACGCCAAGGAAACCGTGACGGCTGAAGTCCTCGTCCAGGCTGGCGTGATTCGCCGCGCCAAGGACGGCGTGCGTCTGCTGAGCGACGGCGAGCTGACCGCGAAGGTGTCCTTCGACATCGCAGGCGCCTCCAAGGCGGCTGTCGAGAAGGTGGAAAAGGCCGGCGGATCGGTAAAGCTGCCCGCGGCAGCGGCTTCCGCCGAGTAACAATCCCGGATCAAGCGGCCGCCCCTTCGAGCGGCCGCTTGCATCTTTACCGCCCGAAGCCTATCTCGTGGCTTCGTCGACACGTGCCCGCCTCGTGCGGGCTTTCGAACGTGATTAAGCGGAGAATTATGCATGGCATCGGCTGCTGAGCAACTTGCATCCAATCTGAATTTCGCAGCCTTCGCCAAGGCCGAGGATCTGAAGAAGCGCATCTGGTTTACCCTGGGCGCGTTGCTGGTCTACCGACTCGGCACCTATATCCCGCTTCCCGGTATCAACCCGGAAGCCTTTGCCCACGCCTTCACCCAGCAGGCGGGTGGCGTGCTCGGCATGTTCAACATGTTCGCCGGCGGCGCCGTCGGCCGCATGGCGATCTTTGCCCTGGGCATCATGCCCTACATTTCCGCCTCCATTATCATGCAGCTCATGACGTCGGTGATTCCGTCGCTTGAGGCGCTGAAGAAGGAAGGCGAGCAGGGCCGCAAGATCATCAACCAGTACACCCGCTACGGCACGGTGCTGCTCGCTCTCGTCCAGGCCTACGGTATCTCGGTCGGACTTGAGAGTGGCAACGGCATCGTCACCGATCCGGGCCTGTTCTTCCGCGCCTCCACCGTTATCACGCTGGTCGGCGGCACCATGTTCCTGATGTGGCTCGGCGAGCAGATCACTGCACGCGGCATTGGCAACGGCATTTCGTTGATCATCTTCTCCGGCATCGTCGCCGGCCTTCCGCATGCCATCGGCGGCACGCTGGAACTTGGCCGCACCGGCGCTCTGTCGACCGGCCTGATCATCGGCATCATCATCCTGGCGATCGTCGTGATTGCGGCCATCGTGTTCTTCGAGCGCGCCCAGCGCCGCCTTCTGATCCAGTATCCGAAGCGCCAGGTCGGCAACCGCATGTTCCAGGGCGACACCTCGCACCTGCCGCTCAAGCTCAACACCTCGGGCGTCATTCCGCCGATCTTCGCGTCGTCGCTGTTGCTGCTGCCGGCCACCGTCGCTGGCTTCTCCAACACGCAGTCGATGCCGGGTTGGGCGAGCAGCATCCTGGCCGCACTCGGCCATGGCCAGCCGCTCTACATGCTCTTCTACGCCTCGATGATCGTGTTCTTTGCGTTCTTCTACACGGCGATCGTCTTCAACCCGAAGGAAACGGCCGACCAGCTGAAGAAGCATTCCGGCTTCATCCCCGGCTACCGTCCTGGCGAGCGCACGGCCGAGTACATCGACTACGTGCTCACCCGCATCACCGTCATCGGTGCCATTTACCTCGTCCTCGTGTGTCTTCTGCCTGAATTCCTGATTTCGGCGACCGGCGTTCCGTTCTATCTGGGCGGTACTTCGCTGCTGATCGTCGTAAGTGTCACACTTGACACCGTTGCACAGATTCAGGGACATCTGATTGCCCATCAATATGAGGGGCTGATCAAGAAGTCGAAGCTCCGCGGGGGCAAGAGGGGAAGATGAGGCTGATACTGCTCGGACCGCCGGGGGCGGGTAAGGGAACGCAAGCGCAGCGACTGGTCGAGAAGCATGGCATTCCGCAGTTGTCGACCGGCGACATGCTGCGTGCGGCCGTCAAGGCTGGAACCGAAGTGGGCAAGCGCGCCCAGGCCGTCATGGACGCCGGCCAGCTGGTGTCCGACGAGATCGTCAACCAGATCGTCTCCGAGCGAGTCGACGAGTCGGACTGCCGGAGGGGCTTCATCCTCGACGGTTTTCCGCGCACGGTCGCGCAGGCCGAGGCACTGACGGGCATCCTGGCTGGTAAGGGCCAGCAGCTTGATGCTGTGATCGAGCTCAAGGTCGACGAATCGGCTCTGCTCAAGAGGATGGAGAAGCGTGTGGCCGAGACGATCGCCGCCGGCGGTCAGGTCCGTGCCGACGACAATCCCGAGTCGTTCAAGAAGCGGCTCAGCGAATACCGCGAGAAGACCGCGCCGCTTTCGGCCTACTATGCCGGGACAGGCGAACTGAAGACGATCGACGGCATGGCCGACATTGATGTCGTCACCGCCGAGATCGAAGGCATCCTTTCGGAGGCTGCTCGCGCAAGATAAGGCGGGCAGTTGACTAATTCGGCCTTGTGGACTATAGCGGCGCGTCTCCCAATCAGGCGCGAACCGCCCGGTCCCATGAGGCCATGCCGATCGCATTGAAATAGGAACACCCGCAAGGGCCGGCCTCCACCGGACGCGGGGTAACGCAGCCGCCGGCTCAGGCCGGCCCCAAATGGAGAAGAAGATGGCCCGTATAGCTGGCGTCAACATTCCTACCAACAAGCGCGTCGTTATTGCGCTTCAGTACATCCACGGCATCGGCGCGAAGTTCGCTACCGAGATCATCGAGAAGGTTGGCATCCCGGCCGAGCGCCGCGTCAATCAGCTCACGGACGCTGAAGTTCTGGCGATCCGCGAGACCATCGACCGCGACTACCAGGTTGAAGGCGACCTGCGTCGCGAAGTTTCGATGAACATCAAGCGTCTGATGGATCTCGGCTGCTACCGCGGCCTGCGTCATCGTCGCTCCCTGCCGGTTCGCGGCCAGCGCACGCACACCAATGCGCGCACCCGCAAGGGCCCTGCAAAGGCCATCGCCGGCAAGAAGAAGTAAGATCGGATAGAGGATAGCGGGCAGCGAGGTGGGATTTCCCGGTCGTCGCCCGCTGTTTCGCTAGCCGGATCTGAGGTGTAGCCGCTGGTATTACGGCGGCGTAGAGATCACTTGAAAGGACTGAAATGGCCAAGGAAGCCGCACGTATTCGCCGTCGCGAACGTAAGAACATCTCGTCGGGCGTCGCCCACGTCAACTCGACCTTCAACAACACCATGATCACCATCACCGATGCGCAGGGCAACACCATTGCCTGGTCGTCGGCCGGTGCCCAGGGCTTCAAGGGTTCGCGCAAGTCGACCCCGTTCGCTGCCCAGATGGCTGCCGAAGACGTTGCCAAGAAGGCCCAGGAACACGGCATGCGCACCCTTGAGGTCGAGGTTTGCGGCCCCGGCTCGGGTCGTGAATCGGCTCTGCGCGCCCTGCAGGCTGGCGGTTTCACCATCACGTCGATCCGTGACGTGACGCCGATCCCGCACAATGGCTGCCGCCCGCGCAAGAAGCGTCGCGTCTAAGTTCATTGCTTTACATTCGCATGAGCGTAATCCTGCGCTCATGCGATTTTTCCAGATCGCCTGTCACGATTGGATGGTGCAGGGAAACGGAAGGAAGACAAAATGATCCAGAAGAACTGGCAGGAACTGATCAAGCCGAACAAGATCGAGTTCTCGTCTAAGAACAAGACCCTGACGACGCTTGTTGCCGAGCCGCTCGAGCGCGGTTTCGGCCTGACGCTCGGCAACGCGCTTCGCCGCGTGCTGCTGTCGTCGCTGCGCGGTGCGGCTGTCACGGCCGTGCAGATCGACGGCGTTCTGCATGAATTCTCCTCGATCGCCGGTGTGCGCGAAGACGTCACCGACATCGTGCTGAACATCAAGGAAATCGCCATCCGTATGGAAGGCGATGGCCCCAAGCGCATGGTCGTTCGCAAGCAGGGCCCGGGTGCCGTGCTCGCCGGCGACATCCAGACGGTTGGCGACGTCGAGATCCTCAACCCCGACCACGTCATCTGCACGCTGGACGAGGGCGCCGAGATCCGCATGGAGTTCACCGTCGACACCGGCAAGGGCTATGTTCCGGCTGACCGCAACCGCGCCGAAGACGCTCCGATCGGGCTCATCCCCGTCGACAGCCTCTACTCACCGGTCAAGAAGGTTTCGTACAAGGTCGAAAACACCCGTGAGGGCCAGGTTCTCGACTACGACAAGCTGACCATGGCCATCGAGACCAACGGCTCGGTGACGGGCGAGGACGCCGTCGCTTTCGCGGCGCGCATCCTGCAGGACCAGCTTGGCCTGTTCGTCAACTTCGAAGAGCCGCAGAAGGAAGCTGCCGCCGAGGCGGTTACCGAGCTGGCGTTCAACCCGGCGCTGCTCAAGAAGGTCGACGAACTCGAGCTTTCGGTGCGTTCGGCCAACTGCCTGAAGAACGACAACATCGTCTATATCGGCGACCTGATCCAGAAGACCGAGGCGGAGATGCTGCGCACCCCGAACTTCGGTCGCAAGTCGCTGAACGAGATCAAGGAAGTTCTGGCTGCGATGGGTCTCCATCTCGGCATGGAAGTGGCCGACTGGCCGCCGGAGAACATCGAAGATCTCGCCAAGCGTTACGAAGATCAATACTGAGGCGAAGGCCTCTCGAACCAAGATTTGAAGGAGTAAGCCATGCGCCATGGATTCGCCGGCCGCCGGCTGGGCCGCAGTTCTAGCCACCGCAAGGCAATGTTTGCCAACCTGGCCGTCTCGCTGATCGAGCACGAGCAGATCGTCACCACCCTGCCGAAGGCGAAGGACCTGCGTCCGATCGTCGAGAAGCTCGTCACGCTCGGCAAGCGCGGCGACCTGCACGCCCGCCGTCAGGTCATCGCCCAGATCGGCAACGAGCCGGTCGTCAAGCGCCTGTTCGACACGATTGCCCCGCGCTATGCCACCCGCAACGGCGGCTATCTGCGCATCATGAAGGCGGGCTTCCGTCACGGCGACAACGCCCCGATGGCCGTCATCGAGTTCGTCGAACGCGACACCTCCGCCAAGGGCGCTGCCGACCACGCCCGCACTGCGGCCGAGGAAGCCACTTCGGAATCCGAAGCCGCATAATCGGCTTTGTATCACCGGAAAACGCGGGAAGGGGCCCTTGCGGCCCCTTTTTGCATTTCGGGCAGGATCGGCTCATGATCAGGGTCGGCTGCTGCCAATCGGTCCGCGGCTTTGACCTGCCCGGATCAAGAAACCTCGAGCGAAGTCTTTCATTTTGCACAATCGTCGTGACAATGGCGCGCGCTCGCTTTGGAGGATTCGCATGGTCGCGAAAACATTGCTTCGCCTTTTGACTGCAGCCTGGTTCGTCGCCGCGCCGTTTGTGGCCGCGCCGGCGTTCGCCGAGGACGCACCGCCGCCGGCAGACAAGCAGGAGGCGCCGGCCCCCAAGGAGGATCCCGGCCTCAAGGAAGTGCTGTCCGATCTACTGGGCAAGGGCGAGCAGACGCTGCCGGCGCCCGCGCCGCAGGGCAAGCGGCTGCCCTTCGGTAACGCCGAACTGCAGCTCTCCTTCGCGCCTCTGGTGAAGGAAACCGCGCCGGCCGTGGTCAATGTTTATGCCTCGCAGCAGGTGCGGGTGCGCTCGCCCTTTGCGGGAGATCCGCTGTTCGAGCAGTTCTTCGGCCGCCAGGCGCCGCAGCGCATGCAGTCGTCGCTGGGTTCCGGCGTGCTGGTCGATCCCAGCGGCATCGTGGTCACCAACAACCATGTGATCAAGGATGCTGACGAGGTGAAGGTCGCGACCTCCGACGGGCGCGAATTCCCTTCCAAGGTTCTGCTCAAGGATGAGTCGCTCGACCTCGCCGTGCTGAAGATCGAAGGCGACAAGCCTTTTCCGGTGATCCCGGTGGGCGATTCCGACGCGCTCGAGGTGGGCGATCTCGTGCTTGCCATCGGCAATCCGTTCGGCGTCGGTCAGACCACCACCAGCGGCATTGTTTCGGCGCTAGCGCGTAGCCACATCGGCGTATCGGATTTCGGCTTCTTCATCCAGACCGACGCGGCGATCAATCCGGGCAATTCCGGCGGTGGGCTCATCAACATGACCGGCCAGCTCGTCGGCATCAATACGGCCATCTACAGCCGCAGCGGCGGCTCCATCGGCATCGGCTTCGCCATTCCCTCCAACATGGTGCGGGCGGTGGTCGAATCCGCCAAGCAGGGCAGGGACTATTTCGAGCGGCCCTTCATCGGCGCCACCTTCGAGCCCGTGACCGCGGCAATCGCCGAATCGCTCGGCATGCAGCAGCCCTCCGGCGCCCTTGTCTCTTCCGTCGCGCCGAATGGGCCGGCGGCGGAAGCCGGCCTGAAGCCGGGCGACGTCGTGCTCTCGCTTAACGGCATCGCGATCGAGCATGTCGACGCGCTCGGCTATCGACTGGCGACGATCTCCATCGGCAATCGGGCGGCGCTCGGCGTACTCAGCCAGGGTGCGGAAAAGACGGTCCAGATCACGCCGGTGCGCCCGCCCGAGGGAGCCTCGTCGGTCGAGATCAGTATCGGCGGCAGCAGCCCCTTCGCCGGCACCAAGGTTGCGTCGCTGTCGCCGCGCCTGGCGCAGCGCTTGGGCATGCCCTCGGAGGCCACTGGTGTGACCATCGTGGACATCCAGCGCAACTCGCCCGCCGCTCAACTCGGCCTGCTCCCGCGCGACATCGTGCGCCAGGTGAACGACGTGACCATCGACAAGCCCGAACAGCTTCAGCAGGTCGCCGCGCAGAAGACCCGTTGGTGGAAATTCATCATCGAACGTGATGGGCAGCTGCTGAACCAGGTGCTGCGCTACTGAGGACCGCCATGGCCGATCTATTCCAGGCCGCCGAACCTGAAAGGGCATCGCCCGGACGCCCGCTGGCCGACCGCCTGCGTCCGGCAAGCCTCGCCGAGGTCGTCGGTCAGGAACACCTGACCGGCGAGGACGGCGCGCTGACGCGCATGATCAGCTCCGGATCGCTCGGCTCGATGATCTTCTGGGGCCCTCCCGGCACCGGCAAGACCACGGTGGCGCGGCTTCTGGCCGGCGAGACGCATCTGGCCTTCGAGCAGATTTCGGCGATCTTCTCCGGTGTAGCCGACCTGAAGAAGGTCTTCGACACCGCGCGCCTGCGCCGCGCCAACGGCCGCCAGACCCTGCTCTTTGTCGACGAGATCCATCGCTTCAACCGTGCCCAGCAGGATTCTTTTCTTCCGGTCATGGAGGATGGAACCGTGGTTCTGGTCGGCGCCACCACCGAAAACCCGTCCTTCGAGCTCAACGCGGCTCTCCTGTCGCGGGCGCGAGTGCTGGTCTTCCGTTCTCTCGGCGACGACAGCATCTCAAAACTGCTTGCCCGCGCCGAGGAGGTGGAAGGCAAGCCGCTGCCGCTCGACGGCGAGGCGAGGGCGGTGCTGATCCGCATGGCCGATGGCGACGGCCGCGCTTCTCTGACGCTTGCCGAGGAAGTCTGGCGCGCGGCCAAGCCCGGCGAAGTCTTCGACGCCGAGGGCCTGCAGCGCATCGTCCAGCGGCGTGCGCCCATCTACGACAAGGGACAGGACGGCCACTACAACCTGATCTCGGCGCTGCACAAGTCGGTGCGCGGCTCCGACCCTGATGCCGCTCTCTACTACCTGTCGCGCATGTTCGATGCCGGCGAGGACCCGCTCTATATCGGCCGCCGACTGGTGCGCATGGCGGTGGAGGACATCGGCCTTGCCGACCCGCAGGCGCTGGTCATCGCCAACGCCGCCAAGGACGCCTACGACTATCTCGGCTCGCCCGAGGGCGAGCTCGCCTTCGCGCAGGCCTGCGTCTATCTGGCCACCGCGCCGAAATCCAACGCCGTCTACACCGCCTTCAAGGGCGCAATGCGGGCGGCCAAGGAACATGGCTCGCTCTTGCCGCCGCGCCATATCCTCAACGCGCCCACCAAGCTCATGAAGGAAGAGGACTACGGCAAGGGCTATCAATACGACCACGACACGCCCGAGGCCTTTTCCGGACAGGACTATTTCCCCGAGAAGATGGGCCGCCACACTTTCTACGATCCGCCCGAACGCGGTTTCGAGCGCGAGATCAGGAAGCGGCTGGATTATTGGGCGAAGCTTCGCAGCGAGAGGGCGCGCGAAAAGTAGCCCGCCGGGCAAAACCCGCCTCCCGCATGACGCTGGCCTTTATCCTTTTAATTTCGTAAACACGGCCCATCATTCCGCTTTTCCCGGTAGCAAAATGGACAAGAAGTCGCTCAAGACCGTTCGCAAGATCGGCATTGCCGTAGTCGTTCTGGCTGTGGCCTTCTATTTCATTCCGATCATCACCGCGCTGTTCATCCTGTGCGGGCTGATCGACGTCATGCGCAACGATCGCAAGAACGGCCAGCTTTTCAGCCTCTACTTCGCCGGCAACGGCCTGTTCACCTGGTTTCTGTCGCCCTTCAACCTGCTGGTCGACCTTCTCTCCTACAAGAACTGGGGCGTGTGGAAGCTGGAACAGTTTCCCGACGACTACCGCCGCGAGGTCGATGAGGTCCTGGACGTTTTCAAGAGCAGGCAGGCCGAGATCATCGCCGACATCGACGCCAATTTCGAAAGCGGCCGGCGCGGCATGTATGTCTACCAGTGGTACGGCAAGCAGCACATCGACAACGTTCCGGAGTTCACCCGGAAGTTCAAATACATCCGCACCATCGCGGTATCGGTGTTCAGCGGCCGCGAATCGACTTCCTACCACTTCGGTCCGCTGCGGCTCACGCTGCGCGTGCTCTACAATCTAAGGCCGGCCAAGACCGACCAGATCTTCATCGAGTGCGGCGATGCCAAGCAGTTCTGGTACCAGAACCCGCTGTTCATCTTCGACGACACGCTGCTGCACCGTTCGGTGAACGAGCATGACGGTCGCCGCTACTGCGTGTTCATGGACATCATCCGCCCGTCTCCGGTGCCAGGCTTCCTGTCCATGCTGCTGTCGGGTATCTCGATCAGCGTCGACCGCATGAAGGCGATGTTCTACAAGAACTGGAAGATGATCGGCTCGCGCAACCCGAAGTCGGCGCCGGCCAAATAGACGGGGCAGAGGCCCACTGAACATCGTTCCGAGTGTTGCGAAACGATTGGCACGGAACGATGTGAAGACGGAAACAAGGCGGGGCATCGCGCCCATGGTTTCGGGCAGGCCGTTTGGGCTTGTCGAGGCCGTGGGCAATATTCTTTCCCGGTTTCGGGATCGCGGATTGCAGCAGGCTTTGGCCGTTGCCCGCCGAGCAAATGGACTAGATGAAAATGGCAGGCGTAGAGCAGATCAAGGTTGAAGCCGGCGAGTCGGGCATGCGGCTCGACCGCTGGTTCAAGACCCATTTCCCGGGACTGGGTTTCGTGCAGCTTCAGAAGCTGTTGCGCTCCGGTCAGGTCCGTATCGACGGCGGCCGCGCCAAGGCCGACACGCGTGTGGAACCGGGCCAGTTGATCCGCGTGCCGCCGCTTGGCGTCGACAAGAAAGGCGATGGCCCGCTGACCGCGCGCACGATGCGCAACCAGGACGACGGCGACGTGCTGGCGCAGATGCTGCTCTACGAAGACCCGAAGGTTTTCGTCTTCAACAAGCCCGCAGGGCTCGCCGTGCAGGGCGGCTCCGGCGTCTCGCGCCATGTCGACGACATGCTTGAAGCCTGGCGCAACCAGAAGGGCGAGAAGCCGCGTCTCGTGCACCGGCTGGACCGCGACACGTCCGGTGTGCTGGTGGTGGCGCGCACGCGCCTTGCGGCGATGAAGCTCGCCGAAGCATTCCGCGGCCGCGACGCCAAGAAGACCTATTGGGCGCTGGTCAAGGGCGTTCCCAAGAAGCGCGAAGACAAGATCTCCACCTGGCTGATCAAGGAAGCGACGCCGGATGGCGACCGCGTGCGGGTGGCTAAGCATGGCGAACGTGGCGCCGACCACGCCGTGTCCTACTATCGCGTCATCGAGCAGGCGGCGCAGCGCCTGGCCTGGCTGGAGATGGAGCCGCACACTGGCCGCACCCACCAGCTGCGCGTGCACGCCGCCCATATCGGTTGCCCCATCATCGGCGATCCGAAATATTTCGAGGCCGACACCAATTGGGATTTTCCCGGCGGCATGCAGAACCGCCTGCATCTCCATGCGCGGCGCATCCGCATTCCGCACCCCGACCAAGGCGTGATCGACGTCACCGCCCCGCTGCCGCCGCATATGCGCCAGAGCTGGAACCTGCTCGGCTTCGACGAGGCGAGCGGCGAGGAAGAGGCTTGAACCTGGCCTTGATCCTGGCGCCTGCCGGGCCGGCATCGCAGGAGGTAGGCGCCGTCACTGGCCGCCGCGCCGCGGGCTGCGTATCCGGCCGCGAGGACCTATATAGTTGGGGTCTGCCGGATAGTGGGGCTTCCAGTCCCGCCAAGCCCCGACCTTCGACATCGCCCCGGCATGCCGGCGAGCGCGAAGATTTTTCGGCGGCCAGGGCCGATTGCCTTCGGGCGATGCCCCGTGCAGTCCAGCCAGCCGCCGCTGCCGTTGTGAGGATATCATGCGCGAACTTTTGAACGATCTCGAAGCCCACGATCTCTTGTCCGATCCCGACCCGGTGCGCCGGGCGCAGGGCCAGCTCAAGCGGCAATTGCCCAAGCGCTTCTACAAGGAGGCCTCGGTCGCTCCGGTTGAGGAAGGCTTTGCCGTGCATCTTGATGGCAAGCCCGTCCGCACGCCCACCAAGGCGCTGCTGGTGCTGCCCACGGCCGCTGCAGCCGAGCTTGTCGCAAAGGAATTCGCCGCACAGGAAGAGCGCATCGACCCGATGACCATGCCTGTCACCCGGCTGGTCAACACGGCCATAGACGGCGTAGCAACCGATCCCCAGGCCGTGCTGGAGGACATATTGCGCTTCGCCTCGTCCGACCTTCTCTGCTACCGCGCCGAGGCCCCCGAGGGGCTCGTGGCGCGCCAGAACGAGGCCTGGGACGGCGTGCTCGACTGGGCGCGTGCGTCGCTCGGCGCGCGCTTCGTGCTGGCCGAGGGCGTCATGCATGTGGAGCAGCCGCGCGAGGCGATCGGTGCGGTGGGCATCCATCTCAGCCAGCGGAGCGAGCCCCTGCGGCTTGCCGCAATGCACCTGATGACGACGTTGACCGGCTCGGCGCTGCTGGCGCTGGCCGTCGAGACCGGCGAACTCACGGCGGAAGAAGCCTGGGCGGCCGCTCATGTCGACGAGGACTGGCAGATCGAGCAGTGGGGCCAGGATGCCGAGGCCGTTGCGCGCCGCAACAACCGCCAGCGCGACATGATGGCCGCCGTCGACCTTCTGCACGCGCTCTCCGCGAGTTGACCACGTCGCACGATGCATGGGCCGCACGCCGATTGTGCAGCCTGTCCGCCCAAAAATCGCAAACTGCCTAGTTTTTGCGCGCTTCTCTCCAGCCGCATCTGCGCCTCCCGCGCAGAGGCGGCTTTTTTCGTTTGGCACGCGGCTTGCATTTCAATTTGTCGGACGGCCGCCAATGGCCGAAGGCAGATTTTGAGAGGTTCGCATGACGAAGTACAAGCTCGAGTATATTTGGCTGGATGGATATACGCCGACGCCCAATCTTCGTGGGAAGACCCAGGTCAAGGAATACGCCGAGTTCCCGACGCTGGAGCAACTGCCCCTGTGGGGCTTTGACGGCAGCTCGACCAAGCAGGCTGAAGGCCGTAGCTCCGACTGCGTGCTGAAGCCGGTCGCGGTCTATCCCGATCCTGCGCGCAAGGACGGCATTCTGGTCATGTGCGAGGTCATGATGCCGGACGGCGTCACGCCGCATCCGTCCAACACGCGCGCCACGGTGCTCGATGACGAGGGCGCCTGGTTCGGCTTCGAGCAGGAATATTTCCTCTACAAGGACGGTCGCCCGCTCGGCTTCCCCGAAAACGGCTATCCAGCGCCGCAGGGCCCGTATTACACCAGCGTCGGCTACCAGAACGTCGGCAGCATCGCCCGCCAGATCGTGGAGGAGCATCTCGACATCTGCCTCGCCGCCGGCATCAACCACGAAGGCATCAATGCCGAGGTGGCCAAGGGCCAGTGGGAATTCCAGGTCTTCGGCAAGGGCTCGAAGAAGGCGGCCGACGAGATCTGGCTGGCCCGCTACCTGCTGCAGCGCCTGACGGAAAAATACGGCGTCGACGTCGAATATCACTGCAAGCCGCTCGGCGACAGCGACTGGAACGGCTCGGGCATGCATGCCAATTTCTCCACCGCCTTCATGCGCGAGGTTGGCGGCAAGGAGTATTTCGAGGCCATCATGGCCGCATTTGCCGATGCGCGCGCCGACCATATCGCGGTCTACGGCCCCGACAACCATCTGCGCCTGACCGGCAAGCACGAGACGGCCTCGATCCACGTCTTCACCTACGGCGTGGCCGACCGCGGCGCATCCATCCGCGTGCCGCACGGCTTCGTCCGCAACGGCTATCGCGGTTATCTGGAAGATCGCCGCCCGAATTCGCAGGGTGACCCGTACCAGATCGCCTCGCAGATCCTGAAGACCATTTCCGCAGTGCCGACCCTCTCGGAGAAGAAGGCGGCGGCCTGAGTTTTGGGCAGGGGAGCGGCAAAAAAGCCCGAAGGCAACTCCGGGCTTTTTGTCTTCGCGCTTCGGCACACCATGGCGCTTCTGGCCTGGCCAGTCCCGCATATACACCCGAAAACGAAAAAGGCCCCGGATTGCTCCGGGGCCTTTTCCATTGAGATTATAAAAGCTTACACCGAGTAGTACATGTCGAACTCGACCGGGTGCGGCGTCATTTCGAAGCGCATCACCTCGGCCATCTTCAGCTCGATGAAGCTGTCGATCTGGTCGTCGTCAAACACGCCGCCGGCCTTCAGGAAGGCGCGGTCCTTGTCGAGGCTCTGTAGCGCCTCGCGCAGGCTGCCGCACACGGTCGGGATCTTCTTCAGCTCCTTCGGCGGCAGGTCGTACAGGTCCTTGTCCATCGGATGGCCGGGGTGGATCTTGTTCTTGATGCCGTCGAGCCCGGCCATCAGCAGGGCTGCGAAGGCGAAATAGGGGTTCGCGCCCGGATCGGGGAAGCGGATTTCCACGCGCTTCGACTTGGGCGAGGTGCCGAAGGGGATGCGGCAGGAGGCCGAGCGGTTGCGCGCCGAATAGGCCAGCAGCACCGGCGCCTCATAGCCCGGAACCAGACGCTTGTAGGAGTTGGTCAGCGGGTTGGTGAAGGCGTTGATGGCCTTGGCGTGCTTGATGATGCCGCCGATGAAGTAGAGGCAGTTTTCCGACAGGCCGGCATATTCATTGCCCGCGAAGGTCGGCTTGCCGTCCTTCCAGATCGACAGATGCACATGCATGCCCGAGCCGTTGTCGCCGAAAACCGGCTTCGGCATGAAGGTCGCGGTCTTGCCGTAGGCGTTGGCTACCTGGTGCACGACATATTTGAAGAGCTGCATCTTGTCGGCGTTGCGAACCAGCGTGTCGAACTTGACGCCGAGCTCGTGCTGGGCGGCAGCCACCTCGTGGTGATGCTTCTCCACGCGCACGCCCATCTCGGTCAGCACGGTCAGCATTTCCGAGCGCATGTCCTGCGCGGAATCGATCGGCGGGACCGGGAAGTAGCCGCCCTTGATGCGCGGACGATGGCCGAGATTGCCGGTCTCGTAATCGGTGTCGTCGTTGGACGGCAGTTCGCTCGAATCGAGCTTGAAGCCGGTGTTGTACGGGTCGGCCTTGTACTTGACGTCGTCGAAGACGAAGAACTCGGCTTCCGGGCCTACGAAGAGGGTGTCGCCGATGCCCTCGGCCTTCATGTAGGCCTCGGCCTTCTTGGCGATGCTGCGCGGGTCGCGGTTGTAAGCCTCGCCGGAAACCGGATCGAGCACGTCGCACAGGATGACCATGGTCGACTGCGCGAAGAACGGGTCCATATGGACGGTCTCCGGGTCGGGCATCAGCAGCATGTCGGACTCGTTGATCGCCTTCCAGCCGCCGATCGACGAGCCGTCGAACATGACGCCATCGGCAAACATGTCTTCCTCGACCTCGGCGATGTCCATCGTCACGTGATGCAGCTTGCCCTTGGGGTCGGTGAAGCGCAGGTCGACGAACTTGACGTCGTTGTCCTTGATCTGCCTGAGGATGTCTTTGGCTGTCGTCATATCATGCTTTCCTATGGTGATGACGTTGAAACGGGATTTCTGGAAGGCGGCCGTGCGTCAGATGGCGTTCGGGCCGGTTTCGCCGGTGCGGATGCGCACCACTTCCTCGATGTTGGAGACGAAGATCTTGCCGTCGCCGATGCGGCCGGTCTGGGCCGCCTTGCGGATAGCTTCGATGGCCGCCTCGACGGCATCGTCGCCCAGCACCACCTCGATCTTCACCTTGGGCAGGAAGTCGACGACATATTCGGCGCCGCGGTAGAGCTCAGTGTGGCCTTTCTGGCGGCCGAAACCCTTGGCTTCCGTCACCGTTATGCCTTGCAGGCCGACTTCCTGAAGGGCCTCCTTCACCTCGTCGAGCTTGAACGGCTTGATGATCGCTTCGATCTTCTTCATGTGAATTCCGGCCTCCGCTAAACTGGACAGGGGTTTATACCCCGTTGCGCCTCTCAAAGCAGGAAGCGTGCCAATTGCCTGCGGCTGCAACAATTTTCGTTTCCTGCCTGATTAGTCGTGAAAACTTGCGTCACCGGGGCGTCGCGAGGTTGTTCGGTGTAAAGGCTCTGCTTTTTAGGCACTGGAAGTTGTCCATGAAGGCGCGAAACTGGGCAGGTTGCCTAAATTTTAGGCGTGGTGGACGATTGTTCCGCTCTTCACCTGCCATTTTGGGCGACGATGCGTTGTGGTAGTCATTAGCTCATCCGATTGTGTGGGGGCGCTGGCATGTCGCATGAGATCTTGACCCCGAGCGAAATGGCGAGCGCCGACAGGCTCGCCATGCAACGGGGCCCGTTCGACGGCTATGGCCTGATGTCCAATGCCGGTGGGGCAATTGCGGCGCTGGCGCTGGCCCGCTTTCCGGCCGCCCGTGCTGTCCATGTGCTGTGCGGGCCGGGCAACAATGGCGGCGATGGCTATGTGGTGGCCCGGCTGCTGGCCGAGGCCGGCGTCGCCGTCCATCTCTGGGCTGAAGGCGCGCCGCGCGCCGGCAGCGACGCGGCGCTCGCCGCCGCCGACTATCCGGTCGAGCCGCGCCCGCTGGCCGGGTTCCTGCCCGAGCCCGGCGATCTGGTCGTCGATGCGCTCTATGGGGCCGGTCTCTCCAAGCCGTTGTCCGACGATGCCGCCCGCGCCGTGAAGGTCGTGGCGGACCAAAAGGTGCCAGTCATCGCCGTCGACTTGCCGTCCGGCGTCTCCGGCGAAAGCGGCCAGGTGCTCGGCCATGCCTTTTCCGCCGCGCTCACGGTTACCTTCGCGCGCAAGAAGCCGGGGCACCTGCTCCTGCCGGGCAGCGAGCTTTGCGGCGAGGTCGTGGTCGTCGACATCGGTATTTCGGACGGAGTCATCGCCGAAATTGCCCCGCGCGCTTACGAGAACGCGCCGGAGGTCTGGCTCAGGCATTTCCCGGTGCCAGCGTCCGACACCTACAAATACCGGCGCGGCCATGTCGGCGTGTTTTCGGGCGCCCCGACTGCGACCGGGGCGGCCAGAATGGCGGCCATGGCCTCGGCGCGGGTCGGGGCAGGGGCGGTCACCGTCTTGTCGCCCACGCGCTCGCTGGCGGTCAACGGCGCGCATCTCACGTCGATCATGCTGCGCCACGCCGACACGCTGGACGAAGTGCTGGACTTCCTCGATGCGCGCAAGCCGCAGGCGCTGGTCTATGGTCCGGGCCTGGGGCCGGAACCGGAGGTCGGCGACTTCCTGCTCGACCTGCTTACCGAGGCCGAGGGCGCACCGGAAAGCCTGGTGCTCGACGCCGACGGGCTGACGTCGCTGGCGCCGCAGCCGGAGGCGCTGTGCGCGGCCCTGCGCCGCCCCGGCGCGCCGCAGGCGGTCCTGACGCCGCACGAAGGCGAGTTCCGGCGGCTGTTTCCCGACATTGCCGGCGATGCCAAGCTTTCGAAGCTTCAGAAAGCGCGGGCTGCGGCCGCGCGTGCTGCAGCGGTCGTCGTCTACAAGGGCGCCGACACGGTGATCGCCGCGCCGGACGGCCGCGCCGCCATCAACTCCAACGGCACACCGCTTCTGGCCACTGCCGGCTCCGGCGACGTGCTGTCAGGCCTCTGCGCGGGGCTTTTGGCACAGGGCATGCCACCCTTCGAGGCGGCCTGCGCTGCCGTATGGATCCATTGCGAGGCCGCGCGGCACTTCGGCCCCGGCCTGATCGCCGAGGACCTTCCGCTTGCGCTGCGCCCGGTCCTTGCCGATCTATTTGTGCGCAAGGGTTGTAGGGCATAGGCGGCGGCCTATCCGTCATCCTCCTGCTGGAGCACGCCCGGGACAATTTGCTGACACGAAACCTGCCCCGGACTGCCTGCTGAGAGTCCGAGGCCTGGGTCCCCGGAACCTCCGCACTTCGCTGCGCTCGTGCTTCGGCCCGAGGACGACGGGATGAAAGGCTTCGGCATGCCGTCAAAGCCGTCTCCAACAACATTCGACAATCTACAGGAACCTTCAACAAGTTGAGATTGATGGTGCCCGGCAGGCTCTCAACGCTGACGATTGGCGCCGGCCGCCCCACCTCCGTCATCCTCGGGCCGGAGCACGAGCGAAGCGATGTGCGGAGGTTCCGGGGACCCATGCCGGTCGGCCAAAACTGCCGCTGCGGTGCAGAAAGCGCCTGTCGCCTTGTATCGCGTGGATGAACTCCGAGACCGGTTAGCCGCCGCGCTTCGGTGCTCTGCCTACCGCTCCACATCCTCCGGCGGATGTGCGTTGCGGCCCTTGCCAAAGGTATAGCCGGTCTCCACCGCCTTCTTGCCGAACTTGTCGCGCAGCGCATCGATGGCGCCTTCGGCCAGGGCGCGCTTTCGCGACTGCACGTCGACAAGGTCCGGCGGATCGGCGCGCTCGGCGTCCATCAGGTCGCTGACGCCGATGCCGAGGAGACGGTATTTCGTCCCGTCGGTTTCCTTCTCGAGCAGTTGCAGCCCGGTCTGGAATATACGGTCGGCCAGCCGCGTCGGGTCGGCAAGCTGGCGGTTGCGGGTGCGGATCTTGAAGTCGTGAGTCTTCAATTTCAGCACCACGGTGCGCCCGGCGATGCCCGCCTTCTTCAACCGCGCCGAAACCTTTTCGGACAGCGCCCGCAGGATCGGCACGAGATCGGCGCCCGAGGCAAGGTCGGTGTCGAAGGTGGTTTCGGCCGACACGCTCTTGGCGTCGTGATCCGGCACCACGCGGCGGTCGTCCTGCCCGCGCGCCAGCCGGTAGAGCCGGTCGCCCATGGTGCCGTAGCGGCGCATCAGTTCGCCTCGCTCCATGCGCTGAAGCTGGCTGATCATGCGGATGCCGTCCTGTTCCAGCGTGGCCGCAAAAGCCTTGCCGACGCCCCAGATCAAGGTCACCGGCTGCTCGGCGAGGAAACCCACCGCCTCGGCCTCACCGATGATCGAGAGGCCCCGCGGCTTGCGGAAGTCGGAAGCGATCTTGGCGAGGAACTTGCAGTAGGAAAGGCCGGCCGAAACGGTGATGCCGATTTCCTTTTCCACGGCTTGGGCGAATCGCGCCAGCACCAGCGCCGGCGGGTGGCCATGCAGGCGCTCGGTGCCGGAGAGGTCCAGAAACGCCTCGTCGATGGACAGCGGCTCCACCAGCGGCGTCAGCGCCTGCATCATGGCGCGCACCTCGCGGCCGACGCGGACGTATTTCTCCATGTCGGGTTTTATGACGACCGCCTCGGGGCAGGCCTCCAGCGCCTTGAACATGGGCATAGCCGAGCGCACGCCATTGATTCGGGCGATGTAGCAGGCGGTGGAGACCACACCGCGCTTGCCGCCGCCGATGATGACCGGCTTGTCCTTGAGTTCCGGGTTGTCGCGCTTTTCCACCGCGGCATAGAAGGCGTCGCAATCGATATGCGCGATGCGAAGCGAATAAAGCTCCGGATGGCGCGCCAGGCGCGGGCTGCCGCAGGCGCTGCAGCGCATGCCCGCGCTGCGCTGAAGCGCCAGGCAGTCGCGGCAGAAACCGTGGCTTGGATCGTTGACAGACGCGTGCATGATTGCGAACATAAGTGGAACATCGCAAATTCTAGGGCAGTGGGTTGCCGCTCACAAGCGACAAAGGGGAGGACGCATGTCGAAGCTGACAATCGTGCCGTTGACCGCGGATCTTTGGCCTCAGTTCGAGGATCTGTTCGGCAAGCAGGGCGCTTGCTATGGCTGCTGGTGCACGCATTTCCGCCTGCCGCCGGCAGTGCGGCGTGAAAACGACCGCGTCCGCAACAAGGAATTCATCAAGGCGCGAATCGAGGCGGGCCCGCCGCCCGGCCTGCTGGCGATCGAGGACGATGTTGCCAACGGCTGGATGCAGATCGGCCCCCGCGCCGACGTGCCGGAGTGGAACAAGGCAAACAGGGTGACCACGCCGCTCGAACCCGGTGAGGCTAGCGATCCGGCCGTATGGGCGATTTCGTGCTTCTTCATTCGCAATTCCGCGCGGCGTAAGGGACTGACCCACCGGCTGGTCGAGGCCGGGGTCGAGTTCGCCCGCAAGAACGGCGCGCAGTTGGTGGAAGCCTGCCCGATGACCGAATCGAAGGATTCGCGCTCGGTCGGACTGTGCGTTGGCTCTACCCGGGTGTTCGAAAAGGCCGGCTTCTCGCCGGTCGCGGAGCGCAAGCCCGGGCGACCGCTGATGCGCTTGGCGGTGTGAGCCGCGGCTGGAGTGCGGGCCGCCTCAGAGGTCGAGCGCCTCGGCAATCTTCGGCGCCGCGTCGGGCCAGTCTTCGGCCGCCACGATGCCTTCCGGCAGCGCCGGCATCAGCGCGCGCAACTGCGTGTGGGCCATGAGGTGGAAGAGATGCGCGTCGGCGACTGATGTGCGTGCGGAAACCAGATTGTGGGCGAGGTCGTCGACGAAGGCCACGGGGCGCGGGTGCTCGCCGCGCAGCTGGCGGATCGCCGGGCCCTTGGCCTGCTCGGTGGTCAGAAGCGGGTAGGGGAAGCCGAGCCGGTCGAGCAGTGCCCGCCGCGTCGCACGATGCCGGTGGGGCATCGCCGTCAGGAGCACGATTTCGGCCTTGCCGGCCAGCGTCCCAACTGCCTCGGCAGCACCAGCAGGTGCGGTCTGCCAGTCGGCCTGAACGTGGAAGAACGCCTCGATCAGTTCGGCAACGCGCTCGTTGGGAACGGCCGTTTGCGTTTCGTGGTCGAAGATGTTGCCGTGCAGGCGGAACGAATTGGGCCTCAGTTCGAGGTTCAGCGTGCCGATATAGCCCGTGAACGGGCGTATGAACTCGAGCACGACCTCGTCGACGTCGAGTACTAGCAACGGACGGCTGTCGCGCGCCAGCTCCGCGATCTGGCGGGCGGTTTCGGGATCCTCGCTCATATCGACGTCTGGTGGCTGTCGTCGCCGAGCGGCAGCTGCCGCAGAGCCTTTGCAACCTCGCCCGGGGCGATGCCGCTCGCCTCGCAGAAGCCCAGCAGCGTGGGCTCGTGGGCCAGCACGAATTGCAGCACACCGGCGAGGAATCCAGGCTCCTGCGCGGCGTGGCGGATCGCCGAAGCCTCGATGCCGGTGATGGCCAGGAAGCGCGGCAGCAGATCGGGGTCGGAAGCGATGAAGCCCAGCGCCTGGATGGCGATGGTCTCGGCCCCTTCCCGTGTTGAAACTTGCTGCATCATCGCCACTTTCATCATGTTGAACCAAACGATGAAGGAAGTAGCCGCTGGCGCCGGTTCGGGCAAGTGCGGCAGCCGGCGACGGCAACGGACGGTAACCGGCAGTTTCGCGCGGGAGGTTTCCGTTTCGTCAATCATCTTGCGCTAGTTGTGTGATGGGGTTGTACCATCGGCAGACGCGCAACAGGTTTGGTCAAAAGCGCGATCGGCAGTCGGGACGGGAATTTTATGGCTAAGAAGGTGATGATCGTCGAGGACAACGAGCTCAACATGAAGCTCTTCCGCGACCTGATCGAAGCAAGTGGGTATGAGACCGTTCGCACCCGCAACGGATTGGAAGCGCTGGAACTGGCGCGCACCCATCGGCCCGACCTGATCCTGATGGATATTCAGTTGCCGGAGGTCTCCGGCCTCGAAGTGACCAAGTGGCTGAAGGAAGACGACGACCTCCACGTCATTCCCGTCATCGCTGTGACGGCCTTCGCCATGAAGGGCGACGAGGAACGCATCCGGCAGGGCGGCTGCGAGGCTTACATCTCCAAGCCGATATCGGTGCCGCGCTTCATCGAGACGATCAAGTCCTATCTGGGCGACGCCTGATGCGCGCTCTTGGCCACAGTTCCGAGCAGGAAGCCCAATGACCGCGCGCATTCTCGTCGTCGACGACATTCCGGCCAATGTGAAGCTTCTCGAAGTGCGGCTGCTTGCCGAATATTTCGAAGTTCTGACCGCCACCAACGGCGCGGACGCCATCGAGACCTGCGAGAACGGCAAGGTCGATGTCGTGCTGCTCGATGTCATGATGCCGGACATGGACGGCTTCGAAGTCTGTCGCCGGCTGAAGAACGATCCCGCCACCGCGCATATCCCCGTCGTCATGATCACCGCGCTCGACCAGATCTCGGATCGTATCCGCGGGCTGGAGGTCGGCGCCGACGATTTTCTGACCAAGCCGGTCAACGACCTGCAGCTCATGACCCGCGTCAAAAGCCTGGTGCGGCTGAAGATGCTGACCGACGAGCTTCGACTGCGGGCCTCCACCACCCGAAACATCGGCATCGAGGAATTGCTCAGCCGCAGGCAGCCTTCGGAGGAAGTGGCGCCGCGAATACTGCTCATCGATGAGCGGGCGTCGTCCTACGAGCGTATCCTGAAGATGCTGCGCAACAAGATGGACGTCGATGTCGTGACGGACCCTCACGCCGGGTTTTTCCAAGCGGCCGAGGAGCCGTACGAATGCGTCATCATCTCGACGGCCTTTGCCGAGTTTGATCCGCTGCGGCTTTGCTCGCAGCTGCGCTCGCTCGACCGCACGCGCTTCCTGCCCATCATCCTCGTGGCGGACGTTGGGGAGGACGAGCGCATCATCCGCGGCCTCGAACTGGGCATCAACGATTATCTCATTCGCCCGATCGATCAGCAGGAGATGCTGGCGAGGCTGCGCACCCAGGTGAGGCGCAAGCGCTACAACGACCACCTGCGCGCCAGCGTGACCCAGACCATCGAGATGGCGGTGACCGACGGGCTGACGGGCCTGCACAACCGCCGCTATCTCGACAGCCACCTGCAGACGCTGTTCGATCGCGCGGTGGCTCGCCGCCGCTCGCTGTCGGTGATGATTACCGACCTCGATCGCTTCAAGTCGGTCAACGATACTTACGGTCATGATGGCGGCGATGACGTGCTGCGCGAATTCGCGCGTCGCCTGCGCAAGAACGTGCGCGGCATCGATCTGGCGTGCCGCTACGGCGGCGAGGAGTTCGTGGTGGTCATGCCGGACACCGACGGCGACATCGCCGAGCGGGTCGCCGAGCGCATCCGCGCAGAGATCGCGCGGACCCCATTCCTGGTCGGTAAGGATGGCCAGGCCCTGGAAGTCACCATCAGCATCGGTGTTTCCTCGCTGCGGCGGGGGCCCGACACGGTCGAAGATCTGATGAAGCGCGCCGACATCGCGCTCTACGAGGCAAAGACCGGCGGCCGCAACCGCGTGGTCGCCAAGGCCGCCTGAGCGCGCCGCCCACAGTTGAGTCGGGCGGGATGGTTAGCGGTTTACCTTAACCGATGTGATTCGCGAGCGTTGGTTAAGAAAGTGTTGATTTCCAATGAGCCTTGGGCGACTGTCGCTGCGTAAAGACAGGCGGACGCGTGCCGGACCTTGGTCCCGGTGCTCCCGCAACTAACCCCATGATGCTCAGGTCCGCCGCATCTCCTGGGTCCATGGGGTCGGCCGGCCGGCGCTGGCATATAGTGGCCTCCTCGTACCGCTGCCAATCGCCGACCGGCCCCCTTTCTTCTCCGACATCGCAAGGGCAACGCCCCGTGCTGCATGGCGTGGGTTGCCATCAGCCGGTATCCGCAAACGAAAAACGCCGCCCAATGGGCGGCGCATTCGAAATCTGCTGGAAAGGTCGAAGATTACTTGATCTTCGTTTCCTTGAATTCGACGTGCTTCTTGGCGACCGGGTCGTACTTGCGGAACGACAGCTTCTCGGTCTTGGTACGGCTGTTCTTGCTCGTCACGTAGAAGAAGCCGGTGTCGGCGGTCGAAAGAAGCTTGATCTTGATGTTTGCGGCTTTGGCCATGATGTTCTTCCGTTAATCTGTGGAGTTCGGGCCGCCTGACCACGGCAAAAAGCCCGGACGCGGAAAACTTGGCGCGACAAATAAAGAACGTGCACGGAAAGTCAAGACCGGCGGGCCTCCAGAGCGAGACGACAGCCGGCCAAAACGATATAGGCGGCAAAGAAAATGCCGATCGACCAGCCGAATCCGTCAGTGCCGAACACATCCATGCCGATGCCGATCGCCTGCGGCCCCATCACCATGCCCAGGCCGTAGCACAAAACGAAGGCGGCGTTGGCGTTGGCGAGCTCATGGCCGTGGAGGCGGGAGCCCAGATGGGCAAGGCCGATCGTGTACAACGCTGCGACCACGCCGCCCCAGAGAAAAAGCAGCCCAGCCATGACATGCCAGTCGGCCTTGATATACGGCAGCAGGACCATGCCGACGAGACCGACGGCGGCGCAGATGAGCAGCAGCAGGCGACGGTCGCTGATGCGGTCGGAGATCATGCCCAGGGGGATCTGCATGATAACATTGCCAAGCCCGATCATGGTCAGGAGCAGTGCGGCATCGCCCTCGGAGTAGCCGATCCGGTTGCCATAGACCGGAAACAACGCGAAGCCACCGGTCTCGACCGCGCCGAACACCAGAACAGCGGCGGTGGCTGTCGGCACGAGCCAGATATAGCGGATGAAGCCGCTCTTTCCGCCCTCGGGCACAATGTTCGGACTTTCTTGCCACGCTGCCAGCACCGGGATGGCCGCGATCATCACCAGCAGGAACACCGTGCCGAAGGGCATGAAGCCTGAGCTTCCCATCTGCGAGAACAGCCACGGTCCGGCAGCGAAGCCAAGCGATAGCACGGTAGCGTAGATGCCCAGTACCAGGCCGCGTCGGTGAGCCGGCGCCGAGGTGCTGATCCAGAACTCGGAGAGGATGAACAGCACCGTCAGAGCTAGATGGAGAGCCACGCGCAGCGGGAACCACATCCAGAACGAAGGTGCGAAGTAGAAACCAATGAAGGCCAATGCGCCGAGCAAAATCATGGCCAGCATGGTCCAGACCACGCCGAATCGCACGGCGAGGGGCGTCGCCAGCGGTGCAGCTGCGATCGAAGCGATGCCAGCGATCGCCGTGTTCAGGCCAATCATCGAGGCGGAATAGCCGCGCGTCTCCAGAATGATGCTGAGAAGCGGCATGCCAAGGCCGATGGCAATGCCCACCACACTGATCGAGGCGATGGCTGCCGAAATGGACAGCCAGCGCATGGGCATGGCCACGGCCGGCGATTGAATGCTGCCTGTCATGTGTCTTTGAGCCTGGAACTGTCAGAAAATATCGCGGACGAAACTGTTGTGGACCATGCGGTAGAACGGCACGGGCCCGCCGGGACGCAGCAGCGGATCTAGCGCCAATCGATGTTGAAGTTCTTCCAATATGGTTTTGGTGATGGCCGGGATATCGGCTTGGCGCGCCTCTTGCAGCGGCAACCAGACGAGTTCCTCGAGTTCGTTGGTCGGGCCGCCATCGGGCAGCTCGACCGCGACGTCGCTTCGCCAGACCGACAGGAAACGTGTGTCGAACCGGCGCACGCGACCGGGCGGAGTTATGGCACGCGCTACCAGGCGCAGCGATTGCAGCGTGGGCTGCACGCCGTGCTCGACGAAGCCCTGCCAGTCGGCCTTGGTGGTCGCAAACGGGCCCTTGCGCCCGATCAGCAGGCCGGCTTCCTCGTAGGTCTCGCGGATGGCGGAAAGGGCGATGGCCCGCGCCCGCGTGAGGCTCCGGCGTGCGATGGTGGCGACGAGTTTGGCTTCTTCCTGAGGGTCAAGCGCATCGGGCACGGGCACTCGGCCGTCGTCGGGATCGGTGCGGCCCCCGGGGAAGACGAATTTGCCGGGCATGAAGGCATGGCTGGCATGACGCCTGCCCATCAGGACGAGCACGTCGTCGCCCTTGCGGTCGAGGAGAATCAGCGTGGCTGCGTCGCGCGGCCGCTTTGGGCCGGGACCGAGCGCAGCGTCGCGCGAGTCGGCCTTATCCACCTGGGCTTTCGTCAGTCCAACCATGCAAGCATCTTAGGGCAATCCAACCTTGGACGATATTGTTCCAACAGACCGAGCATTGCGCCAGGGGTGGCGATCATGCGTCGCCGTGCGTCTGTTCTTCGCCGCCAAAGCCATGCATGTAAAGCGCCCATTGCAAGCCGACGATGGCGCCTTTGACCGGGCGCAGCATCGCAAGCGCCATGATGATCGTCATTGGCACCCAGATCGCCAGATGCTGCCAGGTCGACAGAGTGGTCGTAGCCTCTACCCCCATGAAGGCAGCGACGACGACATGGCCGACGATGACGACAACGATGTAGGCCGGCAGGTCGTCCGCGCGATGGTGATGCATCTCCTCGCCGCAATGTTCGCAGTGATCGACGATCTTCAGGAATGACGAAAATAGCTTCCCTTCACCGCAATGGGGGCAGCGTCCAAGCAAGCCGCGCTTCATCGCCGTCCAAAGCGGGCGTGCCTGCCGCTCGGCATGCGCAGCGCCAAAAACCTGTGTCTCCATCATCGTCTCCTGCTACGGGGGCTCTTGCGCTGTGCGGCGCGAGCCCGCGACCTGTGTGCCTTCGCCTTGTGGAACGACGATTTGGACCCCGGCAATGGCTTTGGCTCGGTCAACATTTCAAAACGCATTGCACCAGCGAGCGGCGCAACTTCGACGAGGCGAACCTCGACACGATCTGCAAGCTGATAGCCTTTGCCGGTACGTTCTCCAAAAAGCGATCGGGCAGTCTCATCGAACATATAGTAGTCGCCACCCAAGGATGATACCGGAATAAAGCCGTCGGCGCCAAACTGCGGCAATTGGACAAAAAGCCCCGCCTTGGTCACGCCGGAGATGCGCGCGTCGAAGGTGTCGTTGAGGTGGTCGGCGAGATAGCCCGCGATCAGCCGGTCGATCGTGTCGCGCTCCGCCGCCATGGCGCGGCGCTCGGTGGCCGAAATCAGTTCGGAAATATCCTCCAGCCGTTCCTCTTCGCCACGCGTGATGCCGTCGGGCCCGAAATTCAGCGCGCCGATCAGAGCGCGGTGCACGATCAGGTCGGCATAGCGGCGGATCGGCGAGGTGAAGTGCGCGTAGCGGCGCAGGTTAAGACCGAAATGTCCAAGATTTTCAGGTGAATAGAGAGCTTGGCTCTGAGCGCGCAACACAACTTCGTTGACCAGCGCCTCATGCTCGGCGCCCTTCACGCGGCTGAGAATCTGGTTGAACTGCGACGGTTTCATCTGTGCGCCACGTGCCAGGGAGAGGCCGAGCGTGGCCAGGAACTCACGCAAGCCTTCCTGCTTGGCGAGCGACGGCGCATCGTGCGTGCGGTAGACCAGGCTCTGTTTCTTGGCCTCCAGTGTCTCGGCGGCAGAGACATTGGCCTGGATCATGAATTCCTCGATCAGCTTGTGCGCATCGAGGCGGTCAGGGACGATGACCCGGTCGACCGTGCCGTCCGGCTTGAGCAGTATCTTGCGCTCCGGCAGGTCCAGTTCCAGCGGCTGGCGCGAATCGCGGCCGCGCTTCAGCACCTCATAGGCGGCCCACAGGGGCTTCAGGATCGTCTCCAGGATCGGGCCGGTCACATCGTCGGGCGCGCCGTCAATCGCCGCCTGCGCCTGGCTGTAGGCCAGTTTGGCGTGGGATCGCATCATGATGCGGTGGAAGGAGTGGCGGATCTTTCGTCCCTCGGCCGAGAACGTCATGCGCACCGCCAGGGCAGGGCGGCCCACGCCTTGCTTGAGCGAGCACAGATCGTTGGAAATCCGTTCCGGCAGCATCGGCACGACCCGGTCGGGGAAGTAGACGGAGTTGCCTCGCTTCAGCGCTTCGCGGTCGAGCGCGGTGCCTGACCGCACATATGCCGCCACATCGGCGATGGCGACGATGGCGATGATGCCGCCGGGGTTCTTCTCGTCGGTGTCGGGCTCGGCATAAACCGCGTCGTCGTGGTCCTTGGCGTCGGCCGGGTCGATGGTGATTAGGGGCACGTCGCGCCAGTCTTCGCGGCGGTCCATGGTCGCGGCCTTTGCGGCGTCGGCTTCCGCGATCACCTCGGCGGGAAAGATGTGCGGGATCTCATGAACGTGGATGGCGATCATCGAGACCGCCTTTTCGCTCGTGAGCGAGCCCACGACGTTCAGCACCTTGGCGCGCGGCAGGCCATAGCGCGAGGCACGCTGCGGTTCGACCTCGACCAGATCGCCGTTCTCGGCGCCGTTGCGGAATTCCTTTTCCACGACCAGTTCAGCCTGACGGCGCTCGACCGGTTCGATACGAAACGTGCCGTCCTTGAGCGTGCGGAAGACACCGAGAACCGCTTCGCTGCGCTTCTCGAAGATCTTCATCACCCGAGCCGTGTAGGCGGGCCCGGTCTCGGCATGGGTGGGGAAGGTCTTGGCCAGCACGCGGTCGCCGACGCCTGGGGTCGGTCCGCTGCGCGAAACCTTGATCGACACCACCGTCGGCAGGGCGCCCTCCCGCTGCTCGGTGGGGCGGGCGAGTAGCAGGCCGTCTTCGTCGCGCGCGAAAATGTCGAGCACCGCGACGGCTGGCAGGGACCCCGGACGCATCAAACGCTTGCGGTCCTTTTCCAGCACCCCCTCATCCTGCAGTTCGGCGAGCGTGTCCTTCAGCCATACGCGGTTCTCGCCCTTCAGCGAGAACGCCTTGGCTATGTCGCGCTTGCCGCTCTTTTCGGGGTTCTCGGAGATGTAGCGCAGGATGTCGTCGCGCGAGGGCAGAAAGTCGCGCGACTTGCCTCCGGAGCGGCTTGCCTCGGACGAGTCGGCCTTGGCGCCGGCAGCTTTCCGCCCGGAGATGTTCCTTGCCAACGGATGCTATTCCTCTGTCTTCGTCGCGGCCTTCTTGGTCGCTGTCTTCTTGGCTGCCGGCTTCTTAGGGGCAGCAGCAGGCTTCTTGGCCGCGGCCTTGGCGCGGGCCGGCTTCTTGCCGCCGCCCTTGGCTTCCTTCTCGGCAATCAGCGCCAGCGCGTCTTCCATTGTCACGCTCGTCGGGTCCTTGCCCTTCGGCAGGGTAGCGTTGACCTTGCCGAAATTGACATAGGGACCGTATTTGCCGTCGCGCACGGTAATGGCGCCGCCGCCGTCCGGATGCTCGCCAAGCTCCTTCAGAGCGGGTGCGGTACCGTTACGACCACCCTTGCCCTTGGATTGCTTCTCGGCCAACACGGAGACGGCGCGGTTGAGGCCGATCGAGAATACGTCCTCGATGCTTTCGAGGTTGGCGTAGGTTCCGTCGTGCAGCACGAACGGGCCGTAGCGGCCAAGACCGGCCGAAATCATCTTGCCGCTCTCGGGGTGCTTGCCGACATCGCGCGGCAGCGACAGAAGCGCAATCGCCTTCTCGTGGTCGATGCTTGCAGGTGTCCAGCCCTTCGGCAGGCTGGAGCGCTTCGCGTCCTTGCCCTCGCCACGCTGCAGATATGGGCCGAAGCGGCCGCTACGCAACGTGATCTCTTCGCTGGTGTAGGGATCCTTACCGAGCGACTTGGTGCCGTCCTCAAGGCCTTCCGAGCCTTCACCGTTGCCGTTTCCATCGCCGCCGAGCTGGCGGGTATAACCGCATTCCGGGTAGTTCGAGCAGCCGACGAAGGCGCCGTACTTGCCGAGTTTCAGCGACAGGTTGCCTGTGCCGCATTTCGGGCAGATGCGCGGGTTCGAACCGTCCTCGCGTTCGGGGAAGACGAGCGGCGCGAGCTCTTCGTTGAGAGCGTCGAGCACATCGGTGACGCGCAGTTCCTTGATGTCGTCGACGGTTGCCGAAAACGCCTTCCAGAAGTCGCGCAGAACGTCCTTCCAGGCCAGCTTGCCGTCGGAGATTTCGTCCAGCTTCTCCTCCAGCGAGGCGGTGAAGTCGTATTCGACATAGTGCTCGAAGAAGCTCTCCATGAAGGCGGTGACCAGGCGGCCCTTGGCCTGCGGGATCAGCCTGCGGTTCTCGATCGTCACATAGTCGCGGTCTTCAAGCGTCTTCAGCGTCGCCACATAGGTCGAGGGACGGCCGATGCCGAGCTCTTCCATCTTCTTGATGAAGGAGGCTTCCGAGTAGCGCGGCGGCGGCTCGGTGGTGTGGCTGGTAACATTGATCGACCGGCGATCGAGTGTGTCGCCCATGCGGATTTCCGGCAGGCGGCGGCTTTCCTCGTCCTCGGCGTCCTCGTCCTTCTGTTCGGTATAGGCGGCGATGAAGCCGTCGAAGCGGACCACCGAGCCGACGGCACGCAGTTCCGCCGTCTTGGCGCCGTTGCGCGCCTCGATCTCGACCGTCGTGCGCTCGATCTCGGCCGGCTGCATCTGGCTGGCAATGGCCCGTTTCCAGATCATCTCGTAGAGCCTTGCCTGGTCGGCATCGAGATATTTGCGCACCTCGGCGGGAGTGCGCGAGAAGTCCGTCGGGCGGATCGCTTCGTGCGCTTCCTGGGCGTTCTTGGCCTTGGTCGAATAGTAGCGCGGCTTTTCGGGCACGTATTTGTCGCCGAATTCGCGGGCGATCGCCGAGCGTGCGGCACTGATCGCCTCAGGCGCCATCTGCACGCCGTCGGTACGCATATAGGTGATGAGGCCGGTGGTCTCGCCGCCAATATCCATGCCCTCGTAGAGGCGCTGCGCCACCTGCATGGTGCGCGAAGCCGAGAAGCCTAGCCTCGACGAGGCCGCCTGTTGCAGCGTGGAGGTGGTGAAGGGCGGACCGGGGTTTCGCTTGGTTGGCTTGGCCTCGACCGAAAGCGCCTTGAAGGTGGCGCCATCGAGCATGGCCTTTATCGCGTCGGCCTGCTCCTGGGTCTTGATATCCAGCTTCTGGAGCTTCTTGCCGTCATAGACGGTGAGCTTGGCCTCGAAATTCTCTGCACGCGGCGTGGCGAGGATCGCGGCGATCAGCCAGTAGTCCTCGCGGACGAAACGCTCGATCTCGTTCTCGCGGTCGCAGACGAAGCGCAGCGCCACCGACTGGACGCGGCCTGCCGAGCGAGCGCCCGGCAGCTTGCGCCACAGCACCGGCGACAACGTGAAGCCGACCAGATAGTCGAGCGCGCGGCGGGCCAGATAGGCGTCGACCAGCGGCGGGTCGATGTCGCGCGGGTTGGCCATCGCGTCGAGCACGGCCTGCTTGGTGATGGAGTTGAACACCACGCGCTTGATCGGCTTGTCCTTCAGCACGCGCTTCTGCTTCAGCACTTCCAGCACGTGCCAGGAAATCGCTTCGCCCTCGCGATCCGGGTCGGTGGCGAGGATCAGGCCGTCGGCATCCTTCACCGCCTTGGCAATGTCGGTCAGCCGCTTCGCCGAAGCGCCATCCACAGCCCAGGACATGGAGAAGTCTTCGTCGGGCTTCACCGAGCCGTCCTTAGCAGGCAGGTCGCGCACATGGCCGAACGAGGCCAGAACCTTGTAGTTCTTGCCCAGATACTTGTTGATCGTTTTCACCTTGTTCGGCGACTCGACGACGACGACGTCCATATTGCTCTTGTTTCCAATGAGGTCGCCGGCGGTAGTGGGGGCGACGCGCGGCGAAAATTCTGTCAACTGGCCCGTCACATGGCTGCGGTTTTCCGTCCGGTCAAGGGGCGGACGGCAAAATCACCCCTGGCCGTGCGTCACACACTCAAGAATTGAGTGTGATGGTGTATTGCAATTTTAGATACGTATAATAAGGTCTCTGTAATCAGTGGTTGTGGGACACTTGTTCAAAATTTCATTCATCGAAGCAATGCCAGCGGCGAGTTGTGCCCCCGCTGGACTTCACGGAGTATTGCCGATGCGGCAGTCCTTTACAACGAGGCGGACAGACACACTCGACTACATTCAATCACTGCTTGGCCAATTACGCACCATGGCCGAAAGTGAACGCTGCGACCTGCTCGCCTTCCTGATCGAGATGGCCTACATCGAAGTCAGCGACATCATCCGTGGCCAGCGCCCGTTACGGGTCCAGCAGGACAAGCGACACAGCGCCACCTGAATGGCGCTCGAGCCGGCCAGCGAGGTCAAGTTCAAGCAGGATCATGAAGATTTGGGCCGGGTGCAGTCCCGTGTGGCGGATGATCTCGTCCACGCCGACAGGGACCGGACCGAGCGCCTCCACCACCCGCGCGCGATCATCGTCGGCGGGGGGCGGCGTCGCGCCGAAATCTGGTGGTTCCTCGAAGGAGGCCGGCGCGGATATTGGCGCAGAGACTACCGAGCCGATCAACGGCGCTATCGCCGAGATGACGTCGCGGGCGTCAGTGACGAGGATCGCTCCGTCCTTGAGCAGGCCGTTGGTGCCAGCCGCGCGCGGGTCAAGCGGGGAACCCGGCACGGCGAAGACCAGCCTGCCCATCTCACCTGCTAGCCTCGCGCTGATCAGGGAGCCGGAGCGCTTGGCGGCCTCGACCACCACAAGGCCCAGCGCAATGCCGGCGACGATACGGTTGCGGCGCGGAAAATCCTGCGCGCGGGGCTCCCAGCCGAACGGCATTTCGGAGACAATGGTGCCGCCGCTTGAAGTTATCTCTTCGATAAGATTTATGTTCTCAGGCGGGTAGGGCCGATCTAGGCCACCGGCGAGAACGCCGATGGTGCCGGTCGCAACGCTGCCCTGATGGGCGGCGGTGTCGATGCCGCGTGCCAGGCCGGAAACGACCGAATAACCCTCGCGGCCCAGTTCGGCGGCCAGCGTGCGCGCCATCTTGATGCCGGCCAGCGAGGCGTTGCGCGCGCCGACGATCGCCACAGAGGGCAGACCGAAGACGTCGGCCGTACCTTTCATCGCCAGCAGCGGTGGCGGATTGTCGATGCGCCGGAGAATTGGCGGGTAGTCGGGCTCGCCAATGCAGACGAAACGCGCGCCATGTTTTCGCGCGGTTTCCATCTCCGCTTCCGCGTCGGCCATCGACGGAATGCGCACAATGCGGCCGGCTCCGCCGGAGATCATCAATTCCGGCAGCATCTCTATGGCGGCTTCGGCCGAACCGAAGCGGTCGATCAGGTCACGGAAACTGGCGGGGCCCACATTGGGAGTGCGGATCAGGCGCAGCCAGTTCAATCTCTGCCGGTCGCTGAGGCGGGGACCGGCTGCCTTGTTCATCCCTTGGCCCCGATGCGCGTTTCCGTGCCGGAAAGCAGCCGGGAGATGTTCGCGTGGTGTTTTATAAACACGATGAGGCTCATGATCGCAAAAAGGGCCGCAATGTCACGAAGGCCTAGGAAATAAAGCGAGACCGGCACCGCGATCGCGGCGACCAGTGCCGCAAGCGAGGAATAGCGCGTGAGGAATGCGACGAGCAGCCAGACGACGGCGAAAACCAGCGCACCCTGCCAGGCAAGGCCGATCAGCACGCCGAGATAGGTAGCGACACCCTTCCCGCCCTTGAAACCGAGCCAGACCGGGAAAAGATGGCCGAGGAAGGCGCCGAAGCCGGCCAGCAAAGCGGCTTCCGGTGCATAAAGTCCGGCGATAAGCACTGCCGCGGTGCCCTTCAGCGCGTCGAGGAGGAGCGTCAGAGCGGCGAGTTTTTTGCTCCCGGTGCGCAGCACGTTGGTCGCGCCGATATTGCCCGAGCCGATCTTGCGCACGTCGCCCAGCCCGGCCGCTCGCGTGACCAGCAGGCCGAACGGGATCGAGCCGAGCAGATAGCCGAAGGCAAGCGCCGCAACGAAAACGGACAGCGGAAGCTGCCAGGTCAAAGGATCCATCTATTTCCCCCTCGGTGCCGCTCGCGGGCGGCCCGAATTCACGCCGAAAACACTGTGCGGCCCGCAACCATCGTTTGCAAGACCCTGCCTTGCAGCCGCGCGCCCTCGAAGCAGGTGTTCTTGGAGCGCGAGCGGATGGCATCTTCGCGCACGACCCATGGCTCGTCGAGATCCACCAGTACAAGGTCAGCCGCCGCGCCGGGTTTCAGCGTGCCGCCCGGCAGGCCGAACAACTTGGCCGGCCCGGTCGAAAGCGCCTCGACCAGACGTAGCAGAGGCACTTCGTCGTTGTGGTGGAGACGCAGCGCCACGCCCAGAAGCGTTTCGAGGCCGATTGCGCCATCGGCGGCGTCGGCGAAGGGCAGGCGCTTGGTGTCGACGTCCTGCGGGTCGTGCGACGACACGATGATGTCGATGGTGCCGTCTCGCAGCGCCTCGATCATCGCCTGCCGGTCGTCCTCGGTGCGCAGTGGCGGCGAAAGCTTGAAGAAGGTGCGGTATTCGCCGATGTCGTTCTCGTTGAGCGAGAGGTGGTTGATCGACACACCCGCGGTGACGTTCGCGCCATCGGCCTTGGCGCGGGCGACTGCACCGGCCGACAGCGCGGTAGAAATCTTGGCGGCGTGGTAGCGCCCGCGCGTCAGCCGAGCCAGCAGCAGGTCGCGTTCGAGCGGGATAGCCTCGGCTTCGCGTGGAATACCCGAAAGGCCAAGCCAGCTCGCGTAGAGCCCTTCGTTCATGACGCCAGAGCCGCCGAGGTGTGGGTCCAGCGTCTCATGCGCGATGACCGCGCCGAAGTCGCGTGCGTAGGTCAGCGCGCGGCGCATGGTCAGCGAGTTGGCGATGGTGTGCCGGCCGTCGGTGAAGGCGACAGCACCGGCTTCGCGCAGCAGGCCGAACTCGGTCATCTCGCGGCCTTCAAGGCCCTTGGTGACAGCGGCGGCGGGAAACACGTTGACGAGTGCCGTGTCGCGCGCGGTGCGCAGCACGAATTCGACCAGCGCAACATTGTCGATCACCGGGTCGGTGTCCGGCATCATAACGATGGAGGTCACGCCGCCGGCAGCAGCCGCAAGGCTGGCCGAAGCGATGGTCTCGCGGTGCTCGGCGCCCGGCTCGCCGATGAAGACGCGGCCGTCCACAAGGCCGGGGATGACGGTCTTGCCGGCGCAATGGATTACGCTGGCACCGTCAGGAGTGCCCTGGTTCAGGGCCGTCGTGCCCGAAGCGACAATTTTCTTGCCGTCGACGATGACCGAGCCGATCTCGTCGATGCCGCGCGAGGGGTCGACGATGCGGGCCTGCTGGAAAACGGTGACGCTCATGCCCGGCCTCCGTCCTGGTTGCGGCGCGGGTCAAGCAGCGCCTCCATAACGGCCATGCGCACGGCCACTCCCATCTCGACCTGTTCCTGGATGACGCTTTGCGGACCGTCGGCTATCTCGGAGGCGATTTCGACGCCGCGGTTCATCGGGCCGGGGTGCATCACCAGCGCATCCGGCTTCGCGGCCTTCAGCTTTTCGGCGTCGAGGCCGAAATAGCGGAAATATTCACGCACCGACGGCACGAAGGCGCCCTCCATGCGCTCGCGCTGCAGGCGCAACATCATCACCACGTCGGCGTCCTTCAGCCCCTCCGCCATGGTCGGGCAGACCTCGACGCCCATCTGCGCAATGCCCGAGGGCAGCAGCGTGGACGGCGCCACCACGCGCACCCGGGCGCCCATGGCGTTGAGCAGCAGGATGTTGGAGCGGGCGACGCGCGAATGCAGGATATCGCCGCAAATCGCCACCGTGAGGCGGGAGAGCGCGCCCTTGGCGCGACGGATGGTCAGCGCGTCGAGCAGCGCCTGCGTCGGGTGCTCATGCGCGCCGTCGCCGGCATTGACCACCGAGCAGCCCACCTTCTGCGCGAGAAGCGCAGCAGCGCCCGCAGAGGCGTGGCGGATAATGAGTATGTCCGGCCGCATCGCGTTCAGCGTCATGGCCGTGTCGATCAGCGTTTCGCCCTTCTTCACCGACGAACTCGCCACCGACATGTTCATCACGTCGGCGCCCAGTCGCTTGCCGGCGAGTTCGAACGAGGACTGTGTGCGCGTCGAGGCTTCGTAGAACAGGTTGATCTGCGTGCGCCCGCGCAGCGTGGTCGTTTTCTTCTCGTTCTGGCGTGAAATTGCCACCGCGGCGTCGGCCCGGTCCAGCAGCAATTCTATGTCGATGGGAGATAGGTCGCGTATGCCAAGCAAATGGCGGTGCGGAAAAAGCGGCAGGGCTGAAATGTCGATCATCTTAAAGCCGTCCTATAGGCTCGTGCCGATGCCACCGCAAGCGGCGGACGGCGGATTGAAGCGCTTCTTTCCCGGGATTTTCATCGCGTGGTAAGGATAGCTTGGGTTATAAAGCCTTCGAACCAACTTCGGATTCGCATCGTGCACCGAAGAGCAACCCCAAGGATTGCGCGTGAGCGACGAGGTAACCAACCAATCCCCGCCTTTGACCGGAGGCAATGCCTGGCGGGGCGACCCGTTGCTGGTACAGATAGCGGAGGATTTTTCCGAGCCCGTCCGCAAGGATCTGGATGGCGTCGGCCGCTTCGTTCTCAGCGCCGAGGCGCAGGATCTCGCCCGGCTTGCCAACAGCGAGACGCCCAAGCTCCGTACGCATGACCGGCAAGGACGCCGCCTCGACATCGTTGACTATCACCCGGCCTATCACGCGCTGCTGCGCCGCTCGGTAACCAACGGCCTGCATTCCTCGATCTGGGAGAATGGCGCGCATGAGACCGGTCGCCGCCACCAGGTGAGGGCCGCGCGCTTCTACCTCACCGCGCAGCTGGAAACCGGGCACCTTTGCCCCATCACCATGACCAGCGCTTCGCTGGCCGCGCTGATGGCCAGCCCAAAGCTGTTCCGCGAATGGGCGCCGCGCATCACAACCCGCAAATACGACCAGGCCCAGAAGCCGCCAGTGGAAAAGACCGGGCTGACGCTCGGCATGGGCATGACCGAAAAGCAGGGCGGCACCGACGTGCGCGCCAACACCACCCGCGCCGAGCGCGCGGCCAACGGCTTCTATCGCATCACCGGCCACAAATGGTTCATGTCGGCCCCGATGTCGGATGCCTTCCTGGTGCTGGCGCAGGCCCGCGAGGGGCTGTCGTGCTTCCTGATGCCGCGCATCCTGGGCGACGGCAGCGGTAACGGCTTCCGTTTCCAGCGCCTGAAGGACAAGCTCGGCAACCGTTCCAACGCTTCATCCGAGGTAGAATTCGTCAACGCCCTTGGCGAGATGGTTGGTGAACCGGGACAGGGCATCAAGACCATCATGGACATGGTGACGCTGACGCGGCTCGACTGCGCCATCGCCTCCTCGGGGCTCATGCGGGCCGGGCTGGCCGAAGCGATCAATCACACCCGCCATCGCCAGGTGTTCGGCACCAATCTCATCGACCAGCCGCTGATGCAGCGCGTGCTTGCCGACATGGCGCTGGATGTCGCCGGCGCCACGGCGCTGTCGTTCCGGCTGGCGCGTTCCTTTGACGAGGCTGCGGCCGATCGCGGCGAGGCGGCTTTCGCCCGCGTCATGACCCCGGTGGTGAAATACTGGGTGTGCAAGATCGCGCCGGCGCTGCTCTATGAGGCGATGGAGTGCCTGGGCGGCAACGGCTATGTCGAGGAGATGCCGCTGGCGCGCTTTTACCGCGAGGCCCCGGTCAATGCGATCTGGGAAGGCTCCGGCAATGTGATGGCGCTCGACGTGCTTCGCGTTCTGGGCCGCGCGCCCGGACTATTTGAGGATGTGCTGGCCGGCATCGAGCGGGATCTTGGTTCGAGCGGGCGCGGCACCACCAGCGTGCTGCGCGCGGCCCAGCAGGTGGCCGCGTCGGATGAGGGCTCTGCGCGCATCCTCACCGAGCAGCTTGCGCTGTCGGCCGCTGCGGCGGAACTTCGGCGCATGGGGGCAGGGCGCATTGCCGATGCCTTCATCGAGACGCGGCTGGCCGGCCAGTGGCGCGGCACCTACGGGATGCTCGATGCGCGCCACGATGCGCGCATGATCGTCGATACCCTCTATCCGGTGATCTGAGCCGATACAGCCAAAACCGCGGGAATGGTGAGGAACGAGGCCACCGCCTGCACCGTGGTGACGGCGGCATAGAGTTCTGCGTCGCCGCCGAGCTGGCGGGCGAGAAGATAGCCGTTCATCGCCGTCGGCACCGCGGCGCAAAGCGCCAGATAGGAAAGCTCGCTGCCGCTGACTCCAAAGGCCAAGGCGGCTCCGATCAGCAACGCTGGAAACAGCATCAACTTCAGCGCGACCGGAAGCAGCAGGGCGAAGCGCGGCCGCCACAGGTCGCCCAAGTGCAGGCCCGCCCCAATCGCCAGCAGACCCATGCCGAGCGCCGCACTGCCCACCAGCCCAAGCGTCTGGTTGAACGGTCCATAGAGTTGGAACGGCAGGAAACGGAACAGGATGCCCGCGAGCGAGCCCAGGATCATCGGGTTGATCGCCATGTCGCGGCCAATTCTGCGCCAGTTGGCGCTGCGGTCGGCGAAGCGCGTTACCAGAAGTACCGTGGCGAGATTGAGCGGAATGATGATGATCGCCATCACCAGCGCCACCACGGCAGTGCCTGCCGGCGGAAAGATTTTTTGTGCGATCGCCAGCGCCATAAAACTGTTCCAGCGCACCGCTGTCTGGAAGATCGACGAGAACTCGCTTCTCTGGATGAAGCCGGCGCGTCCGAGCAGCGGCTACAGCGCGCAGGTGAGGGCGATCATCGCCGTCAGGGCGGCCGCCAGCGCCAGCATCATGGCGTTGAGCTGGAGCCCTTTGAAATCGGCGTTGTAGATCGTCACGAACAGCAGCGCCGGATAGAGGAACCAGTAGCCGATCTGCTCCAGCCCGACCCATGCTCCCTGATCTATCAGAGGCACGCGTCGCAAAAAGTTGCCGGCCAGAATCAGCAGAAAGATCGGCAGGATACTGTCGAAAATCGCGATCATAAGGGGACTGCGGGAACGTTGGGCGGAGGTTGGCAAGCGATCCATACGGCCTATTTCCCCACGTTGCCAATCTAGCCGGCTATCGTTGTTAACCTTAATAAATGGTTACCGTTGCGAAGAAATGGTTAACGCTTACAGTGGTGGGAATCCAAGGACGACCATGCGCACCAACCACGGCCATATACCGACCTGCCACGCCACGGCTGCCGTCGCGCCGTCGGTTCAGGCCGTGCGTGATCTGCCGGCCGCGGCGCGAATCGGCAGAGGATGCTGATGCGCTACATCCTCATCCTCTGGGCTTCACCGCTGCTGATCTTCTGGGGCTGGTTCGGACTGTCGTTCTACGACATCAATTTCGGCTACGTCATGCTGACGCGCCGGGTCCATGACCTGGTGTTCCAGCTCTACGGCCAGATGCTCGGCATCGACCCGCAGACGATTCCCGCCTTGGTCGCCAAGGCCTGCATCTTCGATACTCTGATCGTGCTGGCGATTTTCGCTTTTCGGCGCCGCCGGCAGATGGGCGCCTGGTTGCGGATGCGGCGCGAGCGCTATCTCGGTACCGTGTCCTCGCCGAGGGCGTGAAGCCTGTCCAGGACGCCCTGCAGGATGAAGGCGGCAGCGGCCGAGTCGATCTTCGTCTTCCGCTTGGCGCGTGACATGTCCATCTCGATCAGGCTGCGTTCGGCCGCCACCGTCGATAGCCGCTCGTCCCAGAAGGCGAAGGGCAGGTCGGTGAGCCTGGCGATGTTACGCACGAAGGCGCGGGAGGCCTGCGCTCGCGGTCCCTCGCTGCCGTCCATGTTGACCGGGAGGCCGATCACCACCGCGCCGGTATTTTCCTTGCCGAGCAGTTCCAGCAGGGCGGCGGCGTCGATCGAGAATTTCTTGCGAATGATCACCGGCCGCGGATGGGCGAAGGAGAGGCTGCGATCGGACACGGCGACGCCGATTGTCTTGTCGCCGAGGTCAAGTCCGGCCAGCGTCTTGCCGCCGGCCAGTAGCCGCGGCAGGTCTTCGATCGCAACGATGTTCAAGGGCGGAGAGCTTTCCTTTTGACTTGGCACCGCCGCCTTCTATCCTTTGGGCGATTAAAAATCGAGGAGGCGTCAGCCATGAAGATCACCTGGTACGGGCAATCCGCGTTTCGCGTGGAAGTGGGCAACGCCAAGATCCTGATCGACCCGTTTATCCAGAACCCGCTCTGGACCAAGGGCTGGGAAGGCCCGGCCGAGGGCGCCACTCATGTGCTGCTGACCCATGGCCACAACGACCACATCGGCGATTCCGCGGCGATCCTCAAAAAGACCGGCGCCATGCTCGTCGCCAATTTCGAGATCTGCATGTATCTGGTCGGCCAGGGTGTGAGCGGCAACCAGATCAATCCTGGCAACCATGGCGGGACGGTCGATTGCGGCGGCTTCACCACCACTTTCGTCAATGCGCTGCATTCCTCGTCATACGCCGGCGAGGGCGGGACGAACACCTATCTCGGCAATCCGGCCGGCCTGGTGCTGCATTTCCCCAACGACCGCACGCTCTACCACATGGGCGATACCGACATCTTCTCGGACATGGCGCTGATCAACGAACTGCACGAGCCCAAGATCGGCATCGTGCCGGTCGGCGACCGCTTCACCATGGGGGGCGCCGTGGCCGCGCTTGCCTGCCGGCGCTTTTTCGATTTCGAGACGGTGATCCCTTGTCACTACGCGACCTTCCCGTTGCTCGACCAGACCCCGGAGAAATTCGTCGCGGGCATGGGAGGCTCGGGCGTGGAGGTCCTGGTGCCCGCAGTGGGCGAGACTTTCGAGATTTAGCGTGCGCACGGGCTCGTTCTTGGACATGATTGTTGCGTGTCGCGCCCGGCGCCGCTATAGCCCGGACACGATAACCAGCCCGGTTTTCCGGAGAATCTTTGATGTCCGTTGATATTGCCACTGTAAAGCGCGTCGCGCATCTCGCCCGCATCGCCGTATCCGAAGAGGATGCCGAGCGCATGACGGGCGAACTGAACGCCATTCTCGGCTTCGTCGAGCAACTGAACGAGGTCGACGTTTCCGGCGTGGAGCCGATGACCTCGGTGACGCCGATGGCGATGAAGGAGCGTGCCGACAACGTTACCGACGGCAGCAAGGCTGCCGACATCGTTGCCAATGCGCCGGTGACCGACGAGAACTTCTTCCTGGTCCCCAAGGTGGTGGAGTAACGCCGCGTGGCCTTAGAGATCGCGACCGAAAGCCCGCTGCAGGATGATGTGCGCGGCCTGATCGCCGAACTCAATGCTGCCTTACATGAGCTGACGCCGCCGGAATTCTGCTATCACATGACGGCGGAGCAGATGGCCGGGGCCGACACCACGGTCTTCATTGCCCGCGACAATGGGGAAGCGGTGGCCTGCGGTGCCCTCAAACGCCATGGCGGCGAACTGGGTGAGGTCAAGCGCATGTACACGCGCCCCTCGTATCGCGGCCGGAGGATCGGCTTCGAGATCGTCGGCCGCATCGAGGCGCTGGCGCGGGGCGAAGGAATAAGGCGGCTGGTGCTTGAAACCGGCGACCGGCACCCGGCCGCCTGGGCCGTCTATGAGCGCGCCGGCTTCTCGCGCTGCGGCCCGGTGCTCGACTATCCGGATTCGGAATGGTCGGTGTTTTACGAAAAGATTTTGCAGGCTGAATGACGATGAGCGACCTGACCAGACTGACCATTTCCGAGGCCCGCGCCAAGCTCCGCTCCAAGGAGATCAAGGCAGGCGAACTCACCGAGGCCTACCTCAACGCGATCGACGCGGCCAACGGCGCCTTCAACGCCTATGTCACGGTCACGCACGACCAGGCGCGCGAGATGGCCAAGGCCTCCGACGAAAAGCTCGCCAAGGGTGAGGGTGGCGCGCTGGAAGGCATCCCGCTCGGCATCAAGGACCTGTTCGCCACCGAAGGCGTGCACACCCAGGCCTGCAGCCACGTGCTGGACGGCTTCAAGCCGCGCTACGAATCGACCGTCACCGCCAATCTTTGGGCCGACGGGGCCGTCATGCTCGGCAAGCTCAACATGGACGAGTTCGCCATGGGCTCGTCGAACGAGACCTCCTACTACGGCGCGGTGATCAACCCGTGGCGCGCGGCTGGCTCGAACAAGCAGCTGGTGCCCGGCGGTTCCTCCGGTGGTTCGGCCGCGGCGGTCTCCGCTTGGCTTTGCGCCGGCGCCACCGCCACCGACACCGGCGGCTCGATCCGCCAGCCGGCTGCCTTCACCGGCACGGTTGGTATCAAGCCGACCTACGGCCGCGTCTCGCGCTGGGGTGTTGTCGCCTTCGCCTCGTCGCTCGATCAGGCGGGGCCAATCGCGCGCGACGTGCGCGATGCGGCGATCCTGCTCAAGTCCATGGCTTCGGTCGACGTCAAGGACACCACCTCCGTCGATATGCCTGTGCCGGACTACGAGGCGGCGATCGGCCGCCCCATCAAGGGCATGAAGATCGGCATTCCGAGGGAATATCGCGTCGAGGGCATGCCGGCCGAGATCGAGGCGCTGTGGCAGAAGGGCATCGCCTGGCTGAAGGATGCCGGCGCCGAGATCGTCGACATCTCGCTGCCGCACACGAAATACGCGCTGCCGGCCTATTACATCGTCGCGCCGGCGGAAGCCTCGTCCAACCTCGCGCGCTATGACGGCGTCCGCTACGGCCTGCGCGTGCCGGGCAAGGACATCATCGAAATGTATGAAAAGACCCGCGCCGCCGGTTTCGGCCGCGAGGTCAAGCGCCGCATCATGATCGGCACCTATGTGCTCTCGGCCGGTTATTACGACGCGTACTACCTGCAGGCGCAGAAGGTGCGCACCCTGATCAAGAAGGATTTCGAGGACGTCTTCGCCGCCGGCATCGACGTGATCCTGACGCCGGCGACCCCGTCCGCGGCCTTCGGCGTTGCCGACCAGGAGATGGCCAGCGATCCGGTGAAAATGTACCTCAACGACATCTTCACGGTGACGGTGAACATGGCCGGCCTGCCGGGCATTGCCGTGCCGGCCGGCGTGGACGCCAACGGCCTGCCGCTCGGGCTCCAGCTCATCGGTCGGCCCTTCGACGAAGAGACGCTGTTCCAGACCGCCCATGTCATCGAGCAGGCGGCCGGACGCTTCGAGCCGGAGAAGTGGTGGTAATCGCTCTGCGCCAGTCGGATTGAGGCGACGGCATGTTCTTCGTCCTGTCCAAGGTGTTCTGGTTCTTCATCCAGCCCTTGAACCTGTCGTTGTTTCTTCTTCTCGTGGGCGTCGCCGCGCTGCTTGCCGGCTGGCGGCGCCTGTCGATCGCAGGCTGCGTCTCCGGCTTCCTGATCCTGGCGCTCGCCGCATGGACGTCGATTGGCGCAATGATGCTGACCCCGCTCGAGGAGCGGTTCCAGCGTCCCGCCTTGCCGGAAAAGGTCGACGGCATCGTCGTGTTGGGCGGGGCCTCGAAGGCGCCATCAACCTCGCTCGCGGCGGCTACGAGATGAACAGCGCCGGCGATCGTTTCGTCGAGACAGCCGTTCTGGCTCGGCGCTTCCCGGACGCCAAGGTCGTTGTCTCCGGCGGCGTGGGCACGCTCATCCTGGAAGGCGAGGGCGATGCCGATACGGCCGAGCGGCTGTTGTCGGCCCTCGGCGTTGCGCGGGAGCGCATGGTGCTCGAGAACAAGTCGCGCGACACTTACGAAAACGCGATCTTCACCAAACAGCTCGTGTCGCCGAAGCCCGGCGAAACCTGGCTGCTGGTCACGTCGGCTTTCCATATGCCGCGATCCATGGCCCTGTTCCACAAGGCGGATTTCGAGGTCTTGCCGTGGCCGGTCGACTACCGCACCTCGGGCCGGGAAGGCGTCGGTCTCATGCGCGACAACCCGCAGGATTCACTGCAAAACACATCCCTGGCCATTCGTGAATGGCTCGGGCTGCTCGCCTACTGGCTTTCCGGGCGGATCGACTCGCCCTTTCCAGGTCCGGTCTGATCCGGCTCCAGCACCGCCAAACGGGCCGCTGAGAAGAACTGTCGACGCAGCAGGACCGCGAACAGGATAGTGGTCGTGACAACGAATACGGCCGGGTTAACGAACCAGCCGAGATAGCCGAGCGAAAAGAAGATAGCGCGCAAGCCGGAGTTGAAATGCTTGCCGGCCAGGATGTTCATCTGAGTGGCGCGGCGTACCGCAGCCTGCAGGGCATGGCTGTGGAACCCATCTTCATGCGCCATCGGCACTGCGCCCACCAGAATGGAGCAGTAGTTGAACAGACGGTACGACCAGCCGAACTTGAAGAACGCGAATGCCAGGATCATGATCAGCCCGAGGATTTTCACCTCGAAGGATGGTCTTGAGATGCCGCCGGCCAACGGCAGGTCGGACAGCACTGAGAGCACGTGATCCGACGCGCCGAGCAGGGCGAAGCAGCCGCCAACCGCGATCAGCGAACTTGAGGCGAAGAACGCAGTGCCCTGCTGCAGCCCGACCATGATGTTGGTGTCGATCATGCGCAGTTCCCGTCGCGCCATCGTCTGCATCCAGGCTGCGCGCTGCGCATTCATCGCCAAGGTCAGCGAGACGCGGCGGACAAGCCTGCCGTCGGAGGCAAGAGAGTGCACCAGCCAGACAGCGAGGAAATAGGCGACTGCCGCCAGGTCGCAAAATGTCAGCGAAAGAGAATCGAGCATACCCGAAACCATATCACGGCCGGCACAGGTCGGTGAAAGCCGGACATCAGTCGGTCACGCCACAGTTCGGACGCAGCGCTTACCGACTCCTTTACGCGAAGCCGAAATCAAATGATTGATTTTGCACAAATTGCAGGTAGTGCGTGCATGGCTGCCATGCAGGACTTGCCATGCTTTCGCCTCTTTTGCGGTTGCGGATGTGCGCGCAACGGGATATCCATGGCGCCTCTATGAGGTGGTAGAGGCGTCTTTCGAATCACGTCCGCACCGGTTCTTGGGGATTGAAAAAAGACATCATGGACGAAAGCGTTCAGAAATCCTGCTGGGGCTTGACCGCCAAGGCAGTGATTGGATTTGCCGGTATCATCCTTCTTGCCTGGCTTGTGAGCGGCGCCGACAAGGTCGCTGTCCTCGCGGGAGGATAAATCGAGGGATTGGCAACGAGGTTTGAGAAGAGACGCGGCTTTCGCGTCTCTTTTCTTTTGGGCTTGCCCCTTCCATGTCGTTGGCGAAGCAGCCGAGGTCGGGAAGCGCCAAGCTTCGCCTGACAAAGGCGAACAAACATCCTAATACTGTTCCGGCAAGGGCACGTGCCCTTCCTGTCCGTCCATGGAGATCTGCCGCTCGTGTTCCTGTCGGTTTTCGACCTTTTTAAGATTGGCATTGGCCCTTCGAGTTCCCACACCATGGGCCCGATGACAGCGGCATCCCGCTTTCTCGAAGAAATCCTGGGCAATGATTGGCCGCGCCCTGCGAATGCGAAAGTCGATCGCCTTGCGGCCAGCCTGCACGGTTCGCTTGCCTATACCGGCGTAGGTCATGGCACGGACCGGGCTGTTATCCTGGGCCTGACCGGCCTGATCCCGACAACCGTCGATCCGGACCACTCCGACTCTGTCATCGACAAGATCACGCTTGAGAAGCGGGTCACGCCTCCGGGTCATCCGTCCTACCGCTTCGATCCGGCCGTCGACCTTGTGCTGGACAAGAAGACGCCGCTTCTCGGACACGCCAACGGCATGGCGTTCTACGCCTATGACGGCGACGACCAGCTGCTGCTGAAGCGCATCTATTATTCGATCGGCGGCGGCTTCGTGGTGTCGGAAGAGGAGTTGCAGCGTCTCAAGTCGCACGGCGAAACGCCTTCGAGCGTCCAGGTGCCATATCCTTTCCGAAACGCGGTCGAGATGCTGGCGATGGCGGCGGAGAGCGGCCTGTCGATCGCCGAGATGAAGCGGGCCAATGAGGAGCGGCATATGTCGCGCGACGAGCTCGACGCCGGCCTGGACCGCATCTGGGGCGCGATGAAGGGCTGCATCGATCGCGGCCTGTCGCAGGACGGCATCATGCCGGGCGGGCTCAAAGTGCGCCGCCGCGCCCGCCAACTGCACGACAAGCTGCAGGAAGACTGGCGCCGGAACAAGCCGAACCCGCTGCTGGCCAACGACTGGCTCTCGGTCTATGCCATGGCGGTCAACGAGGAGAACGCGGCTGGCGGCCGCGTTGTCACGGCACCCACCAACGGTGCGGCAGGCACGTTGCCCGCAGTGCTGCGCTATTGGCTGCATTTCCACCCCGAGGCCGATCAGGTCAGCATCCGCGACTTCCTGCTGTCGGCTGCGGCCGTGGGCGGCATCATCAAGACCAACGCTTCAATTTCAGGCGCCGAGGTCGGCTGCCAGGGCGAGGTGGGCTCGGCTTCGGCCATGGCGGCGGCAGGCTTGTGCGCGGTCATGGGTGGCACGCCCGAACAGGTGGAGAATGCGGCCGAGATCGCGCTCGAGCACCATCTCGGCATGACCTGCGATCCGGTCGGCGGCCTCGTCCAGGTGCCTTGCATCGAGCGCAACGCGCTGGGTGCGGTCAAGGCGGTCACGGCGGCGTCGCTGGCGATCAAGGGCGACGGCACGCATTTCGTGCCGCTCGACGCGGCGATCGAAACCATGCGCCAGACCGGCATGGACATGAACGAACGCTACAAGGAAACCAGCCTGGGCGGTCTTGCCGTCAACGTCGTGGAGTGCTGAACTGCCACGCCTGAGAACGCGCTGGCGGCCGGCTCTGTGGACAACCGGCCCAGCGCGTTGACCCGGACACCGCCCGCGCTAAACCTTCAGCCATGGCCCTGAACCTCATAAAACTCTGCGTCGGCTGCGACAGCGTCGAGGATCTGGAAGAGTGGATTTCCTTCCGGCTCGATGAGCGTCGCCGCGCAGGCGAGCCGGTGGAGCAATATCACACGACCCGGATGGTTCCGACGCGCCGCGACGAACTCCTCGACGGCGGCTCGCTCTATTGGGTGATCAAGGGTAGCGTTCAGTGCCGCCAGCGGCTGCTGGATGTCCGGCCCTTCGTCGACGATGAGGGGATTTCGCGCTGCCACCTCGTGCTCGACCCGGTGGTGACGCGTACCGATTGGCAGCCGCGCCGCGCTTTCCAGGGCTGGCGCTACCTGAAGGTGCAGGATGCTCCGGCCGACCTCGGTGCAGGCCACGCCGGCCTGGCGGAAATGCCGCCTAAGCTCAGGCAGGAGCTTGCCGACCTGGGGCTTCTGTAGCCGCGGTCACGGGGCTGCGTCCGGCCTGACCAGGCCATCTCTAACGCTCATGTTTGCACGCAAACGAAAGGCTGGCACAGGTCAAGCGTCAGCCTTATGCGAGTCGATGGAACTTAGCTTAAAACTCTGAGACGACCCTCAAGACCGCCAGTTACGAGAGACGTATCCTGATGGCCGGGTTCCCGTCTGGTGCCACGACGCGGAGGCGAATCGTCGCGAGCGGCATGGTGCTTCGCCAGGTTCTGGCGCCGTGGCTGAGGAGGAGGCCCACAAGATCCTTTGTCTTGAAGCGAGGGGCTCCGGGTCGGATGTCGGCAAGGCGCATCGATGCCTGATGCAGCGCCTGCATTCCGATGTCGGAGGGGCGCTTTTCCTGGCGGCGCGGATCAATGAAGCCGAGGACGTTTTGCTCACCAATCACGATTAGGACTCCTTCGACACGGCTACCACCGGGAGGGTTTCTGTTGCAGGTGACTAGTTCTGGATGGCGTAACAGCTGATCTTTTGCTTCTTCAGTGCCGCGCAAGCATCCCACGCCGCGACCTTGGAGCCGAAGCCGCCGAAGCGTGCGCGGTGATAGGTCACGCCGCCCTTCTCGAATGGCACGGTGAAGCCGGAGGCCTTGCGGAGCACGCCCGGCGCCTGCTTGCTGGTCTTGTCGAGGATCGACTCGGCCTCGGCGCGGCTAGGCGAGGAAGCGATCTGCACCACCCATCCCGATGCGGCGACGGACGCCGTCTTGATGGGGTCGACTTGCGGCTTGGCGACTGCTGCTTCGAGGGCGGCCTGCGGGCGCGACGTAGGCTCTGCGTAGGCCTGCAGGGTCGGGGCGGGGACTTCTTCCGGAGTAGGCGCGGCCTTGGCCTTGCGAACCGGCGCTGCCGGAGCGTCGTCGACAGATGCAACAGTGACGTCGGCAGCGGGGCGCGTGTCGGGGGTGGGTGCTGCCTGCTTAGGCAGTGCCGCAACCTTGTCGACGGCGTCGAAGTTCGAGCCGCCGGCTCTTGCGACCAGCGGAGCACCCTTGCCGCTGTTGGAGGCGCTGGGCAGGTATTTCATGATCAGGTCGGCCATGTGGTTGTCGCGGCTGGCACCGCTGGCGCCACCCATGACGACGGCGACGATACGGCGGTTGCCGTCCGTAACCGACGACACGAGATTGAAGCCGGATGCGTTGGTGAAGCCCGTCTTGATGCCGTCGACGCCCTTGATGCGCCCGAGCAGGCGGTTGTGGTTGGGCATGCGCTGGCGGCCATAGGTAAAGGACGGCGTGGAGAAATAGCCGTAATACTGCGGATAGTGCTCGCGCAGAGCGAGGCCGAGGGTGGCCATGTCGCGCGCGGTGGTGAACTGTGCGCTGTTGGGCAAGCCGTTGGCGTTGCGGAACACGGTGCCGGACATGCCCAGCGAGCGTGCCTTGGCCGTCATCATGCGGGCGAAATTCTCCTCGGAGCCGCCGAGCATCTCGCCAAGGGCGGTGGAGGCGTCGTTGGCGGACTTGGTCACCAGCGACAGGATCGCGGTCTCGACCGTCACTGAGCCGCCTGCGCGCACACCGATCTTGGTCGGCGGTTCGGCGGAAGCGTGGGCCGAAAAGGGCACCAACGTCTGCTTCGTGATCTTGCCGCGCGAAAGTGCCTCGAAGGTGAGGTACAGGGTCATCATCTTGGTGAGCGAAGCTGGATAGCGGCGCGAATCCGCATTCGCCGAAAATAGGACCTTGCCCGTGTTGGCATCGATCACGAAGGCGGCGTACTTGGAATTCTGCTTGGCTGCCTGGGCGACGGCCGTACTTGCGGCTACGACGCTCATGGCTATGGCGAGGAGGCCTGCAATCGCTGATTTCGCAGAGAATATCTGCGTGAAGGCGAAGCCGGCAAACGCTTGACGCACTGTTACACCCTTTGATTTTTGTTGCACCCGAGGCGGCAAAGGCTCCTGCCTCACTTTCGGGCACACTAGGGCGGCAGCGTTACCAATCCGTTTATGGTAACTGCAACGTTCATCTTTTCGGCGGCGTTTTAGAAAGAATTTAGTTTTCCCGACAAGGCCAGCGTCGCTGGCGGTAGATGCGACGCATTGACTTGTTGTGCAGTGCACAATAAATTGACCATGACGCAAAATAACGCGCCGAGACCATCAACGGCCACCGAAACGTCGAAAGGGATGCGCAGATGTTGCAGTCGTTCGAGGAAGCCAACAAGTTCAGCAAGGAATTCGTGGATCGCGGGCTGAAAAGCTTCGCAGCGGTCTCCAAGAGCGCCCAAGCCATCGCCGTCGAGGCGGGGGAATACACCAAGCGCTCGTTCGAGACCGGGACTGCAGCCCTGGAGCAGGTGATGTCGTCCGGCTCCTTGGAGAAGGCGCTCGAGATCCAGAGCGACTATGCCAAGCAGACCTATGAAGGGTTCGTGGCGGAAGCTACCAGGCTTGGCGAACTTTATGCGGACCTGGCCAAGGAAGCCTACAAGCCGTTTGAGAACGTCGTGGCCAAGGCAAAATAGCTCAGCCACGAGTGTTTTCGGGGTTTTGGGCCCCGCCTTGAACCCGGCCGCGCAGCGCGGTCGGGTTTTTCGCGTCGCGACATCGGGTCGCCGGTTCACGAATGGGAGAAATCCCTCTCTTGGGTGGCAACCGTATTGTCAGCACCGAAGAAGAGCTTAAAATCTCTGAACGATTACCTACATTCGGGTTCGGGTGAGGATCCCGTGAAAGGCATGAAACTGGTGACGAGCGTTGGGGGCGCCATGACAGTACGAATGGCGCATATGCAGAATAGCGGAGATGGGAGCGGCAACCCCAGTCGGGGGACTGCGGTCATAACGCGTACGAAAACCAAGACCAAGAAGCCCAGCCTATATCGGGTTCTGATCCTCAATGACGACTACACGCCGATGGAGTTCGTGATCCATATTTTGGAGCGTTTTTTTCAAAAGGATCGTGAAACCGCCACACGCATCATGCTGCATGTTCACAATCATGGCGTGGGCGAGTGTGGAGTCTATACGTTCGAAGTGGCCGAGACGAAAGTGTCCCAGGTCATGGATTTTGCCCGCCAGAATCAACATCCGCTGCAATGCGTGATGGAGAAGAAATGAGGTTTTGAATGCCGGCTTTCTCACAGGGCTTGGAAAAGGCGCTTCATCAAGCGCTGACCTTTGCCAACGAGCGTCACCATGAATATGCCACGCTCGAACATCTCTTGCTGGCTCTGATCGACGACGCCGAGGCAGCGGCGGTGATGCGCGCCTGCAACGTCGATCTCAACGAACTGAGACAGACGGTTCTCAACTATATCGATACCGAACTCGACAATCTCGTCACCGGTTATGACGAGGATTCCAAGCCTACTGCGGGCTTCCAGCGCGTCATCCAGCGCGCCGTGATTCATGTGCAGTCGTCGGGCCGCGACGAGGTGTCTGGGGCCAACGTGCTCGTCGCGATCTTTGCCGAGCGCGAGAGCCACGCGGCCTATTTCCTGCAGGAACAGCAGATGACCCGTTACGACGCGGTCAACTACATCAGCCACGGCATCGCAAAGCGGCCGGGGGCCAGCGAGACGCGGACACCGCGCGGCGCCGAGGAGGATCAATCCGGCTCGACTGGCGATTCGTCGGAGGAAAGCGGCAAGAAGAAGCAGCAGGATGCGCTGACCGCCTATTGCGTCGACCTCAACAAGAAGGCGCGCGCCGGCAAGATCGATCCGCTGATCGGTCGCGAGGCCGAGATCAACCGCACCATCCAGGTGCTGTGCCGGCGTTCGAAGAACAACCCGCTCTATGTCGGTGATCCCGGCGTGGGGAAGACTGCGATTGCCGAGGGCTTGGCCAAACGCATCGTCGAGGGCGACGTTCCCGACGTTCTGGCCGATGCGACGATCTTTGCGCTCGACATGGGCACGCTCCTGGCGGGCACGCGGTATCGCGGCGATTTCGAAGAGCGCCTGAAGCAGGTGGTCAAGGAACTCGAGGAGTATCAGGGCGCGGTCCTGTTCATCGACGAGATCCACACCGTGATCGGCGCCGGCGCCACTTCCGGCGGCGCGATGGATGCGTCGAACCTGCTGAAGCCTGCGCTGTCGTCCGGTGCGATTCGCTGCATCGGCTCAACCACCTACAAGGAATTCCGCCAGTTCTTCGAGAAGGACCGCGCGCTGGTGCGGCGCTTCCAGAAGATCGACGTGAAGGAGCCGACGGTCGACGACGCAATCGAGATCATGAAGGGCCTGAAGCCCTACTATGAGCAGTTCCACAGGGTGAAGTACACCAACGAAGCCATCAAGGCGGCGGTGGAGCTGTCGGCGCGCTACATCAACGACCGCAAGCTGCCGGACAAGGCGATCGACGTGATCGACGAGACCGGCGCCTCGCAGATGCTGCTGCCGGAAGGCAAGCGCAAGAAGACGATCGGCATCAAGGAGATCGAGGCTACCATCGCCACCATGGCGCGCATTCCGCCCAAGACGGTCTCGGCCGACGACGAGCAGGTGCTGGCCAATCTGGAAAGCGAGCTGCGCCGCGTCGTCTATGGGCAGGACACGGCGATCACAGCGCTCGCCTCCGCGATCAAGCTGGCGCGCGCCGGCCTGCGCGAACCGGAGAAGCCGATCGGCTCCTACCTGTTCTCGGGTCCGACCGGCGTCGGCAAGACCGAGGTGGCGCGGCAGCTGGCCTCGTCGCTGGGCGTCGAGCTGATCCGCTTCGACATGTCCGAATACATGGAGCGCCACACAGTGTCGCGCCTGATCGGCGCGCCTCCCGGCTATGTCGGCTTCGACCAGGGTGGCCTGCTGACCGACGGTGTCGACCAGCATCCGCACTGCGTGCTGCTGCTCGACGAGGTCGAGAAGGCGCATCCGGACCTGTTCAACATCCTGTTGCAGGTAATGGACCACGGCAAGCTGACCGACCATAACGGCAAGCAGATCGACTTCCGCAACGTCATCCTGATCATGACGACCAATGCGGGTGCCGCTGACATGGCCAAGTCCGCCATCGGCTTTGGTTCGTCCAAGCGGGAAGGCGACGACATGGAGGCGATCAACCGGCTGTTCTCGCCGGAGTTCCGCAACCGTCTCGATGCGATCATCCCGTTCAGCTCGCTGCCGGTGCCGGTTGTGCATCAGGTCGTGCAGAAGTTCGTCATGCAGCTCGAGGCACAGCTTTCCGAGCGCGGCGTGACCTTCGATCTGTCGCCCGATTCGATCGCCTGGCTGGCCGACAAGGGCTACGACGAGCGCATGGGTGCGCGTCCGCTCGGACGCGTGATCCAGGAGTACATCAAGAAGCCGCTCGCTGAAGAGGTGCTGTTCGGCAAGCTCAAGAAGGGCGGCACGGTCCGCGTGACGGTCGAGACGAAGGAAGACGGCGAGACCGGCCTGAAGCTCGAGACCATCGCCGACGAGGTGCCGGTCAAGCCGAAGAAGGAAGAGCCGCGCAAGGCCCCCGTCAGGAAGCCCGCCGCGAAGAAGGCTGGACCCAAGAAGGTTGTGGCTCAGAAGCCCAGGGCTGCGCCGAAAGGCAAGGACGGCCCCAAGCGCAGCCTCGTGCCGCAATTGCCGCGGAAGGGCTGACAAAGCCTGCTGCGAACGAACAGACCGCCGGCCGCATCTGCGGCCGGCGGTCTTGCTTTATGTTCATACGCCAAAGGTGACCAATCCGGCCTCGCTGATGGCCCAGGAAGGGTTCCAGGCGATCTCCCAGGCATGATCGTCCGGGTCGGCGACATAGCCGCTGTAGCCGCCGTGCGGCGGCTCGATTGGCGCCTTGAGCAGGCGGCCGCCACTGGCCACGAGTTGGTCCATCGTCGGTTGCACGTCGCTACGCTGCGGCACATTGTGGCCCATGGCAAAGGCACCCGGCCGAGCAGGCGTGCGGCCGATATCCGTTGCGAGGGCGCCCTCAAGCCAAGTTCCGAGCATGAAGCCGTTCATCTGGTAGAAGACGATTTCTTCGTTCTCGAAAACCGGCTTCCAGCCGAAGCCTTCGACATAAAAGCGGCGCGACCGCGCGAGATCGCGGATGCCGAGCGTGATGACAGAGATTTGCTGTTGCATGACCATATCCCCAACGTTGCCGCGACGCACCATGCAGCGCGGCCTCCGTCACGGGACTTGGCGCCAAGCGCCAGCCAGAGCTTCCCTCGGGAAACGACCGGGCTAACCAAACCGGTGCGCCTTTTTAGACTGCAGCAGGCTAGCCGGAGCCTGCCGTCGCTTCAAGCACGGTGCCGCACGCCGGGCATGTCTCCTGACAAGCGGACATGCCGCCTGGCACAAGACTTTGCCGTCGCCCAGCTTTTCACCCCGTGCTAATCAGCGCGTCGATGTCGGAAGAGTCTGCTGCAGCGATAATGGAACATGCCGCCCCGGCTGTGCCTGCCGGGCGCAGGACTTGGTATCTGCGCGGCGTTCAGGCGGCGGTGTCCGTGCCTGGCCTGATCCTGGCCAGCGCATTCATCGGCTTTGCCGGGCTTGCGAAGGAATCGGGGCTGACGCTGGCGCAGGCCGTTTTCATGACCGGCATGGTCTGGGCGCTGCCGGCGAAGGTTGTTTTGATCGGAGGGATCCTGTCCGGCACGTCGCTGCCGGCCGCCGCGCTGGCGGTGGCGCTGTCGTCCGTGCGGCTGACGCCCATGGTGGTTGCGCTTGTGCCGGAATTGAAGGGATCGCGCACGCCGAGGTGGGTGCTTTACCTTCTGTCCCATTTCGTCGCGGTGACATCATGGGTCTTGGCTATGGAACGGCTCAGGAACATCCCGCGCGAGATGCGCACCACCTACTATGCAGGACTGGGCTCGACGCTCGTCCTGTTCAACATGGCGGTGGTGGCAGTCGTCTTCGTGGTCGCCGACAGCATGCCGCCCATGGTGTCGGCCGCACTGCTGCTGCTGACGCCCATGTATTTCCTGACCTCCCTGTGGGGCTCGGCACGAGAGCGGGCAGGGCATGTGGCGATGGTGCTGGGGCTGGTGCTCGGCCCGATCTTCCATGCCGCGTGGCCGGGATTCGATCTTCTTGCGGCCGGTCTGTGCGGCGGCGGCGGTGCCTATGCCTATCACCGCCTGTCTCGGAGAAGGGCAGGCTAATGACCTTCACGTCATACGACCAATGGTGGTGGCCGTTCCTGTTCATCCTCATCGCCGGCTGGCTTGCGACCGACAGCTGGCGGTTCCTCGGGGTCTATTTCGGCGGCCGGATTTCGGAAAGCTCCGACATCCTGGTGCTGGTGCGCACCATTGCCACGGCACTGGTGGCGGCGGTCATCGGCAACCTGATCATCTTTCCGAGCGGAACACTGGCGTCCGCGCCCATGGTCCTGCGGATCGGTGCCGTAGCTGTCGGCTTTGCGGCATATCTGCTGTGCGGCCGCCGTGTCCTGGTCGGCATCGCCGCGGCCGAGATCGTCCTCGGCGCGGGGCTGATGACGTTTTAGGGAAATCGCCTCGTTTGCGCTTCCCCGCGGGCCTGTCGGATCTATGAGTTCGCCAGGACTGCGCGGATTTTCTCGGCGTTAGCGGCCAGAACCTCCGGTTTCTCCATCTGCCCCGTGTGCGGCTTCAGCGCGACGCCCTCGAAGCGCGGCAGGACGTGGACGTGCAGGTGGTAGACCGTCTGGCCGGCAGCCGGCTCGTTGAACTGCATCACCGTCACGCCGTCCGCGGCGAATGCTTCCTTGGTGGCGCGAGCGATCTTCTGAACAACGGCCATGAGGGGACCAAAGGTTGCCGGATCAGCGTCGAGAAGGTTGCGAGAGGGAGCCCTGGGCAGCACCAGGGTGTGGCCCGTACCTTGCGGCATGAGGTCCATGAAAGCGATGGCGGTGTCGTCCTCATACACCTTGTGCGCGGGCAGCTCGCCGCGCAGGATCCGCGCAAAGATGTTGGTATCGTCGTATTTCATGGTCTGCCTCTCGTCCTGTACCTGTTCGGGTAATATTCGTTTCGAGGGTTTCTCGCAATCAACGAGGCAGGAATGCGCATGAGTTGGAATTACGCCTATCTGATCGTCGCCATCATATTCGAGGTTCTGGCGACCACCGCGCTGAAGGAGACGCACGGGTTCACCCGGCTAGTGCCTTCGCTGGCGACGGTCGTGGGCTATGCGCTGGCCTTCTATTTCCTGTCGCTGACATTGCGCAGCATGCCGGTCGGCATCGTCTACGCCCTCTGGTGCGGCGCCGGCATCATCCTGATCACTGCGATCGGCTGGATCTGGTTCCGGCAATCCCTGGACCTGCCGGCCGTGGTAGGCATGGGCTTCATCATGCTGGGCGTCGGCGTCATCAACCTGTTTTCGAAGACGCTCGTGCACTGAGGTCTATGCGTCGGGCGCGGGGCCGTCCTTGCGGAACGGTCCGTGCTCATCAAGATATTCGCCGATGCGTTCCATCTCCTGGCGCTCGCGCTCCAGGTAGTCGGCCACCGCGTTTCGCAGACCGGGATGCACGATGTAGTGGGCGGAATGCGTGGTGACGGGCCGGTAGCCGCGCGCGATCTTGTGCTCGCCCTGCGCGCCGGCCTCGACCACCTTCAGCCCCCGTGAAATCGCGAAGTCGATCGCCTGGTGGTAGCAGACCTCGAAATGCAGGAAGGGATGGTCCTCGATGCAGCCCCAGTTGCGGCCGAAAAGCGTATCCGAACCGATGAAGTTGATGGCGCCGGCCACGTAGCGGCCATTGCGCCGAGCCATGACGAGCAGGACGTCATCGCGCATGCGCTCTCCTACCAGGGAGAAGAACGTGCGGTTGAGATATGGCCGTCCCCATTTGCGGCCGCCGGTGTCCATGTAGAAGGCGAAGACGTCGTCCCAGACACGTTCGGTGAGGTCGCTTCCCGTCAACCAGTCGATGTCGATGCCGTGTGCAAGGGCCTCGCGCCGTTCCTTCTTCAGCGCCTTGCGCTTGCGCGAAGCGAGCGTGGCGAGGAAATCGTCATAGCTCGAAAAGCCCTCGTTGAAGAAATGGAACTGCTGGTCGGTACGGGCGAGAAAGCCTGCGCCCTCGAGCGCTCTCATGTCGTCTTGCGTGGCAAAGGTGACATGGGCGGACGAAACGCCGAGCCTGTCGGTCGCCAGTTTGAGTCCGGAGGCGAGGGCGGCCCTTACGACGTCGGCATCGGCCGCGCGGTGGGCAAGCAGCCTCGGCCCCGTCGCCGGCGTGAACGGTATGGAGACTTGCAGCTTGGGATAATAGCGCCCGCCAGCACGTTCGAAGGCGTCGGCCCAGCCGTGGTCGAAGACATATTCACCCTGGCTGTGCGACTTCAGATAGCAAGACACCGCGCCGAGAAGCGTGCCGTCGGGCGCCTCGAGGCGTAGGTGCTGACCCATCCAACCGGATCGGCGTATTGCGCAACCAGATTCTTCAAGAATCTGAAGAAAATCAAACGATATAAATGGATTATAGTAATTACCTAACTGATTGCGCGAGGTGCCGCTCAGGCATTCCCATTCAGCCCGGGTGAAGCCGCCGATACTGTCGACGACGCGGATGGCGTAGTCGCCACCCGCCTTTGTCTCGTTGCCGTCCCGCGTGCTGTCCATGAGGCTTTAGATACGTGGCCTGTCTGGCGGTGCAAGAGGGCGCGGCAATACATTCACGGTGCCTGCATCGGATTCGGTTCGAAGCCCTCGAAGGTCATCTGGTCTGCGTGGGCGAAGGTCTGGTCCACTGCCGCCTGGTCGCGCACCGTCCAGGTAATGACGGGCATGTTCAGCTTTCCGCGCACAAATTCGACGAAGCGGTTGGGTAGGTCGAACACGCCGAAGGAGACGAAGGAAACGCCATGCGCGAGCATGGAGAAATGCGCTTCCAGTTCATGGTCCTTGGCTCCGTAGGCCGTGAGCCCGGTGGGGATATCACCGGCATGCGCCGGAAACTGGCGGATCAGCCAGTGATCGAAGGACATGATCGCCACTTGCCCGGGATAGCTGCGCAGCAGCGCGCAGACTTTCTCCACCAGCCCCTCGTCCTTGCCAGGAATGCCCTTCAGTTCGACCACCAGCGGCACGCGGCCGCCGACGCGATCGAGCAATTCCTGCAGCGTTGGCGCATGGTCGGTCGTGCCGCCGATGCGCAGCGCCGCCATCTCGGCGGCGGTACGTTGCCAGACATAGCCTTCCGTGCCGGTCAGTCGCTTCAGGTCGTCGTCATGGAACAAGACGGGCACGCCGTCGGAGGACAGGTGCACGTCACATTCGATGGCGTAGCCCCGGTCGATGGCACGGTCGAAAGCCGACAGTGTGTTTTCCCACACAGCCTTGTTGAGGTCGTGATAGCCACGATGCGCGATCGGCCGCGCCGTCAGCCAGGACAGGTCGGTCATGCTCTGGCCTTTCAGGCGACTTCGACGATGGCTTCGACCTCGACAGCGGCGTTGAGCGGCAATACGGCCACGCCGACGGCCGAGCGCGCATGCTTGCCAGCCTCGCCGAGCGCGGCCACCAGGAAATCCGATGCTCCGTTGGCAACCAGATGCTGTTCGGTGAAGTCGGGTGCGGAGGCGACGAAGACGGTGATCTTCACCAGCCGCTTGATTCTTTCGAGGTCGCCGAGCGCGGCCTTCACCTGGGCGAGCACGTTGATCGCGCAGAACTTGGCAGCTTCCTGGCCCGTGGCGGTGTCGAGGTCGCGGCCGAGCAGGCCGGAGGCCGCGAGCTTGCCGTCCTTGAGGGGCAGCTGACCGGCCGTGAAGACGAGATTGCCGCTCTGCATGTAGGGCACATAGTTGGCCGCCGGGGCAGCCGCCACAGGCAGGGTCACGCCAAGCTTGCCGAGCCGGTTTTCGATTGTTTCACTCATCGTCTTTCCCTATGTCTTGCGATGGAGGTCGGGTGTCGCGCGCAAACTGCTATTTTTGCCTCGCTTCCGCCACGACTTTTTTTAAAGTGCCCACTCTTTCCAGCGGTTGACCGAACCGCGCCTGGGAGCGTCTCCATGAGCGCATCGCGCCTTGCCTTGCTTGCCGTCCTTTCCGCCTCCGCCTTTGGCCCTGTTCCGGCTTGGGCTGCGATGCCCCTGGCGCCGCATCGGGCGGTCTACGATCTTGTTCTCGACAAGGCGTCTGACAATTCCGGCGTAACGAGCCTTGCCGGGCGCATGGTTTACGAATTCAACGGTTCGGCCTGCGAGGGTTATACGGTCAAATTCCGATTCGTGACCCAGATCGACACCGATGAGAAATCCCAGGTCACTGATCAGCAGACTACGACTTTCGAAGACGCCGACGGCAAGACCTTCAGCTTTGTCACCAAATCCTTCGTGGATCAGAAACTCGACCGCGAGGTGAAGGGCAACGCCACCCGTGAAGCTGCCGGGCTCAAGGTTGCAATCGACAAACCTGAGAAGAGCAGCCTGGAACTCGCCCCTACCCAGTTTCCCACGCAGCATCTCGTCGAGCTGATCAACAAGGCCAACAGCGGCGAGACATTTTATGAGACCAGTCTTTTCGATGGTTCGGAGGACGCTAACAAGGTCATGACAACCACTGTCGTCGTCGGCAAGAAGACCTCGTCCGACAAGAGCGACCCCGAATTGACCGCTCTCAAGGGGTTGGCCAAGGATAAGTATTGGCCTGTCAACATCGCCTATTTCGACGAAAGCTCCGGGACCGGCGAGGAAATGCCGGAATATCGCATCAGCTTCAAGCTGCACGAGAACGGCCTGACGCGCGATCTCGTCATGGATTATGGCGATTTCTCGATGTCCGGAAAGCTGGTCGACCTGTCGCTGTTCGACCAGCCGCAGAAGGCCTGCAACAAGTAAGCAGGCTGACTGCGACCCTGTTGCCGCAAGCCGGCCGGCAAGGCGCTAAACCTTCCGCGGCCACACATCTTGCATTCGCGGCGCATCCTCTTTATATGCGCCCGCATTCCACACACGGACTTTGGTCTTCGCCGGGAGAAATCCGACCAAGACCTCCGGTGGCATTCTAGGGATGGCCCTAAGAAGTCTCGCACTTCGGCCAGCCCCAGAAATGTCGGGTGTCCGTGGAGGCTAACCGGAAAGGAAAACTAGGAATGGCTCTGCCTGATTTCAGCATGCGCCAGCTTTTGGAAGCTGGTGTTCACTTCGGCCACCAGACGCACCGCTGGAACCCGAAGATGGCGCCCTACATCTACGGCGCCCGCAACAACGTCCACATCATCGACCTGTCGCAGACGGTTCCGCTGCTCGCCCAGGCGCTCAAGCAGGTTTCCGACACCGTCGCCAAGGGCGGCCGCGTGCTGTTCGTCGGCACCAAGCGCCAGGCTTCGGACATCGTCGCTGACGCCGCGCAGCGTTCGGCTCAGTACTACGTCAACTCGCGTTGGCTCGGCGGCATGCTGACCAACTGGAAGACGATCTCGAACTCGATCCAGCGTCTGCGCAAGCTCGACGAGCTGCTGGCCGGCGAAGCCCAGGGCTTCACCAAGAAGGAGCGCCTGAACCTCGAGCGCGAGCGCGAGAAACTGGACAAGGCCCTCGGCGGCATCAAGGACATGGGCTCGACGCCGGACCTGATGTTCGTGATCGACACCAACAAGGAGGCGATCGCCATCCTCGAGGCCAAGCGTCTCGGCATTCCGGTCGTCGCGATCATCGACTCCAACTGCGACCCGGACAAGGTCGACTTCCCGATCCCGGGCAACGACGACGCCGCCCGCGCGATCTCGCTCTACTGCGACCTGGTTGCCCGCGCTGCCATCGATGGCATCGCCCGCCAGCAGGGCGCGCTGGGCGTCGATGTCGGCGCTTCGGCTGAAGCTCCGGTCGAGCCCGCGCTCGACGAGAAGCCGGAAGGCAGCGCTTCCGAGGCGTAATGGCGCTGGGGGTCGTGAAATGACCCCCGATTTTTCCCGGATTGGGCGCGCATTGTCGCGCTGGCGTCAGGCGCATCATCGATTGTTCGGTGGTGCGCCCACGCGTTTCTAACCAAGAGGCAAAAGAATGAGCATTTCAGCAGCACAGGTCAAAGAACTCCGCGATATGACCGGCGCGGGCATGATGGACTGTAAGGCTGCGCTGGCTGAGACCGGCGGCGACATGGAAGCCGCCGTTGACTGGCTGCGCGCCAAGGGTATCGCCAAGGCCGACAAGAAGGCCGGTCGCACGGCCGCCGAGGGCCTGATTGCCGTCGCTGGCGACTCGGGCAAGGCCGTCGTCGTCGAGGTGAACTCCGAGACCGACTTCGTTGCCCGCAACGAGGCCTTCCAGGACATCGTCCGCAACGTCGCGCAGGTCGCGCTGGCCACCGGCGGTGAGACCGAGGCTGTCGCCGCCGCCCAGTATCCCGGCTCGGAGAAGTCCGTTACGGACACCATCAAGGATGCGGTCGGCACCATCGGCGAGAACATGGGCTTCCGCCGTTCGGCCATGCTGTCGGTGCCGTCGGGCGCCGTCGCGACCTATGTCCACAACTCGGTTGTCGACGGCCTCGGCAAGCTCGGCGTCCTGGTTGCCGTCGAGACCACCGGCAATGCCGATGCCGCTCGCGCTTTCGGGCGCCAGGTGGCCATGCATGTCGCCGCAACCAACCCGCTGGCGCTGACCGCCGAGCAGATCGACCAGGCCGTGGTCGCCCGCGAAAAGGCGATCTTCATCGAGCAGGCCCGCGAGTCGGGCAAGCCGGACAACGTCATCGAGAAGATGGTCGAAGGCCGCCTGCGCAAGTTCTACGAGGAGACGGTGCTCCTGAAGCAGGCCTTCGTCATCAACCCCGATCTGACGGTTGAGGCCGCGCTCAAGGAAGCCGAGAAGGAAATCGGCGCCCCGGCCAAGATTTCGGGCTTCCTGCGTTTCGCGCTCGGCGAGGGCATCGAGAAGGAAGAAACCGACTTTGCCGCCGAAGTTGCGGCTGCAGTGAAAAAGTAACGCTGCATCAAGCCCTTCTTAGTGGTTGACGAACAAGGGCACCGCGTGACAACGCGGTGCCCTTCGTGTATCGCAATCGCGCATCGGCACATCCGCGACGCGGCGGATCTTCGCCGGCGCGAATGATGCCTTGAAAAATACCAGAACCAACGAGGACAAGATGACGGTCAAACCCTTGTACCGGCGTGTTTTGCTGAAGGCGTCAGGCGAGGCGCTCATGGGTGACCAGCATTTCGGCATCGACGTGTCCGTCGTTGATCGCATCGCCTCGGACATCGCCGAGGCGCGCGCGCTGGGCGTCGAGGTGGGCGTGGTCATCGGCGGCGGCAACATCTTCCGCGGCGTGGCAGTCGCGTCGAAGGGCGGCGATCGCGTCACCGGCGACCACATGGGCATGCTTGCCACCGTCATCAACTCGCTGGCGCTGCGCACCTCACTGGTCAAGCTGGGTGTCGACGCGGTGGTGCTTTCGGCCATCGCCATGCCGGAGCTCTGCGAGAGCTTCTCGCAGCGCCAGGCCACTGCCTACATGAACGCGGGCAAGGTGGTGATTTTTGCAGGCGGCACCGGCAATCCGTTCTTCACCACCGATTCGGCAGCTGCGCTGCGCGCCGCCGAGATCGGCGCCGACGCCTTGTTCAAAGGCACCCAGGTCGATGGCGTCTACTCGGCCGATCCGAAAAAGGATCCGACCGCGACCCGCTATGAGCGCATCACGCATGCCGAAGTTATTGCCCGCGGCCTTACGATCATGGATACGGCTGCAATTGCGCTTGCACGTGAAAACAACATTCCGATAATCGTCTATTCGATACATGAGCAGGGCGGTTTTGGTGAAATCCTCAGGGGCGGCGGCCACTGCACGGTCGTCTCCGACGCATGAACCGCAAGACTGACCTGACGACTTGAAGGTCAAGGAGAAGAAGAAATGAGCAACGGCGCAGATTTCAACGACATTCAGCGGCGCATGGAAGGCGCGGTCAACGCCTTCAAGCATGATCTTGCTTCGCTGAGAACCGGCCGTGCGTCCAGCAACCTTCTCGATCCGATCCAGGTTCAGGCCTATGGCTCGGCCATGCCAATCGCGCAGGTGGCGACGATTTCGGTGCCGGAGCCGCGCATGATCTCGGTTTCGGTCTGGGACAAGTCGATGGTCGGCGCGGTCGACCGCGCGATCCGCGAATCCAATCTCGGCTTCAATCCGATCATGGACGGCACGACGCTGCGCATCCCGCTGCCGGAACTCAACGAGCAGCGCCGCAAGGAACTGGTCAAGATCGCCCATACCTATGCGGAGAACGCTCGCGTGGCGGTGCGCCATGTGCGCCGCGACGGCATGGACCATCTCAAAAAGGCCCAGAAGGACGGCGATATCAGCGAAGACGATTCGCGCGTGCAGTCCGAGCGGGTCCAGAAGCTCACCGACGAGACGATCAGCACGATCGACAGCCTGCTCACCGGAAAAGAAGCCGAGATCATGCAAGTCTAAGGCATGACTGGCCAGGACCGGCGGCATGAAAGCGAACCGATGACAACGCCCGCGCATGTCGCAATCATCATGGATGGAAACGGCCGATGGGCGAAGGCCCGCGGCCTGCCGCGGCTTGCCGGCCACCGGGCCGGCGTCGAGGCGCTTCGCCAGACGGTCCGGGCGGCGGCCGACCTCGGCATTTCCTGGCTGACCGTCTACGCCTTCTCGTCGGAAAACTGGTCGCGGCCGAAATCGGAAGTCAGCGACCTCATGGGGCTGCTTCGGCTTTTCATCCGGCGAGACCTGGCAGAACTACATCAGAACGGCGTACGGGTTCGCACTATCGGTGATCGCACCGGCCTGCAGCCGGACATCGCGGCGCTGCTCAATGAGGCGGAAACGCTGACGGCGGGCAACAGCGCGATTAATCTCGTCATCGCCTTCAACTATGGCGGGCGCGACGAGATCGCACGGGCGGTACGCAAGATAGCCGGACAAGTCCTGGCCGGCGAAACTGAATTGGATCAGATCACGCCCGAGAGCGTGGCGATGGCGCTCGATACGAGCGACATTCCCGATCCAGACCTCGTCATCCGCACCAGCGGCGAGCAGCGCCTGTCGAATTTCCTGCTCTGGCAGGCGGCCTATAGCGAGCTAATCTTCATGTCCTGCTACTGGCCTGACTTCAGCAAGGGCCATCTCGTGGAGGCGCTGGAGCAGTTTGCCGCCCGCGAGCGTCGCTTCGGCGGCCTTGTCGCCAGGGGCGCGGCGTCTTGAGCGACAGGAAGATGAGCAATCTGCAACTTCGCGTCATTTCCGGCGTGATCATGGCGGCCGTGGTGCTTTGGCTGACCTGGCTGGGCGGCCTTCCGTTCCGCGCTCTCTCGGCGGTCATTTCCCTGGCGATCTTCTACGAGTGGTGCGCCATGTCGCGCACGCCCGCCAATGGCGCGTATCAATGGCTTTCGGCCGCGTTGCTCGCCCTTGTGCTGCTTGCGCTGCTGTTCGGAGCGCCCGCCCACGCCGTTCTGCTTGCGTTGTGCGGGGCGGTCCTGGTGTCTGCCGGGATCGACCTGGTGCGTGGGCAGGGCAGCTGGACCACGGTCGGGCTCGCCTATGCCGGCCTGTCGGGCATCTCCCTGGCGCTGCTGCGCGGCAGTGACAAGGCAGGGCTGGTTGCGATTCTCTTCCTGTTCGCCGTGGTCTGGGCGACCGACATCCTGGCCTATTTCGTGGGCCGCGCCGTCGGCGGACCGAAGCTTGCGCCGGCGATTTCGCCGGGAAAGACGTGGAGCGGCGCGATCGGCGGTACGATCTGTGGCATGATTGCCGGGCTTGCGGTGGCGGCTGCCGGCGGTGCTGACCTCTTAGTCACGGTGCCGGTGGTGCTGCTCTTGTCGGTCGTGTCCCAGATCGGGGATCTCTTCGAGTCCTGGGTGAAGCGGCGCCATGGCGTCAAGGATTCGAGCCACCTCATCCCCGGTCATGGCGGCGTCATGGACCGCGTGGACGGGCTTGTCGCGGCGGCTTTTGCCCTATACCTCATCGGTGCACTGCTTGGCGGTGCCGGGCAGCCAGCCAGCGGCTTGTTTTCGCTCTGAGATCAGGCGCGCGTCGCCTGACCGTTGACGGCAATACGCCTTGGATTTGCCGGGATTGGCATCACACTCGCCGCGAGCCCGGCTGATTCTTGCATTGGGAGCATGATATTGAGCGAGATACTTCCCGCGATTTTCGGCACGAACAGCCTGCTCGTGGGCACCATCATCCCGTTCCTGTTCGTGCTGACGGTGGTCGTGTTCGTTCACGAGATGGGTCACTATCTCGTCGGCCGCTGGTGCGGCATCGGTGTGAAGGCCTTTTCGATCGGGTTCGGACCGGAACTCTTCGGTTTCAACGACCGCCACGGAACGCGGTGGAAACTGTCGGCGATCCCGCTCGGTGGCTATGTGAAATTCGTCGGTGACATGAATGTCACCAGCACGCCGGACGCCGAGGAAACTGAAAAGCTCTCCGAAGAGGAGCGCAAGGTCGCCTTTCACACCCAGCCTGTATGGAAGCGGGCTGCAACCGTCTTTGCCGGCCCAATGTTCAATTTTCTGCTGACCATTGCCGTCTTCACGGTGATGTTCTCCATGTACGGCCGCTTTGTCTCGGAGCCGATGGTGGCGGAGGTGCGTGCGGGCAGCCCGGCTGCGGTGGCGGGTTTCCGTCCCGGGGACCGCTTCGTCAGCGTCGATGGTGAGCGCGTCGAGACGTTTTCCGATGTCCAGCGCCTGGTCTCGGGCCGGGCTGGCGACACGCTGGTCTTCGTGATGCTTCGCGACGGCCAGGATATCACCCTGACCGCCGCGCCCGAGCCGACGGAGCAGACCGACGCACTTGGCAACAAGGTCAAGGTCGGGGTGATCGGGGTGATCAACGACGAGCAGCTCGGGCATCCGCGCATCGTCCACTACAGCCCGCCAGCAGCTTTTGCGGAGGCGGTGCAAGAGACCGGCAGCATCATCGGCCGTACCGGCGAGTTCTTTCAGCGTTTCGTGGTCGGTCGCGAGGACAAGTGCCAGCTCGGTGGGCCCGTGAAGATCGCCGACATGGCGGGCAGGGCTGCAAAGCTCGGCTTCGAATGGCTGGTCCAGCTCGTCGCACTGCTTTCTGTGGGAATCGGATTCCTCAATCTTTTGCCGATCCCTCCACTGGACGGCGGCCATTTGCTTTTCTATGGAGTGGAGGCTGTCATCCGCAGGCCGGTGTCGGAGCGGACGATGGAGATTTTTTATCGAATCGGTATGATGGTGGTTCTGGGCTTCATGGGCTTCGTGTTCTGGAATGACCTGTTTGGTTGCTGAAATTTATGAAGAAATTGGCCTCGCACGGAGGCGCGTTGAGAGGGCGTTTACCATCAGCGGCAATATGCGTGACGCGAATGTCACGCGGGATCGCTAAGTAAATGCAAATTAACCAGAAGCCTTGCGTGTAGGGAAAATCCGGTTAATACGGTAGGGGAAATTAGCCGCACGTCCGGTTTTCTCGCCGTGGGGACTACGAGAAAAGGTTTAATAGCCCGATGAAGGCAGCATCCAATTTTCTAAGCGCCGCGTCTGCGGTGGCCTTGTCCGCGTCTCTGGTTGTGCCGGGGGCCGTGGTCGCTCAGATGGCCACCGTCTCGGCCGCGTCGGCGGCAGTCGTCAACAACATCGAGGTGCGCGGCAACAAGCGCATCGAGGCGTCGACGATTCGCGACTATGTTGCCGTTCGTCCCGGCAAGTCGTTCTCCGGCGCCGACATCGATGAGGCCGTAAAGCGCCTTTTCGCAACTGGCTTGTTTTCCGACGTGCGGATCAACCAGGTTGGCTCGACACTAGTCGTTCAGGTCTCCGAGCTCCAGGTCGTCAATCAGGTCCTGTTCCAGGGCAACAAGAAGATCAAGGACGTGCAGCTCAGCGGCACCGTGCAGCTGAAGCCGCGCGGCACCTTCTCGACCGCGACTCTGGAGACTGACGCCGAAGCGATTCGCGAAGCCTATCGCCGCATCGGTCGCAATGATGCGAACGTGACCACGCAGGTCATGGATCTGGGCGAGAATCGCGTCAACGTCGTCTTCAACATCAAGGAAGGCGATCGCACCAAGATCACGGCGGTCAATTTCGTGGGCAATCACGCCTTCAGCGCCCGCCGTCTGGCCGACGTGATCACGACCAAGAAGTCGTCGACCCTGTCCTTCCTCTTCCGCGATGACGTCTATGACGAGGATCGCCTGCGCGCCGACGAGGAGGCCCTTCGCCGCTTCTATTACAATCGCGGCTATGCCGATTTCCGTGTTGTTTCGGCCTCCGGCGATCTCGATCAGGCAACGAACGCCTATACCGTGACGATCACGGTCGACGAGGGTGAGCGCTATACGTTCGGCAACGTTTCGGTCGATACCTCTATCCCAGACATCAACACCGCCGAGCTCGAGTCGCAGGTCAAGACCAAGGCCGGGGCGGTCTACAGCGCCAAAAATGTCGAGGATTCGATCATTTCCCTCACCGAGGCTATGGCTGGCAAGGGCTATGCCTTCGCCCAGGTTACGCCGCGCGGTGACCGCAATTTCGAAAACCGCACGATCTCCGTGGCCTATACCGTCGACCAGGGGGCTAAGGCTTACGTCGAGCGCATCGAAATCCGGGGCAACGAGCGCACGCGCGACTACGTCATCCGTCGCGAGTTCGATGTCAGCGAAGGCGATGCCTTCAATCAGGTTCTGATCCAGCGCGCAAAAAAGCGTCTGGAAGGTCTTGGTTTCTTTGAAAGCGTCCAGGTTTCGACCGCGCCGGGCAGCGAGCCTGACCAGGTCGTTCTGGTGGTCGATGTCGTTGAGAAGTCCAGCGGTGAGTTCTCGGTCGGTGCCGGTTACACCACCGGCGGCCAGACGCCCGGGCCGTCGGTCGAGGGCTCGATCACCGAGCGCAACTTCCTCGGTCGTGGCCAGTACATCCGTCTTTCGGCTGGTGGCGGCAAGAATGCGCGCGACTTCATGGTCTCGTTCACCGAGCCGTATTTCCTCGGAAACCGCATCGCGGCCGGCTTCGATATCTATCGGCAGACCCGCACGTTCACCAACTACGAGAACGAGCTCAACGGCGGCACGGTGCGGTTCGGCTTGCCTGTCACCGAGACGCTGTCGACCCAGCTCGCGTACAATCTCACGCAGGAAAAGTACAAGTTCCGCGGCAACTGCACGGATGAGAACGCTGGCAAGGAATCGGACGATCCAACTAAAAAAGCGCCCTGCGGTCCCGATCAGATTTCTCAGGCGATCATCTCTGGTGTGAAAAACAGCCCGTGGATCAAGTCGTCCGTTTCCGGAACGCTGCTCTACAACACGATCGACGACATGAAGAACCCGCATTCGGGTCTCTATGCGGCGTTCACGACCGAAGTGGCGGGGCTTGGCGGTGACTCCAAGTTCGTCAAGGTTACCGGCCGTTCTACCTATTACCAGACGCTGTCCGAAGAGATGGACATTGTTGGTCTGGCAACCGTTGGTGGCGGCCATATCGTCGGCTACGGCTCTGACAACCTGCGTATCTTCGATCACTTCCAGAGCACCGATCGCATGATCCGCGGCTTCGAGTATGGCGGAATCGGTCCCTTTACGCCGAAGAACCAGGATCATGTCGGCGGCACGAGCTACCTGAATGCTTCTGCCGAAGCGCAATTCCCGATCCCGGCCATTCCCGAGAGCCTGGGCCTGCGCGGCGCGTTCTTTGCCGATGCTGCGACGCTGTTCGGAAACAAGATTCCTGACAGTCAGGGCGGTGGGGACGTTCTCGGCAAGAGCATGGAGTGGCGTGCATCCGTTGGTGCCGGCCTGATCTGGGCCTCGCCGTTCGGTCCGTTGCGGTTCGACTACGCGATACCGGTGCTCAAGAAGGACACGGACGTCGTGCAGAACTTCAACTTTGGTATCTCGACCCGCTTCTGATCTGAAGCGCGCGAACTTCCGGGCCGCTTGGGCCCGGAAGAAAAGGTTCATATGTCCGACCCGGTCTTCTTCGTGCCGTCGCGCCGTTTCACGGCGATTGAGATCGCGAACCTCACCGGCGCCGAGCTCATCGATTCCAGCTACGCTGACAAGGTGGTCTCTACCATCGCCCCGGCGAGCGAGGGCGGGAGCGAGGCGCTTGTTTTCGTCGAGGGAAGGCGCAATGCCGGTGTCCTCGAATCGCTGCGCGCAGCCGCGATCCTCTGCACTTCGGATGTGGCAGATCAGGTGCCGGCTGGAATCGCGGTTCTGGTCGCCGCGAAGGCCCAGGCTGCCTTCGCCCAAATCGGGCGACTGCTGTTTCCGGCGGCCGCTTCGCCAGGCACGATCACAGGTGAAACTGGCGTCTCGCCGCGCGCATTCGTTGATCCGAGCGCGCGCCTGGAGCCCGGCGTAGTCATCGAGCCCGGCGCGGTCATCGGGGCCGGCGTGGCGATCGGCAGTGGAACGATCGTGGCGCCCAATGCGGTGATCGGCATGTCCACGCAAATTGGCCGCGACTGCTATATCGGATCCAACTCTACCGTGCAGTGCGCGCTGGTCGGCAATCGCGTGGTGATCCACAGCGGTGCCAGCATCGGCCGCGAGGGTTTCGGCTTCGTCAGCGGCCCCACGGGGCCGGAGCGGATTCCACAGATCGGCCGCGTCATCATTCAGGACAACGTCGAGATCGGGGCCAACACCACGGTCGATCGCGGCACCATGGCCGACACCATCATTGGCGAAGGCACCAAGATCGACAATCTGGTCCAGATCGCGCACAACGTTCGCATCGGTCGCGGCTGCGTGATTGCCGGGCATTGCGGCATTTCCGGCTCCGTCACCATTGGCGACTACGTGATGATGGGCGGCCGCGTGGGACTTGCCGACCATCTGACGATCGGCAGCGGGGCTCGGCTGGCAGCGGCGAGCGGCTTCATGAACGACGTGCCCGCCGGCGAAGTGTGGGCAGGGCTACCCGCCAGGCCCATGATGGAATTCATGCGCGACGTTGCCACCATCCGCAAACTGTCGAAGCCCAAGAGGGGGTGAGATCACAATGGCTGACACTGGCGTAACGACACTCGAAGCCGTAGACATTATTGGCCTGCTGAAGCTGCTGCCGCACCGTTATCCCATGCTGCTGGTCGACAGGATCGTCGACATTGATGCCGACAATTCGGCCGTCGGCATCAAGAATGTCACTTTCAACGAGCCGCATTTCCAGGGCCATTTCCCCGATCAGCCGGTCATGCCTGGCGTCCTCATCATCGAGGCAATGGCACAGACTGCCGGCGCGATCTGCATCAAGAGCCAGAACACCGACAGGCCGTCGCTGGTCTATTTCATGACGATCGATAACGCAAAGTTCAGGCGGCCGGTGGTTCCGGGCGACCGTCTTCACATCCATGTGAAAAAGTTGAAAAAGCGGGGCAATATCTGGCGTTTCGCTTGCGAAGCGTTGGTCGACGGGGCAAAGGCAGCGGAAGCGGAGATTTCCGCGATGATGTCGCCGCCCACGGATTGACCAGCGAGAATACATGCAGACTGAAACCTTCGTTCATCCCTCGGCCGTCGTGGAAGCGGGCGCGCAGCTTGGCGCGGGCGCGCACATCGGACCTTTCTGTTACGTTGGCCCCGATGTGGTGATCGGTGCGGGTACCCGGCTCATCAGCCATGTCACCATCCTCGGCGCGACCACCATCGGTACGGGCTGCACGATCCACGCGCAGGCTGTGCTTGGCGGCCTGCCGCAGAACTTCAGCCACAAGGGCGGCCGCACCACGCTGACGATCGGCAACAACTGCACGATCCGCGAATTCGTCACCATGAACACCGGTACGGACAATTCGCGTGGTGCGACCATCGTCGGCGACAACTGTACCTTCCTTGCCTATTGCCACGTCGCGCATGACTGCGTCATCGGCAACAACGTCACCTTCGCCAACGGCGCCACACTGGCCGGCCACTGCGAGATCGGTGACAACGTCGGCATCGGCGGGCTGAGCGCGGTGCACCAATTCGTGCGCGTCGGCCGCAACGCCTTCCTGGCCGGCGGCTCCATGATTGCGGGCGACGTGATCCCTTTCGGCATTGCCGTGGGCAATCGCGCGAAACTGCGGGGTCTCAATATGGTCGGCCTGCGGCGGTCGGGCATGTCGAAGGCGGAGATCAAGACGCTGATCCGCGCCTATCGGACCGTTTTCGACCGCAGTCGCCCCGTCAGCGAGAATATCGAGATCGCACGGGCCGAGTTTTCGGATTCGCCGCTGGCCATGCTGATCGTCGATTTCATCAACGACCGCGGCAAGCGCCACTACACCGTGCCGCCGCTGAAGGGTGCCGTCGATGACGACGCCGACGATCAGGACTGAGCCGGAAATACGGTTCAAGTTTGCTCCCGGTGACAGGGTAGGTATCGTCGCGGGCAGCGGAAGACTGCCCGTCAACGTGGCGGAACGCCTGGTTGCGAACGGCCATTCGCCCTTCGTGGCCATGATCAGGGGCGAGGCTGACGACTTTTCGACCTTGACCGCTTGCGAGCACGATTTCATCGAATTGGAAAACTTCGCCGGCCTCGTGCCGATGCTGAAGCGCCGCGGTGTCACCCATGTCATCCTGGCCGGCGGGGTGGACCGTCGCCCCAGATGGCAGAAAGTGCGTCCCAGCCTCATGTTGCTAAGGATGCTCCCGAGGGCAATCGCCGCTCTGACGCGCGGCGACGACGGGCTCCTGTCGGCCCTCGTCAAAGGCTTGGAAGGCTTTGGCCTAAAAGTGGTTGGTGCGCACGAAGTCGTGCCCGACCTTCTGGCCCCATCAGGCCTCATGACGCGCGCGGCGCCGCAGAAGGCTGACTGGGCGGATCTGGATGCCGGGCTGGAGGCTGCGCTGGCGATCGGCCGGCTGGACATCGGCCAGGGCGCCGTGTCGATCGGGGGCCGCGTCATCGCTCTCGAAGGAATAGAGGGCACCGATTGCCTTCTTGCGCGCGTAGCCGACATGCGTGACCATGGCCGCCTCGCGGGCAGGAAGCGGGGGGTTCTCGTGAAGTGCTGCAAGCCGGGGCAGGAGAGGCGGGCAGACCTGCCGGCCATCGGGCCAGCCACGGTCGAGGGCGCCCATGCTGCCGGCCTCGCCGGCATCGGGGTAGAGGCTGGAAGTTCCTTCGTGCTCGACTACGGTCAGATGGTGAAGCGTGCGGATGAGCTCGGCCTGTTCGTCATCGGCCTGACAGCCGGTGAACGCAAATGACGGCGTCGCTGCCGCTGAAGATCGCAATCGTGGCCGGCGAGGAGTCCGGCGACCTGCTCGGCGCCGATCTTGTTCGTGCCTTGCAGAGCGCCACAGGGCGCGAAGTCGAGCTTGTCGGCATCGGTGGCCGCCATCTGCAGGCACTTGGCCTGAAGCCGCTCTTCGATGGCAGCGAAATCGCCCTGATGGGCATCACCGCAATCCTGCGCGACCTGCCGCGCCTGATCCGCCGCATTGGGGAAACGGCCCGGGAAATCGCCGCTGCGAAGCCCGATTGCCTCATCACCATCGACAGCCCGGATTTTTCGCTGCGCGTCACGACAAAGGTGAGGGCGCTGAACCCGGATATTCCGATCGTCCACTATGTCTGCCCCAGCGTGTGGGCATGGCGGCCGGGACGCGCCAAGGCCATGCGGCCGCATGTCGACAGGGTTTTGTGCATCCTGCCTTTCGAAGCTTCGGAGCTTGACCGGCTTGGCGGGCCGCCGGGCACCTATGTCGGCCACCGGCTGACGCAGGTGCCGGGCGTCATTGCCGCGTCCGCGGCCCAGGCACAGCCGCGGGATCTGTCGGCATCGCGGGAAAAGACGCTGCTTCTCCTGCCCGGGTCGCGCCGCGGCGAGGTGAGGGGGCTGCTGGAGCCCTTCGGCCAGACGGTGACGGCCTTGCGCGCGCGTGGCCACCGCCTGCGGCTTCTCCTGCCCACGGTTCCGCATGTAGCCGAAATTGTCCGCTCCACCGTCGCCGGCTGGGAACAGCAGCCTGAGATCATCTTGGAGCCTGCACGCAAGTGGCAGGCGTTTGGCGAGGCCGATGCCGCGCTGATCGCCTCGGGCACCGTGTCGCTCGAACTGGCGCTTTCCGGCGTGCCGATGGTCTCGGCCTACAAGCTCGATGCAATTGCACGGGTTCTGCAGGGCATGGTCACCGTGTGGTCGGCGCTTCTGCCAAACCTGATCGCGGATCGCGCGATCGTGCCGGAATTTTATGATCGCTACGTGCGGCCGGAAAACCTGGCCCGCCAGCTCGAGGCGCTTTTGGGCGACACCGGCTTCCGCGCCTGGCAGAAGGACGGTTTTGCGGAAGTTGCCCGGCGCATGGCTACTTCCCGGCCGTCCGGTGAAATCGCGGCGGAGGCCGTGCTTGCCGAGATCGCGAGACGAAGCCGGCTGGCCACGCAAGGCACCCCGCAAAACGCATAAAAAAAGCGCCCCGCGGGGCGCTTTTTCGTTTCGAGGCTTCTGCCGATCAGCGCTTGGCGATCGGTACGTAGTCGCGCTCCGGATAGCCGGTATAGAGCTGGCGCGGACGGCCGATTCTCTGGCTCGGATCTTCGATCATCTCCTTCCACTGCGCGATCCAGCCGACGGTGCGCGCCACGGCGAACAGGACAGTGAACATGGTGGTGGGGAAGCCGAGTGCCTTCAGCGTGATGCCCGAGTAGAAGTCGATGTTCGGATAAAGCTTCTTTTCGATGAAATATTCATCGGTAAGCGCGATCTTCTCAAGTTCCATCGCAACGTCGAGCAGCGGATCGTCCTTGATGCCGAGCTCGCCGAGCACCTCATGCGTGGTCTTCTGCATGATCTTGGCGCGCGGATCATAGTTCTTGTAGACGCGGTGGCCGAAGCCCATCAGGCGGAACGGATCGTTCTTGTCCTTGGCGCGGGCGATGAACTCGGGGATACGGTCGACATGACCGATCTCGGCCAGCATGTTGAGCGCGGCCTCGTTGGCGCCGCCATGGGCCGGGCCCCAGAGGCAGGCGATGCCGGCGGCGATGCAGGCAAACGGATTGGCGCCCGACGAGCCGGCCAGACGCACCGTCGAGGTCGACGCATTCTGCTCGTGGTCGGCGTGCAGGATGAATATCCGCTCCATGGCGCGGGCGAGAACCGGGTTGACCTTGTATTCCTCGCACGGCACCGCAAAGCACATGTGCAGGAAGTTGGCCGCAAAATTCAGCTCGTTCTTCGGATAAACGAAGGGCTGGCCGATGTGGTACTTGTAGGCCATCGCCGCGATCGTCGGCATCTTGGCGATCAGGCGGATCGAGGCGACCATGCGCTGGTGCGGATCCGAGATGTCGGTCGAGTCGTGATAGAAGGCCGACAGCGCGCCCACCACGCCGCACATCACCGCCATCGGGTGAGCATCGCGGCGGAAGCCCGTGAAGAAGCGGGACATCTGCTCATGCACCATGGTGTGGCGCGTGACGCGATAGTCGAAGTCGTCCTTCTGCGTCTTGGTCGGCAGCTCGCCGTAGAGCAGCAGGTAGCAGACTTCGAGGAAGTCGCCATGCTCGGCAAGCTGGTCGATTGGGTAGCCGCGGTGCAGCAGCACGCCGGCGTCGCCGTCAATGTAGGTGATCTGCGATTCGCAGCTGGCCGTCGACGTGAAGCCCGGATCGTAGGTGAATGCGCCGGTTTCCTTGTAGAGCGCGCCGATGTCGATGACTTGTGGTCCGACCGAGCCACTTCGCACTTTGAATTCGTGGGTCTTGCCACCAAATTCTAGCTTGGCTGTCGAGTCGGTCATCGCAAACTTCCTTTTTTCCATTCGGCGAACGGCATCGCCCGCGAAACAATGCCGGAAATCCGGCATTCGAAATGCGGGTTTTTGCTAACGCATTTCCGGGAGCGTGCCAAGTTCAGCAACGGCATTATGTTGCACCGCAGCAGGCATGTTGCAATGCCAATCAGCGGTGCCACAATTACGTTAATCGATTTGATCCGAGATGCGCGCCAGGCTCTCTTCCCGGCCGAGCACCGCAAGCACATCGAACACGCCCGGAGAGGTGGCGCGGCCGGTGAGTGCCGCCCGCAACGGCTGTGCAACAGCCCCCAGCTTGAGCTCGCTTCGGGTCGCGAATTCCCGGATTGCCGACTCGGTAGAGGCGGCTGACCATTCGTTCACGCCCTTCAGAGCATCGAAGGCGCCGGAAAGCACGGTGCGAGGTTTTTCGCCGACCAGCGAGGCCGCCTTTTCATCCAGAGCCAGAGGGCGCTGCGCGAAAAGGAAGGCTGCGCCATCAGCGAGTTCGACCAGCGTCTTGGCGCGCTCCTTGAGGCCGGGCATGGCCGCGAGCAATTGCGCCCTGGTGGCATCGTTCAGCCCGGCTGCGATTGCCTCTCCATTCGGCAGATAAGGCAGCGTGTCGATGAAGATGTCGAGCAGTTCGGCATCGTCCATCTTGCGCATGTACACACCGTTCAGCGCTTCGAGCTTCTGGAAATCGAAGCGAGCCGCCCCCTTGTTGACGTCGACGATGTCGAACCAGCCGATCATGTCGTCCATCGACATGACCTCGTCGTCGCCATGACTCCAGCCGAGGCGCGCGAGATAGTTGAGCAGGGCCGCCGGCAGGTAGCCCATGGCGCGATAGGATTCGACGCCGAGCGCGCCGTGTCGCTTGGAGAGCTTGGCGCCGTCCGAGCCATGGATCAGCGGGATATGTGCCATCTGCGGCACGTCCCAGCCCATGGCGTTGTAGATGACGGTCTGGCGCGCGGCGTTGGTCAGGTGGTCGTCGCCGCGGATGATGTGGGTGACGCCCATGTCATGGTCGTCGACAACCACGGCATGCATGTAGGTGGGGTTGCCGTCCGAACGCAGGATGATGAAATCGTCGAGATCCTTGTTGGGGAAGCGGACCTCGCCCTGGACGCTGTCGTTCACCACCGTCTCGCCTTCGGTCGGCGCCTTGATGCGGATAGCGGGCTTCACGCCGGCCGGCGCCTCGGACTGATCGCGGTCGCGCCAGCGCCCGTCATAACGCGGCGGACGGCCCTCGGCGCGAGCCTTTTCGCGCATCTCGTTCAGCTCCTCGGGCGTGGCGTAGCAATAGTAAGCCTTGCCCATGCGCACCAGGTCCTCGGCCACTTCGCGATGGCGCGGCGCGCGCTCGAACTGCGACACAGGCTCGCCTTCCCAGGTGAGACCCAGCCAGGTCAGGCCGTCGAGAATGGCTGCCGTGGCGGCATCGGTGGAGCGCTCGCGGTCGGTGTCTTCGATACGCAGCAGCATCGTGCCGCCGGTGTGGCGCGCATAGAGCCAGTTGAACAGTGCCGTACGGGCGCCGCCGATATGCAGGTAACCGGTGGGAGAGGGGGCGAAACGGGTGATGACTTTATCGGACATTGGGTTTCCAGAAGGAAGGGACAACTGGGCGGAGCCGCCGCGGCGGGCGCATGGCAATTCGGTAGCGTTCATGTAGCATAGAGGGTCAGGGGTGCAAGGGGCAGGGCCGGTTCAGTGCCGCGTGGCGTCGCAAGCCGGGTCCGGGATGGGGGACTTGCATGGCGCGCGGGACGGCCTCCGACGAGGTAAGCGAACGGGAGCTGTTCGCCTCCGGGGCGGAAGGCGCTGCGCCGCGGGAACCGCAATCCTATCCTGAGGCCGACGCCCGGAGTTCACCGAGGTCGGCCAAACCCGGGCGAGGCACGAGACCATCTGCAGCCTCGTGGCTCGCCGTTGTCAAAATCCTCTACGCCAAAGCAGTTCGCGCGACCACCGCCGCTCTCGCCACTGAGCTGGACCGCGGAACGCCCTTCCTTTTTGCGCCCGTGCTTTTCGGCTGCGGCACGATCATCTACTACGGATTGCCCGAAGAGCCCGACATTCAGGTCCTAATCGGCGGGCTGGTGGTCGCTGCGGTGGCGCTCGCCTTTGTTCCCGTACACCGACAGGCTCTGCGGCTTCTCATCATTGCGGCACTGTTCTGCCTGTTGGGCATGTTTCTTGCCAAGTTTGAAACCTGGCGGGCCGGAACGAATACGCTCGGCAGCGAGATTTCAACGCGCCTGACGGGGCGGGTCGCCGAGATCGACCACATGGCCAATGGCCGCGTGCGCCTGACCATCGATGTTTTGACAACCGCCAAACCGAAGCTGCGCTATGCGCCCGAGCGCGTGCGCCTTTCTGCTCGCAAGATCCCGCCGGGGTTGGTCGTCGGTTCGGAGATCGAGGGCGCGGTTCGCCTGATGCCGCCGACCGGCCCGGTTCGTCCCGACAGCTACGACTTCTCGTTCAGGAGCTATTTTTCGGGCATCGGCGCCAGCGGCTTTTTCATGCGCGGTCCCGATCTCGTTGAGGGGGACGCGCCGTTGCCGGTCAGCGCACGCCTCTTCAACAGCGTCCAAAACCTCCGCAACACCATTGCCGAGCGTATCCGCGACCTTATCGGCGGACCCGAAGGCGAGATCGCGGCTGCGCTGGTGGTGGGCATCCGCGCCGGCATTCCTGACGACATCAACGAAGCGATGCGGCGAACGGGCATCTATCACATCGTCGCCATTTCGGGGCTTCACATGGCACTGGTCGCGGGAACGGTGATGGGCTCACTGCGGATGATCTTCGCCCTGTTTCCCGGCTTTTCCTCCCGTCATCCGGTCAAGAAATATGCGGCGGTCGCGGCGCTTGCCGCCATCATCAGCTACCTGTTCATTTCGGGCGGCCAGGTGGCGGCGCAGCGCAGTTGCTTCATGCTGGGCATCATGCTCACCGCACTGCTGTTCAACCGTGGCGCGCTGACCACGCGCAACCTGGCGATTTCGGCCTTCGTCATCGTGGCGATTTCGCCGCACGAATTGATAGGCCCAAGTTTCCAGATGTCCTTCGCTGCCACGGCCGCGCTCGTCGGTGGCTACGCGCTTTGGTCGGAATACCGCCAAAAGCGCAGGCGTGCGCCACCTGCTACCGGGCGCCCGCTGGCGATCGCAATCGTCAGCAAGGTAGCGGGCGATGTCGGCAGCCTGATGTTCACCTCGACCATCGCCGGCATCGCCACCACTGCCTTCGGCGTCTACCACTTCCAGCGCGTCTCGCCGCTCAGCCTGATCGCCAACCTGGCCGTCATGCCGAGCGTGTCGTTCCTGGTGATGCCCTTCGCCGTCCTCGGTTCGCTCGCCATGCCGCTCGGTCTGGATGCGCCATTCTTCTACGTGATGGGCAAGGGACTGACGATCATGATCACGGTCGCGAAATGGATATCGGACCGTTCGCCGATAGATGGGGTCGGCCTGATTTCCTCGCATTCGCTGGCCCTTTTGACCATTGCCCTGGTCATCGTCACCATGGCCACGACCTGGCTGCGTGCGCTGGCACTTCCCTTTGCGTTCGCGGGCATGCTCACGCTGACGGACGTCCGCACGCCCGATGTACTCATCTCCGAAGATGGTCGGCTCGTCGGGGTGCCCATCGGCGATCAAATGTTCGCGGTAAACAGGGCGCGACCAAATGCATTCACCGTCGAAAACTGGAGACGGGCGCTGCGCACCGAAGAGATCGTGGGCCCAATCGACAGCCTGAAGCCAAAGTCCGGCCGCAAGGGCATTGTGATCCTGGAAACGAGGGCTATCACCGACCCCGATGACATCTCTGCGGAACAGCTGGCCACCAGCGTACCACGCCAGGCAGATGCTGACGCAAGCTTGGCGGACGGCGCGTCAGGCAGCGGATTCGATTGCCATGACGGGCTTTGCGTTGCGGTGCATGCTTCCGGCACCATCGTGGCGCATGCGACCGACATACGGGCCGCGCATCGGGCTTGTGACTATGCCAGCCTCATCGTCATCGAAGACGCCACCGCGAAAAACGTCTGTTCGACCGGCCCGCCGCTGATCCTCACCAAACGCGAACTGGCAAAGTACGGCAGCGCCGCCGTCTACCTTCCGGACGATGAAACCGGCCAAGTGCCGGAAGTCAGGTTTGCGCTCTCCGAGCCCTATCGGCCCTGGCACACGCAGAGACGGTTTTCGCGTGAAGCACGCGGTTTGCCGCCATATGAGCAGAAGCAGCACGCGTTCTCAGGCGCCAAATTCCCCCGGGTCAAAAAACAGCCGGCCGATGATTCTGGCCCATTGGAGGACTAACGCCGACCCAAGCAATACGGCCAAGCCAAAACAATACAGCTGAACGAGGTTCAGTAGCGGCGGATGAGGCCGACCAGCTTGCCTTGCACCTTCACGCGGTCCGGGCCGAAGATGCGTGTCTCATAGGCGGGGTTGGCGGCCTCCAGGGCGATGGACGCCCCCTTGCGGCGGAAGCGCTTCAAGGTTGCTTCTTCATCATCGACCAGCGCCACGACGATTTCGCCGGGGCTGGCGGTATTGGCGTTGCGGATGATGACAGTGTCGCCGTCGAAGATGCCGGCCTCGATCATCGAGTCACCCTTGACCTCGAGCGCGTAGTGCTCGCCACCGGTGATCATCTCGGGCGGCACCGAAATGGAATGGGTCTTGTGCTGGATGGCATCGATCGGCACGCCGGCTGCGATGCGGCCCATGACGGGAATGGAAATCGCGATGCCGGCTTCGTCATTGCCTGCCACCGGGGGGCGAGCAGGTTCCGGCGCGCGGCGCCCAAGGCTGCCTTCGATGACGCTAGGCGAGAATTTTGCGCGCTGGGGAGCAAGGCCGGGCGCAATGGAATCAGGCAGGCGCAGCACTTCGAGAGCGCGCGCGCGGTTCGGAAGTCGCCGAATGAAACCGCGTTCCTCCAGCGCCGTGATCAGGCGGTGAATGCCGGATTTGGACGCGAGATCGAGCGCTTCCTTCATCTCGTCGAAAGACGGCGGGATGCCCGTCTCTTTCAGCCGCTCGTGGATGAAGAGAAGCAACTCGTGTTGTTTGCGCGTCAGCATCGCCGGCTCCCCCGAGAATCAAACCCAAAACAAAACCAGAACAAACACTATCTGTTCCATTTGTGTTCCGCAACTGTTTAAATTTTAATGAATGGGTTAAGGGGCCGGAAACCATGACGGTTCTGCTGAGGACCAGGGCCGGTAACGCGAACCGGCAGAATCCGTCTCTACGGTCTTGATTCCAGGACGTTTTCCTTATGACGCCGCGGCATGCGGCATGTCGATCGCCGGTTGCCTTTTTCCAGCGGTTCTCACTGCGCTTTCAGAGACACGGCAGCCCCTGCCACGGCTCAGCGGAGCCTCAGCACCGTGCAGGGTGAGCCGGCCGATGCGGCCGGCGCGAAGGGTTCGCGGATAATCAGGGCATTGGCTTCGGCGAATGTCCTGAGCATCGAAGAATCCTGCACCTCGAACGGCGTCGCTATCAGCCCCTCGGGTTCTTGGCGTAGCACCGCGCGGACATAATCCTGGCGCTGGTCGTTGGCCGCCATGGTCCTGTCGAGCACGGCCTGGCAAAGGTCAGGCTCGTAGGGCCTGCCGCCGAGCCGCGACAGGAGCGGCTTCAGGAACAGATGCGAACAGACGAGACTGGCGACCGGATTTCCGGGCAGGCCGAGGAAGCGGGTGCGCCCACGCCGGCCGAACATCAGCGGCTTGCCGGGGCGCATGGCAATCTTCCAGAAATCGAGCTTCATGCCTTCGCCGACCAGCACCTCGTTGGTCAGGTCGTGGTCGCCAACGGAGGCGCCGCCGAGCGTGACGACCACGTCGGCGTCCTTTTCCAGGGCCTGCCTGATGCGCGCCGCGATGGCCGGGCGGCTGTCAGGCACGACGCCCAGATCGAGCACACGCGCGCCAACAGATGCCGCGATCGCGGCCACGCCGAAGGCATTCGAGGCGACGATCTGGTCGGGCCCCAGCTCGCTGCCCGGGGGCAGCAGCTCGTCGCCGGTGGCGATGATGGCGATCAGCGGCTGCTTGATCACGTTGAGGCGAGGGTGGTTTGCCGAAGCGACCAGCGAAAGCGCGCCGGGATCCAGTTCGCGGCCCTTTTTCAGGAGCAGATCGCCGGTGACGAAGTCGAGCCCCATGCGCCGGATGTGGCGGCCAATGGCGACAGTCTCGAAGACTTCGACGGAGTCGGGCCCGAGCTTGCGCGCATTTTCCTGGATCACGATGGTGTCGGCACCCTCCGGTACCGGCGCCCCGGTGAAGATGCGTACAGCCTCTCCGATGCCGATGGAGCCGTCGAAGCGCTTGCCGGCTGGTGCCTGGCCGATGACCTTGAGCGTGACCGGCACAGTTTCAACGTCTGCACCGCGGACCGCGTATCCGTCCATCGCCGCTGCATCGAACGGAGGCTGCGTTCTCAGCGCCCTGACGTCCTCGGCGAGTATGCGCCCGGCGGCTTCCGCCAGCGGCACGGATTCTCCCTCGCCAGGTACTGCTCCTTCCAGAAGCCGCTCGAGCGCTTCCTTGACCGGCAGCAGCGCCATCGTCACGCGTCCGCCCGATAGTCGCCGGACTTGCCGCCGGTCTTCTCGACCAGCCTGATGCCGGAAATCACCATGCCGCGATCGACCGCCTTGGCCATGTCGTAGATGGTCAGGCAGGCGACGGAAGCCGCCGTCAGCGCCTCCATTTCGACGCCGGTCTTGCCGGTAACGCGCGCCAGCGCGGTCACGCGCAGGCCGGGCAGCGATTCGTCCGGCTCGATGTCCACCGAAACCTTGGTCAGCAGCAGCGGGTGGCAGAGAGGGATCAGCTCGTGCGTACGCTTAGCGGCCATGATACCGGCCAGTCGCGCGGTGCCCAGCACGTCGCCCTTCTTGGCGTCGCCCTCACGGATCATCCGCAACGTCTCCGGCAGCATGGTAACGGTGCCCTCGGCGATCGCCGTGCGCTGGGTCTCCGCCTTGGCGCCGACATCGACCATGTGCGCCTGGCCCTCGGCGCCCAGATGGGTAAGCGCGGGCTTGTCAGTCATGGCCTATCCATTCGCCGCGTGAGCCGTTAGCGCGCCCGTGAGAAGAGCCCGGGTGGCCTCGGTCACATCGGCCTGTCGCATCAGGCTTTCGCCGACCAGGAAGGTCCCGATGCCGCAGTGTTCCAGGCGCAGACAGTCGTCATGCGTGAAGATGCCACTTTCGCCGACAAGCAGCTTGTTGTCTGGCACCAGCTTCGAAAGCCGTTCGGAGGTTTCGAGGCTGACCTCGAAAGTGCGCAGGTTGCGGTTGTTCACGCCGATCAGGGGGGAGGCGAGCTTCAGCGCCCGCTCCATCTCAGCCTCGTCATGCACCTCCACCAGCACGTCCATGCCGAGATGGTGGGCGGTGTCCTCGAGCGCCTTGGCTTCGTCGTCGCCCAGGCTGGCCATGATGACTAGGATGGCATCGGCGCCCCAGGCGCGGGCCTCATAGACCTGGTAGGACTCGAACATGAAGTCCTTGCGCAGGGCCGGCAGCCCGCAAGCCGCGCGCGCACTGGTCAGGAAATCCGGCGCGCCCTGGAAGGACGGCGTATCGGTCAGAACCGAAAGGCATGCGGCTCCGCCCAACTCGTAGGCGCGGGCAAGCGCCGGCGGGTCGAAGTCCGCTCGGATAAGGCCCTTGGACGGGCTGGCTTTCTTGATCTCGGCAATCAGCGCGAAATCGCCGGCAGCGCGCTTTGCCCGCAATGCGGCCAGGAAGCCGCGCGGGGCCTCGGCGTCGCGGAGGCGCGCCTTCAGTTCCACAAGCGGGAGCCGAGCCTTGGCGGCCGCGATTTCCTCGCGCTTGTAAGCTTCGATCTTGGCGAGAATGTCGGCCATGGCCCTATCCGTTGGAAACCCTGATCAGCGCTTCGAGCACGCCCAGAGCGCGGCCGTTGTCGATCGCCGCGGCGGCAGTCTTTACGCCCTCGGCGATGGTGGCGGCCTTGCCGGCCACAACCAGGCCCGCGCCTGCGTTCATCAACACGGTGTCGCGATACGCCCCGTCGGCGCCAGACAGCACACCGCGCAGCGCGTTGGCGTTAAAGGCTGCGTCGCCGCCGCGCAGTTCTTCCTTGGTGTGACGCTTCAGGCCGAGCTCCTCGGGCGTCAGCACGAATCGCCTGAGCGCGCCGTCGACCAGCTCGACGACATGCGTCTCGCCCGTGGTGGTGATCTCGTCATAGCCGTCGCCATGCACGACCCAGACGTGGTCGGCGCCAAGAGCCTTCAGCGTCTCGGCTACCGGTTCGATCCATTCGGGAGAGAACACACCAACCATCTGGCGTGTCACGCCCGCCGGGTTCGACAGTGGGCCGAGCAGGTTGAAGATGGTGCGCGTGCCAAGCTCGACGCGCGTCGGGCCAACATGGCGCATCGCCGGATGATGCGCCGGCGCGAACATGAAGCCGACGCCGGCCTCGCGCACGCATTCGCCGATCTGCTCCGGCGTCAGGTCGATTTTGACGCCGAGAGCCATCAACACGTCGGCGGCGCCCGTCTGCGAGGAGAGGCCGCGGTTGCCATGCTTGGCCACCGGTACGCCGGCACCCGCTATCACGAAGGAGGAGGCGGTCGAGATGTTGACGCTGTGCGAGCCGTCACCGCCAGTGCCGACGATGTCGACCGAGCCGGCCGGCGCGTCGACACGGAGCATCTTGTCGCGCATCGTCGCAACCGCACCGGAGATTTCGTCGACAGTTTCGCCGCGCACCCGGAGCGCCATGAGGAAGCCGCCGATCTGGCCCGGCGTCGCGTCGCCGGACATGATGATGTCAAATGCCTCGCGGGCTTCCTCGAAGGTGAGGGGGGTGCCCGCGGCGACCTTGGCGAGATGGGGTTTCAGCGTGGTCATTTTCAGAAAGCCAGAGCCTGATCAACCGCGTTCCGGTTGACCTCGACCGAGTACTGGGTCTGCAGCTTTGCCACCAGCTCGTCCAGCAGGTCGTCGGCAATGCCGGTCGCGAACTGCTTCTTGAGGTCTTCCGGTACGGAGTTGGCATCCGCGCCTGCAGGCTCGAACACTTCCGTTACCTTGAACAGGATTTCAGCGTCACCGGTCGGCGAGGGGAACAGCCCGACGCCGTTCTGGGCGACGCCGAACACCGCCGACACGCCCGCCCTGCCGAAATCGCCGTCATCGGCTTCGCGCTTCAGACCGCGCTTGGTCTGCTTATCGAGCGACAGCTCGCTGGCCAGCGTATCGAACGACGTGCCGTCGCTGAGGCGCTTGCGCAGCTCTTCGCCCTTGGCCGCGAGCCGCTTCTCCGTCTCGACCTTGGTCCAGTCGGCAACGACTTTCTCGCGAACTTCGTCAAGCGTGCGGTCGCGCGCAGCGGTGATGTCCTCGACCTCGTAGAACACATATCCGGCGGCGCCCAGGTTCACCGGCGGGTTGTCGGCGCCAACGTCGGCCTGGAACACAGCCTGCACGAGTTGCTGCGGTTGCGGCAGCGAGTCGATCGGCGTGCCGTCGGGACGCTGGCCGGCGCGGTCGATGGCATCGATGGTCACCATCTTCAGATGCGCCTTGGCGGCGGCGTCAGCCATCGAGTCGCCAGCAGTGCGTGCATCTTCGTAGTTGTCATGCACTTCGAGCAGCACCCGGTTGGCTTCGGCGAGCGCGAGCCGCTTGCGGATGTCGCCGGCCACCTCATCCAGAGGCTTGACCACTTCCGGCTTGATCTCGGTCACGCGCAACAGGACAGGGCCGAACTGCCCCTGGACGACAGGGCTGACCTCATTGACGGCGAGCGAGAAGGCAGCGTCGGCGACGGCCCGGTCGGCAATCTTGTCCTTGGCAAGGGTCCCAAGCAGCGTATCGGCTTCGGTCTTGCCCTCTGCCGCGGCGATCTTGTCGAAAGTGGCGCCGCCCTTGAGCGAATCCAGCGCGGCATTCGCCGCTTCCGGTGACTTGAACACGATCTGCTCGATCGTGCGCGTCTCCGGCGTTGTGTAGAGCGCCTTGTTCTTCTCGTAGTCCTCGCGAACCTGTTCGTCGGTAATCGACTTCTCGTCGGCGATGTCGGACGGCTCGAGCTTTACATAGGAGAACTTGCGGTATTCAGGGGCAGCGTACTTCTTCTTGTTTTCCTCGAACCAGGCCGACAGCACATCGTTGGACGGTGCCGTGATCGGCTCGACCAGCGACTTGGGCAGGACCAGGTAGTCTACCGTGCGATCTTCGCCACGATACAGTGCGACGGCGCGCAGCAGCGTGTCGGGCGCCTTGAGCCCGTCGGACACGGCCTCGATGACCTGCTGACGGATCGCCACCTGGGAACGGTTGGCGAAATAGTCGTCCGGCCGCATGCCGATCTGACGCAGCACATAGTCGAACTGCTGACGGTTGAAGCGGCCGTCGGGCCCGCGGAAGGCCGGATCCTCGGCCGTCAGGGCAGCCAGGCGGTCCTTCGAAAGGCCGAGCCCCATCTTGCGCGCTTGCTCGTCGAGCAGGGCGCCGGCAACCATTTGCGCCAGAACCTGGTTGTCGATGCCTAGCGCCTTGGCCTGGTCTCGGCTGAGGCGCTGGCCGAATTGCTGCGACATAAGGTTGACCTGGCGATCATAGGCCAGCCGGAACTCGTTGATCGACACCGAGGTGCTGCCGGCAGTGATCACCTTGTTGCTGCCGTGGCCTTCCATCATCTTGCCCGTAATGCCCCAGATGGCGAAGCTCAGGACCAACATGAGAAGCAGCAGCTTCGCAACCCAGGTTCCAGCGGCATTTCGCAAGCTATTGAGCATTGATCACTTCCGGTCTTGGCGCATTCTGGCGCGTTTCGCGTCTGAATAATGGGCAATAGCGCCCTTCACGGCCAGTGTCGATTGCTTTGTAGATCGATTTTGGTAGTGAGGACTCGGGTCACCGGTCACAGGAACAGGATTAGAGCATAATGACGCCAGGAATTCGCCCGCTGGTCGCCGGCAATTGGAAAATGAATGGAACGAGCGCGTCGCTCGGCGAGCTCCGCGCCATGGGCGAGGGCTTCACGAATGGGCTCGACGCTGTCGCGGACGCCCTGGTCTGCGTGCCGGCAACACTCATTTCGCGGGCTGCGGACGTGCTGACCAAGACCCCGGTGACTGTGGGCGGCGAGGATTGCCACGCGAGGGAGAACGGTGCGCACACCGGGGACATTTCGGCCGAAATGCTTAGGGACGCAGGCGCCACGCATGCGATCGTCGGCCATTCCGAACGCCGCACCGATCATTGCGAGGATGACGCGAAGGTCCATGCCAAGGCGGAAGCTGCATGGCAAGCCGGGCTCGTCGCCATCATCTGCATCGGCGAGACCAAGGACGAGCGCGAGGGCGGCGCAACCCTCGACATTCTTTCCCGCCAGATCGACGGATCGGTTCCGGCAGGCGCCACCGCGGACAACACCGTCGTCGCCTACGAGCCCGTGTGGGCGATCGGTACCGGCCTGACGCCGACGGCCGCCGACGTGGCTGAGGCGCATGCTCACATCCGCGCGCGGCTGGCCGCCAAGCTGGGAGCGCGCGCCGGCAAGATGCGCATTCTCTATGGCGGCTCGGTAAAGCCGTCGAATGCGGTCGAACTGCTCGCGGTCGAGAATGTCGACGGAGCACTGGTCGGCGGCGCCAGCCTGAAGGCGGCCGATTTCCTCGGTATTGCCGACGCTTACCGGTCTATCTGACGGGTTTCACCACACAAAAGCGTTGCAAAGCCGGTTTCGTATCCCATATTGCGACACAGGCTTGGAAATGCGGCGAAACCGTTGTATTGAGCCGCCTCCACACTCCGCGATGCCATCGCATCCGCACATCCGCCAGATTCAGGTGAAGCCATGCAAACTGTAATCATCGTCATTCATCTGATGATCGTTCTCGCGCTTGTCGGCGTCGTTCTGCTGCAGCGCTCCGAAGGCGGCGGGCTCGGCATTGGCGGCGGTTCAGGCTTCATGACCGCGCGAGGCGCTGCCAACGCGCTCACCCGCGCGACCGCGATCCTTGCCGTCGCGTTCTTCGCGACCTCGCTGATCCTTTCGGTGATCGCTCGCTATGGCGAGCGCCCGATCGACATTCTCGACCGGGTTCCGATCACGCAGGGCGACACGGGGACAGGCACGGGCACCGGCGGCGCTGGCGTCCTCAACCAACTGGGCGGCACCCCGGCCGCGCCGGCAGCTCCTGCCACGTCGGAGCCCGCGCAGCCGGCAGAACCGCAGGTTCCGAACCAGTAACAGGTCACGAACCTTTCAACGTCTCGCATTCGAACGCTTCGCCTGCACATGCCGGCGGAGCGTTTTGCTTTGGGCGGCCTGCGCAGCTGTTGTCGTTTGAACACACTCCCCACAAATGGCGAATCGCCGGTCGGATTTTGGCTGTCGCCGGGCAGTGGTTCTCTTGAGATTGTTAGTATTAATGGCTTATAAAGCCTGAAGCGGCAGTATCTGCTTACGCAACGCATGAACATGCGCTGCCGCAAGCCATTTTATATCAGGATCGCCATCATGCATATTCGCAGCCTCGTTGCCTTGGGCATCTGCGCGGCCGTCGGCCTGTCCGTACCGGCCTACGCTGAAACACCCCCAGCCAAGACACCCCTGTTTTCGTCGAAGGCCAAGGCCGTTGAGGCCGATGCCAAGGAAGAGCAGCTCAAGAAAAAGCTGACCTCCAAGCAGAAGGCTAAGGAAAACGAAAAGCAGCAGGTCGCCAAGAACAAGCAGCCGGAGACGACCGGCGCGATTCCTGACCCGGTGGCTATCACGCAATCCGGCAACAGCGGAGAACTGCGCAGCGAGGCGGCTGGCCGGCCGCAAGGCGGCTTCCTGGCTCTGCTGCTCGGCGGCGATGCTTCCACCCCTAACATGCTGCCTCAGACGCGTGCGCTGGACGCCGTGCTTGAACAGCGCCAGGCCAAGAAGCAGTTCAAGGTGAAGGCGGACTTCGAGCCCCAGTCCGTTGCTTTCTCGGGCTACGAGCGCGGCACCATCGTGATCGACACCAAGGCCCGTTACCTCTACCTGGTCGAAAGCTCGTCCACCGCCCGCCGTTACGCGATCGCGGTCGGCCGCGAAGGTCTCGAGTTCAAGGGTACGGCCAAGGTCGGCGACAAGCAGGAATGGCCGCGCTGGATCCCGACGCTGGACATGCAGAAGCGCGATCCGCAGAAGTATGGTCACTACAAGGATGGCATGAACGGCGGCCCGGACAATCCGCTCGGCGCCCGGGCGATCTATCTCTACCAGGGCAAGAGCGACACGCACATTCGCATCCACGGCACCAACCAGCCGCAGACGATCGGTACGAACTCGTCCAACGGCTGCTTCCGTATGGTCAATGATCACGTCATCGACCTCTACAACCGCGTCAAGATGGGCACGGAAGTCGTCGTTCTGTGATCGATAAGGCATCGTGGAAAGGGCCGGCCCTGCCGGCCCTTTTTGTTTGGGCGCATGGCGTCCGCGAAAACCGAGCCGGGAAAATGCGCAGTGCGCGGATTTTTTTCTGGCGGAATCAATCCTACAGCGATAAGCGATGACTCCCATGGCGCGATATGTATTCATCACTGGCGGCGTGGTTTCTTCCCTTGGAAAAGGCATAGCCGCAGCAGCACTCGGTGCTCTCCTTCAGGCACGCGGTTACCGCGTGCGTATCCGGAAACTCGATCCATACCTCAATGTGGATCCCGGCACGATGTCGCCGTATCAACACGGCGAGGTCTTCGTGACCGACGACGGGGCGGAAACCGACCTCGATCTCGGCCACTATGAACGCTTTACAGGCCGCTCTGCGAATCAGAGCGACAACATCACCACTGGCCGCATCTACAAGAACATCATCGAACGCGAACGCCGCGGCGATTATCTCGGCGCGACCGTGCAGGTCATTCCCCACGTCACCGACGAGATCAAGAACTTCATCGTGTCCGGCAACGACGACTACGATTTCGTGCTCTGCGAGATCGGCGGCACCGTCGGCGATATCGAGGCGATGCCCTTCCTGGAGGCCATCCGCCAGCTCGGTAACGACCTGCCGCGCAACAACGCGGTCTATGTCCATCTAACTCTGATGCCGTACATCCCGACGGCCGGCGAGTTGAAAACCAAACCGACCCAGCACTCGGTCAAGGAACTGCGTTCGATCGGCATTGCACCCGACATCTTGCTCGTGCGTGCTGACCGGCCAATCCCCAAGGAAGAGCGCAGGAAGCTGTCGCTGTTCTGCAATGTCCGTGAAACCTCGGTCATTCAGGCACTCGACGTCGGCCACATCTACGATGTGCCGCTGGCTTATCATAAGGAAGGGCTGGATTCGGAAGTGCTCGCAGCATTCGGCATCGATCCGGCGCCCAAGCCGCGCCTCGACGCGTGGCAAGGCGTTTCGCAGCTCATCCATAATCCGGAGGGCGAGGTCACCATCGCGGTGGTCGGCAAGTACACCGGCCTCAAGGACGCCTACAAGTCGCTTATCGAGGCGCTCTCGCATGGCGGCCTGGCCAATCGGGTCAAGGTCAAGCTCGAATGGATCGAGTCGGAGATTTTTGAAAAGGAAGATCCGGCTCCCTGGCTCGAAAAGGTCCACGGGATTCTGGTGCCCGGCGGCTTCGGCGAGCGCGGCGCGGAAGGCAAGATCCTTGCCGCCAAGTTCGCCCGCGAGCGCAAGGTGCCGTATTTCGGCATCTGCTTCGGCATGCAGATGGCCTGCATCGAGGCGGCTCGTTCGCTCGCCGGCATCGAGAGTGCATCCTCGACCGAGTTCGGCCCGACCAAGGAGCCGGTCGTCGGTCTGATGACCGAATGGCTGAAGGGCAACATGCTCGAGAAGCGGCAGTCGGCCGGCGATCTCGGCGGCACGATGCGGCTCGGCGCCTATGAGGCGCGTCTCGCGGAGGGCTCGAAGATCGCGGAGATCTACGGCGACACCGATATCTCCGAGCGTCACCGCCATCGCTACGAGGTCAATGTCGACTACAAGGAGCGGCTGGAGGAGTGCGGGCTGGTCTTTGCCGGCATGTCGCCCGACGGCGTCCTGCCCGAGACGGTCGAATATCCCGACCATCCGTGGTTCATTGGCGTGCAGTACCATCCGGAACTGAAGAGCCGCCCGCTCGACCCGCACCCGCTATTTGCGAGCTTCATTGAAGCGGCAGTGGAGCAGAGCCGGCTGGTCTAATCGGCCAGACATCGCGCTTCGGTTCATTCGAACGCTGAATCGAAACGGGCGGAGTTTCCTCCGCCCGTTTTTCGTTGCTCGTGACTGCGGCTATGCCCGCGCCACCGATTTGTTGGCGCCTACCTTGGCCGAGCGGAGCGCATAGTAGACGATACCCGCGATGCCCACGCCGAAGAACCAGCCATACACGCCCCACCATGCCGGCAGCCAATCGGTAAAGTTCGGCAGGATCGACGAGAACAAGGCGCCTATGCCGGCCGCGATGAAGGCGGGGACGTGCCAGCCAGACTGGAAGCGATATTCCCCATCGTCGCGGTAGAGATCCTCGACGTTCATCTCACCCTTCCGAATGAGATAGTAGTCGACCATCATCACCCCGAAGATCGGGCCCATGGTGGCGCCGATGATGCCGACAAACACGGCCGCGCTGCTTTCCCAAGGCGCGAAGGGATAGAGGACTAGCGCAATCAGTGCAGCGATATAGCCGCCTTTCTTGAAGTCGATTTGCTTCGGAAACACGTTCGAGAAGTCGAAGGCCGGCGAGACGAAGTTAGCCACCACATTGATGCCGAGCGTCGCCACCGCAAAGGTAACGGCCGCCAGCGCCGCCAGGAAGAAGCTGTCGAACTTCGCCGAGATCTGGTCGGGATGCAGCAGCACTTCGCCGTAGACGTCGTAGGCAGCAATGGTGGTGACACCGGCCACCAGCGAGAACAGCATCAGGTTGATCGGCAGCCCCCAGAGGTTGCCCTTGCGCACCGCGGCCTTGTCGGGAGCATAGCGCGAGAAGTCGCAGAAATTCAGGTAGAGTGCCGAGAAATAGGTCACCCAAATGGCCGCCGCTGCCGCCAGGGAGGCAACGGAACCGGGGGTGCCGGGAATGCCGGCGTCTTTGGTCTTCTCAAGCAGGACGTCCATCGGGATGTCGCTGGTGAAGGCCAGGCTGCCCGCCTTGAAGCAGAGATAAACAGCCAGGATCAGCATCATGATCCATACGGCCGGTCCCGCCCAGTCCTGGAAGCGTCTTACCGTTTCCATGCCGTGCTGGATGATCAGCAATTGGAGTGCCCAAACGACGAGGAAACAGATGACCTCAAGCCCGGAATGGCCGAGGAAGTGCACGTTCTGATGAAAGCTGGTGAACAAGTCGGTGCGGATCAACAGTGCCACAATGGCGCCGGATGCTGCAGCCGTCTGCGCTCCGTACCAGAAGCAGGCAACGACCGCCCGAACCAGGGCAGGGATGTTTGCACCCCAGATGCCGAATGAAGCGCGCGCCAGAACCGGGAAGGGCACACCGGTCTTGACGCCCGCATTGCCGATGAGATTCATCAGCGCGAAGATGATCAGCGAGCCGATGCCGATCGCGATCAGGAAATTGACGAAGCTGCCGCAGAAGAGAAATAGGCTCGCCGCAAGATAGTAGCCCCAGAGGCTGTGAACGTCCGACGTCCAGACGTTGAAGATACTGAACGCACCCCAATTCCGCACTTTGGCCGGGGCCAAATCTTCATTGTAGAGAGATGATGATGCGCCAGTAATGCTCATGTTTGTCTCCCCCAAGACTCAGTAAACATCGCGCTGTGCGTCAAACGCTACGCCTGACGCTGGGGAATGTCCATCGCGTCATTCACGAAGAGTTGAGGGAGCTTGGCGGGGCGACACCATGATGTGACGACCTCGTTAGCCGACACATCGTTCACCGAAACGCGCCTGACAATCCAAATCTCGTTCACATACCTACGGTGTGTCGGGGCTGCACAACGGCCGACCGACAGGTTCGAGAAAGAGACTATTGGAGAGTTGAAATGAACAAGACCATCGTTACCCTCGCCGCCGTTCTGCTTGCTTCGGGCGCGGCCTTTGCCGGCGAGCGCTCTGGCGATGCAGCGCCGGCCATGAACCGCGTCAATGCAGGCACCATCGCAACCACAACGTCCGAGCCACTTGTCCGCTCCGGTGACGCCGCGCCGGCTTCGATTGTGGTCAATGCTCCGCAAGTCGGTGGACTTACCTCTGACGCCGCCTTGGTCGGCACGACCTCGACCCATATCGCGGTCAGCCCGCGTGCGCTCTATGGCAGCAACTGAGCCATATTTGGAAAAAGCCATACGGGCGGCAGGCTTCGGCGTGGCCGCCCTTGGTTCATTCAGCCCGCTCGATCGACGCGTTCCATGAACGCCATGGCCCCCTGCGGCGCGTGAACTTTTCCGGACGTGATGAAATAGACGAACACGTCACGCGGTCTAGTCGGCGCATCGTGAGCAGGATCCGCGCGCGGCAGGTCGGAGGGCACGCCGCCTTGCGCCCAGGTCTTGGCGCGCGCAGCCCATTCGTCCAGCGCCTTGGGCTCGTAACAGGTCGCAATGTCGTCCGAACCAGTCTGCAGCCGGGCATAGACGAAATCGCCGGTGACATCGGCAATGGCCGGGTAGGTGGCGTGGTCGGCATAGACCACCGGCACATTGTATTTGCGCAGCAGCGCGGCAAATTCCGGCACGACGAAGGAAGCATGGCGCACCTCAACCGTGTGGCGCAGCGCCACGCCGTCCTGCTTTTCCGGCAGCAGTTTCAGGAAGGCTTCGAAATCGTCGGGATCGAACTTTTTCGTGTGCGCGAACTGCCACAGGATCGGCCCGAGCTTTTCGCCGAGTGCGGCGATGCCCGAGCCCAGGAAGCGCATCATGGATTCGCCCGCCTCGCCGAGCACGCGGCGATTGGTGACGAAGCGATTGCCTTTCAATGAGTAGACGAACCCGTCCGGCGCCTCGCTCGCCCATTTGACGAAGGTGGGCTCCTTGAAGCTCGAATAATAGGTGCCGTTCACCTCGATGGTCGGCACCTGGCGGCTGGCATATTGGAGTTGCTTCGCCTTGGGCAGCTTTTCCGGATAGAAGGACGTGTCCCAGGGCTCGAAGGTCCAGCCGCCCATGCCGGCGCGGATTGTTCCCGACTTGGTCATACGTTCCTCCACTTCGTCCTAAAAATTGAAGCTCACGCAATAAATAAATTTGACACGGCTCGGCAACGCGGACCAGAGCCGGCTGAATTACCGCTCGACACCGGCCGCCAGGGCGGCCAACTTGTTCAGCCCCGCGCCCAGCGCCTCGACTGCCTGCTTGCTTGCGGAGCCCAGCCCGTGCCGGGCCGCTATCCATTCAGCCGTGTTGTAGGACAGCCAGACCTTGCCGGCTTCGTCCTCCCAGGCCAGCGCCTTTACCGGAAGATCGATGCCGGAGATCTGCCGATCCTGCATCAGCGGCGTGCCGCCTTTCGGATTGCCGAAGATGAGCAGTTCGGTGGGACGCAGCGGCATGTCCACCTTCGCCGCGCCTGCAGCATGATCGATGCGAGCAAAGACGGTGAGGCCGAGCTTCGTCACCGTTTCCGCCAGCCGGTCGATGGTTTCGGAGACCCCGAACCGGCTTTCAAGGGAAACGATGCCGTTGTCGTCCATCACTCCGCCGCTTCCCGTTTTCCCTTCGGCCGCCGCTCCAGAAGTTCCTTCAGGAAATGTCCGGTGTAGCTGCGCGGCTCGGCGATAATGGCTTCCGGCGGGCCGGCGGCCACGATCTCGCCGCCGCCGTCGCCGCCCTCGGGGCCGAGGTCGAGGATCCAGTCGGCCGTCTTGATGACCTCGAGATTGTGCTCGATCACCACCACCGTATTGCCCTGTTCGACCAACTCGTGCAGCACTTCCAGTAGCTTGGCCACGTCGTGGAAATGTAGGCCGGTTGTCGGCTCGTCAAGGATATAGAGCGTCTTGCCGGTCGCCTTGCGCGACAGTTCCTTGGCTAGCTTGATGCGCTGCGCCTCGCCGCCTGAAAGCGTCGTCGCCTGCTGGCCGACATGGATGTAGCCCAAGCCCACCTTGACCAGCGTTTCCAGTTTGTCACGCACCGCCGGAACGGCCGCGAAGAACTCCGCGCCTTCCTCCACCGTCATATCGAGCACGTCGGCGATCGACTTGCCCTTGAAGGTCACGTCCAGCGTTTCGCGGTTGTAGCGCTTGCCGTGGCAGACGTCGCAGGTGACGTAGACGTCCGGCAGGAAGTGCATCTCGATCTTGATGACGCCGTCGCCCTGGCAGGCCTCGCAGCGGCCGCCCTTCACGTTGAAGGAGAAACGGCCCGGCTGGTAGCCGCGCGCCTTGGCTTCCGGCAGGCCCGCGAACCAGTCGCGGATCGGCGTGAAGGCCCCGGTATAGGTCGCCGGGTTGGAGCGTGGCGTGCGCCCGATAGGCGACTGGTCGATGTCGATGACCTTGTCGAGGAATTCGAGCCCCTCGATGCGGTCGTGCTCGGCCGGATGCTCGCGCGAGCCCATGATGCGCCGCGACGCTGCCTTGAACAGCGTCTCGATCAGGAAGGTCGACTTGCCGCCGCCCGAAACGCCGGTGACGGCCGTGAAGCTGCCGAGCGGGATTTCCGCCGTGACGTTCTTCAGATTGTTGCCGCGCGCGCCGACCACTTTAATGCGCCGGCCCTTCTTCATCTGCCGGTGCGCCTCGGGCACCTGAACTTCCAACTCGCCGCTCAGATACTTGCCGGTGATCGAGTTGGGGTTGGCCATGATCTCGGCCGGCGTACCCTGCGCGATGATCTGCCCGCCGTGGATGCCGGCGGCCGGCCCGATATCGACGACATAGTCGGCGGTGAGGATCGCGTCCTCGTCATGCTCCACCACGATCACCGTGTTGCCGAGATCGCGCAGATGCTTCAGCGTATCGAGCAGCCGGTCGTTGTCGCGCTGATGCAGGCCGATCGACGGCTCGTCGAGCACGTAGAGCACGCCGGTCAGGCCCGAGCCGATCTGCGAGGCCAGGCGGATACGCTGGCTTTCGCCGCCCGAAAGCGTGCCGGAATTACGCGCCAGCGTCAGATACTCGAGGCCGACATCGTTGAGGAAGCGCAGGCGCTCGCGGATTTCCTTGAGGATGCGGACCGCGATCTCGTTCTGCTTTTCGTTGAGCGCGGCCGGCAGCTCTTCGAACCAGCTGTTCGCCTTGCGGATCGAAAGCTCCGTCACCTCGCCGATGTGCCTGCCGCCGACCTTCACGGCCAGGGCCTCCGGCTTCAGGCGATAGCCGTTGCATGCAGGGCAGGGGGTGGCCGACATGAAGCGCTCGATCTCCTCGCGCATCCAGGCCGACTCCGTCTCCTTCCAGCGACGCTCCAGGTTCGGGATCACGCCCTCGAAGGTCTTTGTCGTCTTGTAGGAGCGCAAGCCGTCGTCATAGTTGAAGGTGATCTCGCGGCTGCCGGTACCATGCAGGATGGCCTGCTTGGCTTCGTCCGTCAGGTCCTTGAACTTGTCGCCCAGCTTGAAGCCGTAAACCTTGCCCAGCGCTTCCAGCGTCTGCGCGTAATAGGGTGAGGTCGACTTCGCCCAAGGGCTCACCGCACCGTCGCGCAGCGAGACATTGTCGTCCGGCACGATCAGGCTGGCATCGATTGCGCGCTGGCTGCCGAGGCCATCGCAGGCCGGACAGGCGCCGAACGGATTGTTGAACGAGAACAGCCGCGGCTCGATCTCCGGAATGGTGAAGCCGGACACCGGGCAGGCAAACTTTTCGGAGAAAAGAACGCGCTCATGCGTGTCGTTGGCCGACTTGTTGGCCGCGCCGCCTTCCGCAGTCTCCCCAGGGGGAAGCGGCCTGTCGGCGAACTCGGCCACCGCCAGGCCGTCGGCCAGCTTGAGCGCCGTCTCCATCGAGTCCGCAAGACGGGTCGCGAGATCGCCGCGCACGACGATACGGTCCACCACGACATCGATGTCGTGCTTGTACTTCTTGTCCAGCGCGGGAACATCGGCGATCTCGTAGAAGGTGCCATCCACCTTCACGCGCTGAAAGCCCTTCTTCTGCAGCTCGGCCAGTTCCTTGCGGTACTCGCCTTTGCGGCCGCGCACCAAGGGCGCCAGTATGTAGAGGCGGGTGCCTTCGTCCAGCGCCAGCACGCGGTCGACCATCTGGCTCACCGTCTGGCTTTCGATCGGCAGGCCGGTCGCCGGCGAATAGGGCACGCCCACGCGCGCGAACAGCAGGCGCATGTAGTCGTAGATTTCGGTGACGGTGCCGACCGTCGAACGCGGGTTGCGCGAGGTCGTCTTCTGCTCGATCGAGATGGCGGGCGACAGGCCGTCGATCTGGTCGACGTCCGGCTTCTGCATCATCTCGAGGAACTGCCGCGCATAAGCCGACAGGCTTTCGACATAACGGCGTTGGCCTTCCGCATAGATCGTGTCGAAGGCGAGCGACGACTTGCCCGAACCGGACAGGCCGGTCATGACGATCAAGGAATCTCGCGGAAGGTCGAGATCGACGTTCTTGAGATTGTGTTCACGTGCGCCACGAATGGAGAGATATTTGTGCTCGGCCATGCCGGGTCTGCCGCCTCGATTCCAAGATTTGCAGGTTTGGCTCGCGTGTCCGGCCAATCCGCTCATGTAGGTATTTTCGCCAGTCTGTCGAGGGATGCAGCTATCCCCGTAACAGGGGTTTAGCCGCCTTTGGCTGGTCCGGGCAAGTGAAAAGAACAAAGGTCGAACGACCTCCTGACATCGTGCTGGCAGGAGGCGTCGTGATCACATTTTTGGTCAAGCCAACCTCCAGCGTTGACGTCAGGGATGCAGGGGCGCAAGATTACCTCGCCTTCGAGACGGAGCGCCATGACGCTCTTCGCTGCCGATAGGTGGTTTGCGAGACGCCGCAAGCCTGCGAATAGGTCCTCGGAAGGCGTTGGAGCAATCGACCGAGGAGCGAGGCATGATCCCACCGGACAATACGAATTGGCTCCACAAGGCCGTGGAGCCGCAGCGGGTCTGACCACCCGAGGTACCCGGCTAGGTCGGCTGGCTGTTTCCCTTTTCCTAAAATCTGAACACCATATTGGATCATCGGCTGACGCCGAGGGGATCCGAAGAAAAGCCGGTAAAACATTCCCGGCATCTGGCGAGATACGCCACAAGGGCCTCGTCCGCACCCGAGGGAGCGGCGAGGCCGCTCTATATGTGCTGCGCTTTCGCGCGTATTGCACGCACCACTGCGGATCAACGCCGTCTATGCCACAGGCGAGACGTTTTGACAGGGAAATATGGCTCGGCCATCACGGCGCGAAGGAGAGAATTCGCGTTTGATCTGCCGGCGGTCTTGAAAAGTCGCGCAAGGTAATATAGAACAAAAATAGAACAAAAACACTTGTGGACAGCGGCCCTTTTTTCGCAGCCTCATGCGCCCGGTGCGGTGGCTATCGGATAGGGTACGTGGGCAATCAGTGCAGTAGTGTTAGGACGAGCGCGGAGCGGTGTCATGGCGGGTAGCGTCAATAAAGTCATTCTGGTCGGTAATCTTGGCGCGGACCCCGAAGTCAGGCGGCTGAACTCGGGCGAACCGGTCGTCAACATTCGCGTTGCGACGTCAGAAAGCTGGCGCGACAAAAATACCGGCGAGCGCAAGGAAAAGACCGAGTGGCACAATGTCGTGATCTTCAACGACAATCTCGCCAAGGTCGCCGAGCAGTTTTTGAAGAAGGGCATGAAGGTCTATGTCGAGGGTCAGTTGCAGACCCGCAAGTGGCAGGACCAGAACGGCAATGAGCGCTACACCACTGAGGTGGTGCTGCAGAAGTTCCGGGGTGAATTGCAGATGCTCGACGCACGCGGCCAGGGCGGCGAAGGCGGACAGGTAGGCTACAGCGGCGGCGGTGGTGGCCGCGGGAGCTCCGATTTCGGCCAGTCCGGCCCGAACGACGACTATGGACGTGGCGGCGGTTTTGGCGGTGGTCGTGGCGGCGGCGGTGGCGGTTCTTCGCGCGACCTCGACGACGAAATCCCGTTCTAGCGAACCGTGCGTTGGTTTTTGTAAACTAGTGCGGTGGAACCGACTGAATCCATTGAGGAATGCTGTTTACATGAACGACTTTCGCGTCTAGCCTGTGACCGGGCTAGTGCGGAATTGATATTTGTCAACGAAAAGCGCAAATCCGTATGCGATTAGATGGGCCAAGTTTGGGAGCGGCGAGCGCATGCCGTTCCTCGTTCCCGTTGACACGGGCGTGCCCTTGGCGGCCCCGACCTTTTGGATCGTCGCCCACCGGCGCGCCTTAGGTCGGCAGCCCAGCACCCTTTACAACGAGCTTCGCTCGCTGATGTGGCTCTACCTTTGGGCGGCTGCGCGGGGCGTCGACATCCAACAGAGGCTTCGTGAAGGGGCCTTCTTTGCGCTTACCGAAATCATCGACATCGTTAACTTCTGCGGGCGCTTCACCGCCGACGCGCTCCAAGAGATAGACGAACGATCGTCCAAGCTCTCGAGGCTCGCCCGGCGGAGGAAAGACTCCGGGCGGAGCGTCCAGTCAGCCGAACAACGCAATCGCCTTGCTGCCATCAGCTCATTCATCGAGTTCACCAGCGCCGACTTCCTCTCCGTCCTTGCTCCCTGGCCGCAGCGGTGGGATCACTACAACGCGGTGCGAACGCAGTGCCTCGACCGACTCCGTGGATACACTGGCGGCCTGGCAAAGCCGCGTCGCGACGATCTCGGACTGCCGGAGGGGTTGGAGGCAGCCGCGCTCAAACGGTTGCGCGAAGTGATCGAACCGGACCATCCCGACAATCCCTTCCAGCCTGAAGTCCGCTTCCGCAACTATTTCATCATAAGACTGTTGCTCGAACTCGGCCTGCGCCGCGGGGAGCTTCTCGGGGTCAAGCTGTCCGACTGCAACCTCGGGTCGACCGGCTCGTTGACGGTGCACCGAAGGCCCGACGACCCTGATGACCCGAGACGTGATAAACCTTCAGCGAAGACCGCTGCGAGGGTTCTCGCCCTCAACGGTCGGATGACCGAACTGGCCCACGAGTGGGTTGTCCACTACAGGGCCAAAATTCCCGGCGCGCGACGGCATCTGTTCTTGGTTGTTAACAGTCGGACTGGCGGGCCGATGTCAAAGTCGAATCTGAACAAAATCTTCGAGGCCCTCCGCCACAGGGTGCCCGGGCTGCCTGCGGAACTCTCGCCGCATATCCTTCGGCATTCCTGGAACGACGCGTTTTCGGAGACTATGGACAGGAAGGGCATCCCGGGGGCTCAGGAAGTCAAATGGCGCGCCCGGCTCATGGGCTGGCGGAGCGAGTTCACGGCCCGCAATTATCTCCGCCGGACAGTGCGCCGTAGGTCCAACGAAGTGCTCAAGGAAATGCAGGACGGCCTCAATATTGCGCCTTTGGAGGGCGTTAGTTAATGACTGTCGTAGATAGCCATCAACAACCTTCGCATATTTTACCAGCTATACCGGAAACATCGACAACAAGGGATGGTTTTGTTTATCGTCCACGTGATGATGAGTGGAGAATTGCAAGTCTTCTGACGAAGATGAACTTCAAGTTCAGTAATCTAGATGGATTCTCTGATCGTATTATCCATCGGCTTAAGCTTGTATTCATTTGGTACCTGGAGAACCGGTCCTTCGCGCACGCGAGAAATGTTTACTTATGTCTGCAGGCATTTCGCAGGCAGTTGGACCCATCCGAAGATGCTTGCTTTGAGATCGACCTCGGACGAATCTTAAGTTACCGGGCCAGCCTTGATGACACCACGGAATGGAAGCTAGGCGTCCTTAGAATCCTCTTGGAGGACATGGAGAAACTCAGCTTTGGCATAGCCACGTCGGAGGCGTTGGAATACCTCCGCGATGCGACAATCCGGGGCAATATTAAAGGGACCTCGGTCAGGACACGCGATCCGGAGAAGGGGGCATTCAACGACACCGAGTTGTTGGCAATCCAGGCGGCCCTTAATAATTCCTTTGCCCGGGGAGAGATCGATTTATACCACTTCGCTCTAACTTGGCTATTCCTTGGCTATGGCCCGAGACCGATCCAGATAGCAGCGATCAAAGAGCGCGATCTCATCATCTCGGAAGGTGATGAAGGACGTTTCTACGCTCTGAGGATGCCCCGCGCGAAACAGCGAAGCGAGGACGTCCGCGCCTCGTTCAAGGTGCGCTACTGCAGCAAGCAGATCGGTCAGCTCCTTGAGGAAGTCATCCGCCTGAACCAACGACGCCGCGAACAACTCGGCTTGGACGGTGACGACTGGCCCATGTTCATGTCTCGGAAGGAAGGCCATCTTCCTGGACTGCGCCACCACATGAATGCAAACACGATTGGTCACATGCTGAACCAAGTGGTCGGCCGTATCACTGGCATGAAGACCAACTCACGCCGATTCCGTATAACTCTCGCACAACGGGCAGTAGACGACGGCAAGGATAAGTACACCGTCGCCGAGCTGCTGGATCATTCGGATACGCAAAACGTCGGGGTTTACTATGAGGCAAGCCCGTCGATAGTTCTTAGGCTAGATCGTCATCTGGCTATGGAGCTTGCGCCTCTCGCTCAGGCGTTTGCCGGGGTCGTCGTCCAGACGGAAGCGGAGGCGCAACGGGGCGGCGACCGATCCAGCCGCATTTACGACCGCTCGCTTGTAGACAACGTTGCCGACCCGCTTGGTACCTGCGGCCAGATGAGCTTCTGCGGCTTGGCGGTTCCGTTTGCCTGTTATACGTGTCGGCACTTCCAGCCGTGGCTAGATGGTCCCCACGAGGAGTTTATGGCGGCCCTTATCGCCGACCGCGAGCGGATGGCTGCGGAGAATTATTCTCCTAAGATTTACTCGATCCGCGACAGGATCATCCTCGCCGTAGCCGAGGTCATCCAGCTTTGCGCGGCTGAGCGCGACCAGATGGAATTGGATGTCGCATGACCGCAGCCGTTGTCGCTTTATCCTCGCCTGCGATCGTATTTCCGTCGAATCGGGTGCGGGATTTCATCGAACTCGCCCGCGATCAGATCGACGCTCTGATCCCAACTGAGGAATGGCCCAGCGACGTTTGGCACGTGGGCAGGCACTTCATCACGAAAGGCCAAAACCGGGACAACCGTGTCCTCGCCTTCTACAATAGTTCCTCGACGCTCTCGAGCAGACAGGAGGTCGAGGGTGAGCCTCTCGATCCGGCTTTCAAGGAGTTCGCAAAGGCGTATGTGCGCTACATGCACTCGACGTCGCCGGTTGCTTTCGAGAACACGACAAAGCGTCTCGACGCCCTTCAGTTCATGGAGGCGGCGTTTCGGAAACTGGGCCTGCATCCCGCCATCGAGAGCCTCAACCACGTTGTCCTGAACATGGCCGTCGAGTTGGCGCAGGCGGGGGTCGGTCCCGCCAGGCATTACCAATTCGCCATCTACATCCAGCAGGTCCACCGGTTCTGCATGGACCGCAAGTTCCTGAATGGCCCATTCCAGTGGAAGCACGGGGTCCGCAAGCCGAAGGATCGCACCGAGGAAATCGGTAACAAAGCGAAGCAGTGGCGCGAGGAGAAGCTACCCAGTCCCGAGGCCTATGACGCGCTCGCACACATTTTCCGGAACGCAGAGTCGTTCATAGACCGACTGTACTCTTCCGTCTGTGCGATCTGTATCTCTATCCCGATCCGCGCGCATGAAGTCCTCCAGCTTCGGCTAGATTGCGAAGTCCACGGGCGCGCAAAATCACCTGAAACCGGCGAGGATGTTGAGACCTATGGCATCCGTGTCTGGCCAGGGAAGGGAAATCCACCCCATGTCAAGTGGGTGCCGTCCCAAATGGCGTCAGCTGTCAAGGAGGCAGTCCAGCGACTTCGCGAAATGTGCTCTGAAGCGCGACAGGTTGCGGCATGGTACGAGTTGCACCCAGACAGGCTTTGGCTTCCGACGGAACTGGAGACTTACCGGCAGTCAGATTTTCTTGCACTAACGGACCTTCAAACCATCATTGCAATGCAATCGATAAAAGGATTAGCGCACTGGGTTCGAAAGGCGGGGGTCGATTGGCGGTCGGATAGCAGTTCGTCGAATTACCTCCGTGAAGTTCGCATTTCTTCCTTGGCAGAGGTTCTTGTTTCCCGACTGCCGTCCGACTTTCCTGAATTCAACAAAATTGCAGAGCAACTGTATTCGCAGACCCTTATATTGTTGGCGTATAATCAAGGGCATGCGGACAAGGCCACTTATCGGTGTCTGGTAGAAAAGGCGACCGTTCAGAGCTTCGAGCACTGGCTGTCGGGCCACGACGGGGGCAGGAAGCCGAGTGTCTGTTGATTTCCGCCAGGAACTGACCCGGGATTAGCGAATATTTCCATCGAGAAGTGACCCATGTTTGAACCTTGCCCCGCGTGTTTTCAGCGGGGGCTATGGAGTGATCGACATGGCGTTAT
>NZ_JBDZDS010000005.1:0-330962 GCF_040045035.1 Mesorhizobium sp. KR1-2 | reverse complement strand
CGCGCCGCCCTCGTTGTTGAGGCGTATATAGGCCCCGCCCCCCAAAACTGTCAACGACCATTTTCGCCCTTTTTGAATTTTTTGCGACAAAAACAAACCAACCCTTGCAGACCCTGCGTAAGCGCCTCAGCGCCCTCACCCAACACCCCACCCGCCCCATTCGGGCCCTATTGCGGCCCCAATCGCGGTCGATCTCTTGCTCAACGCAGGTCAATTATCGGCCTCGCGCGCGTTCCTTGATTGGGGGACCGCTTCGACCAGGAGCGCCAACGGGGAGCTTTCGTTGACTTCGAGCGCCACGGCAGGCAATTGTCGCGGCCATAAGTTTGAACCGGGGCCGATCAGGGACGGGAAAAGCCACCGCTCTTCATGCAGGATGTGGATCAAGCCATAGCCGAACTCGGCAACGAGCCGCCGCTCATCGCGGACGGCCGCAGCGGTCCGCCCGATCGGCGCGAGGTCTCCGCTCGCTGGCTGTCGGGAACTTTCCTGACCGGCGTGACGTCGAGCGTCCTCATGGGGGTTGCCTTGTTTGCGGCTCTCGACGGCCGTGAGCAGCTGGCGACCCCGCCCGAGATCGCCGAACTGGCCACTATCCCCCAGAGCGACGATGGCGGCCAGAATGCCAAGGCCGACCGGCTGGTTCAGTCGCGCCAGATTGCCCGGGCAAAGGACCGCCGGCGCATGGAAGTGTCCATGTCCAGCCGCGTCGGCGATCGCGACGTGATCCGCACGGTCCCGTTCGTCGAGGTCAAGATGGCGCTGGCCGGCGGCTACAAGACAAACCGCAGCTATCCGCCCTTCGATCCGCTCGACGTCTTCGCCGAAGACGGCGCCGCCCAGACCGCCGCCGCACCGGCCGGCCAGGTCTACGGCGTCAAGGTGGAAAGCGAGATGAGCCTGAAGACGGTGGAGTTCCCCATGGACACCGCCGCCTTCGACGAGAAGAGCGATCTTTCCGCCGACGAGGTCGAGGAAGTGGTGCGGGTCACGGGGGCGATTCTCACCGATGGCGACGTCCAGGTCGCGGCCCTCCACTATGTCGACCCCGAACGATTCGGCGATTCGCTGGCCACCCAGGCGCTCACCGGCTCCTACGGTGTGCGGATCGTTCCCGAGAACGTCTCTGTCGCGACCAGGACTGCGAGCGATGATTCGGCCTTGGCCTATGCCGAGGAGATCATTCCGTTCTCGACCGAACAGGCAATCGCCGACGCCTTCGCCAATTCCGGATACACCGGCGAGGACGCGACAGGTATGGCCGAAGCGATCGGCAAGATGTTCAACGGTCCCTCCTTGAAGGCCGGCTCGGTGCTGCGGGTCGGGCTGGAAGTACGCGGCGAGGAAGCGCGGATCGTGCGCACCAGCGTCTACAATCGCACCCAGCACCTGCTGACCATCGCGCTCAACGACAAGAAACAATATGTCACCACGAACGAGCCGGAGCCGAATCCGGACCTGTTGACGGCGTTCGACGGTTCGCTGCCGGCGGTGTCGCGCGGCAACCTGCCCACCGTCTATGACGGCATCTACCGGGCCGCCTATTCCTATGACATGTCACGGGAGATGACCAAGCAGCTCATCAAGCTGCTGGCGTCGGACGTCGACTTCCAGTCCCGTCTCAACCCGTCTGACCGCCTTGAAGTGCTCTTCTCCGAGCCCGGCAGCGACGACCCTCAAGATTCGCAGCTCCTCTACGTCTCCGCAACCTTCAGCGGCACGACCCGCAATTTCTACCGCTTCCAGATGCACGACGGCGGCGTTGACTATTTCGACAGCGAGGGTCGTAGCGCCAAGCAGTTCCTGCTGCGCAACCCGCTGCCCAACGGCACCTTCCGCTCGGGCTTCGGCGCCCGCCGCCATCCGATTCTCGGCTACACGCGCATGCATACGGGAACCGACTGGGCAGCGCCGGTCGGGTCGCCCATCATTGCCACCGGCAATGGCGTGGTCGAAAAAGCCAGTTGGGCCGGCGGCTATGGCAAGCAGACCATCATTCGCCACCCCAACGGCTACGAAACCTCCTACAACCATCAGAACGGCTTCGCGGCGGGCATCGTGCCGGGCGCGAAGGTCCGCCAGGGCCAAGTCATCGGCTATCTCGGCTCCACCGGCCTCTCCACCGGACCCCACCTCCACTACGAATTGCTGGTCAACGGCACCAAGGTCGACCCGATGCGCGTGCGCCTGCCTGTCGGCCGCGTGCTGCAAGGCGACGATCTCGTCTCTTTCAAGCGCGAGCGCGAGCGAATCGACGATCTGCTGAAGGACGGCAATGGCGGCGCACTCAAGATGGCCAGCGCCAAGGCCAGCGGATAACGGGCAGCAACCGCCATCAGGCCCGCTTCAGGATTTTCCGGATATTACTCGCCGCGAATCAGCTCTTGCGGTCGGCCCATGAAGGCTGCGTGATCCACGCCACCACCACGGATGCCGCGCTGAGCGCCGCGGACGCCCAGGCGATTGCCTGGAAAGCCCGGTTCGTCGCCTCTACCCGCAAGGCCTCGATCACGGGGGCCAGAACCGATTGCGGCGCGGCGCCAAACTCCACGCCCGCTACCGGCGCGCCAAGCACGCCGGAAAAGACCAGCCCGGCAACGGCGCCGAGCGCGGCAACGGCCATCAGGCCCGCGGCGCGGGCCACCGCATTGTTCACGCCGGAGGCCAGCCCGGTATCATCGTCCGAAACCGCCAGCATGACGGCCGCCGAAAGCGGCGACACGACGATCGCCATGCCCAGCCCGTTGAGCAGAAGCACCGGAAAGGTCACCTCCCACAGGCGCATCAGCGGCATGGTCAGCGCCAGGAGCGCATAGGACACGGCCATGATTCCCGCTCCGACCGTCAACGGCAGGCGCGGGCCCCAGCGATCGGACAGCCGCCCCGAAAACCCCGAGAGCAGCGCGATGAACAGGGACAGCGGGATGAACAGAAGGCTCGCCTGCCATTCCTTCGCGCCCCAGGCGGTGATCACCGTCATAGGCAGGAAGAACAGCACCGCGTTGAACGCGAAGAACAGGAACAGCGTGTAGAGATTGGCGCCGGAGAAGATGCGCGAGCGGAAAAGCTGGAGCTTCACCATGGGCGTGCGCGTCTGGCTTTCCCAAAGGACGAAGCCGGCGAAGAGCAGCGCTCCGATCAGCAGCCATGTGCCCGGCCCGATGAGCTGTCCCTCGGACGGAAGGCCGAAGCTGGTCATCCCCCAGGCCAAGATGCCCAGGCTGACGGTTGCGAGGATGGCGCCCGGCATGTCGAGCCGGCGTTTCGCCGAGGGCCGGTCGGCCGGCACCCTCATCAGCAGCATCGCCAGGGCCACGATGCCGATCGGCACGTTGATGGCGAAGATCAGGCGCCACATCCATGGTTCGCCGAGCGAAAGCACGAGACCGCCGATGAACGGCCCCATCGCCGTGGTCAGCGAGGAATAGGCGGCCCATTTGCCGATCGCGGCGCCGCGAATGTCGGCCGGATAGGATTTGGCAATGATGGCGAGGCTGCCCGGAACCATGAAGGCCGCGCCGATGCCTTGCGCGGCGCGCATCACGACCAGCATCTCGGCGTCGATCGAGAGGGCGCAAAGCAGCGACGTGACCATGAAGACGGCGATGCCGCCGGCAAAGATGTTACGCACGCCGAACACGTCGCCGGCCACCCCGCCGAGCAGCACGAGCGCGGACAGGAAGAGCATGTAGCCGTTGCTGATCCACTGCGCATCGACCAGCGTCGCGCCGAGATCGGTGCGGATGATCGGCATGGCCAGCGAAACGACCGAGCTGTCGATGAAACCCATGCTCGAGGCAAGGATCGCCGACATCATCACGAATCGCCGCCCTTGCGGCGGGCAGAAGGTGCACCCGGCCGTCGGCACGCTATCGATGGTCGAATCGGATGTTTCCGGTGCAGACATCGCCGGAATCTATGTCGGCAGCGTTTTCCCGGCTAGCCCCGGTCTTCTTCGGCCGGACGCCGCGTTTCCGTGGCCTATTCGATGAACTCGACGGGAACGCCGGGGCTCACCAGTTTTGCCAGCTGCTCGGCATCCCAGTTGGTCAGGCGTACGCAGCCATGGCTTTCGGTCTTGCCGATCTTGGACGGATCGGGGGTGCCGTGGATACCGTAGGTCGGCTTGTCGAGCGCGATCCAGACCGTGCCCACCGGCCCGTTCGGACCGGGCGGAATGGTGAGGATCTTGTCGTTGTTGCCCTGCTTGAAATTGAGCTTGGGATTGTAGGTGTAGTTCGGGTTCAGCGCCACGCGCGACACGGCATGTGTACCGGTCGGCGACGGCGTGTCGGCCGAGCCGATGGTGGCCGGATAGGCGACGACCAGCTTGCCGGCCTCGTCATAGGCGCGGACCTGCTTGCGCCCCTTGTCGGCGATGATGCTTGCAACCTTGCTCGCAGCCTTCCGGTTGATATTTGCCACCCGGAGGATGGTGCCGGGGCGATTGAAATTCGCCTCTGGATTGAGCGACTTCAGGTAGCCCTCGTCCATGTGGAAGCGCGCGGCCAGCATTTGGAGCACCGAGGTGTAGCTCATGTGGTCGAGCTGCGCCTTCTCGCTGTAGTCGGCAGGCACCGACGCCACGAACGGGCCGGCGGCATCCTCGGGCGTGATCGTATAGGTGACGAACGGGTCGCCGCCCGTCGCGGCCAGAGCCGCTTTGATCTCGGCCGTGTCGGTCGACTTCAGATTCGTGCCGGTAATGTCGCGATAGGCGGCGAGCGCCTTGTCGACATTGCTGCCGAACTTGCCGTCGATGACGCCCGGCGAGGCGCCTGCCCGGTCCATCAGGATCTGGATCGAGGCAACGTCCTCGCGCGCCGTGAAGGAGGTCGGCGGCGCGACCGCCGTGCCGTCATCGACCTCCGGAACTTCGATGACCGTCGTCGGTTCCTGGCCCTCAGGCGCACGCGCGACAGGCACCTCCAGCGGCGCCCGCGTTATCGGGTCGCGCCGCACCACCTGCGGCTCGCTGTCGTAGCCGTCATCCGGATAGGGCTGCGCGCCCGGAAAGGCCTGCTGCGGCGCAGGCGGAAAATCGTTCGGCCCGCGGGTGTAGTCCCCGTAATCGTCGATCGGCGGCTCGGGATAGCGCTCCTGCTGCCACCGGCGCTCACGGGAATAGCGCGGCGCCTCCTCCGCATCGCCGTCATAGTAGCGCTCGCCACGGCGCGCATCGCGCAGGCGCGCGCCGCGCCATCCGTCCTGCCCGCCGATCACGCTGCGCGGCGGCTGGATGGCGATGATCTTGCCGGTGTAGGAATCCACGATGACACGGTTGCCGTTGCCGTCGAAATAGACCTCGATGTTGTCGGCCTGGGCAAGGCGCACGCCATCACCGGCCGTGCCGCTGATTCGCGGAGCGCTGCTCTGGCTGCTTATGTCCGAGACTGTGGCCGCTTGCGCGCCATATGCCCAAAATCCGGCTGCGATAGCCGCAAGAAGACTGATTTTTCCGACCATATTCGTCAAAAATTCCCCGGTCCGACACTGCCTCCGGCGGCAGCTTCCACCGCTTCAGTCGAGAAATATCGACTCGCCAATGCATTGTCAGGCTAGTGAGTTCCATATGAACCGGGCATGAAAATGGCCGCCCGTGGGCGGCCATTTTGTGATGGGGTTCGTGCTGCTGCTCGGACGCTCAGGCGGCCTTTTCGGCCTCGGCCGGCACAGCCGGCCTGGCGCGGAAGTTCAGCCTGTCGGAACCGGCGGTGATCTTCACCGTCGAACCGTCCAGGATCTCGCCGAGCAGGATCTTCTCGGCCAACGGGTCCTGCAGTTCCTTCTGCATCACCCGCTTCAGCGGCCGCGCGCCATAGGCCGGGTCGTAGCCCTTGTTGGCGAGCCATTCGATCGCCTCGCGGTCGAGGTCGAGCGTGATCTTGCGGTCGGCCAGCAGCTTCTCCAGCCGCTTGAGCTGGATCTCGACGATCTTGTCCATGTCCTGGCGGCGCAGGCGGTGGAACAGGATCACCTCGTCGACGCGGTTGAGGAACTCCGGCCGGAACGACGCCTTGACTACGGCCATGACCTCGTCGCGGACCTTGTCGACATCCTCGTGCTCGCCGAGGCCGACCAGATATTCGGCACCCAGGTTGGAGGTCATGATGATCAGCGTATTGCGGAAGTCAACCGTACGGCCCTGTCCATCGGTCAGGCGGCCATCGTCCAGAACCTGCAGCAGCACGTTGAAGACATCCGGATGCGCCTTCTCGATCTCGTCGAACAGGATCACCTGATAGGGCCGGCGCCGCACCGCTTCGGTCAGCGCGCCGCCCTCTTCATAGCCGACATAGCCGGGAGGCGCGCCGATCAGCCGGGCAACGGAGTGCTTCTCCATATATTCCGACATGTCGATGCGAACCATCGCGGTTTCGTCGTCGAACAGGAAGGAGGCAAGCGCCTTGGTCAGCTCGGTCTTGCCGACGCCCGTGGGGCCGAGGAACATGAACGAGCCGATCGGCCGGTTCGGATCCTGCAAGCCGGCGCGCGCGCGGCGCACCGCTTTCGACACCGCCTGCACCGCCTCCCCCTGGCCGACCACGCGCTTGCCGATCTCGTCTTCCATGCGCAGCAGCTTCTCGCGCTCGCCTTCCAGCATCTTGTCGACCGGAATGCCGGTCCAGCGAGAGACGATATGCGCGATGTTGTCCGGCGTCACCGTCTCCTGGACCATGCCGCCCTTGCCGTCCTTGTCCTGCGCCTCGGCCTCCTTCAGCTTGCGTTCAAGCTCGGGGATCTTGCCATAGGCCAGCTCGCCGGCGCGTTGGAACTCGCCCTTGCGCTGGGCGATCGCCAACTCGTTGCGCGCGTCGTCGATCTGCTTCTTGAGGTCGGCGGCCAGACCCAGCTTCTGCTTTTCGGCCTGCCACTTGGCCGTCAGCGCGTCGGATTCTTCCTCAAGCGAGGTCAGTTCCGTCTCGAGCCGGGCCAGGCGATCCTTCGAAGCCTCGTCCTTCTCGACCCGCAGCGCCTCGCGCTCGATCTTCAGCTGCATGATGCGGCGGTCGATCTCGTCCAGCGCCTCGGGCTTCGAATCGACCTGCATGCGCAGCCGCGAAGCGGCCTCGTCCACCAGGTCGATCGCCTTGTCGGGCAGGAAGCGGTCGGAGATGTAGCGGTTGGACAGCGTCGCCGCCGAAACCAGCGCCGAATCCGAGATGCGCACCTTGTGGTGCTGCTCGTACTTCTCCTTCAGGCCGCGCAGGATGGAGATCGTGTCCTCCACGGTCGGCTCGTCGACGAACACCGGCTGGAAGCGGCGGGCAAGGGCCGCGTCCTTCTCGATATATTTGCGGTATTCATCGAGCGTGGTGGCGCCCACGCAGTGCAGTTCGCCGCGCGCCAGAGCGGGCTTGAGCAGGTTCGACGCGTCCATCGCGCCGTCGGCCTTGCCGGCACCGACCAGCGTGTGCATCTCGTCGATGAACAGGATAATGCCGCCGGCAGCCGACGTGACTTCCGAAAGCACCGCCTTCAGGCGCTCCTCGAACTCGCCGCGATATTTCGCGCCGGCAATCAGCGCGCCCATGTCGAGCGCCATCAGCTGCTTGTCCTTCAGCGATTCGGGCACGTCGCCATTGACGATGCGCAGCGCCAGCCCTTCGGCGATCGCCGTCTTGCCGACGCCGGGCTCGCCGATCAGCACCGGATTGTTCTTGGTGCGCCGCGACAGCACCTGGATGGTGCGGCGGATTTCGTCGTCGCGGCCGATGACCGGGTCGAGCTTGCCCGCACGGGCGTCGGCGGTCAGGTCGCGCGCGTACTTCTTCAGCGCGTCATAGCCCTGTTCCGCGCTCGCCGAATCGGCGGTGCGTCCCTTGCGGATTTCATTGATCGCCTGGTTCAGCGCCTGCGGCGTCACCCCGGCCTTGGCGAGAATCTCGGAGGTCTTGGCCGACTTCTCCATGGCCAGCGCCTGCAGCAGACGCTCGACAGTGACAAAACTGTCCCCGGCCTTCTGGGCCAGTTCCTCGGCAGTGGAAAAAACCTTTGCCAGCGGCTGGGCCATGTAGAGCTGGCCGTTGCCGCCCTCGACCTTCGGCAGCGCATCGAGTGCTGCCTCGACACCGAGCTTGACGTCGCGGGCGCGGCCGCCGGCGCGCTCGATCAGCGACGCGGCAAGGCCCTCATCGTCATCGACGAGCACCTTAAGGATATGCTCGGGGGTGAACTGCTGGTTATTTCTGGACAGAGCAAGCGTCTGTGCCGACTGGATGAAGCCCCGAACGCGCTCGGAGTATTTTTCCAAGTTCATAATCGTCTCCTTGCATCACCGGCCCGCTTTGCGGCACCGGATCAGTTTGCGGTGACGGACCCGCCCTGTCGAGCCGGATCCAGTTTCCAGCCAGATATGGGTATGCGGGGGATTTCCTCAAGACGGCGCGAGGCGCTCGACAAACAAAAAACGACGGAGACTCGAGTCTCCGCCGCCTTGTATTTCGCAGTCGTCTGCCGGTCAGCCGTTTGCTGCCGCCAGGACGGTTTCCTCGGCCTGGCCTTCGGGAGCGGCCTCATCGGACGATCCGCCAGCGGCTTCACCGGCAGGCTGGCGCTCGCCACGGCGCGGACGACGGCCGCGACGCGGAGAGGCAGCCCTCTCCTCGGCTTCGGGCTGTTCGGACGCGGCATCAGCTGCCGGCGCCTGTTCGGCGGCCTGCTCTTGCGGCTGATGCGGCTGTGCCTGCGCCGGAGCCGGAGCCGGAGCCGGACGGCGGCCACGGCCGCGACCGCGGTTCTCGGCATTGCCGACGCTCGCCTCTGCGCTCAACGCCACCTCGACCGGCATGCCCTCGATGACGGGCTGGGGACCAGTGCCTTGGGCAGAAGCCTGCGCCTGAGGTTCCGGCTCGGCGTTGCCGGTCTGGACGTTGGCCGGCTGGGCATTGCCCTGATTGTCGAACTCGTCGCGCTCGGCGTCTCCGTCGTCATCGAGCTCGTCGCGGTGGCTCTGCATGTGCTGCGCCGGCATCTGAGCCTGCGCGGCTGCAATGATGCGATTGTAGTGCTCGGCATGCTGCAGATAGTTTTCCGCCATGACGCGGTCGCCGGCGCTCTGCGCGTCGCGGGCCAAGGTTGCGTATTTCTCGGCGATCTGCTGCGCGGAGCCGCGAATCTTCACGTCCGGGCCGTTGCTCTCATAGTTACGCGTGAGAGGGTTTGGCCCCTTGCGACCATTGTTGTTGTTGTTGTTGTTGCCGCCGCCGCCGCCATTGTTCCGGCCGCGCATACGCCTGTTCTGCTGTTGTGGCCTCATCAGACTCTCTTCATTTCGATAAAAACTCGCGAACGGGGCGCGTCAACGGCCAGCCGTTTCGTGTAGCTCCGACGATGTTCGCCCGCATGATTTGCGTTGGCGTCACGTACCAATCCCGTTCCGGTCTCATGTCACTTGCCGGGTGATCCCCGCACGAAGCAAACGCGTCGTCTACGCAAGGGGGCAGTCTGTTTCCAAGGGGACCGAATAGATAACAGCACTGCCTGCTTCGTCTCATCCGGTATCTCGAACGTAGCGGCATTCCCGAGACTTGCCAAGTATTTTTTCGGGGTCGTCCAACTTATTGCAACGCCTTGATTCGATTTCCGAAAAGCAGCACACGATCATTGCCGGCCAAGTCCTGTCCGGCAGCAATAAGGCCAAATCCGACCTTGTCGAAAATGTCCGTTACGCTCGCTTTTTGATCGAATCCGATTTCCAGGGCGACTGTTCCGCCGTCTTCCAGATACGCCGCCGCGCCGGCCGCAATGATGCGATAGGCCTCGAGACCATCGGCTCCGCCGTCAAGGGCACGACGCGGATCGAATCCGCGTACCTCCGGCTGAAGGGCTTCGATATCTTGGCTTCTTATATAGGGAGGGTTGGAGACGATTAAATGGAACCTCCCCGAAATTTTCGCGAACCAGCTGGATTCGAGTGCGACGAATCGCCCCCCCAGGCCGAGTTGCTCGGCGTTCCGGCGCGCTGTCGCCAGCGCGTCCTGCGAAACATCCACCCCCACCGCCGCGGCTTGCGGAACCTGACTCAGCAACGCCAAGGCGATCGCGCCGGTGCCGGTGCCGAGATCCAGGATGCGGCAGCCCCCTTCCCGCACGGCGGCCTCGCGCGCGAAGGGCAGCGCCATGTCGACCAGGGTTTCGGTGTCCGGCCGCGGCTCCAGCGTCTCGGGCGACAGGGAGAGTTTCAGCCCATAGAACTCGCGGAAGCCGAGGATGCGGTGCACCGGCTCGCCCGCCTCGCGCCGCCGAAGCGCGGCTTCGATCGCATTCGACGCCGCTTCACCGAGCAGCCGATCGGGAGACGCGATCGCATCGGTGCGGGTGGTGCCGGAAAAATGCTCGACGATTAGCCTGGCGTCCAGCGCCGGGTCCTCGATGCCGGCCTCGGCCAGCCGCGCCCGCGCCGCGCGCAGCGTCCGGCCCAGTGTGCGTTCGGCCGCGTCAGGCATCCAGCCCCATGTCGGCCAAAAGTTTGGACTGATGATCCGAGATCAGCGCGTCGATGATCTCGTCCATCTCGCCCATCATCACCCGGTCGAGCTTGTAGAGGGTCAGGTTGATGCGGTGGTCGGTCACGCGGCCCTGCGGAAAATTGTAGGTGCGGATACGCTCCGAGCGGTCGCCCGAGCCCACCTGCGCCTTGCGCGATTCGGAGCGTTCGGCATCAGCCTTGGAACGCTCCATGTCGAACAGGCGCGCGCGCAGGATCTGCATGGCGCGGGCCCGGTTCTGGTGCTGCGACTTCTCGGCCTGGACGACCATGATGCCGGTCGGGATATGCGTGATGCGCACCGCCGAATCGGTAGTGTTGACGTGCTGGCCGCCCGAGCCCGAGGCACGCATCGTGTCGATGCGGATGTCCTCCGCCCGGATCTCGATGTCGACCTCCTCGGCCTCCGGCAGCACGGCCACCGTCGCCGCCGAGGTGTGGATGCGGCCGCTGCCTTCCGTTTCCGGCACGCGCTGCACGCGATGCACGCCCGATTCGTATTTCAGCTTGGCGAACACGCCCCTGCCCGAGACGGTGGCGATGATTTCCTTGAAGCCGCCGACCTCGCCTTCACTGGCCGAGGCCACTTCCATGCGCCAGCCCTGCTCGGCCGCGTAGCGCTCGTACATGCGGAACAGGTCGCCGGCGAACAGGGCCGCCTCGTCGCCGCCGGTTCCGGCGCGGATTTCGAGGATGGCGTTCTTCTCGTCCGCTGCATCCTTGGGCAGCATCAGGATCTGGATGTCCTTCTGCAGCGCCTCGATCCGTTCCTCGACCTCCGGCAACTCGCCCTCGGCAAGCGCCCGCATCTCGGCGTCCGTGCCCTTGTCGGCCAGCATCGCCTCGAGGTCGGAGACTTCCTGCTCGGCCCCGCGCAATTCCCTGATTTTGGCCACCATGTCCTGGATGTCTGAATATTCCGAGGCCATCTTCACATAGGTTTCGGGGTCGGGGCCGGCCGCCATCTGCGCTTCGAGCATGTCGAAACGCTTGACTACCTGGTCCATTCGGTCGCGGGGCAGATTGATCATTACAGTCGTCAGAGTGGGATGGAGCGGTCGTCAGCGAAGGTTTGCAACAGCGCGCGCATCGGCAGGTCCACTTTCGGGCCGCCGAGATTGTCGTCAAGGAACGACTTCAGCTCGCTCACCGGCAATTCCGCCAGCATCGCCTTCACCGGGCCGATGGCGGCCGGCGACATAGAGATGGAGCGGTAGCCGAGCCCGATCAAGGCCATGGCCGAGATCGGCTTGCCGGCAAGCTCGCCGCACAGCGTCACCGGCGTGTGGTTGCGGCGGCCGGCGTCGGCGATGTGCTTGAGCACCCGCAGGAACGGCACCGACAGCGGGTCGAACCGGTCGGCAAGCTGGGTGTTGCCGCGGTCGGTCGCCATGACGAACTGGAACAGGTCGTTCGATCCGACGGAAACGAAATCCACCTCCTCCATCAGTTCGTCGAGCTGCCACAGCAGCGACGGCACTTCGAGCATCGCACCCAGCTTGAGGCTGGTCGGCAGGAGATGGGCGAAGCGCGACAGATGCCGCACCTCGCGGTCGATGATCTCGCGCGCCTGCGCGATCTCGCCCAGTTCGGTCACCATCGGCAGCATCAGCTTCAGCTCGCGGCCGCCTGCCGCCTTGAGCAGCGCCCGCACCTGCGAGCGCAGCAGCCCCGGACGATCCAGCGTCAGGCGAATCGCCCGCCAGCCGAGCGCCGGGTTTTCCTCATGCGCCGTGCCCTTGAAGTACGGCAGCACCTTGTCGCCGCCGATATCGATGGTGCGGAAGGTGACGGGCTTGCCCTGCGCGGCATCCAGCACGTCGCGATAAAGCACTTCCTGCGCCTCGGCGCGCGGGAAGGTCGAGGCCACCATGAACTGCAGCTCGGTGCGGAAAAGCCCGATGCCGCCCGCGCCCGCCTCGGCAAGCTGCGGCAGGTCGACCGCCAGACCGGCATTGATGAGAAGATCGATGTGGACACCGTCCTTGCTCTTGGACGGCTGGGTGCGCAATTCGCGATAGAGTTCCTGCCGACGCGCCCGGAAGCGAACCTTTTCCGCATAGGCCGCCTCCACATCGGCCTGCGGACGCAGGTGGATGGTACCGTCCTCGCCGTCGACGATCATGGCGTCGCCGTTCTCGGAGAGCGAAACGGCACCCTTGGCCTGGCCGACCACGGGAATGCCCATGGCGCGCGCGACAATCGCGACATGGCTGGTCGCCGCGCCGTCCTCCAGCACCAGGCCGCGCAGCTTGTCGCGCGGATAGTCGAGTAGCTCGGCTGCCCCCATCGAGCGGGCGACGATGATCGCATCCTTCGGCAGGCTTGCGGCCACGTCTTCGGGCGCGCGGCCCATCAGCTGGCGCAGCAGCCGGTTGGCCAGGTCGTCGAAGTCGTTCATCCGCTCGCGCAGGTAGGGGTCGGTCATGTGCAGCATGCGCGCCCGCATGTCGCTCTGCACCTTCTCCACTGCGGCTTCCGCCGTCAGGCCGTTGCGGATCGCCTCTTCCAGGCGGCGCACCCAGCCACGGTCATTGGCGAACATCCGGTAGGCTTCGAGCACGTCGCGATGCTCGCCCTCGAAGGCCACTTCGCGACGCGACAGCATGTCGTCGATCGACAGCCTGAGCGAGCCGAGGGAAGATTCGAGGCGGCGCAGCTCCTGCTCGCTGTTCTCGTTGAACAGGTTGGTGACGACGATGCGCGGCTCGTGCAGCACGACATGGCCGAGGCCGACGCCCTCGTTGAACGACATGCCCTTGAAGCTCGCCGGCCGGCGCAGGTCCAGCTCCAGGCCGCCATGGCGCGTCAGCCGCGCCAGGTCGCCGGTGGCGATCATCTCGGCGATGACCATGGCGGTGGTTTCCAGCGCCTCGACTTCGTCCTCGCGGTAGTGGCGCTTGGTGCGGTTCTGGACCACCAGCACGCCCAGCGTGCGCCCTGCGCGCAGAACCGGCACGCCGAGGAAGGAGTTGTAGATCTCTTCGCCCGTCTCCGGCAGGTAGGCGAAGGCCGGGTGCTCCTGCGCGTTGGAAAGGTTGAGCGGTCGCGCGCTCGCTGCGATCGTGCCGACCAGGCCCTGGCCGAGCCGCAGTTGCGCGAGGTGGACGGAGCCCGGGTTCAGACCTTCGGTGGCGTAGAGTTCGAGCACCGAATCGGCGCGCAGCACATAGAGCGAGCAGACCTCGGCCACCATGTTCTGGGCGATGTCGTGCACGATGCGGTCGAGTCGCTCCTGCGGCTCGAGCGGCTCTGCCATGAGCTCGCGCAGCCGTTTCAAGAGAACGCGGGGACCGCCAGCCGTGTCACGCATCAGGCGCCGTCTCCAAATGTCATTGGCCGGCGTGCATTCTGCCACACGCCGGTTAATGCGAGGACGAAAATTTCGTCTGTCTACTGCTTATCGAGGCCGTAGACGGAATGCAAAGTGCGAACGGCCAGTTCGGTGTAGGGGCCGTCGATCAGGATCGAAATCTTGATCTCGGAGGTGGTGATCGCACGGATATTGATGCCCTTCTCGGCGAGCGCCTTGAAGGCGGTGGCCGCGACGCCCGCGTGGCTGCGCATGCCGATGCCGATGACCGACACCTTGGACATGCCCTCGTCGTGCTGGACCGCATCGTAGCCGATGGTCGGGCGGATCTTTTCCAGCACCGCCAGCGCCTTGTCGACGTCGCCCGACGGCACGGTGAAGGTCATGTCGGTCGACTTGCCGTCCTCGGAGATGTTCTGAACGATCATGTCGACATTGATGTTGGACTCGGCCAGCGGGCCGAAGATGCCGGCTGCCACGCCCGGCCTGTCGGAGACGCGGCGCAGCGACACCTGGGCCTCGTCCTTGGCGTATGCGATTCCGGTTACGACCTGCTGTTCCACGATTTCATCCTCGTCGCAAATGAGCGTTCCGGGCGGATTGTCGAAATCCCCCATTCCGGGCGCGTCCGGATCCACAAAGGAAGACCGCACGAAGGTCCGCACCCGGTGCACCATGGCAAGCTCCACCGAGCGCACCTGCAGGACCTTGGCGCCGAGGGATGCCATTTCGAGCATCTCCTCGAAGGTGATCTTGCTCATGCGGCGCGCCTTCGGCTCGATGCGCGGATCGGTGGTGTAGACCCCGTCGACATCCGTGTAGATGTCGCAGCGATCCGCCTTCACGGCGGCGGCGATGGCCACCGCGCTGGTGTCGGAGCCGCCGCGTCCGAGCGTCGCGATGCGGTTGTCGGGGCCGAGCCCCTGGAAGCCGGCGATGACCGCCACCTGCCCCTGTTGGAAGCGCTCGATCAGGAACGAGCCGTCGATGTCGAGGATGCGGGCAGCTCCATGGGCGTTGTCGGTGCGAATCGGAATCTGCCAGCCCTGCCAGGAGCGGGCATTGACGCCGATGTTCTGCAAAGTGATCGCCAACAGGCCGGCGGTCACCTGCTCGCCCGAGGCGACGACGGCGTCATATTCGCGCGCATCGTGCATGGCTGAAGCCTCACGAGTCCAGCCGACCAGCTCGTTGGTCTTGCCTGCCATGGCGGAAACGACGACGGCCACCTCATGGCCCGCATCGACCTCGCGTTTGACATGGCGAGCCACATTGCGAATGCGGCTGATGTCGGCGACGGAAGTTCCGCCGAATTTCATCACGATACGCGCCATGGAAGCCGGTCGCCCTTTACACTGTCCCCAGGGCTGTCACGGCCACCGGAAAGTCCAAACGAAAGCGCTGCGGAATCCGGGCGCCAAGTCGCGGCCTCCATAGCCAAAAGCTTGTCATTTCGCAAGACGCGCAATGCCGCGTCCGACATGCGGCAAAGGATGGCAGGCGCTGGCCGCTGCCACCCCCCATCCTCGTCATCCTCGGGCCGGAGCACGAGCGACAGAGAAGTAGGTGCAGAACCCTCCCCTCAACGGGACGGGGGCCTCACCCCGTGATAAAATTGTTGCCTTGACATTCGCCGCCTCACCGCCGACTTCCTTGCGACGAAGGAGACGAGCCATGCCCGAAGCCACGCGATCGACGATCGATACCGCAGAGGTGGAACGCTTTTCGGCCCTCGCCGCCGAATGGTGGAATCCGAACGGGAAATTCCGTCCGCTGCACAAATTCAATCCTGTTCGCCTCGCCTATGTGCGCGACCAGGTGGCCGCGCGCTTCGGCCGTGATTCGCACCAGGCACGCCCGTTCGAAGGATTGCGCATCCTGGATATCGGCTGCGGCGGCGGCCTGTTGTGTGAGCCGATGGCCCGGCTTGGGGCCGAGGTCGTCGGCGCCGACGCCTCCGCGACCAATATCGAGGTGGCCAAGCTGCACGCCGCCGAATCCGGCGTGACCATCGACTATCGCGCCACCACGGCCGAAGCGCTGGCGGACGCCGGCGAAAAGTTCGACATCGTGCTCAACATGGAAGTCATCGAGCACGTGTCCGACCCGCAACTCTACATCACCAAATGCGCCGAACTGGTGAAGCCGGACGGCATCATGTTCGTGGCCACCATCAACCGCACGCTGAAGGCGCTAGGGCTGGCGATCCTCGGCGCGGAATACGTCCTGCGCTGGCTGCCACGCGGCACGCACCAATACGCCAAGCTTGTACGACCCGAGGAACTGGAGCAGTACCTGGCCAATGCCGGCATGATCATCACCGACCGCACCGGCGTCGTCTACAACCCGCTTGCCGACCGCTGGCAGCGCTCCAAGGACATGGACGTCAACTACATGGTGCTGACGGAGAAGCGGCGCGGTTGACGCGCAAGTTCAGGCTGTCCGCAACTGCGCCTTGGTGGTCATGGCCAGCCCGATGGAAATCAGCACGGCGCCCAGCCAGGTCTCGACCCGGTAGCTCTCGCCCAAGAACAACATGCCGGAGATCAGGCCGATGGCAGCGGCGACATAGCCGATCTGGCTGAGATAGACCGGCCCGCCCACCGCCTGCAGGCGAAAGAACACGGCAAACATCGCCGACGAGACGATCACCTGCGCCACGACCAGCCATGGCACGCCTGCAAGCGGGGCGAAGGGAACGCCCCCGGTAACTGATGCGGCTGCCACCAGCAGCATCACCGCCGCCGCCAGGTGACTTCCGGCGGCGAGCTGGATCGGCCCGCTGCCTTCGGGCCAGTCGACCGTGCGGTAGACATTGCCGACCGCGAGGCTGACAGGGATGAGCAGGCCGGCGGCAACCCAGATGGGGTCGGCGGGCTGGCTCGCTTCCCCGCGCGTCGTGGCAACCACCAGCGCACCGACAAAGCCCACACCGATGCCGGCAAGGCCCAGCATGCTCGGCCGGCGCAATTTCAGCATCAGCGAAAAGGCGAGCGTGAACAGTGGCGACATGGTGAACATGATGCCGGTGAAGCCGACGCCAAGGTGCGGGATCGAGGCGAACAGCAGCAGGTTCGGGATCGCATAGGACACGGCTGCCACGACGACGTAATAGCGAAGCCTGCGCCGGTCGAGACCGAGGCTTCCGCCGTTCATCAACAGCGCCGAAAGCAGCACCGCGCCCGCGCCGAAGGAGATGACAAAGGACCAGATTGCCGGCGGAACCCCGGCCGTTGCCGCCAGTTTGCCGAATGGCAAGGTGAGACCGAGCAACAGGCCGTTGACGAGCAGGAGGCCGATGGCCGAGTTCCACAAAGCTTTCATCGCGCGTCCTTGCCGAGTTCAACCTGACCTGAGCGGAAAAACGGCAAAGATGAATGCGCCAGCAGGGCGGAAATATGAGGGGCAACGAAAACGGCCTGCCTGGAACCTGGTGTCTGGCAGGCCAGCCGGCATCGGCTCAGTTCCGATCCTCTGGAAACACCGGGATCGGCATGAATTCCACGCCCTCCTCGACCAGGCTCTTCGCCTCCTCGGGCGTCGCCTCGCCATAGATGCCGCGCGCCTCCGTCTCGCCGAAATGGATCTTGCGCGCCTCTTCAGCAAACTTATCGCCGACATAGTCGGCGTTCTCGCGGATCTTTTCCGACAGCGCCTTGAGCTGCGCCAGCGCCTCGCGCTGCTGCGCGTTCATGGCCAGCGCCATCTTTTCCTGCTTGCGGCTGGTGGAAACGGCCGGCGCCATCAGCGCCTTTTCCACCTTGTGCGAGCCGCAGACCGGGCAGCCGACGAGCTTGCGCTTCTTCTGCGCCTCGAAGTCGTCATTGCTGCGGAACCACCCCTCGAACTCGTGGGCGCTCTCGCAGGTAAGCGAAAAACTGATCAAGAGGCTGCCCCCCGCAGCGGCTCTCCCTCGCTCGCCGTCACCGAACTGACGGAGAACTCGCGTGCATTCTTCAGGTTGGGGATTTTTCCACGCGCGGCGGTCGACAGCGAAGTGTCGATCTCGGCCACGATCACGCCCGGCTCGTCGTGGTCGGCCTCGGCAAGGACCTTGCCCCAAGGATCGACGATGATGGAATGGCCATAGGTTTCGCGGCCATCCTCATGCTTGCCGCCCTGCGCGGCGGAAATCATGAAGGCGCCGTTCTCGATGGCGCGGGCGCGCTGTAGCACGTGCCAGTGCGCCTCGCCGGTCTGTCGCGTGAAGGCGGCCGGGGCCGAGAGCACGTTCGCACCGGCCAGAGCCTCGGCGCGGAACAACTGCGGGAAACGCACGTCGTAGCAGATCCCAAAGCCCAGCTTTGCAAACGGCAGCTCGGCGACCACCGCCTGCGTGCCCGGCTCATAGGCCGAGGATTCGCGCCAGCTCTCGCCATTGTCGAGATCGACGTCGAACATATGGATCTTGTCGTAGGTAGCGATGGTCTTGCCCTCGGGCGACAGCAGCAGGGCGCGATTGGCCAGCTTGCCGTCCTCGCGCACGATCGCCGTGGAGCCCACGTGGATGTAGATGCCGAGCTCGCGCGCCAGCCGCGCGGCGGTTGCAGCGATGAGGTCCTTGTCCTCAGTGGTGAAGGCCGTCTGCCGGGCTTCAGCGTCGCGCACCATGGCCCCGGTCATTTCCGGTGACTGCACATAGGTCGCGCCCTTGGCTGCCGCTTCCCGCACCAGCGCTTCGAAGGTCTCGGCGTTCTTCTTCGGGTCGGTGCCCGTCCGCATCTGGATGGCGGCTGCCTTGAATTTGCTCATGATCGTCTCCTCGGGGGTCAGCGCCTATGCCAGCGTTCCGGTAGCGAGCAGCTCGTCGAGCCGCCCCTGCGAATCCAGGTTATGCAGATCGTCGCAGCCGCCGACATGAAAGCTACCGACAAAAATCTGCGGGAAGGTAAATCGTCCCGAGCGCTCGATCATCTCCTGCCGCAGGTCCGGCTCGGAGGTAGCGTCGCGCTCTTCATAGGCGACGCCTTTCTTGTCGAGCAGCCGCTTGGCGGCGCTGCAATAGCTGCACAAGGCACGGGTATAGATCGTTACATCGACCATCATCAGCGTTCCCGGCGCAATCCGTCCTGTTCGAGGCGTCCCTCCGACGAAACGAAAATGCGCAATCAAATCAAACTCCCGGCACCCAAGCTATCCTGAAGGCAGCCTTCGGTGCGCCGGCTATCATCCGCTTATATAGTCGTTGCCTCGTCGGGCCGGAAGTCCCCCGGCAGGACGCGTGCAAAGGTCAGCACGTCGACCGCGCTGGCCCCGCCTTTCTTCAGCGCCCTTGCGACAACCGAAACGGTGGCGCCGGTGGTGTAGACGTCGTCCACCACCAGCACCCGCCGGCCACGCACTTCGATTTCGCGCCCGGACGGCACGCGGAAGGCGGCACGCACATTGGCCTCGCGCTCGTTGCGCCGCAGCCCTACCTGCTGGCGCGTGACCTTGACGCGAGTAAGTGCCATCGGCGCGAAAGGCAGACCGGAAAGCTCGGCCACCACGCGGCCGAGCTCCGCCGACTGGTTGAAACGCCGCTGCAGGAAGCGGCGCCAGTGCAGCGGCACAGGCACCACGACATCGGCGTCGGCCACCAGTTCAGCGCCGGCGCGCAACATCCAGCGCGCCATCCATGGCGCCAGATGCGTGCGGTCCGAATATTTCAGGCCTTGCGCCATCTGCCGTGCTACGCCCGTGTAGGAAACAGCCGCGCGCGCTCGTTCGAAGGGCGGCGGATTGGCGATGGCCTCGGCAGAGAGGAAACCAGCCCCCATATCATGGGTGAAGGGCGTGCCCATCACCTCGCACCAGGGCTTTTCGAGGAAGCGCAGTTGCGGCCAGCATTGCGCACAGAGCGAGCCCGGCTGCGAGACATGCCGCCGGCAGCCGGCACAGACCGGCGGAAACAGCACGCGCGCCGGCCAATCCAGCGCGGCAAGGGCAAGGCTCTTGAATTGCGGCATCGGATCGGCCACGAGGTTCAGGCTGCTTGCCGACCATAGGCCGGGCGCAGCCACAACATCAAGGATTTCGGCACTTGCAGCCCCTGTTCGACACCAAGCTCCTCATCGCCCGCAAGCGCCGCGCCCTGGCGCGGCCGGTTGCAGGCGCCGATTTTCTTCTGACGCGCGTTGCGGAGGAGCTTTCCGACCGGCTGGCGACGGTGGAGCGCCGCTTCGAGAACGCTGTCGCCGCATTCTGCGTTACCCCTGCCGCGCGCGATGCCGTGCTCGCCAGCGGCAAGGCCGAGAAGGTCCAGCGCATCGAGGCCGACGAGGCTTTCCTCAACGGCGAGCCTGGACTTGTGTCCGTGCCTGAAATCCTGCCGCTGGAGCCAGAAAGCGTCGACCTCGTCGTATCGCTCCTGGCGCTTCAGGAGGTGAACGACATTCCCGGCATGCTGATCCAGACGCGCCGGGCGCTGAAGCCGGACGGCCTGTTCCTGGCCGTCATGGCCGGGGCCGATACGCTGACGGAACTGCGCGAGAGCCTGCTGGCGGCCGAGACCGAGCTTTTCGGCGGGGTCAGCCCCCGGGTCAGCCCCTTCACAGACGTGCGCGACGCCGGCGCGCTCCTGCAACGTTCAGGATTTGCATTGCCCGTCGCCGACATCGACACGGTGACGGTCCGCTACGACCACATGTTCGCGTTGATCCGGGATCTGCGCGCCATGGGCGCAACCAACGCTTTGATCGCCCGTTCGCGCCGGCCGGCGACGCGAGCCCTTTTTGCGCGCGCGGCCGAAATCTACGCGGAACGCTTTTCCGACCCGGACGGGCGCGTGCGCGCCACTTTCTCTTTTGTCTGGCTATCGGGATGGGCGCCGCATGCTTCGCAGCAGAAGCCGCTGAAGCCGGGCTCGGCGCAGGTTTCGCTGGCGAAGATCCTGAACGAACGGAAAGAAGGCTGAAGCCGCCGCGCTACTTGGGCGCGCCGGAGAAGGCTTGGACGAGCCGGCTGTTCGAATTGCTGAACAGGAATTCCAGAGCATCGGCGGCCTTGCCGACGCCCGCCACAATGGTGAGCGACAGAACCGCGGCAATGAGCCCATACTCGACGGCGGTTGCCCCGCGTTCGTCATGCAGGAACAGCTGGATCAATGATGGCATCGGTCTCTCATCCCTTTGCCACCAGCATAGCGACCACCTGTTAACAAAGGTTAACGGAACAGCCTTAACCAAGAATGAAATGCGCCGGAAGCCGAAGCGAGGCTAGCAATCCCCCCGCCGCGCGCCGTCGTTGCGGATAACGCAGACGGCACTCGGCGACGACTGCAGCACGCTACGCCGGATGGTGTAGCCGCCGCGGTCGATCGACCCGGTGATGGTCATGTCGAGATCGGCGCGCATGACCTGCGGGCGAGCCCGGGTGCGGGCATCGAGGATGGGCACCGCCAGCAGCGCGAAGGCAACGGCGGCGGAGCCGAACAGCAAGGTGATGCGCAAGGCTCCGATGCCGGCGCTCTCGATGCGGAAACCGCGTCCGCCGCGAACCAGTTCCCACTGCTCCTCAGGCTTCATCCGACCTTCCTTTCGCGACCAACGCCGACCTGGATGGCCGGCAATTTCCGCTTAACTTTTCACGATCGGTTAAAGGATTTATTAACGGCCGGAGAGGTGGTCCCGCGAGACCGGCCGCGCCAGCCAATTGCAGGCTGCGCCGACAGCCATCAGCACCGCCGTACCGAGAAACACGGCTCGCATGCCGACATGCCCGCCGATGAAACCGCCGGCGAGCGGGCCGATCACCTGGCCGGCATATTGAGCCGAAGTGGAAATACCGAGCACGTTGCCGGCGAAGCGGTCGGGGACGTTGTGGCGGATGACACTGGCGATGCAGGGCAGCAGTCCGCCCAGCGCCAATCCCATGAGGAAGCGCAAGCCGACCAGTTGCCAGCCAGCAGTGACGAAGGCCTGCGGCACCAGCAGCACTGCGGAAACGGACAGGCAACCGACGATGACTGTCCAATGGCCGATGCGGTCGGCGAGCTTGCCCAGCCGCGAGGCCGACAGGATCGCGCCAAGTGCGGCCGCCGACATTGCGAGACCGGAGACCATGGTCACGCGACTGGCGTCGGGCACCAGCTGGGCAACATAGACGGTGATGATCGGCTCGATCGACATGGTGGCCACCATCAGCAGCAGGCCGGTGGCGAACATGGCCAGGATCGGCCGCTTGTCGGGAATCGCCGCCCAGCCGCCCTCCCCCTTTCTCGGCTTTTCGCGCCGCGGGCGCGCCTCCTCGCGGATAAGAAAGGTAGTCGCCAGGAAAGCGATGAAGATCACGCCGCCGGCCAGCAGAAAGGTCTGGCGGATGCCAAAGAGCTGCGGCAGTGCGCCGCCAATCAGCGGTCCGACCAGATTACCGGCCATGACGCCCGACGACAGCATGCCGAGCGCCCAGCCGGAACGCTGCTTGGGCGTCTGCGTGGCGACAAGGATGACCGAGCCGGAGGCATAGCCGCCGGCGATGCCGGCGAAGAGGCGCAGACCCACCAGCTGCCACACATTCTGTGCCATGCCGATCAGCGACATGGACACGGCCATGCCGAGGCTGGCCCGGATCAGCATCGATTTCCGACCGTAGCGGTCGCCGAGCTGGCCCCAGAGCGGCGCGGTGAGCGCGGCGGAAAAGAAGGTCGCGCCATAGGCGACGCCCGACCATTGCACGATGGCCGCATGGTCGGTGACGCCGAGCTGCTCGACATAGAGCGGCAGGAACGGCAGCAGCAGCGTCATGGCGATGATGGTGGTGAAGGAGCCGAGCAGGCAGACGACCAGGTTCTGCCGCCAATGGACAGAGTGGCCCTCCTCGGCAACCTTAGCCTGAAACGCGTTGCCGGACAGCCGCGCCACCTAGAGCAGGTCGATCAGGAAGGGGATCAGCGGCTCGTCGGCCGGCGGCATCAAGTAGTCGCGCATCTGGCGCGGGCGCACCCATTTCAGCACCTGCCCTTCCTTGGGATGGGGCGTGCCCTCAAACCGTCGGCACACGTAGAGCGGCATCAGCAGGTGGAAATCGTCGTAGGTGTGGCTGGCGAAGGTCAGCGGCGCCAGGCAGGCCGCCTTGGTCTCGATGCCGATCTCCTCGTGCATCTCGCGGATCAGCGTTTCCTCGGGCGTCTCGCCGGGCTCGACCTTGCCGCCGGGAAATTCCCAAAGGCCGGCGAGCGCCTTGCCCTCGGGGCGCTGCGCCAGAAGCACGCGGCCGTCAGCGTCGACCAGCGCGCAGGCCGCGACCAGGAGAATGCGCTTGCTCATGCATCGGCTCCCGGCGGTCTGCGATAGTGATAGCGGTAGACCTCGGTGAAACCGAGCGACTCGTAGAGGTGGCGAGCGGCCTCGTTGGACGCCTCGACCTGCAGCCAGGCTTCGCGGGCGCCCCGCAGCCGCGCCCACTTCAGTGCCGAGCGGATGATGCGTCGGCCATGGCCCTTGCCGCGCTCGGCAGCCTCGGTGGCGACCTCGAACAGGCCGGCAAGGTCGCCGTCGTGGACGCATATGGCGGTTGCCAGCGGCTGGCTGGCGTCTTCCTGCACGAACAGCCCCGCCTCGGGCTTGATCGCGCCGATGATCTCGGACAGGCCGGGCCGCAGTTCGGCCGGCAGGTCATGGACCTTCAGCGCAGCCCCGATGAAGCGGCCGATGTCCTTCAGCGGAATCTGGTCCATGGCGTCTTCGACGCCGGCTTGCTCAAGCGGCAGCCGCATAACCAGCGACTCGTCAAAGACACCCCAACCCTCGGCATCGAGATAGGTTGCCAGCACCGGGCCGGACAGGGGCGAGAGCCGGAAGGTCAGCGGGCGGCCATAGGCGTCGAAGCGGCGGGCCGCGCGGGCAATGCGCTCCTCCAGATTGCCGACATCGCCCGGATCGAGCGGATTGACCGAGTTGAGCCGTTTGGCCGGATGGCCGGCTGTGAGCCGCACCACCCAGGTGCCGTCATAATGGACGGCGGCCGCCGGCCAGGCGCGGAAGGCCGCCGCCTCGAAGCGACGGACGCGCGCCAGTTCCGGAATCGGCGTTGTCTCGGTCACGCCGCCATCAGCTCCGGTAGTCGCCGTTGATGGCGACGTATTCCTTGGTGAGGTCGCAGGTCCACACCGTGGCCTTGCCGCGGCCGATGCCTATGTCGGCGCGGATGCGGATCTCGTCGCGCTTCATATAGGTCGAGGTCTGCTCCTCCGAGTAGTTCGGGTCGCGCTCGCCTTCGACCGCGAGGCGATTGTCGCCGAACCAGATCGAGAGCCGGTCGCGGTCGGCCGGCTCGCCGGACTTGCCGACGGCCATGACGACACGGCCCCAATTGGCGTCCTCGCCGGCCACCGCCGTCTTGACCAGCGGCGAATTGGCGATCGACAGCGCGATGCGCTTGGCCGAGCGCGCCGACTTGGCGCCTGTGACGGTGACTTCCACCTGCTTGCGCGCGCCCTCGCCATCGCGCACGACCTGCAGAGCAAGATTCTTCAGGATCTTGTTCAGCGCTCGCTTGAAAGGCGCCAGCCGCGCATCCTTGACATCGGAGACCTTAGCCGCGCCGCGCTTGGCCGCAGCGCCCGTGGCGAACAGAAGCAGCGTGTCGCTGGTCGAGGTGTCGCTGTCGACGGTGACCGAGTTGAAGGTCGGGGCAACACCCTTCGACAAGAGTGCCTGCAGCACCGGCGCCTCGATCGGCGCATCGGTGGCGACAAACGACAGCATCGTGGCCATGTCGGGCGCGATCATGCCTGCACCCTTGGCGATGCCGTTGATGGTCACGTCGACATCTCCGAGCTTCACCGTGGCGGTGGCGACCTTCGGATAGGTGTCGGTGGTCATGATCGCCTTGGCGGCTTCCGTCCACAATTCCGCCTTAGCGTCCTTGACCATGCCGGCCAGAAGGTGGCTGAAGCGGTTGGCGTCGAGCGGCTCGCCGATGACGCCGGTGGAGGCCTGGAACACCTCGGCCGGCGTGCAGCCGGCGGCTTCCGACGCTGCCTTGCCGGTCATGCTCGTGGTCTCGCGGCCCTTCTTGCCGGTGAAGGCATTGGCGTTGCCGGAATTGACCACCAGGATGCGCGCCTTGCCGCCGGCGAGATTTTCGCGGCAGAAGTCGACCGGCGCCGACGGGCACTTGGAACGGGTGAACACGCCAGCGACGGCAGTTCCCTCATCGAACACCATTGTCAGCAGATCGGTGCGGTTCTTGTACTTGATGCCGGCCTCGGCCGTGGCGATGCGCACGCCATCGACGGGCGGCATCTTGGGGTATTTCTTGGGTGCGAGGGGGGAAATCGTCTCGGACATGGGACCTCGTCGAGCATGAAGCGCAAACCGAGGCCCCGTTTGCCCGATAGAACGTGGCCGCGCAAGGCGTTTTCACGCGTAACTGCCTGGAAGCGCCGGGGATTGATAGAGCTGGAGAACAGGTTGGGCACGCGGGGATTGCGCCCGCGCCATCCAAGCTGTCATGACGCTACGACGAAGGATCCGCAAAACTGGACCGGCTCTTCCGCCCCTCTGAGGCATTGCGATCTGCTGCCCGACACCTCAGGCTTGGATTTCCCACGAAAGGATATCGCATGACGGAACTGTCGGAACGCGCCGAAACAGGATGGGCTGACCTGCTTGCGGAAGGCAGGCTGCCGCGTTTTGCGCTGATCTGCCTGGGCATCTGGCTGAATGCCGCCGACACGCTGGTTACCGCCACCATCATGCCAAGCGTAGGCGCGGAGCTGGGCGGCTATGCCTATTTCAGCTGGGCCGTCGCCGGCTTCCTGGTAGGCGCGATCCTGGCCGGCGCGAGTGCCGGCAGGCTTTCCGAAATCTTCGGCCTGCGGCTCGCAACCACCATCGCCGGCCTGGTGCTCACCGGGGGCTGCGTGCTCAGCGCGGCCGCGCCCGACATAGGTTCTTTCCTCGTCGGCCGGCTGCTGCAGGGCATAGGCTGCGGCTGGATCGCCGGCTTCGCCATGGTAGCCATCGCCGTGCTCTTTCCCGGGAGGCATCTGGCGCGGGTTTTCGCCGCTATCTCGGGCGTGTGGGGCATCGCCACCGTACTCGGCCCCCTGGTCGGCGGCCTGTTCGCCGAGACCGGCGGCTGGCGCTGGGTGTTCTGGCTGTTTGCCCTGCAGGCTCTCATTTTCGGTGCCGCCGCGCCCTTTCTGCTCAAAGGCACGAAGAAATCGGAGACGAGCACCGGCGTGCCCTGGCTCCAGCTTCTCACGCTGGGGCTCGGCGTCAGCGCCATTTCGTTGGCCGACACCATTGCCCAGCCGTCGATCACGATCGGCCTGGTGGTGGCCGGCCTTGCCATCCTCGCCCTTGTTCTCTGGCTCGATGGCCGGACGGGCGTTCGCCTGCTGCCGCACCGGGCCGGCGACATGCGGACCATCTGCGGCTCGGGCTATGCGGCAATCTTTGCGCTAACCGCCTCCTCGATGGGGCTCACCGTCTATGGCCCTGCGATCCTGCAGACGCTGCGTGGGCTCTCGCCGCTTGCGGCCGGCTATATCGTCGGCGTGCAAGCCCTCTCGTGGACACTGGCCGCATTCGTGGTGGCGGGGGTAGCCGACGGCGGCGAACAGCGCTGGATCCGGCGCGGCGCGACCGGCATTCTTGCCGGCGTAGCCCTGCTGGCATTGCTGCTGCAGAGCGCTCCGCTCGGCTTCGTCATCGCCTCGGCGGCAACCGTCGGCGCGGGGTTCGGCTTCTCCTCCAGCCTGATGAACCGGCGCATCCTGGGCGCACTTGCCGACGAAGATCGCGCCATCGGCGCCTCCGCCTTCATTGCCGTTCGCCAGTCGGGCGGCGCGGTCGGCGCAGCGATCGCCGGTGCGACCGCCAATCTCGTCGGCTTCGGCTCCGGGCTGACGGTCGCCAGCGCCGAGGCGACCGCGGTGTGGGTCTTCGTGACCGCGCTGCCCATGGCGTTCGCCGGCTTCCTGGCCGCCTGGCGGCTCAGCGGATCGGCGGTCCGCGCCTGAAAAGGCCGACGTGCAGCAGAGCTGACGCCAAGAAAAAAGGGCCGCGAATGCCGCGGCCCTTTTTCTATTCGTCGCTTCAAGATCAACCCGAAACGCTTACTTGTCCTGATCCATGTGGTCGACGGCCTTCTTCAGTTCAGGATCGGCCACGTCGATCTTGGCCGCGCCGCGCAGCGACTTGACCAGCTCGAAATACTTGTCGCGCAGGAGCAGCGAACGCACCTGGCCCTTGACCTGATCGAAGGCCGGCGGCTGCTGGGCGCGCTTGTCCTCGACCTTGATGACGTGCCAGCCGAACTGGGTCTGCACCGGCTCCTTGGTGTAGGCGCCCGGTTCTAGGGCGAAGGCGGCCTTCTCGAATTCCGGTACCATCTGGCCGGGGCCGAAATAGCCAAGGTCGCCGCCATTGGCGCCCGAGCCGGCATCGCTGGACTTCTCCTTGGCGATGTCCTCGAACTTCGCGCCGCCATCGAGCTGCTTGATGATGGCCTCGGCCTCTTCCTTGGTCTTCACCAGAATGTGACGAGCATGGACCTCATTGACGGGCGGTGCAGCGGCGATTTCCTTGTCGTAACGGGCGCGAACCTCGTCATCGGTGATCGCCTTCGACACTTCCTGCTCGACCACCTGGCTGTGCAGGGCGCGGTCCTGCAGGAACTGCATGCGGCGCTGGAATTCCGGGTCCTTGTCGAAGCCCTTGGCCTTGGCCTCGTCGGCCAGCAGGCGGATCTCGATGATCGCCGAAAGGGCGGCAGCGCGGCGCTGTTCGGCCGGAAGCTTCGAAAACTGCTGATCCAGGTCGCTTTCGGCGAGCGTCAGGTCAGCCTCGGTGATGGACTGGCCGTTAACGGTCGCCACAACAGCGGCAGGATCGACGGGCTTGGCAGGCGCCTCCGCGGCGGGCGGCGTTTCCTGCGCGAACGCCAGATTGGCGGCAGGAACTGCCAAAGCGAGCATCACGCCGAGGCCGGCTAGTGAGGCACGTCTGAACGAAAGGGGCATCGGAAGTCTCCGGTAGGAATGATGAAACCTTCTGATCAGCACAAATATGGCTGAATTAGGCGCGGGCAACAGGCACGCTGCCAAGTTGACATCGCTTCAGGCCCCTCTTATCTGTCCTTCGACTTCGCGTCCAGAACCGTTTTCCGGGCGCTTTTCGGTGTTACCTGCTCTATATGGACCTTGTGTGGGTTCCGCCGCCACCCGGTCGGCAAGAATTCGAACTGAAAGGCCTTTTGATGGTCAGTCTCGGCGGCATCGCCCGTAAGATTTTCGGCTCCTCCAACGATCGTCGCGTCAAGGCGACACGCCCACGCGTGGCGGCGGTCAATGCTCTCGAAAATGAAATCCGCGCTCTGTCGGACGACGAGTTGCGCGCCCGCACCGTGAAGTTCCGCGAGGAACTGGCCAACGGCGCCAATATCGACGACCTGCTGGTTCCCGCCTTCGCCACCGCGCGCGAGGGCGCCCGGCGTGCGCTGGGCTTGCGTCCCTTCGACGTCCAGCTCATCGGTGGCATGGTGCTGCATGACGGCGGCATCGCCGAGATGCGCACCGGCGAGGGCAAGACGCTGGTGGCCACCCTGCCCGTCTACCTCAACGCGCTGACCGGCAAGGGCGTCCACGTCGTTACCGTCAACGACTACCTCGCCAAGCGCGACTCGGACTGGATGGGTCGCATCTACAAGTTCCTCGGCCTCACCGTCGGCGTGATCGTGCACGGCATGAGCGACGACGAGCGCCGCGCGGCCTATGCCTGCGACGTGACCTACGCGACCAACAACGAGCTCGGCTTCGACTACCTGCGCGACAACATGAAGTATGAGCGCGCGCAGATGGTGCAGCGCCCGCACCATTACGCGATCGTCGACGAGGTGGACTCGATCCTGATCGACGAGGCGCGCACGCCGCTGATCATCTCGGGCCCGCTCGAAGACCGGTCCGAGATGTACAACACGGTCGACGCCTTCATCAAAACGCTGCTGCCGGTCGACTACGAAGTCGACGAGAAGCAGAAGACCGCCATCTTCACCGAAGAAGGCACCGAGAAGGTCGAGAACCTGCTGCGCGATGCCGGCCTGCTCAAGGGCGAGTCGCTCTACGACGTCGAGAACGTCGCCATGGTGCACCATGTGAACAACGCCCTGAAGGCGCACCAGCTGTTCCAGCGCGACAAGGACTACATCGTCAAGGACGGCGAGATCGTCATCATCGACGAGTTCACGGGCCGCATGATGCCCGGCCGCCGCTTCTCCGAAGGCCTGCACCAGGCGCTCGAGGCCAAGGAGCACGTGCAGATCCAGCCCGAGAACCAGACGCTGGCGTCGGTCACCTTCCAGAACTACTTCCGCATGTACGAGAAGCTGGCCGGCATGACCGGCACGGCGTCGACCGAGGCGGAGGAGTTCGGCAACATCTACGGCCTCGAGGTCACCGAGGTGCCGACCAACCTGCCCGTCCAGCGCATCGACGAGGACGACGAGGTCTACCGGACGGTCGAGGAAAAGTACAAGGCGATTGTCAAGGAGATCCGCGAAGCCAATTCGCGCGGCCAGCCGACGCTGGTCGGCACGACCTCGATCGAGAAGTCCGAGCACCTGGCCGCACGCCTGCGCAAGGAAGGCTTCGCCGATTTCGAGGTGCTGAACGCCCGCCATCACGAGCGCGAGGCTTCCATCGTCGCCCAGGCCGGCAAGCCCGGCGCCATCACGATTGCCACCAACATGGCCGGCCGCGGCACCGACATCCAGCTCGGCGGCAACGCCGAGATGCGCATCGCCGAGGAGCTTGGCGACATGCCGGAAGGCTCCGAGCGCACCGCCCGGGAGCAGGCGATCCGTGATGACATCGCCGTGCTCAAGGAAAAGGCGCTGGCCGCCGGCGGCCTCTATGTGCTTGCCACCGAACGCCATGAAAGCCGCCGCATCGACAACCAGCTTCGCGGCCGTTCCGGCCGTCAGGGCGACCCCGGCCGCTCGAAGTTCTTCCTGTCGCTGCAGGACGACCTGATGCGCATCTTCGGCTCCGAGCGCATGGACGGCATGCTCCAGAAGCTCGGCCTGAAGGAAGACGAGGCCATCATCCATCCCTGGATCAACAAGGCTCTCGAAAAGGCGCAGAAGAAGGTCGAGGCGCGCAACTTCGACATCCGCAAGAACCTGCTCAAGTACGACGACGTGATGAACGACCAGCGCAAGGTCGTATTCGCCCAGCGTCTCGAACTGATGGACGGCGAGAACCTGTCCGAGACCGTTGCCGAGATGCGCCAGGACGTCATCGACGACCTCGTCGCCAAGCATATCCCCGAGAACGCCTATGCCGAGCAGTGGGACTCGACCGGCCTCAAGGAGGAGGCGCTGCAGTTCCTCAACCTCAACCTGCCGGTCGAGGATTGGGTGCAGGAAGAAGGCATCGGCGAGGAGGTCATCCGCGAACGCGTCACCGAGCAGGCAGATTCTGCTGCTGCCGACCGCGCCGAGCGCTTCGGCCCCGAGGTGATGGCCTATGTGGAACGCACCGTCGTGCTGCAGACCCTCGACCATCTCTGGCGCGAACACCTGGTCAACCTCGACCACCTGCGCTCGGTCGTCGGCTTCCGTGGCTATGCCCAGCGCGACCCGCTGAACGAGTACAAGTCGGAAGGCTTCGAGCTGTTCCAGGCCATGCTCGGCAATCTGCGCCAGGCGGTGACCGCACAGCTGATGCGTGTCGAGCTGGTGCGCGAGGCAGCCGACGCCCCGCCGCCGCAGGCGCCGGTGGCGCATGGCCACCACGCCGACCCGCTGACCGGCGAGGACGATTTCGGCGAAGGCGCCGCCACTCTGGTTCTGGACGACACCCGCGTCGTTCCTGCCGAGGAGCGCGACCCGAAGAACCCGTCCACCTGGGGCAAGATCGGCCGCAACGAGGCCTGCCCCTGCGGCTCCGGCAAGAAGTACAAGCACTGCCACGGCGCTTTCGCCTGAGCGACAGCGAACAGCGAGCTCTAACGCCTCTTACAAAGGCCCGACCTTGAAGGGTCGGGCCTTTCTGTTATTGGCGGACATGGCCGTAGGTCGCGATGGCTGCCCTTATGCCAAGCCTTGCCATGAATTCCGGTGGGTTGAAACCAATCTGCCGGTGCATGTCCCGCACGGCGGACTTGGCGCGTTCCACGACAGCCTCGTCTTCCCACTCGACGATGGTGACGAGATTGTATTCGCCCTCGCCCGAAGACCGCTCCAACACGAAATCCTGCAGGAAGCCGGGCTGCGTTCGCAGCACTTCGTGCGTCTGGCGCACCCTCTGCAGAAATTCGTCGCGCGCCCGGTTGGGAACGGCGAACTGATCCATTCGGTAGACGCGTCCGTTTACAGTCTTGTCTTGAAGCATGATGTCCTCTCTGAGATGGGCTCTCTCCAGCAAGTTCATGCAAGCGAGGCCTGAGCGGACACAGCTATGCGACCTCAACCAAGGTTGAGGTCAAGACGGAATTTCACGCCGTGGAAACCGCCCGCCAGACACGACCCCGAACCGTTTCTTAAAGAGTCTCGCCTATGGCTCAGAGATCATGTGGAAGATCGGAGAATAGTGCGTGCGCTTTTCCGCAGCAATGACGGCCGAGCGTTTCCTGCCGGCGCCGCTGGCGCTTCGCCTGCGGCCGCTGCTTAGCCGGATCGACGCAATATTGTTCTCCGCCGACGAGCGCGGCGAAGCCGGCCGCATGTCGCTGATCGCCTTCGCCATCCGCATCGTCAGCGCCGTCATCGCCTTCGTCAGCCAGGTGCTTCTGGCGCGCTGGATGGGCGGTTTCGAATACGGCATCTTCGTGCTGGTCTGGGTGACGATGATCATCATCGGCAACCTGGCCTGCCTCGGCTTCCACACCTCCGTCATCCGCTTCATCCCCGAATACCGGGAAAAGGGCATGCTGGCGGAACTGCGCGGCATGCTGCTTGCCAGCCGCCTGTTCTCGCTCATCTCCGCCACGCTCATGGCCGGCCTCGGCGCGCTGGGCATCTGGCTGTGCTCCGACCTGATCGAGAGCTACTACGTCATACCCTTCATGCTCGGCGTCATCTGCATGCCGATGATCGCGCTGTCGGATGTGCTGCAGGGCATCTCGCGGGCGCACTCCTGGGCGATTTCGGCGCTGTCGCCGACCTACCTCACCCGCCCCGTCCTCATCCTGGTCTTCATGGCCGGCGCCCTGCTCGTCGGCTATCCGCCCACGGCGACGACGGCCGTGTTCGCCGCGATCCTGGCCACCTACGCCACGACGATCGTGCAACTCGTCAGCGTCACCGGCCGTGTCGACGCCAAGGTCGGCCCCGGGCCGCGCAAGACCTATCTGCGCAGCTGGTTCATAGTCTCGGTGCCGATCTTCCTGGTCGAAAGCTTCTTCTTCATCCTGACCAATGCCGACGTGCTGATGGTCGGCGCCTATATGGAGCCGCAGGACGTCGCTGTCTACTTCGCCACGGTGAAGACACTGGCTCTGGTCCACTTCGTCTATTTCGCGGTCAAGGCAGGCGTCGCTCAGCGCTATGCGCAATTCACCCATGGCGACCCCGACCGCCTCGCCGACTTCGCGCGCGAAACCGTGTCCTGGACGTTCTGGCCCTCGGTCGCGATGGCGCTCGCCGTTCTGGCGCTCGGCAAGCCGATGCTGATGCTGTTCGGCCCCGGCTTCGACACGGGCTATCCGCTGCTGTTCCTGCTGACGCTGGGGGTTGTCGCCCGGGCTGCTGTTGGCCCCTGCGAGAGCCTGCTGACCATGAGCGGCAACCAGAACATCTGCGCGCTGGTCTATGCGCTGACGCTGGCGATCAATATCGGCCTGAACGTGCTGTTCATTCCGCATTTCGGCCTGTGGGGCGCCGCGATCGCCACCACGGTTGCCATGGCCTTCGAGGCAAGCGCGCTTTCCTTCACCGTCTGGCGCAAGCTCGGCATCGTCATGGCGATCTTCATGCCTGCAACGCAAGCCCGAGAGGAGGCCCTCTGATGGCAGCCGTTCCGCTTGTCGAGGAAACCAGCGCCGGCCCGGCCGGCACGATGATCTCGGGCTTCGCCGACCTCGGCGGCAAGGCTGTCGACCCCGCCCATGTGGAGCTCGCGGCCAACAGTCGCCCGCCGCGCCGGCTGGCAATCTATCCCGCCTCGGCCGGGTTCGACCTGATCGAGGAACTCGACCATCTGAGCACGCGGACGGTGGAATCCAACGTCTTCTTCAACCCGCGCTTCCTGGCGCCAGCGATGCCGCGCCTGGAAGACCGCGAGGTGCGCCTGGCGGTCATCCGCGACGGCGACGAATATCGCAGCCGCCTGCGCCTGTTGGTGCCCTATTCGGTGGAGCGGCCGAGCATCCCGCTCGGCGTCCCGATCCTGCGCAGCTGGGCGAGCCCTTTCGGCCCGCGCGGCACGCCGCTGCTCGACCGCGACGACCCCGAAGGCGTGGTCGAGGACTTCTTCGCGATGCTGGCACGCCCGCATCTGAAGCTGCCTAAGGTCTTCGTCGTGCCAGATATGCTGCTTGACGGGCCCGTCGCCGGCGTTCTGCGGCGCGTGGCCGAGACACGCGGCCTGCCGATCGCCATCACCAACGAGGTGGAGCGACCCTTCCTCCAAAGCCAGCTCGAAGGAGACGACTATCTCAAGGCCTCACTGCGGCAACACCACTACCGCGAGTTCCGCCGGCTGAAGCGGCGGCTGGCCGAACACGGGCAGCTCGAGCATGTCGTGGCGCGCGGTGAGGACGAGATCCGCAACGCGCTCGAGACCTTCCTCACGCTCGAGGCTGCCGGCTGGAAGGGCCGCAGGCGCACCGCCATGGCCGCCGACCGCTACCGCGCCGCCTTCGCGCGCGAGGCCGTGCATTGCCTTGCCGAGCGCGATCTGTGCCGCATCCACCTGCTGACGCTGAATGGCGAGGCCGTCGCCTGCCTCGTCGTCTTCATCGAGGCGGGCGTGGCCTATACCTGGAAGACGGCCTATGACGAACGCTACAGCGCCTATTCCCCCGGCACGCTGCTGATGATCGAGGTGACCCGGCAGCATCTCGACGATCCCAACGTCGTCATGACCGACTCCTGCGCTGTGCCGGATCACCCGATGATGAGCCGGCTATGGTCTGAGCGGCGCACGTTCGGCACCGCGCTGATCGGGCTAACCCCCGACGCGGACCGCGCCACCCGCCAGGCGGCGTCGCAGCTTCACCTCTACACCGAAACGCGCAACCTGGCGCGCTTGCTGCGCAATCGGATGCGCGGCCTGCTCAAGCGGGACTGACGGTTTCGGGGGTCGAGAGCTTGGCCTCGCGCCTTGCCCGTTCGCGAAAGATGCGTCGGATGACCTTGCCGCTGGTGGTCAGCGGCATTGAATCCACGAACTCCACCTCGCGCGGATATTCATGCGCCGAAAGGCGCTCGCGCACCCACAGCCTGATTTCCTCGGCCAGCGCCGCGTCGCCGGCAAAACCGTCCTTCAACACGACATAGGCCTTGACGATCTCGGTGCGCAGCGCGTCGGGCTTGCCGACGGCGGCGGCCAGGGCCACTGCCGGATGGCCGGTCAGGCAATCCTCGATTTCACCGGGGCCGATGCGGAAGCCGGCAGAGGTGATGACGTCGTCGTCGCGGCCGAAGAAATGGATGTAGCCGGCTTCGTCCTCCACGCCCTGGTCGCCGGTGGTCATCCAGTCGCCGATGAATTTTTTCGCGGTGGCATCCGGGTTTTGCCAGTATTCGAGGAACATCACCGGGTCCGGGCGCCGCACCGCGATCTGGCCGATCTCGCCGGCGGGGAGGCGGCGTCCTTCGCCGTCGATGATCCCGACCGAATGCCCCGGCACGGCCTTGCCGATCGCACCCCCACGGGTCACGCCGAGCGCAGCGCAGGACGACAGCACGATGTTACACTCGGTCTGGCCATAGAATTCGTTGACCGTCAGGCCAAGCTCGGCCTGCGCCCACTCATAGGTTTCGCGCCCGAGCGCCTCGCCGGCCGAACCCACGCTGCGCAGGCCGAGCCGGAAACGCTTGCTTGCGCCGGAAACGCCCTTCAGCATCCTCAGCGCAGTCGGCGGGATGAAGGCGGTGCGCACCTGCATCTTCTCGATGAGGCCGAGGGCGGCCTCCGGATCGAACTTGTCGAAGCGGCTCGCCACCACCGGCACGCCGAAATAGAGCGCCGGCAAAAGAGCGTTGAGCAGGCCGCCGGCCCAGGCCCAGTCAGCCGGCGTCCACATCAGGTCGCCCGGCTGGGGCAAGAATTCATATGCCGTCTGCACGCCCGGCAGGTGGCCCAGCAACACGCGATGCCCATGCAACGCGCCCTTGGGCGGCCCGGTCGTGCCCGAGGTGAAGATCATCAGCGCCGGATCGTCCGGCGACGTGTCCTCGGCAGCGAACGACGCCGGCTGGCTGGCAAGGATACGGTGGAAATCCTGCGCGCCGCGCTCCGCTCCGTCGATGGAGACGATGTCTTCCAGCCCGCCAAGGCGGCCGGCGATGGCGGCGAGCTTGGCGCAGCCGGCCGAGTTGGTGACGACAAGCTTCACGCCGGCCGTTTGGAGGCGGTATTCCAGCGCCTCGACGCCGAACAGGAGCGCCAGCGGAACCGCGATGGCGCCGAGCTTGTAGATGGCGACGTGGGCGATGATCGTCTCGAAGCACTGCGGCAACAGCAGCGCGACGCGGTCGCCGCGCCGGACGCCGAGCCGGTGCAATCCATTGGCGAAGGCGTTGGAGCGGGCCGCAAGCTCACCGAACGTCAACCGGGCGGCCTTGCCTTCGGCGCCGTAGTCGAGCAGTGCGGGCCGGTCGGGCTCGCGAAATGCCCAATGGTCGGACACCGCGACGCCGATGTTGAAACGATGCGGAATCCTCCAGCGGAAATCGCGGTAAAGACTTTCGTAGTCGTCGCGCCGTTCGAGCAAGCGTAAACCCTGGTCTGCGCCCTGACGGCAGGAAGGCCGCCAGGCTGGACAGGACGTGGATAAGGCTGCGGAACGACGACGTCAACCAAACCCCTCGCCCGAGGCGTACCGGGGCGGAGCCCAGCGCCTCGCAAAGCCAAAGGCCTGGCACCAAAGAAACCTCTTCTTGTGAAAGAGGCTCCCTCAGCAGCCAGGCCTTCGCGCCGGCGCGGGGGACGGGCGCGGGCGGGAATAGGACCGTTAGCGGCCAGTCCTATTCCATAGGGAAATCAAAAGTGAAGGTTCGGCCAAAGTGGCTGGCCCGTGAAACCGCAGCCAAACCAGGTACCGGTGTAGTCCGAGTAACCCGTGATGCAGCCGCCGCCGCTACCGCCACCCCCGCCGGAAGCGTCAGTCCCGGCGATTGGCTTGACCGGATGCGGAGGCGTTGGCGGCTTGGGGGGCTTTGGGGGCTTGGGCGGCTTGGGGTGATGATGATGGCCGTTGCTATTGCCATTACCGTTGCCGTTGCCGTTTCCGTTACCGCCGTTACCGTTGCCGTTGTTGTTGCCATTGCCATTGCTGGCATTGCCATTGCCATTGTTGTTCCCATTATTGGAACCGGTATTGTCGTTGCCGTTGCCATTCCCGTTGTCGGAACCGACATTGCCGTTTCCGTTGCCATTGCCGTTGTGGCTGCCAGCATTGCCGCTGCCATTCGCGTTACCGTTTCTGTCGGCGGAATGGACGGCACTGAGGAATGGCGAAGACAAGAACAATGATGTTACCAGGATCAGCGGCAGACGCTGGATCGCTGTTGGAACCTTTGTCATCTTCGCCTCCTTTCTTTCGCTAAATGTTTATTTCCTGTTACTTATTGCGATTACCGTTTCCGTTATTGTTGCCGTTGTTTGAACCAATGTTGGAATTGCCGTTGCGATTCCCGCCATTGTAGTTGCCGTTCAACGAACCGATATTGTGGTTGCCGTTGTACGAACCCTTGTTCAGGTTGCCGTTCAGGGCACCAACGTTGCCGCTGCCGTTATGCGAACCCTTGTTCAGGTTGCCGTTGAGCGCACCAACGTTGCCGTTGCCGTTGTCCGTTCCCCTGTTCAGGTTGCCGTTGAAGGCGCCGACGTTGTTGTTGCCGCTCGTCGAAGAGGCATTTCCGTTACCGTTGAAAGCGCCGACATTGCCGGTGCCGCTATTGAAGGCGCCGATATTGCCGGTGCCGGTGTTGCCATAGCCGTAGTTGCCTGATGACGAATAATTGGCCGCGGCCGCGCTCATGCTGGCAATATCGGACATGGAAACCGGGCCGCTCGAGGCGGTTTCCGTTCCCAGAGAAAGACAGCACACGGCCGCAGCCGCGCCGGTGAGAAGCAATTTGAATTGGTTCATGGTTTTTCCCCATACTTGCGCAGGGCCAGACCACTGCGTCGAAAAATGGTGCTTGGTGATTGCCGGCATGGGGCCGCCGCGCAGAGCGGGCGACGACCCCTGATCGCTACGCGGATCAGTTCCAGTTGCCGTTCCAGTTACCGTTCCACGAGCCGCTGTTCAGCAGGCCGTTGATGTTGCCGTTGAGGTCGCTGCGGTTGTGGTTGCCGTTGTAGTTGCCGTTGTACCAGCCGCTATTCAGTATGCCGTTGGCGTTGCCGTTGGCGTTGCCGCGGTTGTAGTTGCCGTTGTAGTTGCCGTTGTACCGGCCGCTATTGGCAATGCCGTTGCCATTGCCGTTGCCGCCGCCGCGGTTGTGGTTGCCGTTGTAATTGCCGTTGTACCAGCCTTCATTGGAAATGCCGTTGCCATTGCCGTTGCCATTGCCGCGGTTATGGTTGCCGTTGTCGTTGCCGTTGTGCGAGCCTTTATTGTCGATGCCGTTGGCGTTGCCGTTGCCGCTGCCGCGGTTGTGGTTGCCGTTGTCGTTGCCGTTGTAGCTACCTTTGTTGCCGATACCGTTGGCGTTGCCGTTGCCGCTGCCGCGGTTGTGGTTGCCGTTCTGGTTGCCGTTTTGGCTGCCACGGTTGTCGTTGCCGTTCATGTTGCCGTTGTCACTGCCGCGATTGCCGTTGCCGTTTTCGTTGCCGTTGCGCGAGCCTTTATTGTTGTTCCCGTTTTCGTTGCCGTTGTTGCTGCCCCGATTGTCGTTACCGTTGTTGTTGCCATTGTCCTTCCCGGTATTATTATTGCCGTTGTTGTTGCCGTTGTTGTTGCCAACATTGCCGTTGCCATTGCCGTTGCCATTACCGCCGCTGCCACCGCTACCGTCAGCAGCCGCAAGCGCCGTCATTGCCAAAAGTGCAGTCGCGGCGAGGAAAACCTTCTTCATGTCACGTTCCCTTCGTTGCTAAGATAATTTGGATGTTTTTCAAAAGATAAATTGCTCTTAGAAACCTCACAAAAGAAGCTTCTCTTGCAACTTGCTCATCGTTGCTTTTGATGAGCTTAATAACAACTCGGGATAAATACCTTTATTTGTAGGGAGATGCAGAAAAAGCCTTCGTAATTTTACGAATGCGTGTCAGGGAAAAACCTGACGGGTACATTTCCCACAAATGAATTAGGTCATTATAGTTTAGTCTGCTTTCACATCCGGCATTTCGGAGGCGATGATAGGATCTACCCTGAAATTGCCGTGTTTCGGCAGTATCCTGACTGAGGGTAGAGGGTGCATGCAGTTCAAGCGGTCGTCGGGGATCGCCCAATTTTCCACGATCGACTTCAGCATTCAGCAATTGCCGCGCAACTCAGCGCTCAGGAATGGGGGTATCTCAGTGCCGGAATCTTTCCATTTCCCCGATTTTGCCGGAGCAACCGTAGTCAGAAACTTGGGAAATCGCCAAAAGCTTATCGCAAGCCTGACCCTCACAATCGGCTTCACTGTCCTGCTCACCAAGATCTTCTGGGTAGCCTTTCTCACTCCCACCTACCGTCCTTATGGCGAGGAAGACTGGCTGCTCATCTTCTCGCTTACGCTGATCACGATGCTGGTTTTCGCGCTGGTGCGCTCGGCGGGCCGCGTGGCGGCAGCCGAGGCGGAGTGGCAGGAGGTCCAGCAAGCCCTGCAGGAAAGCAGGGCGCAGCTGCATGCGGTGGTCAAGAACCTGCCCGTCGGCGTGGCTGTTGCCGAAGCGTCGAGCCGGCGGATCGTGCTCAGCAACGACCAGTTCCGGCATCTGTGGCGGTTTGCCGCCGCCGACTGCCAGAACGTAGCCGACATCGCGCCCTATATCGGCTACCGCCCCGACGGCAGCCGTTATGACCAACGAGAGTGGCCGCTGACGCGTGCGATCGAGACCGGCGAGGTCACTCACAACGAGGAAATCTGGATCAAACGCGGCGACGGCACGCGCGGCTGCCTGTCGGCAAATGCCGCCCCGATCCGAACCGAGGCAAACAATATCACCGCCGCCGTGGTGACGTTCACCGACATCACCGACCGCAAGGAGTCCGACGCCGAGCGCGACCGGCTGACCCGCAGGCTGCTCAAGGCGCAGGAGGAAGAGCGCCTGCGCATCGCTCGCGAACTGCATGACCAGCTTGGCCAGGATCTCACCGCCCTTTCGCTCGGCCTGAAAAATCTTGAACCGGCGCTGGAATCCCGAGGGAAGGAAGCCGAACTCGTCGAGTTGCGGGCGATCGTCGATCATATGAGCCTCGAGGTTCACAGCACCGCTTCCTCGCTGCGGCCGACCTCGCTGACCGATCTTGGCCTGCGCGAGGCGCTGAATTGCCTGGTGGCATCATGGGCCAGCCGTCTCGGCATATCGGCGGATGCCCACCTTGAGGTACTCGACGAACAGTTGAGCGAGGAAGACCAAGTGGTGATCTACCGCGTCGTGCAGGAAGCGCTTACCAATGTTGCTAAGCACTCCGGTGCCAATGCCGTCAGCGTCACTGTGCAATGGGTGGGCGGCGCCGTCAGGGTGGCCATCGAGGACAACGGCCGCGGCTTCGATCCCAACCCCGACGAGCTCAGGCGAGCCAACTCCCTCGGCCTGTCGGGAATGCGCGAGCGGCTTGCCCTGGTGGGTGGCGATCTCACTGTCGAGACCGCGCCCGGACAAGGCACGACTGTCTACGCTGCTTTGCCCCTGTCAAACGCGTGTCAACTTTGAGCTTGTGTCATGACCAAGGCTCCCTCGCCCCGACGTGTCTTCCTGGTTGACGACCACCCCGTGGTTCTGGCCGGGGTCAAGACCATGGTGGAAGCGCAACGCGACCTCAAGGTGGTCGGCGTGGCAGGAGACGCCGAAAGCGCGCTGCAAGGCATCAGCGAAACCGACCCTCATATCGCCGTCGTCGACGTCTCCCTGCCGGGGACCAACGGCGTGGCGCTGATCGACCGCCTTCGGAAGGACTTTCCGCAACTGGCCGCCCTGGCGCTTACGGTCCACGAGGATTCGGCCTATGTCCATCAGCTGCTGGAAGCGGGCGCTCGCGGCTTCATCCTCAAGCGCTCCGCGGCGGAGGAACTCATCCATGCAATCCGCTCGGTCCTGGCCGGCGGCATGTATATCGACCCGGTCATGGCGGCGAAGGTTTTGAGCGTACCCAAGCCTCAGGCCACCAGCGCCGAAGCGCTGAGCGAACGCGAGATCGCAGTGGTCAAGCTGGTGGCGAAGGGCTACAGCAACAAGGAAGTTTCCGCGCAGCTCTCGCTGAGCGTCAAGACGATCGAGACCTACCGCGCCAGGGCCGCCGAAAAGCTCGGCCTGCGCACGCGGGCCGCGCTGGTGCGCTATGCCACTCTCGAAGGGTGGATGGTCGAGTAGCAGACAGCCAGCGAAAGGCCTTTCAGACTGCTTCACTCAGGCAGCATCATTTCGCCGCGCGTCTCGCCTCCCGGCCGCCTTTTCACATAGCAGCCTGAACTCTTCCACCTCTTCCTCGGTCAAGTGTTCTATGCCGATGAAGCGGTTGCGCCCTTCGCTGACACGGATGAGCTCGTCGAGCTTGGCCTGGATCGCAGCACCGTCGCGATTCTGGGTGTTCTGAATCAGAAACACCATCAGGAAGGTGACGATGGTGGTTCCCGTATTGATGATGAGTTGCCACGTGTCGGAAAAGCCGAGAAATGGTCCTGTCACCGCCCACACCAAGATGATCAGGCAACAGACAATGAAGGTCACGGGCGTGCCCGCGGCATGCGCCACCTGATTGGCGATGCGGCTGAATATTTTGGACGAGGTCATTCGTTTTCTCGAAGGCGGCAAATGCACTCGTCGGCCAACCATGTCGGCAACCGGCGCCTGGAGAAACGTGAACCAGTGCCGATTGTTCCAGCTGACGACCTGAACCGCGACGCAGAAGACCGAAATCAAATGCAGCCGAGGGGAGGTACGCGACCGCCAAGCTTAGTCCGCGCATAGGGCACGAGGCCGGCAAAGGGACCGAGATTCAACGGGCCAGTGCCATGAGATTGTCGTTCAGTCGTCGCGCGGTCTGCCGGAAGCGCGGCAGATGCAGTGCCACCGTTTCGGCAAGCCGCGACGCCTGGACGGGACCCAGAGCCTGGTTGAGGCTCGCCCTGTATTCGGGGATGCGTTCCCAGTCCGCCACGGTTCGCTCGGTGATTTCCATGTGATACTGGAAACCATAGGCAAAACGGCCCCAGCGCATCGCCTGCACCGGGCAGGCGGCGTTGGCCGCCAGCGACACGCTGCCTTGCGGCAGGACCGATACTTCCGCGCCATGCCACTGCAACGTGTCGAGCGCTGGATCCACGCCGCCGAACAGGGGATCCTCCCTGCCGACCGCCGACAGCTCAACACTGGCAAGGCCGACCTCCGGCTGGCGCATCAACGAGACGGTACCGCCGAGCGCATCGGCAAGCAGCTGATGGCCGAGGCAGATGCCGAGATAGGGCCGCCCCAGTTCAGCCACCCAGCGTCGGATCGCCGCCTTCTCGGTCACCAGCCAGGGATGAACGTCCTCCTGCCAGACATCCATCGGCCCGCCCATGACGGCAAGAAGATCGAAATCCTGGAGGTCGGGGATGGGCTCGCCCGCATCGAGCTCTACGACGCGCTGGTCATGCCCCGCCTCTCGCCAGAACTCACCGAAAATGCCGGCGTGCTCCACCGCAAGATGCTGGAATATGAGAATGCGCATGCCGTTCCCCCAACTCCTCCGCGCCGGTCATGCATCGCCTGCCCGCTGGCAATAGCGTCCCGGCTCTCCTTGCGTCAGCTTCAACCGGTGCTCGAAGCTTCGCAAGATGCGGCCAGCAAAATATTCAGGCAGCCGGCGTCAGACGCTGGGGCTTGCCGCGGCCATGTCCGACGGCGCGCGGCTCCCCACGCGCATCGGCCGGAGCGCCTGGCCCTCCGGATCCTTGGCCAGATGCAGGACCCGCGTGAAGAAATGACCGTTCTGCCCGGCGGTGCCGACATTGATAATGGCGGAATCGGCCAGATCGCGTTCCAGGATGGTCAGGATCCGACGTCGCGTATCGCCCGGCATCGTGTCCAGCGCGGCGTCGATCACGACCCAGCGTGGCTTGTGCAGCCCCAGGCGGGCAAAGGCCAGCAGGCGCAGCTCATCCTCGCCCAGCTCGCGCTCCCAGCGAGCGTCGCGGTCGAGGGAATCGTTCAATCGTCCAAGGCCGACGTCACCCAGCACAGCAGAAAGGTCCGCCTGCGGGAACGCATCGCGGCCGCGAGGATAACACAGTGCCTCGCGCAAGGAGCCAGGCGGGATATAGGGTTGACGCGGCACGAAGACCGGCACTTCCCCCGCCGGCAGGCCGATGCGCCCGCTACCCCACGGCCAAAGGCCCGCAAGCGCCCGGAAGAACAGGGTCTTTCCCGCGCCGGGATCGCCGGTGAGCAGGACGTGATCGCCCGGGACGATCTCGACGTGCTTCTCGACAAGCTTGGTGCAGCCGATGGGAGAAACAACCTCCACGTCGTCGAAGGTCATGCGCTCGCCATCGACCTCATCGAGCGTGATGCGCTTTTCCACCTCGTGGAGTTCGTCCGTCTGGAGCACGGCCGTGCGGAAGGTCGCCACGCGCTGCAAAGTGGCCCGCCAGTCAGCAATGCTGCCGATATTGTCGACGAACCAGCGCAACGCGGCATTCACCTGGTTGAAAGCTCCTACCGCCATCATCAGTCCCCCGAAGCTGATGTCGCCGGAGAAATAAATAGGAGCCGCGATCACGATCGGGGCCACCGTGGTGATCCAGCCATAGCTGGCGGTCACCCAGGTCAGCCGGGTCAGCGCCACCGCGATGCGCCACATGGCCTCCAGCACGGCGCTAAGGTCGAGTTCTAGCCGCCGCTTCTCGTCGGCCTCGCCAGCCGTCAGCGAAATGGCGTCGATGTGCTCGTTGACGCGCATCAGCGAGAAGCGCAGCTCGGCCTCTCGCGCGTATCGATCGACGTTGAGCCTGATCAGCGGGCGACCGAACAGCCAACTCAGCCACGACGCCGTTCCGGCATAGATCACCGCGGCCCAGACCATGTAGCCGGGAACGGCGAAGCTCTTGCCCGCGACATGGAAGACGAACCCCGACGAGATCGTCCACAGCACGCCTACGAAAGTGACCAGGAGAATCGTCGCCTGGAGAAGGCCGACACCGAGATCCGTGGAAAGATCGCTGAGATGGCGCGCATCCTCATGCAGTCGCTGGTCCGGATTGACGCCGATGGCGCCGGCATTGGCCAGCCGGAAGGCACGCCGCGGCCGCAACCATTCCGTTATCAGGTCGAGGGTCAACCCTTCGCGCAGCCTCACGCGGATGCTCTGGTTGAGCCAGGTCTGCACCACATTGAGCAGCAACAGGAAGATGGCGATGGCGGCAAATACCGTAAGCTGATGGAAGAACTCGTGAAGGTCACGCCGCTCCAGCGCGTCGTAGAATGGACGGTTCCAGCGGTTGAGCAGCACCTGCCCGTATGCCGTCCCCAGGACAGTCACCAACATCCCTGCCCCCAGGCCAAGCAACAGGTAGCGTAATGGCGAGGCTATGAAGGCCCGCAGCATCATGATGGTCTGGTCGCGCAGGCGCACTTCGCCCGGCTGTGTATTGATGGTCTTTTCTTCTGCCTGATCCGCCATGGGCGCAGGTCCTTTCCTCGGCCCCTTCAAGTACGCTGGGTACCAAGTGGAATATAGGGTGCCTTGGACGCCGCTGCTCACGCGCGATCCTTGCCAAAGGAGGGGGCCAACGATCTTTGCCCCTGACCTTGCTGCAGGTTCCGAAACGATTGCGCCGCGTTGAGGTGCCTGGGAACCGCTGAGCCCGCGGCCGGTTATCTGGACCGAAGCCATCCTACTCGGTTGGCCGCTGGAGGAGGACGCATATCATGATGCTCAGAACGCTATCGGTAGTCGCGGTCGCGACGGCGCTGGCCTCAGGGGCTGCAGTCGCCAAAACAACCAAGGTGCATCGCAAGCATGTTCATGTTCATGTTCAGGCCGATCCGGTCCCGCAGCGGGTGATCTCCGACCCAGAAATCGTCGGAAGATACTTCGCCGACAGGCACATGTTCTACCTCGCCCCGTCCTACGCCGTTGCAGCGCAGTGGCAAAACACTCCGGACGACCTGCACCGCCGCATCCGGGCAGACTGTAGAACGCCTGAGAACCCGTGGGAATTCAATCTCTGCGCCGCGCTAAGCGCCGTCGCGCTCGCCCCGCCAGTTACGGTCCTGACAACGTGGCACTCACCATTTTTCGAAAATTGGATCATCCCGCACGGATTTTGAACGCAACCTGAACGAACCATTCACGGTTCGTCAATCTCATGCCCTCTAGACCTGTCCGAAGTTATTTTACGGAGAGGTCACATGAAATTTCGCATCACCGTGTCGGCGCTGGCTGCCGTCGCCACGATCGCTGTGGCGGGGTGCTCGGCAACCGACCAGCAGATCAACCGCGCAGGCACCGGCGCAGCGGTAGGCGCGATCGGCGGCGCTCTGGTTGGTCAGGCCGTCGGCAGGAATACGAAGAGCACGCTCATCGGCGCCGCCAGCGGCGCGGCTCTGGGCGGCATTGTCGGTGCCGCGAGCGCGCCGCAGCGGCAGACTTGCCGCTATCAGGGCGTCAACGGCGTCTACACCGCACCCTGCACCGACGGATACTGATCCTCGATCGCCCCGTCGCCGCACCAAGGCGGCGGGGCGCGCCGCAAAGCATGCCGACACCGAAGCTCGGCTTCGACAAATGGGCGAAGCCGGCAAGCCGCTTCTGCCCGCGATGCGCCGGATAGCGGATAACCTGACTGGATTTCCCGGGCCGAGCACTCTAGCTCTTTCGACACACGCAATTGGGGGACGTGCACCGCATAAACGAGCAAAGAGAGGATTCTTTGATGTTTACCGGGATCACGCGCGTCACAACCATCGTCGCAGCCGTTGCAATCAGCACGATCGGTGCTGCGGCACAGACACATCAAACCGCTCCGCAACAATCCAATCTGACCGTCGCGCAGGCAAACCCGCCCGAGGACGAAGATCAGGGCGCGCCGCCTAGGATGATGCAAGGCGGGCACCCGGGCATGATGGGTCGGCGGCCAGGGATAAGCCTGCCCATGCTGAAAATCTTGTTCGCCATCATCGACACGGATGAAGACGGGTCGATCTCCTTCGAAGAGGTGACGGCGGTCCACAAACGCATTTTCGATGCGATCGACACGGACAAGGACGGCAAGATCACGCTCGATGAACTAGAGGCCTTCATGCGGGGGCCGTGAGCCCCATTTGAGGCTGACGCCGGCAAAACACTGGATTGAACTGTCGGGCAAACGGTGCCCGGCTCTCGCTCAGCCGTAGGCGCGGGATTCGACGGCGGTTGTTCCCTCGCGGCCCCTGCCCCACAACCACCACAGCAGAGGCAGGCTGATGAGGGTCATGGCAATGGGCCTGAACCAGAGATTCAGAAGATCATGGAGATGCCGCTCTATGCCGGTGGCGCCGCAAAGGACAATCGCAACTGACAGGACAACGCGCAGAAGCCCACGCTGCTCCTGCCGCCACAGCCAGGCAATGGTAATGGCTGCTGGCACCGCCAGCATGATGTAGGTGTTGGATTCGACGCGGGGGTTGAACACGGTCATGTAGACGGCCGCGGCCAGGAAGATCGCCAGGGCGGCGAGGCCCTTCTCAGTCCGGCGGTCGAACCATATCACGGCCGCCAACGTCAGTGCAGCGGCGGCGATGCGCACCAAAGTGGCGCTGGATTCGTCGAGAGGCGCGCCAAACGCCAAGAATGGCGCCGTAAAGTCGGCCGCAAGGAACGGCCCCGACTTGTGCACGCCCATGGACGTCAGCAAACGGATGAAATCGTGATGCTGGGCGTTGACGTAACCGAAGGGCGCAAATGCATAGGGGATAGCAAACACGAACAGCAGCGCCAGGACCAGCACCGTGATCAGCCTGGGACGCAATGCGCCAGACAGCAGGAGAATGACAATTGCCGTCGGCTTGGCGATCAGCGCGACCGAGGCCCAAAAGAACGTTTCGGCCCGCCGCCCTTCCAGTACAGAAAAGGTCAGGAACCAGCAAGCGCCGGCCAGAAGGACGGTAGCCTGGCCTGAGCGCATCGCGCCGAGCGAGATCGGCAGGGCCAGGAACAGGCTGTAGGACAGAAGCCAGACATTGTCTGGGCCGCCAAGCTTACGCGCCTGCTTGGCGGCGGCGGCGGTCAGCACGGCGATGCCGACAAGCCGCCACAGCAAATCGCCAAGGACCGGTCCAAGCATGAGGAAGGGCGTATAGAGCACGGCAAAGGCCGGCGCATAAAGAAACCCCATCGACAGCTCGACATTGTAGAGCTGCTCGTAGGCGGAGAAATGCTCCACGCTACGTCGGTAGACCGGCACCACGGCGCGATCATCGGTCACTGCCGCCTGAATCGCAGCGCCCAGAAATCCCAAGCCCCAAAGACCAAGGCCGAGACGGTCGAACAACTGCCTCATCCTCAGCATCAGCGCTCCGACCGCTTCGAGACGTTCACGTCGGCCTGTTCATGACGGTCTTTAAGCAACGGCAAACTTGATCTTCCCCACAATTCCCCCCCCCGCAGCGATTACGGGTAGATCCAGGGCGACTAGAAGCAAGATGCTTCCAAAAAAGCAAGTGGAATCAATGGCCGGGCGCCGGCTTCTGCTGGCGTGACGATGATTATCTGAGCTGCGGCCGTCTGCGGTCGCGTCCGCGCCGCGGAACCCGTGGAACTTGCGCCGCCGCGCCTCTTGCGGACAACGCAAATGCGGTCTGCGCCTTGTCGGGGAGGATCATTGGTGATTACCTAAACAATAGCCCAACGATGCCTGGGGAGCGCGCCGCTGCCCCCCTGGGATGCGGATCATGCTCAGCACCGGTGAAGTCGACACCAGAGTAAGGAAGCTGCTCACCCCCAACCGGGCCTGGATCCTTTACCTGATGTTCGGCGCCGCCTACGCCGCCCTCTTCATGCTCGGCGTTTACACGGCGAACAATGCCGTGTTGGCGTTGGTATGGCCTGCCAACGCGTTCATGCTCGGCATGCTCGTGCGCTTTCCTGTTCTGGCCCGTCCACCGGGCTGGATTGCATGCCTAGCAGGCTTCGCGATCGCGCTCGAGTTGATCGACTACAGGTTCGTCGTGGACGCGAAGCTGCTGGTATACAACTTCGGCATCGTCGTGATCGGTTATCTGCTGCTCTCCAGGCTGGAGCGGGACGACCAGCGCTTGGAGCGGCCGATCTCGGTTTTCTACCTTTTCACCGCCGTAGCCGCCGCATCCCTGTTCGCCGGCATTGCGGGATCGCACCTTATCGGCGCGCTGTTCAGCAGAGTGGCCGAAGTAAGCGCCTTCCGGTATTGGTTTTCGGTCGAGCTCTTGAACCAGCTTGCCTTTGTGCCGATGATCCTGGCCTTCCCCGAAGACCGTCACTGGGCGCGGGAGCTGCCGCTCACACTGCACGACCAAGCGCCGATCATTGTGTTGATTTTCTCGGCCGTCGCCGGAACGTTCTTCGGTGGGATAGCCGCCCTCGCGTTCCCAATCCCGGCCCTTCTATGGTGCGCAATTACCTATCGCGTCTTCCTGACGGCTCTCCTGACATTCTCGTTCTGCGCCTGGGCGATCATTGCCACGACATTGGGCTTTGTCGACTTGTCGAACTTCAATCAGTCGCTGGTACTTTCCATCAGCATGGGAGGCGCGCTCATCACCTTGGGGCCGCTCATCATCTCCACGACGACCGCGACGAGGAACGAGGTTTTGGAGCAATTGAGATATCTCGCTGCCGAGCGCGAGATCGTGTCCAATGAGCTCGAGCACCGGATCAAGAATTTGTTCGCGCTGGTCAACGGACTGATCACCCTGTCCGTCCGCGACGACCCCGAAATGAGGCCGCTGGCAAATAGGCTGAGAAACCGGCTCGTCGCGCTACAGCAGGCACATAGCCTTGTACAGACCGGAAGGGCATCTTCTGACATCATGGGCGGCCTTGCTTCGTTGAAGCGAGTCATCGGCATTCTGCTGAAGCCTTACGAGGGCAGCGCGGCCGCGCGTTTCGTCGTGGAGGGCGACGAGGCATTCGTCGATAGCGGAATCGTCACGCCCCTGGCCTTGGTCTTCCACGAACTGGCAACGAACTCGAGCAAATATGGGGCCCTGAGTGATCCGGACGGGACTCTCAATGTCGACCTCAGTCGCGACACCCACGAGATGCACATCAAATGGACGGAAACGTCATCGGGGCTGAACGGCCAAGCCGGGAGTGAGGCCGGCTTCGGCTCGAAGCTGCTGGATCTCACGATCAAATCTCAATTGCAGGGACACTACACACGCAAATGGACGGCCGGCCGCATGGACATCGAGATCGATCTCCCCGGCAAACTGTTCCGCACCATTCCGGAGGAGCCGGACGACCTCAGCCGTGAGAATCAACGACTTCGCCACCAGTAGAACGGCCGAGCCATCGGGGAGTGCGAGGCAAAGAAAATCAGCGAAGAAACCTAATGCCGTCTTGCGGCGGCGGCGTCCCTTGCCGGCGTGACATAGCCAATATTTTTCAATATGTTACGGTTATTTCGCGCGACCGACCTTCTACGTTGAGGACCGCCCCGCAACCGTTGGCCTGAAGTTTTATGAGCGGTTTGGCAAAACGACCAACGGGTTGTTGACCGGCAACATGCTGACCCGCATGGAACTGACGTTCAAACGATCAGGGACAAGCTTGGCGGATGCCGCGTGACGGACCTTTTGAGGGCCGATCTGTTAAATGTCGTGCGGAGACAGCTACGCCTTGAGCGGGTCGACGAAGCGCGGGACGGATGGCGAAAAGTTACCTCAAGGAATCATCAGCGCAGTGAGATGCAGTGAGACAATCGCGCCCAACCAAGCCTCTTTGGGTGGGCTAGAAGGTGGATGCTGATTTGATGAGTTCGTGCATCCTACTGAAAACAAATAGTTTCCAGGAAGTAAATGGTGCCCCCTGCCGGGATCGAACCAGCACTCCTCTCGGAACCTGATTTTGAGTCAGGCGCGTCTACCAATTCCGCCAAGGGGGCCCTGCCCTTTCGGGCGGACGGCTGCGGACTATACGGTCCCGCGGGCCTTCGTCAACTGCCCGTTGATGGATTTCGTGCAGCATCCGCCATTGTGAAGCCACGGAATTCTTTCTAGACAGGGTTTGCCCACCAACGGAACGCCTCATGCTTCGCAGACTCTACGACTGGACCCTGTCGCTGGCCGCACGCAAGTCCGCCGAATGGTGGCTCGCCTTCATCGCCTTCGTGGAAAGCTCGGTCTTCCTGATTCCGGCCGACGTGCTCTATTTGCCGATGGCGCTGTCGCGGCCCGAACGCGCCTATCGCTACGCGCTGGTCGCCACCGTTGCCTCCGTGCTGGGCGGCATTTTCGGCTGGTATATCGGCTATCATGCCTATGAAAGCATCGCCAAGCCGGTGCTTGAGTTCTACGGCAAGCTCGATGAATTCGAGGCGCTGCGCACCTCTTCCGGCATCGGCTTCATCCTGTTGATGCTGGTCACCTCCGGCGCCGCCCACCTGCCGCCGATCAAGGTGGTGACCATTCTGGCTGGCGTCATGCACGTCAATCTCGGCCTGTTCATCGTCTCGGCCATCGTCGCGCGCGGCGCCCGCTTCCTCTTCCTCGCCTGGCTGCTGCGTACCTACGGCGAACCGATCCGAGATTTCGTGGAGGAGCGCCTAGGCCTCATCGCCGGTGCGGCCGCCGGCGTCCTCATTGTGCTCTACCTCGCGGTCAAGTACGTCCTGTGACCAACCGACGAACCACGCCGCAACGGATGCAACCAATGTCCAGCCTCACCCAGCCCACCGGCAGCGTCCAGACCGTCACCGCGCTTCTGCTTCTCGTCGCCATGGCCGCCGTCGTCGGCACTGCGCTCGGCTTCGAGCACATCGGCGGCTACATCCCCTGCAAGCTCTGCCTGGAGCAGCGCACGCCCTATTATATCGGCGTGCCGCTGATGGCGGTAGCTGCGCTATCCTCCTCGATGCGCTGGCCGGCTCTGGCGACGCGCGGTCTTCTGCTGATCGGCGGATTGCTGATGCTCTACAATCTCGGCCTCGGCGTCTACCATTCCGGCGTCGAGTGGAGCTGGTGGCCGGGGCCGACGGATTGCACCGCGGCCGTGCTGCCGCCCAGCGGCGGCACCGGCGGCGTCCTCGATTCGCTCAACACGGTCATGCCGCCTTCCTGCGAAAAGGCGGCGCTGCGGATCCTCGGCCTGTCCATGGCCGGCTGGAACGCCATCGCCAGCCTGGTGCTGACGATCATCGCCTTTCGCGGAGCGGTCGGGAAACCCTGAGGCACAATCTGAGAGCGCCAAGGCCATCCCCTGGCGGATCATCTGCCAGGAGCCGGAACCGCTTCAATCCGAACGTGAAACGCCTTACGGCTCCAGTTCGACATCCCAGTAGAGATAGTCGAGCCAGCTTTCGTGCAGATAGTTGGGCGGGAACAGCCGGCCATTGTTGTGCAGATCGTGCACGGTCGGCTGATAGGGTGTCTGTTTTGGCCACATCTTGGCCTGCGCTGGCATCATGCCGCCCTTCCTCAGATTGCAGGGAGAGCAGGCGGCTACGACGTTTTCCCAGGTGGTCGCCCCGCCGCGGTGGCGCGGGACGACGTGGTCGAAGGTCAGGTCTTCCGACGTGCCGCAATACTGGCACTCGAAGCGGTCGCGCAGGAACACGTTGAAGCGGGTGAAGGCCGGAAAGCGCGACGGTTTGACGTAGCTCTTCAGGCTGACCACGCTCGGCAGTCGCATCGAGAAGGAAGGGGAAGACACCGCGTGCTCGTATTCGGCCACGATGTTGACCCGGTCGAGGAACACCGCCTTGATGGCATCCTGCCAAGACCAAAGCGACAACGGGTAATAGCTGAGCGGGCGGTAGTCCGCGTTCAGCACCAGTGCAGGAAGGCCATCCGGGGATACGGCGACCGTCACTAACTTACCTCCTTGTTCATAGAACCGTTCGGTGCCGATACTGTAAGCTCGACATGACAGGGATGTGAAGCGGTTTCACGGCCCTGTCCCATCACCAGAGTCCACGAATTTCAGGCTTTTTTTGGCATTTGCGACGGTGGCGCACCGTCGCGACCCCGCATCTCACGATAATATGACCAGAAGAGCCGCGCTGCGACGCCCCGCCACGGGCTCCATGATTCGGCCACTCCGATCAGCGCTTTCTCACCCGGACGCGTGTCGAATCCGAGCGCATGGCCCACGGCCGTCTGGAGCGCCACGTCTCGTGCCGGGAAGATGTCGGGGTGGCCGGCAGCGAACAGCAGATAGACTTCTGCCGTCCACGGCCCGATGCCGGGCACGGCCGTCATGTGGCCGATCGCCTCGGTCGCGTCGAGCCGGCACAGGTGGTGCAGGTCGAGCCCGTCCTGCACCGCCTGCGACACGGCAAGCAGGGTGCGGACCTTGGGCCGCGAAAGGCCGGCTTCGCGAAACAGCGCCTCGCCGGCGTCGAGCAGTGCCTGCGGCGTCAGCGGGTCAAGCAGCCTGGCCAGCCGCCCGAAGATGGCGTCGGCGCTGGCGCGCGACACCTGCTGCGAGACGATGATGGAGGCCAGGCTGACGAAGCCGGGCTCCGACAGCCTCAGCGGCACCTCGCCCGCCAGCGCGCGCACTCCACCCAGGCGCGGGTCGATGGCGCAGAGCGCGTCGAGCCCCTCGGAAATGTCGTCCAGCGATTTGATGCGGCGCATGCGTCTTGTTCCGGCTTCAACGGCAAAGTAGCAATCGGAGCATGGTCCGTTCAATCCGATATAAGCATTGCCGATGAGCATTCCTGCCACGCCCGTCTTTCGTTTCGCGCCGAGCCCGAATGGCGAGTTGCATCTCGGCCATGCCTATTCGGCCATGCTCAACGCACGCCTGGCCGAAGCGACCGGCGGGCGCCTGCTCGTGCGCATCGAGGACATCGACGTCACCCGCTGCACGCCTGAATTCGAGGCCGACATCTTCCGCGACCTGGCCTGGCTCGGCATCGAGTGGGAAGAGCCGGTTCGGCGCCAGTCCGAGCATTTTGCGGAATACGAGGCGCTATTGCTGAGGCTGATCAACGCCGAGCTCGTCTATCCAGCCTTCATGAGCCGCGGCGAAATCCGCGCCCATATCGCGGAGGTGGAAGCGAAAGGCAGGCCGTGGCCGCGCGACCCCGACGGCGCGCCGCACTACCCTGCCGCGGACAAGAAATTTTCACGGGCCGAGCGCCAACGTCGTATCGCGAAAGGCGCACCCTTCGCCTGGCGCCTCGACACGCAGGCAGCAATCGACCGGCTCGATGAGCCCCTGTTCTGGCAAGAATTCACCGACGAAACGCTGGCCGAGACGCTCGCGATCCAGGCCCGACCGGAGGACTGGGGCGATGTCGTCATCGCGCGCCGCGAAATCCCGACCAGCTATCACCTCTCCGTGGTGGCCGACGATGCGCTGCAAGGCATCACCCATGTCGTGCGCGGGCGCGATCTCTATGCCGCGACCGGCATACAGCGCCTGCTGCAGCACCTGCTCGGCCTGCCGGCGCCCGCCTATTTCCATCACCGGCTGATCGTGGGGTCCGACGGGCGCAAGCTCTCCAAGAGCCTGGGCGCCAGTGGGGTCGCCGCACTGCGTCAGGCAGGCGTATCGCCGGCCGAGGTCAGGCGCATGGTCGGGCTCTGAGCGGGCGCGTCACAAGCGCGCCATGCCAGCCTTGACGAGAGCCAGCATACCGATGGTCACGAAGGCGCCAGCAAGCCCGGTCGCCATCGCAAAGGTCAGATCGCGCATGGCGATGCCGCGGCAATTGGCGGCTAGGATCGCGGCGAAGAAGCCGGCCGTGAACAGCACCATGTTGCCGACTGGGCCAAAACCGTCGTCGTCCATGATGGCGTCGAGCGCAGTGCCGAAGAACAGCGCGATGACGGCCACGGACGCCACCGCCATCATCAGCCAGCCTGGTTCGAGATTCCACAGCATGCGTGCTCCTTTCGAAGCCTCGACAACGCCAGTCCCGTATGGTGATGCGAATTTCAGTTTTGCTGAATATAAGGCACAATCCTTTCGCTTTGCTTGATGGAATGATTGGCATTAGAGCAATCGCGCCAGGATCGGCTTCTGGTCCACCACCAACGCAAGCAACAGGCAATCACAATGTCAGGCCTCAAGAGGCTCGTACCCGCCACCTTCGTCCTTTTGTGGTCCACCGGCTTCATCGGCGCCCGCTACGCCATGCCGTGGGCGGAGCCCTTCACCTTCCTGGGGGTTCGCTTCGTGCTGGCCTTCCTGCTCTTGGGGCTGGTGGCGATGCTGATCGGCGTACGCCGGGCCAGTCGCCGGGTGGCGCTGCATTCGGCGATCGCCGGCGCGCTGATGCACGGCGTCTATCTGGGCGGCGTGTTCTGGGCGATCCACCGCGGCCTGCCGGCCGGGCTCGCTGCGCTGATAGCGGGCCTGCAGCCGCTGGTCACCGCGCTGGTGGCCGGCAAGGTGCTCGGCGAGGACGTGCAGCCGCGCCACTGGGCCGGGCTGGCCGCCGGCTTTGCGGGTGTCGTCATCGTGCTCTCGCCTAAGCTGGGCGCGATGGACGGCGGCGTGACCTGGCAGACGCTCGCCGCCGCCTTCGTCGCCATGACCGGCATGACCGCCGGCACGATCTGGCAGAAGCGTTTTGGCGCCGGCGGCGACCTCATCACCGGCACGATTTACCAGTATCTCGGCGTTGCCGTGCTGATGATCCTGGCCTCCTTCGCCTTTGAAACACGTACGGTCACGATCAATGGGGAGCTGGTCTTCGCCCTGATTTGGCTGACGCTCGTGCTGTCGATCGGCGCGATCTGCCTGCTGATGGTGATGATCCGCGACGGCGAGATGTCGAAGATCTCGTCGCTGTTCTATCTGGTGCCGGTCGTCACAGCGATCATGGCCTGGGCGCTGTTCGGCGAGGCGCTGACGCCGGTCCAGATCGCAGGCATGGTGCTGACGACGCTCGGCGTCGGCCTGGCGACGGCCCAGCCGTCCCGGAGACCGTCGCCCGTCCGGTCAACGGAGTAAGACGCTCAGCCGCCGACCTGCGCCCGCGCCTCGCGGTAGCGGCTGATCGAGGCGTTGAGCTCGCCGCCAAGGATGAAGATCGCCGAGATGATGTACAGGAACACCAGAGCGATCATGATCGACGCGAGACCGGCATAGGTTGTCACATAGGACGAGAAATGGTCGATATAGGTGGCGAAAGCCGTCGAGCCGATCAGCCAGCCTATCAAGGTGAAGATGATGCCCGGCACGATGGTGACGAACTTTCGCTTGCCGTCCGGCAGCCAGAAATGCACCGCAATCAGGCCGAGCACGATCACCGCCGAGGCGATGATGAAGCGCCAGAGCGTGATGGTGCCCATATAGGGGCCGATCCATGAGATCTTTGCTTCGAGCAACCGCGCAAGCAGCGGCGCAAAGACCAGGAACACGCTGATGACCATGAAGCCGAACGTCGCGATCAGCACGAAAAGCAGGCTCTGCAGGCGGCGATAGATGATGCCGCGAGTCTCGGTCACGCGATAGGCGCGGTTGAGCGAAGCGCGCACCGCCTCGATGCCGTTGGAGGCGAAGTAGCCGGCCAGGAGACCGCCATAGGTCAAGAGGTCGCCGCGCTGTACCGTCAGGACCTCGACCACCTGTCCGGCGATCGGCTCGGCGATCTGCTCGGGCCATGTGTCGAACACCAGATGGACGGCGGTGTCGGCAAATGCCTTCGCACCGAGAAAGCCCGCCAGCGTGGTGGCGAAGATGAGGAAGGGAAACAGCGCCAAAAGCGCCGACAGCGCCAGATGGCTCGCCATCGCCCAGCCATCGTCATAGTTGAAATGGCCGAGCGCATCGAAAAGAACCCGCTTTATCGCGACGATGGTCCTCACAGTGCCTGCATCCGCTTGTTTCCCTTAGATGTCTCCGGCCGAGAATATGGGAAGGGACTGCTGCAAATGGCAACCCATTGAAGCGCCACCGCAGCCGGCTTCCCCCCGCTCATGCGATATTGAGCCACGCCCTCCTATCGTCCCGGCCCGGATCGCGTTATGTCAGGGCGTCGCCTGCCGGAAACGTGCAGCCGGATATCCGGTTTCGCGCAGCCTGTCAGCACCCGCCAAAAAAAGCCTCACCGACACGGAGCTGGAACCCTAATGGCAACCGTCTTCAACATCTTCGCCATCATCGTCATGTTCGCCGTCGTGGTGGTGCTGCTGCGCGGCTTCAGGAACATGATGCGCGGCGGCTCCGGCAACACCTCGAACAAGCTGATGCAGCTGCGTGTGCTTCTCCAGTTCGTCGCGCTGGTGTTGATCCTGCTCGCCCTTTATTTCAACGGCCGCGGCGGCTGAAGCCGTTCAGGGGGAGGAAATGGTAAAGCTCAACAAGATCTACACCCGCACCGGCGACGACGGCACCACCGGCCTGGGATCCGGCGAGCGGCGCCTGAAATCGGACCTGCGCGTGGAGGCCTACGGCACGGTCGACGAGGCCAATGCCTGCATCGGGCTGGCGCGGCTGCACACCGCCGATAACCACGAGATCGACGCCATGCTTGCCCGCATCCAGAACGACCTGTTCGACCTCGGCGCCGACCTGGCGACGCCCGACACCGGCAAGCCGCTCGGCTACGAGCCGCTGCGCATCATTGCGGCGCAGACCAGCCGCGTGGAAGCCGACATCGACCTGTTGAATCAGAACCTGCAGCCGCTGCGTTCCTTCGTTCTTCCCGGCGGATCGCCGGCCGCGGCCGCGCTGCATCTCGCCCGCACGGTGGCGCGCCGGGCCGAACGCATGATGGTGGCGCTGGCGCAGCACCCGGCCGAGCACGTCAACCGCGACGGCATCAAGTACATCAACCGCGTCTCCGATCTGCTCTTCGTCGCCGCCCGTGTCGTCAATGACAACGGAAACGCCGATGTGCTATGGGTTCCCGGCCAGAATAGATAGCGGCATGCCAGGGGAGCGGACGACAAGCCGATGTTCATTCCGCTCTACGATTCCAATCACCTCAGGCACATCAAGCACCAGTACGTGACGATCGCGCTGATCGCGGTCAACGTCGTCGTCTATTTCCTCACCTCGTCTTCCGACGAATACACCGCCCAGGCGCGAATGCTGGGCCTGGGCTACATCCCCTCGGTGGCCTTCGACAATGCGGTACTGCCCGCCGAGCTGGCGCTGGTCCCGACCCTGCTCACCTATGTGACCTACGCATTCCTGCACAACGACATCTGGCACCTCGGCGGCAACATGCTGTTCCTGTGGGTGTTCGGCGACAATGTCGAGGATGCGCTCGGCTATGTCCGTTACCTGATCTTTTACCTGCTGTGCGCGATTTCGGGCGCCGTGGTGCACGGCCTAGTCGCGCCGGATTCGCAGGCGCCCCTGATCGGCGCTTCCGGCGCCATCGCGGGCATCGTCACGGCCTATCTCATCCTCTACCCGCGCGTGAAAATATGGGTACTGGCCTTCGGCCGCATTCCGCTGCATATCCCGGCCTATATCACGCTCGGCCTGTGGATCCTTTTCCAGCTCTCCATGCTCATGCTGGGCAGCGAGGACCAGATCTCCTGGGCCTGCCACGCTGGCGGCATCGTCGCCGGCGCCGTGCTGGTGGTGTTTTTGCGCAGCCGCGACGTGCCGCTGTTCGACCAGGATGACGCGGAAGCTCCGGCGGTCGAGACTGCCCGGCACGAGCCGAAGTCGCCGCCGAAGGGTGAAGGCCCGTGGCCCTGGGGCCACCCCTAGGGAGTTTGGACCTATCGAAACGGGTGCGATCACGCCACGTTCAATCGATTTGGCACGGTTCGGATATTGACGCGCATTTCGCCGCTAACTAGGGTCCGGCCGCTTGCGGGCGCCTAGGTTGCCAGCGGAAGTGCACATCGGAATTTGCCGATTTTTCGACTAATATGTCGTCAATCGGCAAATGGGAGGAGCCTCGCTCTGATAGTGAGCGCTCCAAAGTATCATCAGAGAGGTGAGAAACACATGAAAGTTCTCGTCCCGGTCAAGCGGGTTGTCGACTACAACGTGAAGATCCGCGTGAAGTCGGATGGCTCGGGCGTCGAGCTCGCCAATGTCAAGATGTCGATGAACCCGTTCGACGAAATCGCGGTCGAGGAAGCGATTCGCCTGAAAGAAGCCGGCAAGGCCGAGGAGATCGTCGTTGTGTCGATCGGCCCGGCGCAGGCGCAGGAAACGCTGCGCACGGCGCTGGCCATGGGCGCGGACCGCGCCATCCTGGTCAAGACCGACGGCGACACCGAGCCGCTGGGCGTGGCCAAGGTGCTGAAGGGCGTGGTCGAGGCCGAGAAGCCGGGCCTGGTCATCCTCGGCAAGCAGGCGATCGACGACGACGCCAACCAGACCGGCCAGATGCTGTCGGCGCTGCTCGGCTGGAGCCAGGGCACCTTCGCCTCCAAGATCGAGATCGACGGCGACAAGGCCAAGGTCACCCGCGAGGTCGACGGCGGCCTGCAGACGGTCGAGCTGAAGATGCCGACCATCGTGACGACGGACCTGCGCCTCAACCAGCCGCGCTACGCCTCGCTGCCCAACATCATGAAGGCCAAGAAGAAACCGCTGGACGAGAAGACGCCGGCCGATTTCGGCGCCGACGTGACGCCGCGCCTCAAGGTGCTGAAGACCGAGGAGCCGAGCGGCCGCAAGGCGGGCGTCAAGGTGAGCTCGGTTGCCGAGCTGGTCGACAAGCTGCGCAACGAAGCCGGCGTGCTCTAAGGTTCGGAAGGAAAGGGAACAGACAATGGCAATTCTCCTCATCGCCGAACACGACAACGCCTCGCTGTCCGACCAGACGGCAAAGGCCCTCTCGGCCGCGCTGAAGATCGGCGCGGACGTCGACGTGCTGATCGCCGGCAAGGGCGCCAAGGGCGCAGCCGACGCCGCCGCCAAGCTGAAGGGCGTGCGCAAAGTGGTTCTGGTCGAGGCCGACGAGCTCGAACAGCGCCTGGCCGAGCCGCTGGCCGCCACCGTGGTGGCGCTGGCCGGCAACTACGACACGATCCTGGCGCCGGCCACCGCCTCGGGCAAGAACGTCGCGCCGCGCATCGCCGCGCTGCTCGACGTCGCACAGATCTCGGAAATCATCGAGGTCGTGTCGTCCGACACCTTCAAGCGCCCGATCTATGCCGGCAACGCCATCCAGACCGTGCAGTCGCCGGAGGCCAAGAAGGTCATCACCGTGCGCACCGCCGGCTTCCAGGCAGCCCCCGAGGGCGGCTCGGCGACGGTCGAGACGGCTTCGGCCGCGGCCAACCCCGGCCTGTCGACCTTCATCGAGAACAAGCTGTCGGCAAGCGACCGTCCGGAGCTGACGTCGGCTCGCATCATCATCTCCGGCGGCCGTGCGCTCGGTTCCTCGGAGAAGTTCCAGGAGGTCATCCTCCCGGTCGCCGACAAGCTGGGTGCCGCCGTCGGCGCCTCGCGCGCTGCGGTCGATGCCGGCTATGCGCCGAACGACTGGCAGGTCGGCCAGACCGGCAAGGTGGTGGCCCCCGAGCTCTACATCGCCGTCGGTATCTCGGGTGCGATCCAGCACCTCGCCGGCATGAAAGACTCCAAGGTCATCGTCGCCATCAATAAAGATGAGGAAGCGCCGATCTTCCAGGTGGCCGATTACGGCCTCGTGGGCGACCTCTTCACCATCCTGCCGGAACTCGAAAAGGCGCTTTGACGCTTTAACCTCAAGCGTATTAAATTACCGTGGCCGGGGTAGACGAAACTACCCCGGCCATTTAGTTTGCACTGCACAATAAGTGGCCGGCAAGGCCTTTGGACGGGATCAGTGTAATGAGCAATACCATCGAGACGATCGGCATCATCGGCGCAGGTCAGATGGGGGGCGGCATCGCCCATGTCGCGGCGCTCGCGGGCTACAATGTATTGGTATACGATATCTCCAGCGATCGGATCGAGAAGGGCATCGCCACCGTCAGCGGCAACATGGCCCGTCAGGTCGCAGGCGGAAAGCTCGCCGAAGAGGATCGCAAGGCAGCCCTGGGACGCATCTCGGCCGCCCACAACATGGCCGATCTCGCCGGCGCCGACCTCGTCATCGAGGCGGCCACCGAAGATGAGACGATCAAGCGCAAGATCTACGCCCAGCTCTGCCCGCTGCTCAATCCCGAGGCGATCCTTGCCACCAACACCTCGTCCATCTCGATCACGCGACTGGCCGCCCAGACCGACCGGCCGGAGCGCTTCATCGGCATCCACTTCATGAACCCGGTGCCGGTGATGAAGCTGGTCGAGCTGGTGCGTGGCATCGCCACCGAGGACAAGACCTTCGAGGCGGCCAAGGAATTCGTCCACAAGCTCGACAAGACCACCACCGTTTCGGAAGACTTCCCGGCCTTCATCGTCAACCGCATCCTGTTGCCGATGATCAACGAGGCGATCTACACGCTTTACGAGGGCGTCGGCACCGTCGAGGCGATCGACACCGCGATGCGGCTCGGCGCCAACCATCCGATGGGCCCGCTCCAGCTGGCCGACTTCATCGGCCTCGACACGTGCCTGTCGATCATGCAGGTGCTGCACGAAGGCCTGTCGGATTCGAAATACCGTCCCTGCCCGCTGCTGGTGAAATATGTCGAAGCCGGCTGGCTCGGCCGCAAGACCGGCCGCGGCTTCTACGACTATCGCGGCGAACACCCGGTGCCGACGCGCTGATCCCGGCGCGGAAATGCGGCCCGCTATGAAGCAGGCCGCTTCCAATTCACATTGAAGACGCCATGGAACGCGGCGAGCGCCGCGCGCCCTATTCCGCCGCGCGCAGCCCTTTCTTCGGCTGCACATTCTGGTTCATCCGGAACATGTTGAGCGGATCGTAGCGCTGCTTGATCTCGGCAAGCCGCCGATAGTTGGCGCCATAGGCCGCCTCAACCCGGTCCACCTCGTCTTCCGGCATGAAATTGATGTAGGCCGTGCCGATGGCGAGCGGCTTGGCGTCTTCGTAGAGGCGCCTTGCCCAGTCGATGCAGGCCTTGTCCATTGCCGGATCGCGCCAGCGGGCATGAACGTTCATGACGAAATGCGGCAGGCGCTGCGGGAAGGCCGTTGCTTCGGCAGGAACCCGGCTGGCCGCGCCGCCGACATAGCCGATGAATATCTCGCATTCGGGTCCGGGCAGTTCGCGCACCGCTCCGATCAGCAGATCGATCGCCGCGTCCGACACCTCGGCGAAGTCATGGCTCTTCCAGTAGTTGCGCGCGCCCGGCGCCAGCAGCGGATCGAAGGCCTGTTGCCAGGCGACGAAGGAATGCGGGCTGACGACATCGGCGATCGGGTTTCCGATCGCCCGCATCCTTGCCGCAGCTTCCTCGCCCTTTTCGATGGGCCCGCAATAGCACATGGCCAGAACCACGACCTCCTTGCCGTGCCACTCGACCGGCAGGAACGGCAGCGGCGGCGCCTTGCGCATTACCACCCAGGTGGTGAACTCCTCGGGCGCGGCTGCAAACGCCTCGCGATACTCGCGCAGGACCTCACGGGCATCCGCGAACGGATGCACGACAAGCCCGGACAGGACCTCGGGCCCGACCTTATGCAGCTGGAACTCGAAGGCCGTGACGATACCGAAATTGCCGCCGCCGCCACGCAGCGCCCAGAAGAGATCCGGATTTTCCGTGGCGCTGGCGCGCAACAGTTCGCCATTGGCCGTGACCACATCCGCCGACAGCAGACTGTCGAGCGTCAGCCCGAATTTCCGCGTAAGCCAGCCGAAGCCGCCGCCCAGCGTGAGCCCGGCAATGCCGGTGGTCGAATTGATGCCCGTCGGCACCGCCAGGCCAAAGGCCTGCGTTTCCTTGTCGACGTCGGCAAGCGTGGCTCCCGGTTCGACCCATGCCCGTTGGGTCGCCGGGTCGACGCGGACAGACTTCATCAGCGACAGGTCGATCATCAAGCCGCCTTCGCAAAGCGCGCTGCCGGCTATGTTGTGCCCGCCCCCGCGCACGGCGACGAGCAGCCGGTTGTCGCGCGCAAAACGCACCGCGTTGATAACGTCCGACGCTCCGGCACAGCGCACGATCAGCCCAGGCTTGCGCTCGATCATGGCGTTCCAGATCGCGCGCGCCTCCTCATAGGCGGCGTCGTCTTCGCGAAGCAGGCTTCCGCGCAGCCCGGCGGGAAACGCCTCGATGGTTTCCGCGCTGATGACGGTCTTGCCTGCTGCGAGTGTCGTGAGGTTCAGGTCGGTCATAACAGTTCCTCCCGGTTGGGTGATGACCGTCCCCCAACTGGGATTGTGCGCCTCTCAAGGCCGGTGCACAAGAAGCGCCGGGAAGGCGCGCGAAGCGTCTGCGCGATTATTTGCCGATGGCCGCGTCGACCAGGCGCTTGGCGTCGGCGCTTGCCCATTCGGCCGGCCCGTTCATGTGGGCGAGCAGGCAACCGTCGCCGTCGACCAGCAGCGTCACCGGCAGGCCGAGCGCCAGGCCGCGCGTCTTCAGCTCGTTGAAGAGGCCCATTGTGCTGTCGCGGTAGAGCGCGAGCTTGTCGACCCCGACCTCGGTGAGGAACTTTTTCGGCTTCTCGTTGTCGCCGGTGTCGACATTGACGGCGACGACCTCGAACTTGTCGCTGCCCTGCTCCTTCTGCAGCGCGTTCAGCGCCGGCATCTCGGCGCGGCAGGGCGCGCACCACGTCGCCCACAGATTGACCAGGAGCGTCTTGCCGGCATGGTCGGCGAGCGTCATCGGCTTGCCGTCGGGCGCGGTGAAGGCCAGGCTCTTGAGCGACTGCGGCGGATCGGCCGGCAACATCGCCGCAACCTCGCCGGCAGCGGCATCGGCCGTAGCCCTGGCCTTGTCGGTCTTGGCCGCACAGGCGGCATTGTCGGCGCTGTTTGCGCCAGCGACGGGCGCTTTAGCCGCCACTTGCTGGGCCACGACGGGCGCGTTGTTGCCAGACAGGGTGTTGCTGACATATACCGCGATCGCGCCGGCGACCGCGCCGGCCAGAGCCGCCATGACCAGTAGACGCGTGGTGGGTATGAGTTTCTTTCCGTCAGCCATTCACTTTATCTCCGGAGCCCGGTTACCACGATGAGCGACAAGAAGGCCAGCAACGCGATGTGGGGCGGACGATTTGCCTCGGGTCCGGCCGCGATCATGGAGGCGATCAACGCCTCGATCGACTTCGACAAGAAGCTTTACGCGCAGGATATCCGTGGCTCGATCGCCCATTCCGAGATGCTTGCCGAGACAGGCATCATCGAGGAGCAAGATCAAGAAAAAATAGCTCACGGCCTGAACACGATTTTGAAAGAGATCGAGGAAGGCAAGTTCGAGTTCTCGACCCGGCTGGAAGACATCCACATGAATGTCGAGGCCCGGCTTGCCGAACTGATCGGCTCGGCCGCCGGCCGCCTGCACACCGCCCGCTCGCGCAACGACCAGGTGGCGGTCGATTTCCGCCTCTGGGTAAAGGACGAGTTCTACCGCGTCGCCGCCGCGCTGAAGGGCCTGATCGAGGTCTTTTTGACCCGCGCCGAGGAACATGCCGCCACCGTCATGCCCGGCTTCACCCACATGCAGACGGCGCAGCCGGTGACCTTCGGCCACCACTGCATGGCCTATGTCGAGATGTTCAGCCGCGACCTGTCGCGCGTGCGCGACGCCATCGAGCGCATGGACGAAAGCCCGCTGGGCGCGGCAGCGCTCGCCGGCACCGGCTTCCCCATCGACCGCTTCCGCACCGCCAAGGCGCTCGGCTTCCGCGAGCCGACCCGCAATTCGCTGGACAGCGTTTCCGACCGCGATTTTGCGCTGGAGTTTCTGTCGATTGCCGCCATCTGCGCCACGCATCTGTCGCGCCTGGCCGAGGAGATCGTGATCTGGTCGACGCCGCAGTTCGGCTTCGTGCGGCTGTCCGACAGCTTCTCGACCGGCTCCTCGATCATGCCGCAGAAGAAGAACCCCGACGCCGCCGAGCTGGTGCGGGCCAAGACTGGCCGCGTCAACGGCCATCTGATCGGCCTGCTGACCGTCATGAAGGGCCTGCCGCTCGCCTATTCCAAGGACATGCAGGAAGACAAGGAAGCGGTGTTCGACGCCGCCGAGACCCTCGACTTGATGCTGGCGGCCATGACCGGCATGGTCGGCGACATGACCATCAACGACGCTGCGATGAAAAAGGCCGCTGGCTCGGGCTATTCCACCGCGACCGACCTGGCCGACTGGCTGGTTCGCACGCTGGGCCTGCCCTTCCGCGAGGCGCACCACGTCACCGGCCGCGCCGTCGCGCTCGCCGAGAGCAAGAAGGTCGGGCTGGAGAAGCTTTCGCTGGAAGACCTGCAGTCGATCCATTCCGGCATCACGGCCGACATCTTCTCGGTCCTGTCGGTGCAGAATTCGGTGAAGAGCCGCACCTCCTTCGGGGGCACGGCGCCGGCCGAGGTGCGCCGCCAGATCCGCTACTGGAAGAAACGGATCGCCAAGGCCTGAGGTCTATCCCCTCTCTCACGGCCGCCATTTGCGCGGCCGTGGATTTGCCGGGGTGCAAAGGCGCGAAAATTTCGCTAGAAGCATGCAACGGATTTTCTCGCACGGATGATACGGATGACCGGCAGCAGACTTCTCACCACGCTCGTGCTTCTGGCGGTGGTTGCCGCCGCCTCGGCCTGCGGGCGCAAGACCGGCCTCGACTCGCCCTACGAGGCAGCCGTGCAAGCGCGCAAGGATGCCGAGAAAGCCAACCAGCCGCTGCCGCCGGAGCCGGCGCCGCCGGTCGTCGACAAGCCCTTCATCCTCGACGGCCTGATCTGACCGGAAGCAAACTGCCGTGAACCATTTCGAATACCGTAACGGCGTGCTGCATGCCGAGGATGTGCCCCTGCCCGAAATCGCGGCGGCTGTCGGCACCCCGTTCTATTGCTACTCCACGGCGACACTGACCCGCCATTTCAACGTCTTCCGCCAGGCCTTCGCCGAACTCGACGCGCTGGTCTGCTACGCACTCAAGGCCAATTCCAACCAGGCGGTGCTGAAGACGCTGGCAAAGCTCGGCGCCGGCGCCGACGTGGTTTCGGAAGGCGAGCTGCGCCGGGCGCTGGCCGCCGGCATTCCCGGCAGCAAAATCCTGTTCTCCGGCGTGGGCAAGACAGCCCGCGAGATGGACCTGGCGCTCGCCAACGACATCCTCTGCTTCAATGTCGAGTCCGAGCCCGAGCTTGAGCTCCTTTCGGCCCGCGCGGTTGCCGCCGGCAAGAAGGCACCTGTGTCGCTGCGCATCAACCCGGATGTCGACGCCAAGACCCACAAGAAGATCTCCACCGGCAAGGCCGAGAACAAGTTCGGCATTCCGTGGCAGCGTGCTCGCGCAGTCTATGCCCGCGCGGCCGAGCTTCCGGGCATCCGCGTCACCGGCATCGACATGCATATCGGCAGCCAGATCACCGAGCTGCAGCCCTTCGACGACGCCTTCGCGCTGCTGGTCGAACTGGTCGACACGCTGCGCGCCGACGGCCACGCCATCGACCATGTCGACCTCGGCGGCGGCCTCGGCATTCCCTACCGCACCGGCAACTCGCCGCCTCCCCTGCCGGACGCCTATGCGGCAGTGGTGAAGAAGCATGTCGGCAAGCTCGGCCTGAAAGTCATGTTCGAGCCCGGCCGGCTGATCGTCGGCAATGCCGGCATACTGGTCTCGGAAGTCATCTATGTGAAGGAAGGCGACGCCAAGAACTTCCTGATCGTAGACGCCGCGATGAACGACCTGATCCGGCCGACGCTCTACGACGCCTTCCACGACATCCAGCCCGTGGTGCAGCCGCCGGCAAACGCGCCGCGCATGACGGTCGACATCGTCGGCCCCGTCTGCGAGACCGGCGATTTCCTCGGCCAGGACCGCGACCTGCCGCGCCTGAAGGTCGGCGATCTGATCGCCGTCGGCACCGCCGGCGCCTATGGCGCGGTGCAGGCGGGCACCTACAACACCCGGCTGCTGGTACCGGAGGTTCTGGTGAACGGCGACAGCTTCCATGTCATCCGCCCGCGGCGAACCTTTGACGACCTGATCGGGCTCGATTCGCTGCCCGAATGGCTTTGAGCGCGGCAGGGCGAGACCATCACGATTTCTTGCCCGGCCTCGTCTTTGCCGCGTTTGCTGCTATGCTTTTCTATAGGGTTGTGCCTTTGCGCGCCTGGAAAGGCCAATGACGGAAACGCCAGCAAGAACCGCCGATAACAGATTTGCCCGGCGCCTGCGCCGCGCGAGGCTGGCGACGCTCGCCTCGATGATGGTGGAGCGCGGCTGGCCGCTGGTGTTGCCGCTCCTGGTGGTCGCGAGCCTATTCGTCAGCCTGTCCTGGCTCGGCGTCTTCCGCATCCTGCCCGAGCTTGCCCGCTTCGGGCTGCTGGGCGCATTTGCCTTGGGCGCACTCGCAGCACTTTATCCGCTGCGCTTCTATCGCCATCCCTCGCCTGCGGAAGTCGACCGGCGCATCGAGGCCGCAAGCCAACTGCCGCACACGCCGGTGCTGGTGCAGACCGACCGGCCGAGCGGCCCGCCCAGCGCCTTCTCCCAGGCGCTGTGGCGCGAGCATCAGAGGCGCATGGCCGAGCAGCTCGGCAATGTCGACAGCGACCTGCCGCGCACGCGCGTGCCAGAACGCGACCCCTGGGGCCTGCGCGATGCCGCCGCCCTGCTCCTGGTCGTCGCCTTCGCCTTTTCGCAAGGGCCTCTCGGCGGCCGCATAGCGGATGCATTCCGGCCGGGAACCGCCTTCGAGACCATTCCGCCGCGCATCGACGCCTGGGTGACGCCCCCGGCCTATACCGGCAAGCCGCCGCTTTTCCTGACCGCCGAGGCGAACAAGCAGGAGAACACGCCCTTCACCGTGCCGCAGGGCAGCGAGGTTTCGCTGCGCATCACCGGCGGTTTCGGCGACGAGGCGCTTTCCTTCACCGACGCCGGCGGCGCGGAGCACGAGATCGCCACCAAGACCGCTGCCGGCCAGGAGCAACCGTCGGCCGCACCTGCCAAGATACGCGAGTTCGCTGGCAAGCTTGACGGCGACGGCGTGCTCAGCCTCACTTCGGGGCAGCGCGAGCTGCGCCGATGGGCCTTCTCGATCGTTCCCAACACGCCGCCAACAATCCGCTTCCTCGCCGATCCGAAACAGGCGGCGAACGGCGCGCTGGAGCTCAACTACGAGATCCTCGACCAATACGGCGCCGCCTCCGCCAAGGCCCAGTTCAAGCTTGCCGACCCGCAAGCCCCGAACGCGCACCCGCTCTACAAGGCGCCCGAGCTGCCGCTGGCCCTGCCGCGGCGCGGCGGTGACGGCAAGGTCAAGATGTCACGCGATCTCACCGACCATGCCTGGGCGGGCAGCACCGTAAAGCTGACCCTCAAGGTGACCGACGCCGCCGGCCAGGAGGCGACAAGCGAAACCAAGACCTTCCGCCTGCCTGAACGCCCCTTCGCCAATCCGCTCGCGCGGGCGGTGGTGGAGCAGCGCCGCATCTTCTCGGTCGACGCCAACCGCAAGCCCTATGTGCTCGACCTCATCGACGCGGTCACCTCGCGTCCCGAGGATACGATCGAAAATCTCGCGACCTTCCTCGGCCTCATGGCCGGACGCACGCAGCTCAAGCTTGCGAAGAGCGACGACCAGCTTCGCGCCACCGCGGACTATTTCTGGGAGATGGCGCTGGCCATCGAGGACGGCGCGCTGTCGACCGCCGAAAAGCGCCTGCGCCAGGCGCAGGAGGCACTCAAGCAGGCGCTGCAGAACGGCGCCAGCGACGAAGACATCGACAAGCTCATGCAGGAGCTGCGGCAGGCCATGAACGACTACCTGCGCGAGTTCGCCGAGCGCGCCAAGCGGGACCCGAACCTGGCGCAGCAGATGCAGCAGCAGGGCGCACAGGAGCTCCGCCAGAGCGACCTAGAACGAATGATGGACCAGATCGAGAATCTGGCCAAATCCGGCAATCGCGACCAGGCCGAGCAGTTGCTGTCGCAGCTGCAGGACATGATGAACAACTTGCAGGCCAACCACCAGCAGCAGCCCGGCCAGGGCGGCGGGCAGAGCGAGATGCAGCAGCAGATGAACAAGCTCGGCGAGATCATGCGGCGCCAGCAGCAGATGATGAACGAGACGTTCAGCCTGGACCAGATGCAACGCGGCCATCAGGACGATGAATTCAATGATTGGCAGCAGGGCGCGCAGGGCAATCGCGATCGGGAAGCCGAGCGCGGCAAGCAAGGCCATGGGCCGCAAGGCCAGCAGGGCCAGAACGGCCATCAGATGACGCCCGAGGAATATTCTGATGCACTGAAGCAGCTGCAGGAAGGCCAGGGCAACCTGCAGAAGGACCTTCAGGGCTTGACGAAGGGCCTCCAGGACCTTGGCATCCAGCCCGGCAAGGGGTTCGGCGAGGCCGGCGACGCGATGGGTCAGGCCAAGGACGCGCTCGGCGAGGGCGAAGGCAACCGCGCGGTCGGCGAACAGGGCCGTGCCCTGGAGGCGCTGCGCCGCGGCGCGCAGGACATGATGAAGCAGATGCAGGCACAGGAAGGCGACGAGGGCAAGAACGGCTCCGGCGGGCAGCGGCAGAACGCCGGCCGCGATCCGCTCGGTCGCCCGCAGGGCACCACCGGGCCGGATTTCGGCAATTCGGTGAAGGTCCCCGACGAGATCGACGTGCAGCGCGCCCGCCAGATCCTAGATGCGATCCGCAAGCGGCTCGGCAACGCGATGAGCCCCGAGGTCGAAAAGCGCTATCTCGAGCGGCTGCTCGACATGCACTGAAGCGCGGGCCGGGCGAAGCTCCCTGCAGACAGCCCTTGATCAGGCTCACGTGCCAGGCGGTACGGTGACGGTGAGTCGCGAATAAAAAGCGTCGCGGATCGCTTCGGCCATACCGTTGATCGCCTCGCTCGTGGCCCCAGGCGCGCGGTGCAGCACGACATTAGAAGCGTCGATGTCGCCGAACCCTTCGGCGACGGTCAGTTCGCGGCAGTCCAGCGGAATGTTGGAGCGCGACACCGGCGCGATCGCAAGACCGGAAGCCACGGCCAGCTTCAGCCCGCCGGTGGTGTCGCTGGTATAGGCCACCCGGTAGTCGTGGCCGCGATCCTCCAGCGACTTCAGGGCAAAGTCCCTGCACCAGCCGTCGCGGTTGTAGAGGGCGACCGGCAGCGGCCTCTCCTCATGCTGGAGATGCAGGTTGGACGTCACCCACACGGTGGGATCGCGCATCAGGATCTCGCCATCGGAAAAGTCCTGCCACTCGAAGACCACGGCAAGGTCGAGCTCCCCTGCTTCCAGCGCCGCCATCTGCGAGGCGGAATGGGCATATTTGACCGTGATCTCCACCTTCGGATGCATCTTGGCGAAGGCGCCAAGCGCCCGCGACAGGACCGAATAGCTGTATTCCTCCGGTATGCCGATCCGCACCGGCCCGTCGAGCGGCTCTGCCCGCATGGAGGCCGCCGTCTCGTCGAGCAGCGAGACGATGCGGCGCGCATTCTGGATCAGGTCCAGCCCCTTGCGCGTCAGCGACACGCCGCGCGAGCCGCGGTCGAACAACGGCTCGCCGACCATCTCCTCCAGCCGCTTGATCTGCATCGAGACGGCCGATTGCGTGCGGCACACCTGCTCGGCTGCCTTGGTGAAATTGCTGGCCTCCGCAACTGCCACGAAGGTGCGCAACAGGTCGCTGTCGAGGTGAAGGGTCATGTCGCTGGGCATAAGAATTTCTGATGCCTGGCATCATCCCAATTCGTTTGAAACATGTCAATCGACGGCCGATAGTGCGACCGAGTTCCAGATTCACGCCGATGCGCAACCGTTGCAGGCGTGGAACTGAGCAAAGGTCCTCACTCACCCGCTGTCCTTCCGGGACCGCGGGTTCTTTTTGTCTGGTCGCCGGACCCCTTCCGGTAGTTGTGCGAGGGCGCTGAACGACATGCAGAACCGGATCGTCCTCGGCATCGCCTGCCTGTGCATCGGCGTGCTGGTGTTTTCCCTGCAGGACCCCATCATCAAGGCGGTGTCGGACCGCTACCCGGTCATGGAGGTGATGGCGATCCGCTCCATCGTGGCGCTGCCGATCCTGCTCTTCATCGTCCGGCGGGATGTCGGTCTGGCCGCGCTGGCCTCGCGCCGCTTCGGCCTGCTGACCCTGCGTGCAACCACCTTGTTCGCGTCCTACACCGCCTACTACCTGGCACTGGCCGCGCTACCGCTTGCCGATGCGGTGGCGCTCTATTTCATGGCCCCGTTGTTCATCATGATCCTGGCCGGCCCCTATCTCGGCGAGCGGGTCGCCTGGCAAAGCGTCGTCACCGTCTCCGTCGGGCTCGTAGGCGTGCTGCTGATGCTGCGGCCGGGCAATTCGATGTTCGAATGGGCCGCGCTTCTGTCGCTGCTGTCCGCCGCCCTCTATGGCTTTGCGCAGCTCACCGCGCGCAAGCTGGGCTCGACCGAATCCTCGACCGTGATGAGCTTTTACCAGAACGGCGCCTATTTGCTGGGCGCGATCGTGGCCGGGCTGGTCTTCACCATCGCCGACATCGGCGAGGTGACCCATCCCAGCGTGCGTTTCCTGACGCGCGCCTGGGTGTGGCCGAACACCGCCGACTTCGTGATGATGGCGTCCTGCGGCTTCATCGCCTCAGCCGGCATGATCCTGCTTTCACAGGCCTACAGGCTGGCCCCGGCCAACATCGTCGCCACCTTCGAATACACCGGCATCCTCTGGGCGCCGCTGTGGGGCTTCCTGTTCTTCGCCGAGGTGCCGCAGAGCACGACCACGATGGGCGCGGCGCTGATCATCGGCGCCGGCATCTTTGCCCTCAACGCAAGGCAGCGGTCGAAGGTACCGGCCTGAATCGGGCCGGTCCACTTTCAAAAAATCTTGCGGCGAGGCTTTGCTTTACAGATCGCCCTTGACGACGCCGACGAAAGGCAGCTCGCGGAAGGCGTGGGCCACGTCCATGCCATAGCCGACCACGAAGGAATCGGGGCAGTCGAAGCCGACATAGTCGGCGTTGAGCGTGGTCTGGCGGCGCATGCGCTTGTCGAGCAGCACGGCGATCGAGCAGCTCTTGGCGCCGCGCGACAGCATCAGGTCGCGCGTGTAGGACAGCGTCTTGCCCGACTCCAGAATGTCGTCGATGAGCAGCACGTCGCGGTCCTTCACCTCGTTATCGATATCGCGCAGCACGCGGACCTCGCCGCTGGTCGTTCCGGTGCCGTAGCTGGAGATGAAGATGAACTCGACCTCCGGCGAAAGCCCGACATCGTGCATGGCACGGATGAGGTCGGCGGCGAAAATGAACGAGCCCTTCAGGACGGAAATGACCAGGAGGTCGGCATAGTCGCGCCCGGCAATCTCCTTGGCCAGCTCGAGATTGCGCCGGGCAATGGCCGAGGCGCTGAACAGAACTTCGATATCCTTGCCGCGGACAGCCGGCATAATCTTACTCTCCAAAGGCGACCGTGACGGTCTTTACGCCGTTCTTAGGCACCGAGAGGCGAGACGAAAAGGCGAATCTTCCACCCGGCGCCAAGGGCGTCTGCGATGTCCCCAGCTTGTAGAAGGTAGCGCGGCCGTCTTCGCCGGTCACGCGGATTTCCAGCGCGGGCAGCAGCCCGGCGAGAGTGCCGCCATTGCTGGCCTCGCCATCGACAAACAATACCGGCCGGCCCGAGGCGGTATCGATGCGCGACGTGACCCCGGCGATGCTGAATGCGGGAGCCGCCTGCGCCGCGCCCGGGAACGGCAGCTGGCGCACCAGAACATGCCCGCCCGACACCCAGAAAGCGGCGAATGCCAGGCCGAAGCCGAAGCTCCAAAAGGCGGGGCCGGCGCGGTTGGCGAAGGGACGGAAGGCGCCTCGCTGCCTTTGACGGTCGCGGCGCAGCATCTCCATGCCGCCGGCCAATGCGGGCTTTGATGCCGCGGATGCCGAATCCGGCTCAGATACGGCGCGGCGTTGCTCGGACGGAAGCACGACCTCGAAGTCGGCATCGACCACATCCGCCTCGGCGGCCAGGCGCGGCATCATGGCGTCGGCGGGGGCGGACGTCATGATCTCACCGGAAACCGGGCGTGCGGCGTAACCGTCTGCCATTTGCGGATGGGACATCCTTTTTGAAACAACCCGGATTCCGGAGGTAGCCGGAATTGGTTAATGCTTCGCCACCAGACAGCGAATCAGGCCGCTTTTGCCGTGAAAATTAACCGACTGTTAACCACCCGACCCGAAGGTCGTTCCGAACAATCGGCCCGCCAGGCGGCCCCGAACACCCAAGGTTTCTGCAATTGATCCGCTTCGAGAATGTCGGCCTGCGATACGGGATGGGTCCGGAGATTCTCCGCGACATCTCGTTTGACATCCCCGAGCGCTCGTTCCAGTTCCTCAGCGGCCCGTCGGGCGCGGGCAAGACCACGCTGCTGCGACTACTGTTTCTGTCGCTGAAGCCGACGCGCGGGCTGATCACGGTTTTCGGCAAGGACCGCTCGCGCATCTCGCGCCAGGAGCTGCCGCTGATGCGCCGCCGCATCGGCGTGGTGTTCCAGGATTTCCGCCTGCTCGACCACATGACCACCTATGAAAACGTGGCCCTGCCACTGCGAGTGCGCGGACGCGAGGAGGCAAGCTACCGCAACGACGTCACCGAACTGCTGAAATGGGTGGGGCTGGGCGAACGCATGCATGTGCTTCCCCCCGTGCTTTCGGGCGGCGAGAAGCAGCGCGCGGCGATCGCCCGGGCTTTGATCGAGCAGCCCGAGATCCTGCTTGCCGACGAGCCCACCGGCAATGTCGATCCGCCGCTGGCGCGGCGGCTGCTCAGGCTTTTCATCGAGCTCAACCGGCTGGGTACGGCGGTGGTGATCGCTACCCACGATCTCGCTCTAATGGACCAGGTCGACGCCCGGCGCATGATCCTCGCCAATGGAAGGCTCGACATCTATGAATGACCTTCCGGTCGAAGACGACGTCCATGAAGCCCCGGCGCCCCGCGCGCGGACCCAGCGCAAGACCGCGCCGATCGTGCCCCCGCAGAACATCGCCGGGCGCGCCCTGGTCTTCGTCATCGCGATCATGACCTTCCTGTCCTGCCTGACGCTTGGCGCCGTCACGCTGGTGCGCGACACCGCCTCGGTGTGGGAAAACCAGATCGCCCGCGAGGCGACCATCCAGATCAAGCCCGTCGACGGCGTCGACATGGAAGCCTCGCTGCAGAAGGCGGCCGACATCGCCGGCCAGTTCGCCGGCGTGCGCGGCGTCAAGACCGTCGACCGCCAGGCCACCGCGCGCCTGCTGGAACCGTGGCTAGGCTCCGGTCTCGATCTGGACGAGCTGCCGGTGCCGCGTCTGGTCATCGTCACCATCGACGAGGACAATCCGCCCGACTTCGCCACCATGCGCCAGCAGCTGGAGGCGGCCGTGGCCGGCGTCGCGCTGGACGACCACCGGACATGGGTCGACCGCCTGGTCGCCATGGCCCACACCACCGTCACGCTGGGCATGGCGATCCTGGTGCTGATGCTCTCCGCCACGGTGCTGACCGTGGTGTTTGCCACGCGCGGCGCCATGTCCGGCAACGGCCACATCATCGAGGTGCTGCACTTCGTCGGCGCCGAGGCGCGCTTCATCGCCGCCCAGTTCCGCAGTCACTTCCTGCTGATGGGCATGAAGGGTGCGGCCGCCGGCGGGATTGCCGCCATGATCGTGTTCATCGCCTTTTCATGGTGGTCGTCACGCAATCTCGCGACGCCTGAGGCCGACCAGGCGACCGCGCTGTTCGGCAACTTCGCCATTGGCGCGGCAGGCTATGGCGGGGTCGCCCTCATCGTGCTGGTCATCGGCGTGCTGACGGCCGCCACCTCGCATGTCACGGTGGTCACCTATCTGAAAGACATCGACGTGAGCCATCACGAGGGGCTTTAGTCTCCTCTCACGAAAGCGCGACCGGCTGTAATGCAATGTGCGGAGACAGTCGACGGTTGGCCGCCAATCACTAATTTACATGATATGATGACGTGGTCGAAATGAAGGGTGCCAACGGCGGCATGAGGGACGATTTGGCAATAGCCGGGACATGCTCCAAGCGCGGCAGCGCATTTCTTCGCATGTCCATCCTCGGGTTGGCCGGTGCAGGCATCCTCTTTGCCGGCGGCTTCGCCCTGTTCGCACACCATGTCAGCCAGCTGACCACGCCCGAGAACCCGCCCAGCGCCGATGCGATCATCGTGCTAACCGGCGGCCAGGCGCGCCTCGACGCCGCTCTGGACCTGCTCAAGTCGGGCAAGGGCAAGCGCCTGCTCATCAGCGGCGTCAATCCCGCCGCCAGCCTCAAGTCGCTGCAGCGGGCAACCGGCGGCGACACCGAGCTGTTCACCTGCTGCGTCGACATCGACCACGCTGCGCTGGACACGATCGGCAATGCCGAGGAAAGCGCCAAATGGGTCGAGGACCACGCCTATTCGAGCGTCATTCTCGTCACCAACAATTATCACATGCCGCGCAGCCTGCTGGAGATGAGCCGCTTCATCGACAGGGCCGAACTCCAGCCCTACCCGGTCGTCAACTCGCGCCTCGACAACGGCAGCTGGATGACCAGCCGCGCCGCCTTGCGCGTGCTGTTCACCGAATACACCAAGTATCTCGCGGCGCTTGCCCGCGCGATCGTGCCGCTGCGCTCGACGCCGGACGGCATGACGCTTGTCGATGCCACCCGCACCGTGACCAAGACCAACTAAGATCAGTCCTGCCGGTTTTCCTTTCGGCACACTTGGTGTAACCAGCCCTGACATTGTCTTCAGGCGCAACCATGATCCAACTTCGCTCGCTGGCGTTCAACTTCGTCTTCTACGTCAACCTGATCGCCCAGATGATCTTCTGGACGCCCTTCTACTTCCTGGTGTCGCGTCAGCGCGCCTGGCTGGTGCCCAAGGTCTGGGCCCGCTCCAGCCTGTGGCTGCAGGCAAAGATCGCCGGCACGAAAAGCGAGATCACCGGGCAGGAGAACCTGCCAGAGGGCTCCTACATCATCGCGCCCAAGCACCAGTCGTTTTGGGATACCATCGCCTTTCTCCCCCACATTCCGGATGCGCTCTACATCCTCAAGCGGGAACTGACCTGGATACCGCTCTTCGGCTGGTACCTCGCCAAGATGCGCATGATAGGGGTCAATCGCGGCAGCCGTTCGAAGGCGCTCAAGGCCGCCGTGGCCGCGACCAAGGAAGAGCTGGCCCGCAACAGCCGCCAGCTCATCATCTACCCCGAAGGCACGCGCCGCCCGCCCGGTGCCGAGCCGGCCTACAAGTGGGGCATCGTGGAGCTCTATTCGCAGCTCAACCTGCCGGTCGTGCCGGTGGCGCATGTCGCCGGGCTCTACTGGCCGCGCCGCAAGTTCATGCGCTATCCGGGCACCATCCATGCCCGCTTCCTGCCGCCGATTCCGCCGGGGCTGGGCAAGGAAGAGTTCATGCAGCGGCTGATCGCCGAAACCGAAGCCGCCTGCGACCAGCTGCTGATCGAGGCAAGCAGAACGGACCAGCCGCCGCTGCCGCCGACCGCCGTGGAGCGGCTGAAGGAGCTGGGCGTCAGCGCCTGAAGAAAAGCCCGCCCCGGACTGATCGGGACGGGCTTTTCAATTCTATCGATATTTAAGCACTCGCCGCGTCCAGTTCGGCAATGTCGGCTGCGTCGAGCTTCAACTCGGCCGAGCGGATCAGGCTGTCCATCTGCGGCAGCGAGGTGGCGCTCGCGATCGGAGCGGTGACGCCGGAGCGCGCGATGACCCAGGCCAGCGCGACCTCTGCCGGCTTGGCCGCATGGCGCGTGGAAACCGCGTCGAGCGCAGCCAATATGCGCATGCCCCGCGCATCGAGATATTGCTTCACGCCCTCGCCGCGCGGGCTTTTGCCGAGATCGGCCTCGCTGCGGTATTTGCCGGACAGGAAGCCCTTGGCCAGGCTGAAATAGGTGATGACGCCGATGTCCTCGGCCATGCAGAGGTCGCGCAGCGGACCGTCATAGCTAGCGCGGTCATAGAGATTGTACTCCGGCTGCAGCACGTCGTAGCGCGGCAAGCCCTTTTCCCTTGCCACCTTCAGCGCCGCACCAAGCTGGTCGGCGTCGAGGTTGGAGGCGCCGATATTGCGAACCTTCCCCTGCTCGATCAGCTTCTCATAGGCGCCGAGCGTTTCCTCGTAGGGCGTGCTCGCATCCGGCCAGTGCGACAGGTAGAGGTCGATGAAATCGGTCTGCAGACGCGTCAGCGAGGCCTCGACCGCGCGGGCGATGTACGCGGCGGAAAGATCGACCTTTCCCTGCCCCATGTCCGAGCCGACCTTGGTGACGACGATCACCTTGTGGCGATTGCCGCGGCTCTTCATCCATTTGCCGATGATTGTCTCCGACTCTCCGCCGCTGTGGCCCGGCGCCCAGCGCGAATAGACATCCGCGGTGTCGATCGTGTTGAGTCCGGCCGCGACGAAGCGGTCGAGCAGGTCGAAGGAAGTTTTTTCGTCCGCGGTCCAGGCGAAGACATTCCCGCCGAGCACCAGTGGCGCGATTTCGAGGTCGGTGCGTCCGAGACGTCGTTTCTGCAAGATCAGCTCTCCATGTTCTCCGGACCGCAGGGTCAGTGCGGCCTCACGGAAAACTATGCCGCGGCAGACAATCGTTCAAACCCGAACGAGTGAGTTTTCCCGTCACATGAGCGCGAGCAGCGCTCAGCCCATGCCGAGCCGCCGCGCCACGCCCTCCAGCCAGTGGTCGCGGATGCCGAGCGCTTCCAGGTGCTGGAGCGTGTTGAGCACATATTCTTCGTTGGGCCCCGACTGCCCGACCGCACCGGCGACGATGCTCGCCGCCTCTGCCTCGTGGAGATTGCCAGCATACTGCTCATGCGCGCGGTCGACGATGTAGCAGAGTGCCTCCACCTTGCCGCCGGCGGCGAGCCGCACGACATGGGTGCGCTCGACATAGACGTTGGTGACCAGTTCGCGTTCGCGCAGATAGGTCACCACCTCCTCGCGCAGATCGCCCGGCACGCGGAAGGCGAGGCCCACGCAGGAGCCGCCGCGGTCGAGCCCCAGCACCAGGCCGGGGCGTTCCTTCGTGCCGCGATGGACGTAGGAATGCACGCACAGCGAACGGCGAAATCCGTGCAGATGCGCGCGCTGCGTCTCGATATGCGCGAAACCTGGGCGCCAGATCAGCGAACCGTAGCCAAAAACCCAAAAATCGCCCATATCGACAAGCCAACTCCGCATGCAGCGCTCCGCTGCCCCGGAGCCATGGATAAAATATCGACGCCGAAAGGGGAAACCGGATTTTGCCTTGCCGGCCCCCGGTTCTGAAAAGATCGCCCAGACAAGAGGATCGACGCGAAAAATGTCGTCAGACGAGAACCGCAAGCCAAACTACAGCCGCCGCTTCCTTTGGCTGGCACTCCTGGTGGTCGTCCTGTGCGTCGGCTACACCGCGGGCTGGTTCTACCTCGCCGACAAGCTCGAGGCGAAGGCCAAGACCAGCGTCGCGGCGCTGAACCACGACGGCGTGACAGCCGAATGCGCCAACCCGGTGGCGCGCGGTTATCCCTTTCGCCTCGGCCTGTTCTGCGACCACGTCGCCTTCGAAGACAGCCAGCGGGGCATCAGCGTCTCGGCCGGCGGCTTCCGCTCGGTGGGCCAGATTTACGATCCCGCCCACCTCATAGCCGAGCTCGACGGCCCGGCCAGTGTCGCCGTGCCGCATTTGCAGCCGCTGGCGTTCGACTGGGGCAATCTGCGGGCAAGCGTGCGGCTGGCCCATCCGCTGCCGGAGCGGGTCTCGGTGGAAGGCAGGCAGCTTCGCGCCGCCACCGCCGCCGGCGCGCAACTGGCGACCGTCGAAACCTTCGAGGGACACATGCGCCCCAACGGCGAAAACGTCGACCTTGCCGGCACCTTCTCCGGCCTCTCCCTCGACCCTGTGCTGGTCGACGGGCGCACCGTGCCGCCTCTGTCGGGGGAGACTGACCTCACCCTCAACAACGGCGTCCAGCTCATCGCCAGCCGGGCGCAGAGCCTCCGCGGCCAGTCCGGCGTCATCCGCACGCTCGACCTCTCGACCAGCGAGACGACCGGCATCTCGCTGAGCGGGCCGTTCTCGGTCGATCAGGACGGGCTGGTCGACGCCCAGTTCAAGGTGACCATGCGCGATCCGCAAGGACTTGCGACAGTGCTGGGCGGCGTGCTTCCGGAAAAGAGCCGGGAAATCCACCAGGGCTTCATGGGCCTTTCCATCCTCGGCAGCTCGCCGTCGCTGCCGCTGAAGATCGTCAAGGGCAAGGCCTCGCTCGGCTTCATCAAGCTGGGCCAGGTGCCGCCGCTGCAGTAGACCTGCAGACGTCAGCTCACGCTGAAACGCTCCTCACCCGGATGCCGGGTGAGGAGACAAAACCTGAGCGGCGTGCCGCTCAGCCCTTCGCCAGCTTCTCCGGATGCGCGACGACCTGGCGGCCAAAGTCGGGCGCGTCGATATCCTGACCGGCGTCGATGATCGAGCGCCGGATGGTGCGGGTGCGCGTGAACAGGTCGAACAGTTTTTCGCCGTCGCCCCAGCGGATCGCGCGTTGCAGCGAGGCGAGATCCTCCGAGAACCGCGCCAGCATTTCCAGGATCGCGTCCTTGTTGTGCAGGCACACGTCGCGCCACATGGTCGGGTCCGATGCGGCCAGGCGCGTGAAGTCGCGGAAGCCGGACGCCGAATACTTGATCACCTCGGACTTGGTCACCGTCTGCAGGTCGTCGGCGGTGCCGACGATGTTGTAGGCGATGATGTGCGGCAGGTGCGACACGATCGCCAGCACCATGTCGTGGTGCTCGGGGTCCATCGTGTCGATGTTGGAGCCGCAGCGCCGCCAGAATTCCGACAGCTTCTCCAGCGCTTCCGGGTCGGTGCCCGGCAGCGGCGTGAAAATGCACCAGCGGTTCTCGAACAGCTCGGCGAAGCCGGCGTCGGGGCCGGATTTTTCCGTACCCGCCAGCGGATGGCCGGGAATGAAGTGCACATGCGCGGGCATGTGCGGCTTCATCTGCGCGATCACCGAGTTCTTGGTGGAACCTACGTCGGTGACGATGGCGCCGGGCTTCAACGTCGGCGCGATCTCCTCGGCGACAGCGGCGGACGAGCCGACCGGCACCGAGACGATGACCAGGTCGGCGTCGTTCACCGCCTCGGCAGCGCTGGTGGTGTAGGAGGAGCCGAGCTGCAGTTCCTCGGCGCGCTTCAGCGTGTCGGGGCTGCGGGTGGCGATGGCGACATGGCCTGCAAGGCCTTCACGGCGAATGACCCGCGCCAGCGACGACCCGATGAGGCCGATGCCGACGAGGGCGATCTTCTCAAACAATGGAGCGGACATTTTCTAGCTTTTCAAAAACTCGGTGAGAGCGGCGACGACGCCGCGGTTGGCTTCTTCGGTTCCGACTGTCATCCGCAGCGCGTTGGGAAAACCGTAGCCTGCAACGCGCCGCAGAATATAACCGCGAGCGGTCAGATAGTCGTCGGCCGATGCCGCCGAGTGCTTCCCATCGTCCGGGAAGTGAATGAGGATGAAATTGCCGACGCTGGGCGTGACCCTCAGGCCAAGTTGCGTCAGATGTGCCGCAAGCCAGGGAAGCCACTGCTCGTTATGCTCAACGGTGCGCTCGACATGGGCGCGGTCGCGCATGGCGGCCACACCAGCCTCGATAGCCGCGGCATTGACGTTGAACGGCCCGCGCACGCGGTTCAGCGCATCCACGATGTGCGTCGGCGCATAGGCCCAGCCGATGCGCGCGCCGCCAAGACCGTGGATCTTCGAGAAGGTGCGGGTCATGACCACGTTCTGCGAGTTCGAGACGAGCTCGATGCCCGCCTCATAGTCGTTGCGGCGCACATATTCCGCATAGGCCGCGTCGAGCACCAGAAGCACGTGCTTGGGCAGCGCGGCGTGCAGCCGGCGCACCTCCTCGTAAGGGATGTAGGTGCCCGTAGGATTGTTGGGATTGGCCAGGAACACGATCTTGGTCTTGTCGGTCACCGCCGCGAGGATGGCGTCGACGTCGGCCGTCTCGTTGCTTTCCTTGGCCACCACCGGAACCGCGCCGGCGGCCTGGATGTAGATGCGGTAGACCAGAAAACCGTGCTCGGTGAAGATGCCCTCGTCGCCCGGCTGCAGGTAGGTCTGCGCCAGGAGGCCGATGATCTCGTCGGAACCGTTCGAGCAGACGATGTTTGCCGGATTCAGGCCATAGACCTCGCCGATCGCCTCGCGCAGCTTGGTCGCCGAGCCGTCGGGATAGAATTCGAGCCGTGCGGCCACGTCGCGCACGGCCTCGATCGCGGCCGGCGAAGCGCCAAGCGGATTTTCGTTCGACGACAGCTTGTGCACCTTGGCGACGCCGGCAGGCGCGCTGCTTTTGCCGGGCACATATGCGGCGATGTCCATGATGCCGGGCTTCGGCTGCGGGCGGCTCATGTCATTCGCTTGCGTCATGGCTGAAAATCCGGCTTTCCAAGGTCAAAAAGGGACGCGAGGGAAATACTCGCCAGGGCGCGGATTGTCGAGAAAAAGCTTTGCCGTTGACGCCGCCCAGGCGCGGACGTAAAAGGCTTGACGTTCCGTGGTGATTTGGCCGGTCGGCTTGCAGCCACGTTAAATAAGTCGCTAAAGGGACCGATGACGACAAATTCGTTCGGACCGGTCGCGATTTCGCCACCGGTCTTTTTTGTTTTGGAGTTTGTGCGATGCCGATCAAGATCCCCGATCAGCTCCCTGCCCACGAGGTGCTTGTACGCGAAGGCGTATCCGTGATGGACGAACGGACGGCGCTGCGCCAGGACATCCGTCCGCTGCAGATCGGGCTCCTGAACCTCATGCCGAACAAGATCCGCACGGAGACGCAATTCGCCCGTCTGATCGGCGCCTCGCCCCTTCAGGTTGAGCTGACGCTAGTGCGCGTGGGCAATCACAAGGCGAAGAACACGTCCGAGGAGCATCTCATCTCCTTCTATCAGACCTGGGAAGAAGTCAGGGACCGCAAGTTCGACGGGTTCATCGTCACCGGCGCGCCCATAGAACTGCTGGACTTCGAAGAAGTCACCTACTGGGACGAACTCAAGCGCATCTTCGAGTGGACGACCACCCACGTCCATTCCTCGTTCTTCATCTGCTGGGGAGCCATGGCCGCGGCCTGGCATTTCCATCGCGTCCCGAAATACACGCTCGACAAGAAGGCCTTCGGGGTTTTCCGTCACAGCAACAATGCGCCCGCCTCGCCTTACCTTGCGGGCTTTTCGGACGATTTCGCCATTCCCGTCTCACGCTGGACGGAGGTGCGCAGCGCCGACATTCCCTCGGGCTCGGGCTTGGACCTGTTGATGGAATCGGACGTGACCGGCCCCTGCCTGCTGGCTGAGACGACCGGCAACCGGCTCTATATGTTCAACCACATCGAATATGATTCCACGTCGCTCAAGGAAGAATATGACCGCGACGTGGCCGCCGGTACGCCGATTGAGGTGCCGCACGGGTATTACCCCGACGACGATCCGGCCCGCCGACCGCTCAACCGGTGGCGCTCGCATGCCCATCTGCTTTTCGGCAACTGGATCAACCAAGTCTATCAGACCACGCCTTACGACCTGGAACATGTCGGAAGGCCCCTGCAGCCCGACATGGCATAATCCTCGCCTGGGCTGAGCGAACTGGCGCGATAGAACAAGCCGCGCCAGCAGGTCGCACACATCGTCACAAAGCAGCGCATTTCCGCAGCTATGATCACTAAATCGTACCGTGGCCGGGCTCCGCATTTCGCCCGACCCGGCGAATACCTATATCTGCGCGAAACCCCTTGGTGCGGCCCGCGCAACAGGGTAGTGAAGAGTGCACCGCCCAGCCGAGGAGAACTTTCTTTTGAGCGAACTGGAATCCGGGACCTCCAAACGGGAACCCCGCCTGCTCGGGCTTTCCACACCTGCCCGTATTCCGCTCATCCCTCCCCTGACCGCCGCGCGCTGGCTGCTCGTGCTCATCGTCGCGGCCGGCATTTACTTCTTCCATGGCTTCCTGGTGCCGGTGCTGGCCGCACTCGTCATCGCTTTTGCAAGCTGGCCGCTCTATCGCAGACTGCTCGACGGGGTTTCCGGCAACCGCACCGTTGCCGCCACGCTGGCGATCCTGTTCATAGTCGCCTTCCTGGTGGTGCCGATCGTTCTGGCCGGCATCTACACGGTCAACGAAGTTCGCGAGTGGTTCACCTGGGCGGTCGAGACCAATCGCAACGGTGCGCCCACGCCTGAATGGATCAGCACACTCCCGGTCGTCGGCGAATGGGCCAACGAGCAGTGGACGCGCTACATCGGCCACCCCGGCGCCATCGGCGAGCTCATCCAGATCGTCAGCGGCGCCAATATCGGCAGCATCTATCGCGGCGTGCTGGCGGCCGGCGGAGGCGCCTTCAACCTGCTGCTGACGCTGCTGTTCATGCTGATCGCGCTGTTCTTCGTCTATCGCGACGGCGAGGGCTTCGCCAAGCAGATCGGCAAGCTCGGCGAGCGCATCCTACCGACGCGCTGGGATCGGATCTCCGGCGTGGTGCCGGCCACGATCAGTTCCACGGTCACCGGCATGACGCTGATCGCCATCGGCGAAGGCGTGGTGCTGGGCATCGCCTACTGGATCGCCGGCGTGCCGTCGCCGGTCACGCTCGGCGTGCTGACCGGCGTCATGGCGCTGATCCCCGGTGGTGCACCGCTGTCGTTCACGCTGGTCTCGGCCTATCTGGTGGCGCGCGGCACGCCGATCGCCGGCATCGCCCTGCTTGCCTGGGGCTCGATCGAGCTGTTCATCGTCGACAAGACGCTGCGGCCGAAGCTGGTCGGCGGGCCGATCAAGCTGCCCTTCCTGCCCACCTTCTTCGGACTGATCGGCGGCGTGAAGACCATGGGCTTCCTGGGCCTGTTCATCGGCCCGGTGCTGATGGCGCTACTGGTTGCGATCTGGCGCGAATGGCTGCGCGAGGTCGAGCAGACGGACAGCCCTGTAGCTGGCGTCGCGCAGGTCACGGATGAGCTCTTGCCCGAACATGAGCCGAAACGGCTCGTGGGCTCGGAGTAATCCCGCCGGGCGTCGGACGCACTCGTCAACGCGCCTTCAGGCTTGCGGCAATCAGCCGATCGGCATTTTCAGCGACGGAAGCAGCGGGACCGCCGGGGCCGAACAACTGGCCGGAAACATAGGCACCCTCGATCAGAAGCAGCAGGCCGTCGCCCAGCGTGTCGGCGTCTTCCGCGCCCATTTCGGCCGCCATGGCGCGCAGGCGCCGGCGCAGCTCGCGTTTGTTGGCCTCGCCCACCAGGCGCGCCGGGTGGCCATGCTCGGGATATTCGATCGCCGCATTGGTCATGCCGCAGCCGCGATAGTCAGGCTGCACCGCGCGGTGGCCGACCCTGGTCAGGAAGGCACGGATCTGGCTGCGCGGATCGCCAGGATGCGCCGCCACCGCCTGGTCGAAACGCTCCCAGAACTCGACCTCGTAGGCGCGCAAATAGGTGGCCGCGAGCTCGTCCTTGGAGGAAAAGCTGCGGTAGAGGCTCGGCTTGGTGACGCCCGCCTGCCGAACGATCTCGTCGACGCCGATGGCGCGGATGCCCTGGCGATAGAACAGGTTGCGCGCCACGCCCAATATGCGCTCGGCCGCGCGCGGCTGGTGCTGTCCCGCCTCGCCAGGCTTGGCAGTTTCTGTCAGCTGTGTGGTGCTCGTCTTGGTTGGCATGCACGTGCTCTCTTGACTTTGTTACTGACCGGTACGTACATAGGCGATCCGCAACGTACCGGTCAGTAACATGAACATAGTTCAAAATCGTCCCTTTGGCCAGCGTTACGCCTTCGTGGTCGTGGCGGTGATCTTCCTTTCGCTGCTGATCGCGGCCGGCTTGCGCTCGACCCCGGGCGTTCTGATGCTGCCGCTGGAGGAAGCCTTCGGCTGGCGCCGCGACACGATCTCGCTGTCAGCGGCAATCGGCATCTTCCTTTACGGCCTGGCCGGCCCCTTCGCCGCCGCTCTGATGGAGCGGGTGGGCCTGCGGCGCACGCTGCTGGCCGCGCTTGCGCTGATGTCGGCCTCGACCGCCCTGAGCCTGACGATGAGCGAGCCCTGGCACCTGATCGCCACATGGGGCGTGCTTTCCGGCATTGGCTCGGGCGCGGTCGCTTCCGTGCTCGGCGCAACGATCGTCAACCGCTGGTTCAAGACCAATCGCGGCCTGATGATGGGCTTGATGTCGGCCTCCAGCGCCACCGGCATGCTGGTGTTTTTGCCCTTCCTGGCGGCGCTGGCCCAGTCCGGCGGCTGGCAGCCGGTCGTCATCGCGGTTTCGGTCGCCACCGCCGCGCTCCTGCCGCTGGTCTATTTCCTTGTGCCCGAGCGCCCGGCCTCCATCGGCATCACGCGCTACGGCGCCGAGCCTGGCGAGGCCGAGCAGCCGCCCCTGGCCGCCAGCGGCAATTTCCTGACCATGACCCTCGGCACGCTGCTGCAGTCGGCCAAGACCCGCGTGTTCTGGTATCTCTTCGCCACCTTCTTCATCTGCGGCTTCACCACCAACGGGCTGGTCGGCACCCATCTGATCGCCTTCTGCGGCGACATGGGCATTCCGGAAGTGCGTGCCGCCAGCCTTCTGGCCCTGATGGGCATATTCGACCTGATCGGCACGACGCTATCGGGCTGGCTGACCGACCGCTTCGACCCGCGCAAGCTTCTCGGCGTCTATTACGGCATACGCGGTCTTTCGCTGGTCTATCTGCCCTATTCCGGCTTTTCCGGCGTCAGCTTGACCATCTTCGCCGTGCTCTATGGGCTCGACTGGATCGCTACCGTACCGCCCACGCTCAGGCTCTCCAACGAGGCCTTCGGCGATCGCTCGGGGCCGCTGGTGTTCGGCTGGATCGTCGCCGGCCACCAGGTCGGTGCGGCCACCGCCGCCTTCTTCGGCGGGGCGTTGCGCGAGATGCAGGGCGACTACGTGCTGGCCTTCCAGATCGCCGGCATGACGGGCATTGCCGCCGCGGCCCTCTCGCTGCTGATCGAGCCGAGCGAGACCTTGCGCCGGCGGGCCGCCCAGCCGGCGTAACGTCAGCTTCTGGACGGGCTGGCCTTGTCTGCGGCCCGTGCATGACCGCGAACGCCCTGAGGCGTCAGCACCGGCACGAAGACACGGCGCGAGGCGCGCTGCGCCACCGGCAGGCCCTGGTAGAGGCGCTTCTGCGCCTCTACCACGATGACACCGGAAAAGATCGGCCAGCAGCGGCGGCCCACGCGCTCCAGAACATTGTGGAAGCGCATGACCAGACTGCTGTGCGTGGGCGGGAACAGCAGCGCCTCCGACCAGGAGGCAGGCGTGAAATTGGCGTCGCGCAGCAATTCGTTGAGCTGGCCGCGTGAGAACGGCCGCCCGGTGCCGAAAGGCGTGTGCTCGAAACGCGCCCAGACGCCGCGGCGGTTGGGCACCACGATGACGACCCGGCCCGCCGGCGCCAGCACACGCCAGATCTCCTTCAGCGTTTCGCGTGGGTTCTCTGCATGCTCGAGCGAATGCACCAGAAGCATGCGGTCGATCGAAGCGTCGGGCAGCGGCAGTTCCTCATCGAACACGAGCGCGGTGGCCGACGGCCGCGCCGGCGGCCAGCTCACCGCGCCCTGCGTCGCCGGCATGAAGGCGAAGACGCGCTCGGCATCGGCGCCGAAGCGGTCGAGCCAAGGCAAGGCATAGCCGAGCCCCACCAGCCGCTCGCTGGGAATGCTGGCCCAGATCGATGCCAGCGCCATGCCGATCGACTGCTCGGCGACATGGCCAAGCGGGGTGCCGTAGAAGGATCGCAGGTCGACGATATCCGAATTCATGCTCATGACGGTAGCGACGTTGCCCGGCGAGTTCAACAAAGCCGTCGTCTGACGGCCCAAGGCGCCCCGTTGCAGATGCCCCTGATGACGTGCTCTACGAGTTCCACGACGATCGTCGTCGGTTGCGCCACACTGCTGGCAGTTCGTGAGGACACATGGTCGACCTTCTCGTCACCTATCTGGAAATGACGGACGCGCCGCAAGGAGCGGTATTTCCTGCGCCTGTGGCCGCAGCCAGGATAGAGCGGGAAACGCTTGATCCGGCAGAATATGTTGCGCTCTACCGCGCAGTCGGCGAGCCGCTGAACTGGGATATGCGATTGCGGATGCCTGCGGAAGAGCTTCGAGACTTCCTCACCAATCCCGCCACACATGTCTACGTGCTGCGCGTCGATGGCCGGGCGGTCGGCTTGTGCGAGTTTGACGGCGTCGGCCAGCCGGAGGTCGAACTCGTCCATTTCGGGCTGATTGCCGATGTCCAAGGACAAAAGCTCGGTCCTTGCCTGCTGGATCGGGCGCTCCGGGAGGTCTGGTCGCATGCGACGCAGCGCGTCTGGCTGCACACCGACACCAGCGATCATCCCAAGGCGAAATCGACATACCAGCGCGCTGGCTTCCGGATATTTGCCGAGCGCATGGAGACGTTTCCCGACTAGAGGCGACCATTCGTCGACCCAATAACGCTCTGCCGGGGATGACAGTCACCACTCGCCGCCCTATCGTCCCCCGCGACAAGGAGACCACCGATGACGCTCGAGATCGAACAGTTCATGTGCCGCAGCGACAATTTCGGCGTTCTGGTGCGCGATACCGAGAGCGGTCAAGTTGCGCTCATCGACGCGCCGGAGGAAGCGCCGATCCTTGCCGCCGTCCAGCGCACCGGCTGGAAGCCGACGATGATCCTCACCACCCATCACCACGGCGACCACGTCGAGGCCAATCTGGCGCTGAAGCAGCGTTTCGGCCTGCGCATTGTCGGCCCGAAAGCCGAGGCCGGGAAAATCCCCGGCATCGACGAAGCGGTGGAAGAAGGCGCGACCATCCCGTTCGGCAACCACCTCATCTATGTGATCGAGACGCCGGGCCACACCGCGGGGCATGTCTCCTACTACATTCCCACCGCGCAAATGGCCTTCACCGCCGACACGCTGTTTGCGCTGGGCTGCGGGCGGCTGTTCGAAAAGCCGGCGGCGGTCATGCTCGAATCGCTGAAGAAGCTTGCCGCGCTGCCGCCCGAGACGAAGGTCTATTGCGGCCATGAGTACACTCAGGCCAATGCGCGCTTCGCGCTGACCGTCGACCCGACCAATTCGGCGCTGAAGGAGCGCGCGGCGCAGATCAACCGGCTGCGCGCCGAGGGCAAGCCGACGCTTCCCACCACCATCGGCGAGGAGCTTGCCACCAACCCCTTCCTGCGCTGGCACGACCCGGCCATCCGCAGGAACCTCGGCATGGAGAACGCCGCCGACGAGGCCGTGTTCGCCGAAATCCGCAAACGCAAGGACGTGTTCTGATGTCCGCTGAGATGACTGCTGCATCCATCATCGAAAAGCTGGGCATGCGGCGCCACCCCGAGGGCGGCTGGTATGTCCAGACGTTCCGCGACGCCACCGCCTTCAACCCGCGCGGCCACTCGACCGCCATCTATTTCCTGCTCGAGGCAGGCGACGTCTCGGTCTGGCACCGGGTGAAGGACGCGGCCGAGATCTGGCACTTTTATGCCGGCGCCCCGCTCGAGATCGCCATGCACGAGGAAGGCCGCGGCGTAACCCGCCACCGCCTCGGTCCGGACCTTTTCGCCGGCGAGCACCCGCAGCACATCGTGCCCGCCGGCTTCTGGCAGACGGCGAAAAGCCTTGGCGACTGGACGCTGGTGGGCTGCACGGTTGCGCCGGGCTTCGAGTTTTCGCAGTTCGAGATGGCCGAGGAGGGTTGGGAGCCGGGCGCCGAGGAATAGTTTCCGCGGTTCGCCAGGTTCACACCGCCGTCAAGAATCCCAGCGCGATCAGCGCCTGCGCGACGTAATAGAAAGCCCACACCGCGTGGAGCATCCAGAAGCGCTGCGACGAGCCTGGCGCAAGCAGGAACCTCTCCGTCGCCAGCAGCGCGTCGGAGGCGATGAACAGCACGGCGCCGACGATGATGCGCCGGTCGGGCAGCGTCAGCGCGGCGAGCCCCATGGCCAGGATCGCCACGACATAGACCGCGATCGGCATCCGGAGGCCGGCCTCCACCCGTGGCCACAGCACGGCCAGCATGACAACGGCGAAGATCGCGATGGCGATGCCGATGAGCAGCCGAGGCGACGACAGGAGCACGTCCAGCCCGCCACCGGCATGCGCGAACAACACGACGTAAAGCACATGCGCGGCCAGGAAGCTGGCGAGCCCGCCCAGGAAAGCCTTGTCGCCCTGGCGCGACAGGAAGGCGTCGCCCAGCGCGCTGAACCCCAGCGCGCCTACCAGCAACAGTGGTCCGCCGTGCATCAGCGCCAGCGCCGCCAGCAGCAGCACAGGAACCGTCTTGACCACCGAGCGCCGCAATGAAACCGGAGCGTCGAGCAGGAAGAAATAGACACAGGCCGCAGCCACCGAAAACAGCAGCATGCCGTTGGCCGTCGCTTCGAGACCGCCGGCAAAGGGCATCATGCCTCGGCTCCCGCCGGCTGGCTCTTCCCGAACAGCATGGACTTGGCGGCCAGCACCGCGCCGCCGGTGATCAGGATACAGGCGGCGATGATGCTAGGCGTCGGCTCGGCGAAGCCGGCGGCGATCAGCACCAGCGTCGACAGAAGCGGTGCGGCATAGCTGGCCGCGCCCAGAACCTGGATGTTGCCGCGCTTGACGCCGTGGTCCCAGGCATAGAAGGCCGCCCCCACCGGCATCAGCCCGAGGCCGACGACCGCCAGCCACTGGCCGGCATTAGCCGGAAGCACGGTTTCCTCCAGCATCAGATGGCAGAGGAAGGACAGGATGGAGGTCGCCGCACAGAACCAGGTGACGATCGTGGTGGGCACGGCCGGGAAGCGCCGGGACAGCAGCGAGTAGCCCGACCACAGGAAGGCGCAGACAAAGGCCATGGCGTAGCCGAAGGTGTAGCGGCTGTCGAAGGAAAGCCCGCCGCCCTTGGTGACGATCATGAAGGTTCCGGCAAGTCCCAGCAGCGCCCCGGCGATATGGTTCCAGCGCAGCCGCTCGCCCGGCATCAGCGCCGAGCCGAGCACGATGAACAGCGGCCACAGATAGGCAATCAGGCTCGCCTCCACCGCCGGCGCGTTGCGCAACGCGGTGAAGTAGAAGAAGTGGTAGCCGAACAGGCCGGCAATGCCGATGAGCCAGACTTGCGGCGGGATCTTCGGCTGCGCCGCCGGCTGCGGCATGAACAACCGCGCAACGAGGCCGACACAGGTGCCTATGGCGAAGGTGATGGCCGACAGCAGGAAGGGCGGAACCTGGCCGGACGCGTCGGTCAGGAGCGCCAGAAGCGCCCACATGGCGACAGCCGAAAAGCCGATCAGCGTGGCACGACCCATATTCCCCCCCGGTCGGGGCTCCATCCGCCCCCTAATTCACAGCCTCGAACTTCCGCGCCCGGATTGTTATAGTGCCGATCTGCGTACCGACCGTGGCGTAGACAGGCGCATATACCCCGGTTGTGCCGATCGGCGCAAACGAGATGGCGATCTTGCTGCGGTTTTTCAGGTACTCGATCGACTTGTGGCCGCTGCGATAGCCGCCGACCGGCACGAAGCGCGCGCTGCAGGTCACGGCCTCGCCCGAATAGCCGGGGATCGAAACCGGCCCGGTCGAAACATAGCTGAGCACCAGGTTGGCGCGCATCTCGCCGTCGAACATCTTGACCGTGCGGCTGCAGACCTGGTCCGGCTTGTCGGCGCGGACCAGCGTCGCCGAGAGCGGGTCGAGCACGGACCGAAGGTCGGCCTTTGCAACGGGGACCCAGTCGTCGTCGGGCTTCTTCAGCGGCGGCACGTTGACCACCTTGCTCACATTGCCGCCGGAGAAGCCGATCTCGGTCTTCTTCGCCTTGCTGCCCGACACATAGTTGGTGACGAAATCGTCCGGGCGCGGCGAGGTGCCGGAGAAGCGGCCGGAGGCGGAGACGGTGCCCTTGGTGTCGTCGAATATCTGCGCGATGCCCGCGCTCGACATGCTGCCGCGCAGCGAAAAGCGGTCGCCGTCGAAGGTGCTGTCGAATTTGGAGCGCGCGATGGTGAGCCCGAGGAAGGAGATGGTGTATTCGCTGCGGAAGGATTGCGCCGCCGCCGCGCCTGCGGAACCCGAAGTGAAAAGAACGGCGACCGCCACCGCGGCCGGAACTGCCTTGAACTTGCTCGCCATGACTGGCGCCCTCTCTGCCTGGCGCGCCGAAAGCGCGACGCGCGAAAAATCCCTTCGCGGCGATCAACCGCGCAATTCCGGCGGATATATGGACCAGTATCGGGGCGCGGCCAGTCCCGGTCCGCCGGTAGCCAGGATTTACAGCCGCCTTATTGCACTGCATCATCGGACTGTGGAATACCTTGCGCCCGCGATGCGCGGCCGGAGGCCGGCACGTTGCTCGGACCACCCCATTTCTGGAGACCCAAGATGAATAACCTTTCTGCCGCGACCGCCCGTAGCGCCTTCGTGCCGCTTCGCCTGCGCGACCGTCCGCTTGCGCTGCGCGCCGCCGTCGTGGCGCTGGGCACGCTGTTTCTGGCCGCCTCGTCCTGGGTCGAGGTGCCGATGGTGCCGGTGCCCATGACCATGCAGACCTTCGCCGTCACCCTCATTGGCGCGCTCTATGGCTGGCGCCTCGGCGCCATCACCGTCCTGGCCTGGATGGGCGAAGCTGTCGTCGGCCTGCCGGTGCTGGCGGGCGGCGCAGGCGGCCTCGCGCACTTCGCCGGCCCGACGGCTGGCTATCTCTTCGCCTTCCCGATCGCGGCCGCCATGGTCGGCTGGCTGGCCGAGCGCGGCTGGACCGGCAACGGCAACCTGCTGCGCAGCTTCGTTGCCATGCTTCTTGGCAACGCCTTCATCCTGGTGATGGGCGGCGCCTGGCTGGCGGCGATGATCGGCGTCAACGATGCCATCACCTACGGCGTTACCCCCTTCATCCTCGGCGGCATCGTCAAGTCGGCGCTGGCCACGGCAAGCGTCGAGGCCACCCGCCGCGCCGGCAAGCCCAAGGCCTGAGCCTAATGACCATCCGTATTCGCGCCCACCATCTCCTGTGCATGCTGACCTATGCCGGCAAGGGATATAGCGGCGCGTTTACGGCAAACTACGACAAGATCGTCGAAAGGCTCGGCGGCGGCGAAGACCTGATTCTCGTCGCCGGGCCGGACGACATCTGCGCCCCACTGCTTGCCGACAAGGACGAACACTGTTTCGGCCAGAGCGTTGTGGAGCGCGACGAAAGCGCGGCGCGGGCGGTGGAAACGCTGCTCGGCCGGCCGGTGCGGCCCGGCGAGCGATTCTCGCTGAATGCCGATTGGATCGCCAAAATGCGCCACGCATTCCACGCCGGAGAGACCCGGCAAGCCTGCATCGGGTGCGAATGGCACGACCTCTGCACCGCAATTGCCGACGAAGGTTACCAAAACACCCGTCTTGTGATCGGGCCGCAGGCGCCCCACCCTTGACGGGTGAGCCAAACCCGACTATGCAACGCCAACTTTTCCATGCGGCCGCTTGACCAGACTGCGCGCCATGCACTTTTGGTGCGCCGCAGTCGCATTGGCCGTCTCGAACCGAAGGTAAGTAATTATGTCTCGCGCTTGTGAATTGACCGGCAAGGCCGTTATGACCGGCAACAATGTCAGCCACGCAAACAACAAGACGAAGCGCCGGTTCCTGCCGAACCTGGTCAACGTCACGCTGATCTCCGAAGCGCTGAACCAGAACGTGCGCCTGCGCATTTCGGCCAACGCCCTGCGCTCGGTCGAGCATCGCGGCGGCCTCGACGCCTTCCTGGCGAAGGCCGATGTCAGCGAGCTGTCGCAGCGCGCCCGCCTGCTGAAAAAGCAGGTCGCAAAGAAGCTGGCCGAGCAGGCTGCCTGATCGACTTTCCGGCGGGGGACAACCGCCTGACTGAGAGCGCGATCCGGCCATTTTGCCAGCGTCGCGCTCCACTGGTTCCATCACCCAGGCTAAAAAAATGAATTCTTCCGCACGTTATCTGCCCTTCGTGGTCGCCATGGCGCTTGTCGTCGTGGCGTCGAATATTCTTGTGCAGTTTCCCGTACGGGGACAGTTCGGCTCGCTTGCGCTTGCCGACCTCCTGACCTGGGGCGCCTTCACCTACCCCGCCGCCTTCCTCGTCACCGACCTTGCCAACCGCCGCTATGGCCCGCAGATGGCGCGCCGCGTCGTCTTTATCGGCTTCATGACCGCGGTGACCTGCTCCATTATCGTGCCGCCGCTGCTGTTCCGCTATGGCCTCATCGAATACGGCACCGCCGCCGATCGGCTGGCGCGCATCGCCGCTGCCTCGGGCGCGGCGTTCCTGTTCGGCCAGCTGCTCGACGTCACCGTGTTCAACTGGCTTCGCCGCAAGAGCTGGTGGCGCGCGCCGGTGTTCGGCTCGCTGGTCGGCTCGGTCATCGACACGATCATCTTCTTCTCCCTCGCCTTTGCACCGGCCTTCTTCTTCGTCGGCCCGAGCGACGACTTCGCGCTGGAGATGGCGCCGCTGTTCGGCGTCCTGCAGCATGAGGCGGCCCGCTGGCAATCCTGGGCGCTGGGCGACCTGTCGGTAAAGCTCATCATCGCCGTCGTCGCGCTGATTCCCTATCGCCTCGTCGTCGCCCGCTGGAGCCAGCCAGCAACGGTCACGGCATAGTCGATGCTGCCCTGGGTCCAGCTCGATTCGGCGACGACGCCGGGCGGCGGAGAGCTTCGCCTCAAAAGGCGCGGCAGCGAATTCTCGATCATGCTGGGAACCAACGAGCTGATGAACAGCCGGCTCAGCGGCTCGGAAGAGGCGCTGGCGACGCTGTCTTGCCAGCGGATCGGCGGCCGCCGATCGCCCCACATTCTCATCGGCGGGCTGGGCATGGGCTTTACACTTCGCGCCGCCCTTTCCGCGCTCGGCGCCGACGCCCATGTCACCGTCGCGGAGCTGGTGCCTTCCGTCGTCGCCTGGGCGCGCGGCCCGATGGCAGAGGTGTTTGCCGGCTGCCTCGAAGACCCGCGTGTAACCATCCGCGAAACCGACGTCGGCCTCCTGATAAAGTCTGCCTCGTCGACCTACGACGCCATTCTTCTCGACGTGGACAATGGCCCGGAAGGGCTGACGCGGGAGGCCAACGACGCTCTCTACAGCGTAGCCGGCCTGCACCGTGCGCGCTCCGCCCTGCGGCCGGGCGGCGTGCTGTCCGTGTGGTCGTCAGGGCCGGATCGGTCCTTCACGAGCAGGCTGCGTCAGGCAGGTTTTTCGGCCGAGGAAGTGAAGGCCCGCGCGGGCGGCAAGCGCGGCGCGCGGCATGTCATCTGGCTCGCCACCAAGCAGGGCGAAGTAGGCTCCCAGCGAACCGGCTGATTTCTATCCTCCGAGCCTGACCACCAACCGTTTCAGCGGTCGATTCGCGTCGACAGGATGATGGACGAGAGCGTGCGTTCGACGCCTTCAAGCGCGCCGATCCGGTCGATCAGCGCATCGAGATCCCTGACCGATGGCGCTTCCACCACGATGATCATGTCGAAATTGCCGCTCACGGAATGCAAGGTGCGCACCTCCGGAATCCGCTTGAGAACCACCTCGACCGCCGCCGCGAGCTTCGGGAGCGCCGTGACCAGTATGTGCGCGCGCACAAGGTTTTTCTCGTGGTCCGCCGACAGCTTGACGCTGTAGCCTGCAATAACTCCGTTTCTTTCCAGCCGTTCCAGGCGGCTTTGCACGGTCGTGCGCGAGACACCCAGCCGGCGCGCCAGCTCGGCGGTGGAGGCGCGCGCGTCCTCTCGCAGCAGGGCGATCAGGGCGCGGTCGGCGTCGGTCGTCATTATGCTTAATCCCCTCGGCAGATTGCTCAATATGTACTGTTGTTTCGCGCAAAGTGATACTGCCTTCCGACGTGCCGGGGGATTATCATTTGCCATTATTCGCATTTGCATTTCGAGGGGCACTACCATGCACGAGATCGTCATCGTCGGCGCGGGAAAGATCGGCGCAACCATAGCGGACATGCTGGCCGGCACGGGCGACTACAGCGTCACCGTCGTCGATCGGTCGCAGGCACAGCTCGACGCATTGGAGGTCGGCAGCAACATCGCCACCCGCCAGCTCGACATCGGCCAGGAAGGCGCACTCGAAGCCGTGCTTGCCGGCAAGTTCGCCGTGCTGAGCGCAGCCCCTTTCCACCTCACCACGAAAATCGCCGAGGCGGCTGCCACGACCGGCGTGCACTATCTCGACCTCACAGAGGACGTCGCCAGCACCCGCCGCGTCAAGGAACTGGCCGAAACCGCCTCCACTGCGTTCATTCCGCAATGCGGACTGGCGCCGGGCTTCATCTCCATCGTCGCCCACGACCTGGCCCGGCAGTTCGACACGCTGGACAGCGTGCGCATGCGCGTGGGTGCCCTGCCCCAGTACCCGTCGAACGCGCTGAACTACAACCTCACCTGGAGCACGGACGGCGTCATCAACGAATATTGCGAGCCCTGCGAAGCCATCGTCGACGGCGAGCTGACCGAAGTGCCGCCGCTGGAGGAGCGCGAGGAGTTCTCGCTCGATGGCGTCACCTACGAGGCCTTCAACACGTCAGGCGGGCTCGGCACGCTGTGCGAGACCTATGAGGGCAAGGTGCGCACGCTGAACTACCGCACCATCCGCTATCCCGGCCACGCGGCGATCATGAAGGCGCTGCTCAACGATCTCGGCCTGCGCGACCGCCGCGAAGTGCTGAAGGACATTTTGGAAAACGCCCTGCCGGCCACGCTGCAGGACGTGGTGGTAGTGTTCGTGACCGTCTCCGGCCGAAAGAACGGCCGCCTGATGCAGGAGACCTACGCCAACAAGATCTATAGCCGCCGCATCGGCGAGGCCGTGCGCAGCGCCATCCAGATCACCACGGCCTCCGGCATCTGCGCGGTGCTCGACATGCTGGCTTCCGGCGCGCTGCCCGCCAAAGGTTTCGTCCGCCAGGAAGACATCGCGCTCGATGCGTTCCTGGCCAACCGCTTCGGCCGCAACTACGCCCACGCCATCAGCGCCACGCTGGCAGCCTGAGACGCCTTGGGCGGCAAAGGAGGGGATGAACGCGTCCCCTCCGTCCCCCAGCCTCGCTCACATTATCGGCTTTGCCTCACACCTCTCCTCCACCTAGCGGGGGAGAGGTGAATTTTTTCGTTGAACATCGAAGCAGGCCCTCCAGCCGCTTGCCCCCTGAGAAGGAGAGATGCTCACTCTTCCCGCAGCAAAAATTCCAGATAGAGGCTGCGCTGCAGAATGGACTGGTTGTCGTCGGACATCAGCGACACCATCAACGCGCCGTCGGCGCGGCGCCAGACATCCATCGCTTCCATATTGTCGATCTGGTAGTTCATGTCGGCCTGCATCAGCACGGGCCCGTCGGCCACCTTGCCCTTGCCGATACTGTCGGCGGGAAGACGGCGCAGGCGCATCCTTACGCCCTGCATGATGGTGAAGCTGCGCTCCAGCAAGAGCAGGTCGCCGTTCGGCAGGAACGCCCCGTCCGTGACATCGAAGCCGTCGCTGCGCACCACGGTAAAAACACCCTTACGCGGGCCGTCGAGCACAGCTGCAAAGACATTGCCCTGTTTGTCGAGGCTACGTTCGGTGACAACCACCAGAGCTCCCTTGAGCGCGCCGCTTTCCGGTGCATAGGCCACCGCCTCGAAGCTGCGGTTCATGCGCAGCTCATGCTTCGGCACGAGGAAATCGAGCCGCCGGAAGGCGGCCCGCATGTTGTCGGGATCGATGCGGAACTGGGCGACGCGGTGATCGCGTTCGAAGCCGACGGTGGCAACGCCGTCCTTCACCGCCAGCCCCTCGGCATCCACCCGCCACTTGTCGTCGATCGGCTTGCCGGCCTCGTCGACCATTTGCACCATGCGGAAATCGGTCACGCCGGTGGGGCGCTGCTCGGCGTCGCGCGTCACACGCCCGAAGAACCAGAAACCGGTATCGGCCACGCCGATGAAATCCTTGCCCGGCGCCAGGAAGCGCATAGCGGAAAAGCCGCCGAAATGGCGCGACGGCGACACCATCTCCAGCCCGCCGACAAACTCCAGCGGTCCGAAGCGCGTTTCGTCCCGGCCTATGTGGAAGCGGGTGATCTGCCGCGTCGTGACATCCATGCGCTCGACGCGTGCGGGCTCGGCATGAAGCGGCGCGACCCTTGTCGCGCCCAGCGCCGCTGCCAGCAACAAGCCAAGCAAACGCGCTGGGAACAGTCTCATCCCGCGCGCCGGCGGCCGCCGCTGCGGCGCGTGTCGCGCACGGTCTCCTCGCCGAACAGCGAGGCAAGTTGCTCGGTCATCGCGCCGGCCAGTTCCTCCGCGTCGACGATGGTGACGGCGCGGCGGTAGTAGCGGGTCACGTCATGGCCGATGCCGATGGCCAGCAGTTCGACCGGCGAGCGCGTCTCGATGAGGTCGATGACCCCGCGCAGGTGGCGCTCCAGATAGTTGCCCGGATTGACCGACAGCGTCGAATCGTCGACCGGCGCGCCGTCCGAGATCATCATCAGGATCTTGCGCTGCTCGGGCCGGCCGATCAGGCGCTGATGCGCCCACAGCAGCGCCTCGCCGTCGATGTTCTCCTTGAGCAGGCCCTCGCGCATCATCAGACCGAGATTGCGCCGCGCACGCCGCCACGGCGTGTCAGCGCTCTTGTAGATGATGTGGCGCAGGTCGTTCAGGCGGCCGGGATTGGCCGGCTTGCCGTCCTTCAGCCACTTCTCGCGCGCCTGCCCGCCCTTCCAGGCGCGGGTGGTGAAGCCGAGAATCTCGACCGAAACTCCGCAGCGCTCCAGCGTGCGGGCCAGGATGTCGGCACAGGTGGCCGCCACCGTGATCGGCCGGCCGCGCATGGAGCCCGAATTGTCGAGCACCAGCGTGACGACCGTGTCGCGGAACTCGGTGTCGCGCTCCTGCTTGAAGGACAGCGGCTGCATCGGGTCGATGACCACGCGCACCAGCCGGGCGGGATCGAGATAGCCCTCTTCGAGGTCGAAGTCCCAGGAGCGGTTCTGCTGCGCCATCAGGCGGCGCTGCAGCCGGTTGGCCAGGCGCCCGACCACGCCCTGGAGGTTGGCGAGCTGCTTGTCGAGGAAGGCGCGCAGGCGGTCGAGTTCCTCGGCCTCGCACAAGTCCTCCGCGCCCACTGTCTCGTCGAAGGCGGTGGTGTAGACCTTGTAGTCGATGTCGCGCGGCAGGTTGGCGAAGGGGTCGTCCTTGCGGCGCGCCTCGCCCGGCGTTTCGGCGTCGGCATCGTCGTCGTCCGACATCTCGTCGGACGTGGCGTCGGCCGCTTCCATCTCGCCGGTCTGGTCCTCCTCGGCGGAGGCTTCCGATTCCTCGGGCTGCGACTGGTCGGCGCCGGTATCGTCCTCGCCGCCTTCCTCGCTCTTCTCGCCGCCCTCGGGCTGCTCCTCGCTCTCCTCCTCGCTTTCCTCGGACTGTTCCTCGTCGCCGAGTTCCTCGGCCATGTTCATCGAGGCCAGCATGTCGCGCACGACGCGGGCGAAGGCGTTCTGGTCGTTCAGGTTCTGGGCCAGGTGGTCGAGATCGGCGCCGGCCTTCTCTTCCACCCAGTCGCGCCACAGCGACACCAGCTTCTCGCCGCTCCTGGGCACTGGCCGGCCGGTCAGCTTCTCGCGAACCAGCAGCGCCATGGCTTCCTCGAGCGGCGCGTCGGCCTGCTCGCGCACGTCGGCGAGATTGGCCTTGGCGTATTTGTCCTCGAGCATCTGGGAGATGTTGTCGGCCACGCCCGCCATGGCCCGGCTGCCGATCGCCTCGACGCGGGCCTGCTCGACGGCGTCGAACACGGCGCGCGCCTGCTTGCCCTCAGGGGCCAGCCTGGTGTGGATGCGGTTGTCGTGGCAGGCGCGCCGCAGCGCCATGGAGTCGCCAAGGCCGCGCGTGATCGCGATGTCGGCCTTGGACGCTTTCTTCGGCAGCTCCGGCAGCCGCGCCCGGTTGCCGGCAAGGGCCGGACGGTCCTTGGCAAAGGCGACCTCGAGCTCATTGTCGCCGGAAATGGCACGCATGCAGACGGTGACGGCTCGCTTGAACGCGTCCGTATCGGCGCCCGTCTTGGACTTGCCGCGTATGTTATCGCCCGGACCCGCCACCCTGCTTATCCCAGAACGACGTTGGCCGAAGATTCCGGCAGGTCCTCGCCGAAGGCGCGCTGGTAGAACTCGGCCACGATCGGCCGCTCCAGCTCGTCGCACTTGTTGACGAAGGTCAGGCGGAAGGCGAGGCCGACATTGTTGAAGATCTCGGCGTTCTCAGACCAGGTGATGACCGTGCGCGGGCTCATCACGGTCGACAGGTCGCCGTTGATGAAGGCCGAACGCGTCATGTCCGCCACGCGCACCATCTTGTTGACGATCTCGCGGCCCTTCTCGTTGCGGTAGTGCTTCGACTTGGCCAGCACGATCGCCACTTCGTTGTCATGCGGCAGATAGTTCAGCGTGGTCACGATCGACCAGCGGTCCATCTGCGCCTGGTTGATCTGCTGCGTGCCGTGATAGAGGCCGGTCGTGTCGCCAAGGCCGACGGTGTTGGCGGTGGCGAACAGGCGGAAGGCCGGATGCGGGCGGATCACGCGGCTCTGGTCGAGCAGCGTCAGGCGGCCCGACGATTCCAGCACGCGCTGGATGACGAACATCACGTCCGGACGGCCGGCGTCGTACTCGTCGAACACCAGCGCGACATTGTGCTGATAGGCCCAGGGCAGGATGCCGTCACGGAATTCAGTGACCTGCTTGCCTTCCTTGACGACGATGGCGTCCTTGCCGACGAGGTCGATACGGCTGACATGGCTGTCGAGATTGACGCGTACGCACGGCCAGTTGAGGCGTGCGGCGACCTGCTCGATATGGGTCGACTTGCCGGTGCCGTGATAGCCCGACACCATGACGCGGCGGTTGTAGGCGAAGCCCGCCAGGATGGCCATGGTCGTCTGCTGGTCGAATAGGTAGTCCGGATCGATGTCCGGCACGTGTTCGGTGGCCACGGAATAGGCGGGCACCACCATCTTGGACTCGAAGCCGAATTTCTCTTTCACCGACACAGTCGTATCGGGCAGGTTTGCGATGTCGCGTTCGACCTTGTTCATCACATCTCCACGCGCGGAAGCAGATCTTCCGCCGTCACTCTAGCCTTGTTCGGGAGTGGTCTTAGAGCTTTTTCCTTTCAGGCGAAAGCCGTAGCGGAACGCTCATTCAAACCTGTCGCTCAACACAAGCCAGCTTGCCTGAGCACGCGATACGCCTGAAGCACATCGCGGAATCGATCTTCCGAACCCCTGTCTCCACCATTGGCATCCGGATGGTGGCGTTTCACGAGTTCCTTATAGCGCGCCTTGATCTCCGTTCCAGTCGCCTTTGTGGTAAGGCCAAGCGTTTCCAGCGCCTTGGCCTCAAGGGGCTTGGCCTTGCGTTCGCGCGGGGCACCTTGGTCGGCGCCGAACATGTTGAAGGGATCGCGAATGTTGCGATAGTAGCCGGCGCGTCCCGAGCGGTGCTGGGCCATCTCGGGCGACGAGCGGTAGCCGGCATTGGTGCCCATGGTCCAGGTCGGGCGATGGCCGGTCAGCGCCTCCTTCTGGAAACGGGCGATCTCGCTGTCGGCCAGGCCGGAGAAATAGTTGAAACCCTTGTTGTATTCGCGCACGTGCTCGAAGCAGAAGCGGAAATACTCGCCTTCCTTCATCCGCCCCACCGGCGCGCGATGGGTGCCGGCCTCCTGACAGCCGTCCCACTGGCAGATCGGCGCATGTGCCTTGGCCTCGGCCTGCGGGTCCGGGCGCACGCGGATCTTCTCGAAATATTTCGGATAGGGTTTCATACCGGCCCATTTAGGGGATGTTGGCCCCTCGAAACAAGAATTGACATTTCTATAATGATCACCCCAAACCGCTGAATCGGGTGTGAACGGTCGATCGACCGCCAGTTGGCGCTTACATTGCGTGAACTGGACATATTTGGGCGAAGGAGACGGCAATGTCCATAAAGACGACGATGGAAACCAAGCTGAGGGAGGCCTATGCGCCGCAGCGGTTGGAGGTCATCGATGAAAGCCATCTCCATGCCGGCCACCATCATGAGGAATCGGACCATCACGTGACCTATGACGGCACCGGCGAGACGCATTTTCGCGTGCGCATCGTGTCCGGCGTCTTCGAGGGCATGAGCCGCATCGACCGCCACCGCTCGGTCAACACGTTGCTGGCCGACGAGCTGAAGGCCGGCGTGCACGCGCTGGCGATCGAACCGGCGGCGCCGGGCGAAAAGACGCGCTGGTAACCGCCTTCCCGCCCGAAGCGCGGGCGGGAAACCAAACCGACCTCGGTTTCTGAATGACCCTCGCCGTTGTGCGTTCCGCGCTGCCCTCCCGGCATTGGAGAGCCCACGCCCGTTGTCACGCAGCCATCACACATATCTATTAATCTGGATATATGGATGAAATACGCACCATCGACGCGCTATCGGCCCTTGCCCAGCCGACCCGGCTCGACGCCTTCCGCAGGCTGGTCGCTGCCGAGCCTGAGGGCATTGCCGCCGGCGAACTGGCCCGCCTGCTGGCCGTGCCCCAAAACACCCTGTCGGCTCATCTCGCCATCCTCGCCCGCGCCGGGTTGGTGACGAGCGAGCGCCGGGGCCGATCGGTCATCTACCGGGCCGGCGTCGGGACATTACGCGAGATGGTGCTCTTCCTCGTGAAGAACTGTTGCGACGGCAGACCCGAGATCTGTATCCCCCTGGCCGCCGAGCTAACTCCTTGCTGCCCTCCCACACGAGCCAAGCCATGACCGACCGGCCCTACAACGTGCTTTTCCCGTGCACTGGCAACAGTGCCCGCTCCATCCTCGCCGAGAGCATCCTGCGCAAGGACGGCGCACCCCACTTCAAGGCCTTTTCGGCCGGCAGCCAGCCGAAGGGTGCCGTACATCCCCTCGCTTTCAAGGTTCTCGAAAGCTACGGCTATCCCGCCGATGGATTGAGGTCGAAGAACTGGGACGAGTTTGCCGCGCCCGGTGCTCCGCAAATGGATTTCATCTTCACAGTCTGCGACAGCGCTGCCGGCGAAGCTTGCCCGGTCTGGCCCGGCCATCCGGCCACCGCCCACTGGGGCATCGATGATCCCGCCCATGCCGGAGGCACCGAGCTCGAAAAGGAGGCAGCCTTCGTCACCGCGTTCAAGCATATGAGAAACCGCATTTCCGCTTTCATCGCGCTGCCACTGGCCAGCCTTGACCGCATGGCGCTTGCCAGTCACCTGACCGACATCGGCAGGCTGGAAGGCGCTTCGGCTAAGACGACGGGGGATGAATGATGAGCGAGCCCCTCGCCCGCCGTCTGCTCGCCGAAGCACTGGGAACCGCGATGCTGGTCGCAACCGGCGTCGGTGCCGGGATCATGTCGTCCAGGCTTGCCGGCGGCAACGAGGCCCTGGCGCTGCTTGGATGCACCTTGCCGACCGGTGCGATGCTGGTGGTGCTCATCCTGACCTTCGGACCTGTTTCGGGCGCCCATCTCAATCCGGCCGTCAGCCTCGCCCTTGCCGCCCGCCGGCAGTTCCCCATGCCGGAGTGCGCGCCCTACATCCTGGCGCAACTCGCAGGCGCGGTTCTGGGCGTGTGGGGCGCGCACATGATGTTCGAGCTTCCGCTTTTGCAGGTGTCCACGACGGCGCGCACCGGAACCGGCCAATGGCTCGCGGAGGCAATCGCCACTTTCGGGCTGATGCTGACCATATTCGGCTGCGCGGCGCGGACGCCGGCCTCCGTACCGCTCGCGGTCGGCCTCTACATCACCGCCGCATACTGGTTCACCGCGTCGACATCTTTCGCCAACCCGGCGGTGACGATCGCCCGCGCCCTGTCCGACACATTCGCCGGGATTGCGCCGGCAGACGTCCCGGCATTCGTCGCGGCGCAATGCATTGGCGCGTTCGCCGGCGCTGCGGCCAGCATGCTCCTGTGGCCGGCGCCTAGTGAGGAGAGCGCGGTGCCGGCTGCGCCTCCAGAGACGCCGGCCGGATCCTGATCCGCGTGATTCGGTTCTTGTCGCGCTTCATGACGATGAAGCGCATGCCGTGGAAGGTGAAGGCCTGCTTTTCCTCGGGGATAGACTGCGTCTCGTGGATGACCAGGCCGGCGATGGTGGTCGCCTCCTCGTCGGGCAGGTTCCAGTCGAGCGCGCGGTTGAGGTCGCGGATCGGCACCGAACCGTCGACGACGACGGAGCCGTCCGATTCCTGGCGCACGCCCTGCACGTCGACGTCGTGCTCGTCGGCGATCTCGCCGACGATCTCCTCGATGATGTCCTCCAGGGTCACCAAACCCTCCAGTTCGCCATACTCGTCGACCACGAGCGCGAAATGGGCCTTGCGGCGCAGAAAGGCATTGAGCTGGTCCTGAAGCGTGGTCGTGTCGGGCACGAACCATGGCTTCGAGGCGATCTTCATCACGTCGATCTTGGAAAAGTCGTTGCCGACCTCGTTGAGCGCGCGCAGCAGGTCCTTGGCGTGCAGGACGCCGACAATGTTGTCGGTGGAGCCGCGCCACAGCGGCATGCGCGTGTGCGGGCTCTGCAGGATCTCGCGCACCACCGCCTCGGGCGGGTTGTCGGCATTGACCGAGCGCATATTGGTGCGGTGGACCATGACATCGGAAACTTCCAGCTCGTGCAGGTCCAGCAACGCGCCCATGCGGTCGCGGTCCTGCTTGACCACGCCGCCCTCACGGTGAAGCACCGCCACCGTGCCGCGCAACTCGTCATGCGCCGACAGAAGCGGCTCGTCGTTCGACAGGCTGACGCCGAACAGCCACAGCAGCATGCGCACGATCCAGTTGGCAGCCACCGAGAGATAGCCGAACACGGCCACCGCCAGCCGCGCGAACGGCGCCACCCGCAGCGCGAACTGCTCCGGCCGCGCCAGCGCCCAGCTCTTGGGCAGGATTTCGGAGAAGACCACCAGCATCACGGTCATGACGATGGTGGCGTAGGCGACACCTTTGGCCCCGAACAGCTCCAGCAGCAGGCTGGTGGCCAGCGCCGATGCCAGGATGTTGGCGAGATTGTTGCCGATCAGGAGCGCCCCGACCAGCCGGTCCTTGCGCTCGACCAGCCGCTGGACCAACCCAGCGCGCTTGTTGCCCGCCTGCTCAAGCGAGTGCAGTCGCGCGCGCGAGGCGCCCGTCATGCTGGTTTCGGTCCCGGAAAAGAGAAAGGACAGGACCAGAAGCACCAGGATGATGCCGATCGTTATCCAGATCTCCAGGGTCATCCGGGATGGTTCTCCTTCAGGAAGGCCAGCACCTCGGAAGCAGGCACGTCCTTGGCGATGAAGGACTGGCCGATTCCGCGCGTAAGAATGAAGGTCAGCGCGCCGCGCGACACCTTCTTGTCCTGCGCAATATACTCCAGAAGCCGCTCGGCGTCGGGCAATTCGCCCGGAATATCGGCCATGCGCCAGGGCAGGCCCACGACTTGCAGATGGGCTTCCACGCGGGCTGCATCGTCGGGCGAGGCAAGATTCATGCGGGCCGAGAAGCGGTGCGCCAGCGCCATACCGATGGCCACGCCCTCGCCATGCACGAGGCGGGTGCCGTCATAACCCGTCGCGGCCTCCAGCGCGTGGCCGAAGGTATGGCCGAGATTGAGCAGCGCGCGGTCGCCAGTCTCGAACTCGTCGCGCGCCACGACATCGGCCTTGGCGCGGCAGGATTGCGCGATGGCCTCGGTGCGCGCCGGGCCGCCCGAGAAAACCTCTTGCCAGTTCTTTTCCAGCCAGGCGAAGAAATCCGGCCGGTCGATCAGGCCGTATTTGGCGACTTCGGCATAGCCGGCGCGGAACTCGCGGGCCGGCAGCGTGTCGAGAACGTCCGTGTCCGCCAACACCAGCCGAGGCTGGTGGAAGACGCCGACGAGGTTCTTGCCGTGCGTGCTGTTGATGCCGGTCTTGCCGCCGACCGACGAATCGACCTGCGCCAAAAGGGAGGTCGGGACCTGCACGAAATTCATACCGCGCCGCACGATGCCGGAGGCGAAGCCGGAAAGATCGCCGATGACGCCGCCGCCCAGCGCAATCACCGCGTCGCGGCGCTCGAGCCGGGCCGCCAGCACGCCGTCGACCACTTCCTGAAGATGAACGAAGCTCTTGGTCTTCTCGCCCGCCGGCAGCACGATTGCGGTCGACGAAATACCGGCCTTGTCAAGCGAGGCCGTCAGCGTCTCCAGATGGGCGGCCGCGACGTTCTCGTCGGTGACGATCGCCGCGCGAATCCCAGGTAGGCGTGCGGCGATTTCCTCGCCTGCGCGGGCGACGAGTCCTGAGCCGATCAGGATGTCGTAGGCCCGTTCGCCCAGCCCGACCTCGACCTTGACCGCGCCGCTACCCGTCATTCCGCATTCTCCCGGGCGCCCTGCCCCTGTCCGTTCAAGTATTCACCGAGCGCCGCGATCACCTCGTCAGCGATGACCTCCTTGCGCTCCTCGCGCGTCAGCACGGTCACATGCGCCGTCTCATAGACGGGATAGCGCTCGGCCATCAGCCGCTCCATCACCCCGCGCGGATCGGCATTCTGCAGCAGCGGCCGGGTCGGCTTCTTGCCGACGCGATCCATCAGCGTATCAAGGTCTGCCTTGAGCCACACGGAGATGCCCAGTTCGGCAATCGCAGCGCGCGTCTGCGCGTTCATGAAAGCCCCGCCGCCGGTCGACAGCACCTGCGGCCCGCCTTCCAGCACGCGCTGGATGACGCGCTGCTCCAGCGCCCGGAACTCCGGCTCGCCGTAACGCGTGAACAACTCGGGGATGGTCATGCGCGAGACGGTTTCGATCTCGTGGTCGCTGTCGATGAAGGGCAGTTCCAGCGCCGCCGCGACACGCCGCCCGATCACCGTCTTGCCGGCGCCCATCAGGCCGACGAACACGATCGAGCGATTGCCGAGCCGCTTCAGCAGCTCCGCCTGATTGTCGGCCGTGGGTTGAGGCGTGTCGCTCGTCATGCGAGCGTTTCGACATGAAAACATCTTGCGCGTCAAGGGTTAGGCCGCTGCCCTTGAAATGACATGATGGGTGACCCATAACGAGATCAGCAACCAGCGACGGGACGCGCCGAAAGATGCCGACATTATTCCGGTTCCTGGTGACACTTGGCGTCCTGGCCGGCCTCGCCTACGGCGCGATGTTCGCGCTCGTAACCTTTGTCCAGCCCAAGCGGGGCGAGATCACCATCCGGATTCCGGCCGACAAGATCAATCCCAAGAAGTGATGCAAGGATGAGAGCCGGCGCGCGCATCGAGGCGTTCCTGGAGATGATGAGCGCCGAGCGGGGCGCGGCCGATAACACGCTCGCCTCCTATCGGCGCGACCTGGAAGACGCCGCCGAGCATATCGGCGATCTCGCAGGGGCAGACAGTGCCGGCATCCGCGACTATCTCGGCGACATCGCCGCGCGCGGCTTCGCCGCCAGTTCGCAGGCGCGCCGGCTTTCGGCGCTGCGCCAGTTCTACAAGTTCCTCTATGCCGAGGGTCTGCGGCCCGACGACCCCACCGGCACGCTCGACAGCCCCAGGAAGGACCGCTCGCTGCCCAAGACCATGAGCGAGGCCGAAACCGGCCGCCTGCTCGACCGGGCAGCAGTGGAAGCGGCCGATGCCTCGCTCGACGACGGCACCCGCATCGCGGCGCGGCGCATGCATGCGCTGGTGGAGGTGCTCTATGCCACGGGCCTGCGCGTTTCCGAGCTGGTCGGCCTGCCCGTGACGGTGGCGTTGCGCGACGAGCGCTTCTTCATCGTGCGCGGCAAGGGCAACAAGGAGCGCATGGTGCCGCTCTCGGGCAAGGCGCGCGAGGCAATGCGCGCCTGGCTTGCCGAGCGCAGCAACGTGCCGGCGCTGGCCGAAAGCCCGTTCCTGTTTCCCGCCGCATCGGAAAGCGGCCATTTGCCCCGGCAGGTCTTCGCCCGCGATCTCAAGGGGCTGGCCGCGCGCGCCGGCATTCCGGTCGCCAAGATCTCGCCCCACGTGCTGCGTCATGCCTTCGCCAGCCACCTGCTGCAGAACGGCGCCGATCTGCGCGCGGTGCAGCAATTGCTCGGCCATTCCGACATTTCCACCACGCAAATCTACACCCATGTGCTCGAAGAACGGCTGGTACGGCTGGTCAATGACCATCATCCGCTTGCCGATGGCGGGCGCTAACGTTATGTGAAGGCAAGTTTCGCGACGCCGGGCGTGTCTTTTCGAGGCGTCGGCCGTCTTTTTTCTTCAGGCGTATCGGTCAGCTCACGCATGTACAATTACCTCGATTTCGAAAAACCCGTCGCGGATCTCGAAGGCAAGATCCTGGAGCTCAAGAAGCTCGCCGAGAATGGTGAGGCCGTGGACGTGGCCGACGAGATCTCCCGGCTGGAAAAGCGTTCGCGCGATGCGCTGCGCGATGCCTACAAGTCCCTGACGCCCTGGCAGAAGGTGCAGGTAGCGCGCCATCCCGACCGGCCGCACTGCCTCGACTATATCGACGCGCTGTTCACCGACTTCACGCCGCTTGCCGGCGACCGCGCCTTCGGCGAGGACAAGGCCATCGTCGGCGGCTTCGCCCGTTTCCGCGGCCAGCCTGTCGCCGTCATGGGCCAGGAAAAGGGCTCCGACACCAAGAGCCGTCTGGCGCACAATTTCGGTTCGCCGCGGCCGGAAGGCTACCGCAAGGCGGTTCGCATCATGGAACTCGCCGACCGCTTCTCGATCCCGGTCGTGACACTGGTCGACACCGCCGGCGCCTATCCTGGCGTGGGCGCGGAAGAGCGCGGCCAGGCCGAGGCGATTGCCCGCTCCACCTCCGCCTGCCTGGCGCTCAAGGTGCCGTCGATCTCGATCGTGATTGGCGAAGGCGGCTCGGGCGGCGCGATCGCGATCGCCACCGCCAACCGCGTCTTCATGCTGGAGCACGCGATCTATTCGGTGATTTCTCCAGAAGGTGCGGCCTCGATTCTCTGGCGCGACACCACGCGCTCCAAGGACGCCGCCACCAACATGAAGATCACCGCGCAGGACCTTCTGGCGCTCAAGATCATCGACGGCATCATTCCCGAGCCGCTGGGCGGCGCGCACCGCGCGCCGGAAGCGGTGATCAACTCCACCGGCGACCTCATCGCCCGGACGCTTGCCGAATTCTCCGCCAAGCCCATCGATTTCCGCGAGCAGCGCCGCGAGAAATACCTCGCGCTCGGCCGCAGCCTCTGACCTTCATTTGCCGGCGCGGCTGCCCGTCGACGGGCGGCCGTTCGGGGCAATTTTGCGGCCGATTGGGGCCATGCGGCGCGCGATTGCGACGACATTGTCGATTGTCGCCACAATATTGCCGCCTCTTTTTCGTCAAAAGGCCGTATGCCGCAGAGCGGCGTTGACCCTTGCAGTAATCAATTCGCAAGGTTAACGCTTTATGGTCGACACCTTGAACATCAAGGCCGGTGGGGGGATTCCGCCGGTATCGACGGAAACGAAGACGACATTTGATGCCGAAACTCGCCAGTATAGCCCGTTCCGGTTTGCTGATTGCGGCCCTCGCTCTGGCCGGCTGCAACAACGATGTGCAGTCCACCTTCGCGGGTTTGACGCCCAGGGGCGAACTGCATATTCCGCCAAAAATCCTGGCCGAGATGAAGGCCAAGGACATGCCGCGCACCTCGCCGGTGATGGCGCGCATCTTCAAGGAAGAAGGCAAGCTGGAGATCTGGAAGCAGAAGTCCAACGGCCGCTACGACATCATCGCCAGCTACGACATCTGCAAATGGTCGGGCAAGCTCGGCCCGAAATACATCGAGGGCGACCGCCAGGCGCCCGAGGGCTTCTACACGGTGCGCCCCGGCCAGATGAAGCCGAACTCGCAGTATTATCTCGCCTTCAACATCGGCTATCCCAACGCCTATGACCGGGCCAACGGCCGCACCGGCTCGAACCTGATGGTGCATGGGGCCTGCTCCTCGTCCGGCTGCTACTCCATGACCGACGCGCAGATCGAGCAGATCTATGCCTTCGGCCGCGACGCCTTTGTCGGCGGCCAGAGCGAATTCCAGGTGCAAGCCTTCCCCTTCCGCATGACGGCCGCCAACATGGCGCGCTATCGCGACGACCCGAACTACGAGTTCTGGAAGATGCTGAAGGAAGGCTACGACCAGTTCGAGATCACCAAGGTGCCGCCCAAGGTCGATGTCTGCGAGAAGCGTTACGTCTTCAACCAGATTCCCGAGAATGGCGCCGCCTTCTCGCCGGCCGGCGCCTGCCCGGCCTCGACCATGCCCGATTCGCTGAAGATGGCCTATCAGAGCTACCAGGCGGACTATGAGAAGGCCTTCACCAGCGCCATCAAGAGCTCAACCCCTGAGCCCGCGCCGACGATCGCCGGCCTCAAGGAAGCCAACATCGTCTCCGACTGGAGCAAGCAGCGCGCCCGCGGCGAACGCGTGCCGATCGAGCCGCCGTCGCTCGAGGCGGATGGCACCATCAAGGTGACAAACCATATGGGCCGCATCGACTCGCCTGCCGGCCGCCGCATGGCAGCGCTGGAGGCGGCCGAAGCGGAAAAGAAGAGGCTCGCCGAAGAGAAGAAGCGCGCGGCCGAGGAGAAGGCGGCTGCAATCGCTCTCGCCAAGGCGGAAAAGGCCGCGGCGGAAGCACTCGCCAAGGCCGGCCCCGCGCCGGCCCCCGCACCCGACGCCAGCCAGGTCGCGGAGGCGCCTGCCGACGCCGCTGCGGCCGAAAAGCCGGGCCTTCTGGGCGGCGTGCGCAAGCGCATGGCCAACCTCTTCGGAGGCTGAGCGGCCTACGTGACAAGCAATCCGGACGTCTACGACCTCAAGGGGCTGAACTGCCCCCTGCCCGTCTTGAAGGCGCGTAAGCGCCTGGCGGGAATGACGCCCGGCAGCCTGCTCTGGCTCGAAACCACCGATCCGCTGGCGGTCATCGACATTCCTGCCTTCTGCTCTGAAAGCGGCCACCGGCTGGTGGAAACGCAGGCGCAACCCGACGGCCACCGCTTTCTGGTCGAGCGCGGGGCCGCGTAGCCCCATTTTCTCGAAGTGAAGACGCCGCTTAACGGCGCATACCCGCTATCGCCAGCGGGTTGTCCTCCACCGCGGCACGGTCGGGCGTGTCGATCGCCGGCCGGTTGGTGATGGCGGCAAACAGCCGCCGCACATAGTCTTCCGGCATGTCGAGCGTGATCAGCACCAGCCGCGTGCCGCGCACCGCGTCGGGCCAGAAGGGCAAGCGCACCGGCGGATGCAGGATCTTCTGCACGCCGTGAACGACCAGCGGCCGGGCCGGGTCTTCCGCAAGCTCGACGATGCCCTTCATCCGCAGGAGCCGCTCGCCATGCGTGGAGCGCAGCAGATCGAGGAACATCTCGATCGCCCCGTAAGGCACCGGCCCGTCATGCACCAGGCTGAACGAACGCACGCGCCCGTCATGGTGGTGATGGTCATGATGGTGGTGGTGATTATGATGGTCGTGGCCGTCATGGTGGTGGTGGTGCGCGGCATGCGCCGCCTCCTCGCCGAGCCAACGGCGCACGTCGGCGGTCTTCGTCTCCGGGTCATAGAGCCCGCACTCGAACAGCGCGGCCACGCCCGTCGCCTCATTCGCGACGTCGAGCTGCGGCGCCGACGGGTTGATGCGGCCAAGCCGCTCTTTCAGCCCCCAGAGCGCGGCGGCGTCGCTCGCCAGATCGGTCTTGGTGATCACCAGCCGGTCGGCCACCGCTGCCTGCTTCACGGCCTCGACATGGGCGTCGAGCGTCGCTTCGCCATTCACCGCATCGACCAGCGTGATGACGCCATCGAGCCGGAAGGCCTGCACCAGCGCGGGATGCCCCATGATGGACTGCAGCACCGGTGCTGGATCAGCCAGACCGGTGGTTTCGATGATCACCCGCTTCAGCCGCGCGATGCGGCCGGTCTGAAGCCGATCGACCAGGTCGGCCAGCGTGTCGACCAACTCGCCACGCACAGTGCAACACAGGCAGCCGTCGGAAAGCTGGATGACGCCGTCGGATGCCTGCTCGACCAGCAGGTGGTCGATAGCGACATCGCCGAATTCGTTGATGATGACTGCGGTGTCCGACAGCGCCGGGTCCTTCAGCAGCCGGTTGAGCAGCGTGGTCTTGCCGGCACCGAGAAAGCCGGTCAGCACCGAGACGGGGATCGGATGAAAGTCGCGCATTATTTTGTTACTGGTGCGTGGCGTCGCCTTGCGCAGGCACCGGCGCGCTAGGAGCCGGCCTGTCGGGCCGCCAGGTCGGGATCGGCACGTTGGCCTGGTTGTTCTTGGCGTCGATCGCCGCGAAGGCTGCCGGCGCCGGGCCGGTAGCCCCGCCGAGGCCGACGCGCACGAGCCGCAGGTCGCGATTCAACTCGGCCATGTAGGGCGACTTGAACTTCGGCTTGCCCTGCGCATCGAGCCCGTCGGAGCGCTCCGAGGCGCCCTGCTTGCTGCAGACGATGTCGCGCATGTCGGTCGGCGTCGTCAGGTTCTCGCCATAGGGCTGGAGATTGGTCAGCGTCGCATTCGCGCTGGCCGAGGTGGAGAAGCCCTGCCCCAAAAGATCCGCAGCCCTGTCCGCGCGGCCCCATGGCGTGCGCGCGCCCAGAACCACCGCCGCGAGCGTGCGCCCGTCGCGTGTGGCCGTACCGACGAGATTGTAGCCGGAAGCGCAGACGAAGCCGGTCTTCATGCCGTCGGCGCCGGCAAAGCGCCCGAGCAGCGGGTTGTAGCCGTGTATCCGGTTCTTGCCGTTGGTGGTCAGCCCCTCGATGGAGAAGTAGGAGGCATATTGCGGGAAGTCGAGGCGGATCGCCCGAACCAGCAGCGCCAGGTCGAGCGCGGTGGTGTAATTCTCCGGGTCGTGCAGCCCGTTGGGATTGGTGAAGTGGCTGCCCGTCATGCCCAGGCGCCGCGCTTCCGCGTTCATGCGATCGGCGAAGGCGGGAAGCGTGCCGCCGACATTCTCGCCGATGGCGGCGGCGATGTCGTTGGCGGACTTGCCGAGCATCATCTTCAAGGCGTTGTCCAGCGTCATCACCGAGCCGGGCTTGTAGCCCATCTTGCTCGGCGGCTCGGCGGCGGAAATCTTGGTGATCTTGATCGGCGACTGCAGGGTCAGCTCGCCCGCCTGCACGGCGCGGAAGGCGACATAGGCCGTCATCAGCTTGGTGAGCGAGGCCGGATGCCAGCGCTTGAAGGCATCCTCATGCTCCAGAACCTGGCCGGTGCGGACGTCGAACAGGATCGACGGGTTGGCGCCCGCCGGCCCCGCCGTCAGCGCGCACAGCGTCGCCAGGCCGGCAAAAAGTCCTTTTGAAAAAGCGAGATGCCGCATCATAAATCCCGAAATCACCTCTTGCCGTAGCCGCCTCGGGGTCCTTAAGATTTTCGGATCGGGCCAACTCTCAACAGTGCGGGATTTGGCTTTTCATGCTCCGGCCCGCGCCTTGCGTGCTATTTAGCCTATGTGACGTGAAAATGGCAAAGCGTATACCGATCACGATTGCGAATAGCCGGGCAAAACCCATGAACAGCGAAAGTCTTTCATCATGCCGATTCTGAACCGAGCCGCCGAACTGCAAGACGAAATCGCCGGCTGGCGCCGCACCCTGCACCAGACCCCCGAACTGAACTATGACGTCCACCAGACGGCGGCTTTCGTGGCCGAGAAGCTGAAATCCTTCGGCTGCGACGAGGTGGTGAGCGGCATCGGGCGCACCGGCGTCGTCGGGCTGATCCGCGGCACGCTCGGCGCGGGCGCAACCGTCGGCCTGCGCGCCGACATGGATGCCCTGCCCATCACCGAGGCCACCGGCAAGCCCTACGCTTCGACCAACCCCGGCAAGATGCATGCCTGCGGCCATGACGGCCACACCGCCATGCTGCTGGGGGCCGCGAAATATCTGGCCGAGACGCGCAATTTCGCCGGCGCGGTGGCGGTCATCTTCCAGCCCGCCGAGGAAGGCGGCGCCGGCGGCCTGGCTATGGTCGAGGACGGCATGATGGATCGCTTTGGCATCGCCCAGGTGTTCGGCATGCACAACATGCCCGGCCTGCCGGTCGGCCAGTTCGCGCTGCGCCCCGGTCCGATCATGGCGGCGACGGCGGAGTTCACCATCACGGTGAAGGGCAAGGGTGGCCATGCCGCCATGCCGCACCGCGCCATCGACCCGATCGTCGTCGGCAGCCAGATCGTCACCGCGCTGCAGACCATCGCCTCGCGCACCATCGACCCGATCGATTCGGTCGTGGTGACAGTGACCAAGTTCCACGGCGGCGACGCCTACAACGTCATTCCCGAGCAGATCGAGCTTGCCGGCACGGTGCGCACGCTGAAGAAGGAGGTGGCCCAGGCCGCACGCGAACGCCTGCACGCCATCTGCGCCGGTATAGCCGGCGCCCACGGCGCAAGCGTCACCATCGACTACGACTCCAACTATCCGGTGACCTTCAACCATGCCGAGGAAACGGTGCTGGCCGGAAACGTCGCCGCCACGATTGCCGGCGACGGTCAGGTTCATCGCGAAATCCAACCTGTAATGGGCGGCGAGGATTTTTCCTACATGCTGGAGGCCCGCCCGGGCGCCTTCATCTTCATCGGCAATGGCGACACCGCCAACCTCCACCACCCCGCTTACGACTTCAACGACGAGGCGATCCCACACGGCGTCAGCTACTGGGTGCGGCTCGCCGAGACGGCCCTGGCCGCCTAGGACATGATCCCGAGAAGTTGCAGACTTTTCGGGTTCATGCTCCAAAAACAAAAGCTTGGAGCGAGTTGGCATTTCAAGAATGCCACCGCTCCAGGGGCGTTGGCGCACACGCGGCCCGATTGCCGCCAGGGCGTCTCGGACCCGAGTTGCCGTAGCGGGCGCGCGAGCACAAGGCACCCAACGAAATGAAGCCCGCCTCGGTTCGCCGGGGCGGGCTGTTTACAGCCGGTGCTGACAGACGCAGTGCCAGGATTACGGCTGACCATGAGGGGCTGCGTTATTACTCGTCGCCGCCACCGTCGTCGTCGCCATACCCCTCTTCCTCGCGCTGCATGTGGTGCTTCTCCATGCCGCCTCTGATCTCATGCATGATGACCGATGCCACGACACGCAGCCGCATCTTCTGCTTGTCGTCGAGCGTCTTGTAGAGAGGCTCCCAGGCGTCGACGAGCTGCTTCAATCCCGCAGCGCGCTGCGTCATGTTGTCGGCACGGCTACGCAGGATCTCGAACAGGTCCGGCCGCTCTTCACGCATCTTTGCCAGGGCTTCGACGCGGGCGCGGCGCGCTTCAGCCCTGGCGCGAATGGCCTGCTCGACGGCCGGCCAATATTTTTCCTGGTCGGGCGTTAGCTGCAACGCGCCCTTGAGCACGTCGATCCGGGCATCGGTTATTTCCTTCCAGTCGACGGCGTTCGGAGCCTCCTGCCCCTCCTTGGGAGCAGGCGCTTGTTGCGCATAGGCCAGGTTGGGCGCAGTCATGAGAAGGGCTGTGAACCCTACAATTGCTGTCCTTAGCATCGTGATCTCCATTTTGCTTAGCAATGCAGGTCGCGCTCAACGCTTGGTGGGGTCATCCGTTCCTGCAGCGGCGCCAAATATTCGCCTGCTCCGGAGGCCCCCGACGCGGCATTTCAGCCCCGCGGGCAAAGAAAATCGGCCAGATGGGACCACCGCGGGCCATCGCCTGGGCGCGACCGCCCTGCCGGCCCTACCCCACCGCTACCTCGACCGCGTCGCGAACCGGACGGTGCCGCGGGAAAAAACGTCCGAAAACCATTGGCGAAATCGTCCGAAGCGGCTATGTGTCGTCTCGGTTGGTCCCGTAGCTCAGTAGGATAGAGCGACAGATTCCTAATCTGTAGGTCACAGGTTCGATTCCTGTCGGGATCACCAGCAAATCAGGGCTTACAGCACTCGTTCCGCCAAATTCTCGCTCATGGCGCCTCCCACGCTTCCCCCTTCGGCGGCACGACGACTTGGACGATTTGTCGGAATCCGGTCCGGGCGTTCGTCAATATCGTGAAGGCAGGTCAACCGGACTGCCCGAAGATCTCTGCGGGAGAGAAGCCATGACGCGGTACCTGGTTGCTATTCATCACCCCGACGACTACGACCCGTCCGTCGCAGAAGACGAAGCGATGTCCCGCGATATCGACGCTATCAACGACGAGATGAAGGCTGCCGGTATCAGGATTTTTGTTGGCGGCCTGCACCCGGCAAGCAGCGCGAGGTCACTGCGGGCTCAGCCCGGCGGCGAGGTGGTCATCACCGAAGGGCCGTATCTCGAGACCAAGGAGCACGTGGGCGGCTTCTGGGTGCTGGAAGCCGCCGACCTGAACGAGGCGCTGGCGTGGGGGCGCAAGGCCGCTGTCGCCTGTCGGGCGCCGGTCGAGGTGCGTCCGTTTCACTGAGAGCCGCGAATCACCCTTTGACGACTTTCGCCAATCGGCAACGATCCCGCCAGCCACTTTGCCGGCGTCCGCTGTTCATCTCAAGCAACGGTAATAATGCGCACTCATCTAAGCTGATCCGTTATTGACAATAAAATGCAGTGCGCGTGATATTTTTCCAATTATCTTTCGGATAGCGTTACCGAAATAGGCGCCTGCAGTTGCGCACCGGCGGCTAGCTGAGCCAGTCCTCTCGTGCGAAGACCTCTGGCTGCGGGCACGCACGGCTCTCAGGTTGGTACGGGGGGCTTGGAATTGCATGAAGGGCTCAAGCGTGGACTTGTCGGGGCAATGCTCTTCAGCAGCATGGCGCTCGTCGCGCTGCGGCCTGTGCTGGCCCATGCCGATGCCGCCAGCAGCAGCGCACCCCAGAGCATCTGGGAATGGGGGACCCTGACCGGCGATTGGGGCGGGCACCGGACAGCCCTGAAGAAGAAAGGCATCGAGTTCACGATCAATTATATCGGCGAGATCATGAACGTCGTCTCGGGAGGGCGAAGACGCGGCACCACCTACGAGGGCCAGTTGAACGTAACCGTGGACGTCGACCTCGCAAAGCTGATCGGTTGGAATGGCACTCGGGCGCAAGCTATTATCTACCAGTTGCACGATGTGGACGACCGCGATGTGGAGGACAATGTCGGGAGCCTGGCCGACCCAAGTGACATAGATGCGCTTGCGACTACCCGGCTCTTTACGGCATGGCTGGAACACGACCTGAACAAGTCGAGTTCGCTCCGAATTGGCCAACTGGCGGCCGACAGCGACTTCATCATAGCTCCGACGTCCGTAGTCTTGATGAACTCCACCTTTGGCTGGCCGGCTCTCAACATGGCGGATCTGCCGAGCGGGGGGCCTGCGTATCCCCTTGCCACGCCCGGGGCGCGACTGTCTTGGAAAGACAAGCATTGGTCGTTCCTCACCGCGATCTACAGCGGCAACCCGGCCGGATCGCATTGCATGACCAATCCGCAGGCCTGCGATCGCTATGGCCTGACATTCAGCTTCAGCGGCGGTGCACTCATTTTTGCAGAGGCGGGCTACTCTGCCAATGCGGCGGATCACGATGCAGGTCTTGCCGCAACCTACAAACTCGGAGGCTGGTATCACACTGCGGAATTTCCTCAACTGCCGTTCGGTCTGAACGGTGCCGACGATCAGGCCTTCCTTGCGGCGACGCCCATTTCTCCGCACATGCATCGCGGCAACTGGGGCATCTACGCGGTCGCCGACCAGGCGCTGTGGCGTTCCGGCTCGCGCGCGCTGAGCGTCTTCCTGCGAGGGCAAGTCGTCCCCGCCGACCGCAACCTGGTTTCCTGGCAAGTCGATGGCGGCTTCGGCATCAAGGGGCCGTTCAAGTCGCGTTCCAAGGATACTTTGACGGTCGGCCTCGCCTATTCCCGGGTCAGCAACGACGCCATTGCGCTCGACAGGGAGCGGGTTGCGGCGGGCGGCACGGGCCCGACCCGTTCCGGTGAATTGGTGCTGGAAGTGAATTACGTTGCGCAGATAAGCCCTTGGTGGTCACTCCAGCCGGACTTTCAGTATATCGTCCGCCCCGGTGGGGGAGCCGCCAATCCTGCAAATCCATCGGAAAGCATACCCAATGCGACAGTGATCGGACTGCGGAGCACGATCAAATTCTGACGCCCTGCCGGCGACGTTGCAAGGCCCCGAAGCACCGAGGCGCTCAAGTTCACCTCGGCGGGCGAGCAAAGCACGGCATCAGGGCAGCCATGATTGCCGCCTGCCCCGTGCCGATCCATCATGCTGCTTTGAGCCATCGCGGATCGAACCAGCGGTCCGCCGGGCCGTCATAGGGCAGCCGCGTTATGTCCCAGTGGCTGACGAAGCGCCCGTAAGCGTCCCAGACCGGCGGGCCACCGCCGATGAAGACGATGCGGCCAGCAAAGCGCCTGAGCGTCTGTTCCGGATCCATGATGGAGCGCAGGACGAACAATTCCCGGTCCTCGCGGGCAAACTTCGGAACACTGGCAATGGTCTTGGGTCCGGCAGCCAGCACCTGTCCTCTGGTGATGTCAAAGAAGCGGGCAACGTCCGCCTTGTATTCCGGCGATCGGTTGCCCTCCCAGGGGAGATGCCCATCCAGGCCCATCTGTCCCGACTGGCCGACGGCACAAATCACCCTGACGATTGCTATTTGCATCTATGCTCTCCAAGCGCGTGAGCGGTGCTTTATGTTCCACCAGGAGCTGGGAGCGAGACCCAAAGACACCTGCACCGAAGAAGAATGACCAAGAAGGTCGACCTGAAGAGCATCCGGAAGTTCCTGACAAGCCGGTGCCGCTCGGTCCGCCACCCTCGCCCCAACCCAGCCAGACCTGACGCCCGAGCCTCCCGATCTTCCAGGCGGATGAGAACGGTCCTGAGCCGCCGCGTAAGACGCCTGCCTAAAATCAGAAAACCGCAAGGTATTTGAGCAGCGACACGATGCCGATGATGATGACGATGATCTGAATGATCCGTCGCAGGCCCGCATCGATAGGCAGACGCTGAACGAGATACAGCACCAGGATTACGACGAGAAAAGTAATCAGTATGCCGATGATCGCTGACGAGGCCATGGCGGCTCTCCTTAAGGAAACGGATCGCGATGGATGTCCGCCGACCGTGAACTCGGAGCAGCTAATTCCCAATAGTCCTGGCGGCCAGAACCGTTACTGGCCTCGATCGCTTCGCGGGCAAGCGGGCCCCCCTTTGCTCAATGGAACTATTGATCTTGCTTATCTCGCCGCGCAGTTCTGCGATCTGCTTTTCGAGCGTCTTTTGAACGTCCTCGATGTTCGGGCCCGCTGGCTTGGGAGCATTAGCCATCGACTTATCCTTCGCATATATCCGGAAAACGGCAAGTAAGGCGAAACGTTCCGCCGGCGGCGAGATCGCCGCGCGCGGGAAGTCGATGCGGCTGGAAGGCGGCAAGGATCCCGGACAAATGGTGGCGCCATACTGTGATGGAACAGCAACATCTGCCCGGCGTTGGCCCCGATCAGCCTAGGGAGCACGACCATGAGACAGATCCTACTCAAAAGTATCCTTGCCGTAACCCTTGGTACCGCGCCGGTTCTCGCCCATGCCCAAGGCGAGATGCTCAGGAAAAAGCCGGCCGAACAATCGGAAGGCCAGGGAGGCGGGCAGGGGCCGGCCACGGAAGGACAGCAGAAAGGCCAAAACCCGCAATCCGAGGAAAACCGGAACGAAGAGGGCGGCGAGCAGAAGCAGCCAATGGGCGAAGAGCAGATGCGACCCGGCGAGCACAAGCAGGGCGAGGAGCAGAGGCGGCCAGGCGAGAACCAGGGCGAAGAGCATCGCGGCGGAACCAGCGAACGCCATGTCGAACGTGGACACGTGAGCGATGAACAGCGTACCGAAATCAAGCACGTGTTTGGCGAGCATCACGTCGAACCCGCTCACGGTGTCAATTTTTCAGTCGACGTCGGCGCCCGGGTACCGCGGGAAATCCACCTCTATCGGCTGCCCCCGCGCATCGTGGAAATCGTCCCCAGCTATGAGGGCTACATGTATTTCGAACTGGCGGATGGGCGGATCGCGATCGTCGACCCTCAGACCTTGGAGATCGTATTGATCATCGCGTGACCTCGTGGCCGCGTTGCGCTTCATGCCGAAGCCGCCTTCAGTGCCGGCACCGGGGCGACTTTGAGCGGTGCGCACCAGCAACGACGGCGGGTACTCGACGCGGAGGGGTCTTGCATGCCGCTCAATCCTACCTGGCAGGACATAGCGCTTCGGCTGCTGCTCGCGGTAGTGGGCGGCGCAGTGATCGGGTTTCGTGGGTCCGTTCCGAAGAAACCTAGCTTCCACCCAATTTATTAGATCCATATTTCCTCTAATCCCACCGACTAGCTCGTGCTCATCGTCGGCGGCATTTCCGGCCGGACGTCTCCGGGATCATCGTTTTCAGCGGCCCTCGTACTTGAACTCCGGGGCGGACTTGAGCTGGTCCTTGGTCGCGTCCATCGTCGCGGCCATTTCTTGCCATCGGGTTGGTGATGACCAAGGACGTAAAGATCGTCGGCAACTCTCCCGCGAGACATGACACTCGGGAAAAGAAGAGTGCGCGTCTGTTGAGCTATGACCGGCGCTTCCGATGACGATCCCAGCGGCACCGCCACCGCATGCGTATCGCTGCGGTTCCGATCATGGCTCGCGGCGGCGCACTACCGCACGCTCCCGAAAAGTCCTCGCTCCTCGGGGCCATGGCTCAAACGACAATCTCCGGGGCATGCTTACCGATGCCATCTCACCCTGAGAACCGTCGCCATTCACTTGCAGGCGCCGAGTTCCTTCAGCGCCCTTTGGGCATTCGCCTGGCTTGCATACGTCTTGTTTCCGGCGTCGATCATCTTCTTCCCGTCCGGCTTCTTATCGACGACCTGACACTTTTGCGTATCTGAGTCCTTCGCAACCCAGAAATGGGCAGCCGCGAACGCGGGCATGCTGAAGGCGACGACGAGTGAAGCCGCGACTACAATTTTGCTGATCATGATTTCCTCCTGGGGAAGCCCTCGCGCATTCGCTGAACTAGCGCAACCGAGCACTTTTTCCACTGCGGCCGCTCACCGCGTTCTGTTTCGCTGCCGCGCCGTCCTCTGATCCAGATGGCAGAAGGCTGTCCTCAGTGAGAGACAACAGACTGAACAGAGCCGGGCCGTAGCGCAGGGCAGAGGCAATGTTCCGGCGAAACCCGGACTCGAAGCGGGCGCAACCTGAAATAAATCGCCGGAACACGAACATGGTCGATCACACCGCCAGGGTGTGGTCGACCACGCGCTTCCTTGCGCAGTTTTTGTCCGGTTATCCGACTATCCCGTTAATAAGGCTGGTGGTCGCCACCACCGCCACTACCCGTGACGACCGGAATCTTGTTGTTGTTACCATTGTTCTGGCCGTTGTTGCTGCCGGAGTTGTGGTCACCGTTGTTGATACCGTTGTTGCTTCCGGTATTGTTGTTCCCGTTTCCGGTTCCGTTGTTGTTGCCGCTGTTGAAATTGCCATTGCCGGTACCGTTGCCAGATCCAGCGTTGCCATTACCGTTATTAACACCGTTGCCATTTCCGCTGTTGTTGTTGCCGTTGTTGTTTCCGTTGTTAGAACCGGTGTTGTTGTTGCCGTTCGTATTACCGTTGTTGCTGCCGGTGTTGTTGTTGCCGTTGTTATTCCCGTTGTTGTTGCCGCTATTGCCGTTGCCGTTGCCATTGCCGTTGTTGGACCCCTGGCTGCCACCACCGCCGCCACCGGGCTTGCCCGCGAAGCCGTCGGCGGCAAAAGCGGTCATGGCCAATACTGTCATTGAGGCAAGGAGAAGTTTCTTCATAACAGGATCCTTTCGTTGAATGCGCATTGGAACGATTAACATACGGTCTTCTCGCCGCCCGCCGACGCAAGTATTGTCACAGACATATCATCGTTAACTATTTGTATAATTGCCGCAATTGGGGGATAATACCAATAAGTCCTGAAGTTGATGTCAGGTAAAATTCGGAAATATTTATTGCTGTGCGGAAAAATATGACATAAGCGTCAGGGAAAACACGGTCCGGCGGCGAGCAACGCCTCGACGCCCCTTCAGTCGCCGTAGCGGCGTCTGCTTGAGCCGGCCGCTAACCGGACCTCACCCACATTGACCCGCATCAAGGACGCGGGCCCGAGACGCGCGCATCGTGCTTCGGAGCCGTAGCGATCATGGGCGAAGAGGAGAAAGGTCATGACTTTTCGGCTGACGAGCCCTGCGTTCGACAACAACGCCGTGATACCGAAGCGGCACACATGCAGCGGCGAGGACCTGTCGCCGCCGCTCGAGTGGGACGGAGCACCCGAAGGCACCAGGAGCTTCGCCCTGGTCTGCGACGATCCGGATGCGCCGGGCGGCACGTTCCATCATTGGGCCGCCTTCGACATCCCGGCCGACTGGAGCCAGCTTCCCGAAGGGCTGGCGCCCGCGGAGACCCAGATCAGCGGTTTGCGGCAGGCAATGAACGATTTCGGCAGAAGCGGGTATGGCGGCCCCTGTCCGCCGAAGGGCCACGGCATCCACCATTATCACTTCCGGCTGCTGGCGCTCGGCGTCGATCGGCTGGATCTGGCCGGGCGGGCCTCCTGCTCCAAGGTGGCGGAGCGGGCGCGGGCGCATCTGGTCGGGTCGGCGGAGCTGGTCGGCCTGTTTCAGCGTTAGATGGGAGGGCTCCGGAGCCTTCAAATCTGCGCATGAGGCCCGGAGGGCTTCCGGAAATGCCGCTCGCATGTGAGCAATCGACGATCTGTTGCGATCCAATCATTATGTTTGGATCACGTCATATTGACCTGAAGCCGGTCGAGGGCGCATCTATCGGTTGCGGAATGGATCGGCTTCTGGCCGGCCAAGCTGCCAGGATTTTGTGACCCAGTCGGAGGCCATGTGAGCAGAACGGGACGCAGGGACGAGCGCCTGGACACGCTCGGCGCGGTGCTAGAGAAAGAAGGCGTTCTCAGGATTCGCGATGCCGCCGCCCAGCTCGGCGTCTCGGAGATGACGATCCGGCGTGACATCACCGAGGCCAGGGGCCGCTTCACCTGCCTTGGCGGCTACATCGTCGGCGCCTTCGACGGCGTGGCGGCCAGCGACTATGTGCTCGACAAGGAGAAGGACAGCCACGCGGCCGCCAAAGCGGCGGCCTGCGCGCAGGCGGTAAAGCTCATCGAGGAAGACGACACGATCTTCATCGATTGCGGCACGACGACGCCGCATCTGGCCGCGCGCATCCCCGACGGCATGCGGCTGACGGCGATCTGCTACTCGATGAACGTGGCCGAGATCCTGTCGCATCGCGAGAACGTCAGGCTGATCATGCTCGGCGGCCTCTACCATCCCGCGGCCGCGTCCTTCGCGGGCGAGGAAGGGCTGGAAACGCTGAAGCGCATCAACCTCAACAAGGCCTTCATCTCGGCCGGCGGCATACACGAGACGCGCGGCGTCACCTGCTCCCATTTTCACGAGGTGCCCATCAAGCAGATGGCGATCGACCGCGCGCTGGAGGCGCACCTCGTCGTCGATGCGAGCAAGTTCGGCAAGGTCAGGCCGGCGCATTTCGCAGAGATCGGCGCCTTCACCTCGATCATCTCGGATCGCCCCGCGCCCTGACTCCAGGCGGCCTACGTTCCCGGCAGCATCCGCCGCAAGACATCGTCCTTGCGGACGAAATGGTGCCAAAGCGCCGCAACCGCATGCAGCCCCGCCACGATCAGGATGGCGTTAGCGCAGACGCTATGCACCTCCCGGATGAAGCTGGCAATCGCCCGGTCGGGCGCCACAAGCGACGGGATGGTGAACAGGCCGAAGAAAGTCAGCGCATCGCCACGGAACCAGGTGAGGAAGATACCGAGGAACGGAATGACGACCAGTAGGGCGTAGAGAAGAAAATGTGCGGTGTGGGCGAGCTTCTTTTCGATTTCCGTCATCGAAGGCGGCATCTGCGGCGCTCCGCGCGAGAGGCGCACTCCCACGCGCAGCACGACGAAGACGGCGAAAAGCAGCCCGAATGAAATATGCAGCCACCAGACCGCATCGCGCCCGGGATCGCCGCGTGGAAAGAAATCCTCGCCGAAGGTGAGGCCATAGAGACCGATGACCAGCAGGAAGATCAGCCAGTGGAGGGTCTTCTGGGCAGGCGCGTAAGTGTTTGACGTCATCTCGGTGTTCCGGGTTGAGGTACTGCAAGACCGCTATCAAAATTTGTCAAAGCTATGTCGCGCAGGCCAATATGGCGGCCCGCAACTGTGCGCACGGTTGCGGAACGGGAAGGCGCCGCGCATAACGTTCGTCGGGCGGAACCGGACGCCGGAACCGATAGCACAGGAATGGACAGAGCATTTTTCGAACGGGATTCCGTAGCCGTCGCGCCGGACCTGATCGGCGTTGAAATCCGCGCCCATGGCGTCGGCGGCATCATAGTCGAGACCGAGGCCTATCGCCGCGACGATCCGGCTTCGCACGCCTTTCGCGGGCCCACCGAGCGCAACGCTGCCATGTTCGGGCCGGCAGGCCACGCCTATGTCTACCGGTCCTATGGCATCCACTGGTGCCTGAATTTCGTCTGCGAGCCGGGCAGTGCCGTGCTGATCCGCGCACTGGAGCCCACCGCAGGCATCGAGACGATGCAAGCCCGGCGGGGACTCTTGGATATCAGGCAACTATGTTCCGGCCCCGGAAAACTCTGCCAGGCGCTTGCCATCGACCGCTCGCATGACGGACTGCCGCTCGACGGGCCGGAGATCACGCTATCGCCGCGCAACGGCACCGTCGGCATCGTAGCGGGCCGCCGCATCGGCATCAGCCGCGCGGTCGAGCATCCGTGGCGCTTCGGGCTCGCCGGCTCACGCTTCGTCAGCCGGCGTTTCGCCCATGAGGAAACTCAGACGATCGCCTCGGCCTCGATTTCCACCTCGTAGTCGCCGATCAGGTCGCCCGCCTCGATCAGCGTGTTGGCCGGCAGCACCTCGCCGAACACGCGGCCATGCGCGCGCGACACCGGCTCCCACTTGGCAGCATCGCGAATGTAGATGCGGGTGCGCGTCACGTCCTCGATGCGGCCGCCAAGTGCTGTGATGGCGGCGGCGATCTTGTCGAGGATGTAGGTGGTCTGCGCGCCGGCATCGCCCGGCGCGACGCAGCGGTCGGTGCCGTGGGTGGCGGTGGTGCCGGAAACGCGGATCGCGTCCTTCACCCGCACCGCACGGCTGAAGCCGGCGATCGGCTCCCAGATGCTGCCGGAGGAGACACGCAGCCTGTCGGGCCGGCCGGGCATCGGCTCTGCCTTGTAGACCGAAGGGATGGCGTCGAGATGGTGGCTGAGGTCGCCCGAGGCGGTGAGATAGGGCGGCTTGCGGTATTCGTCGCCGCAGTCTCCCTGGATCGGTTTTGTCCCTGCAAAAGCTTCTTCCAATCGCGCCTTGTCCTCGGCATCGAGCGAAAAGCTGAACACGTTGAGATTGTCGGCGCGGTGCTCGTTCTCGCTGATGCGCGCGCCGATGATGGTCGCCGCGACCGCCTCGTGCTCCAGCACCCAGCGCGACGCGACATTGGAAATCGATACCCCATGCTTCCGGCCGATCTCGGCGGCGGCGGACAAAATACCCTGGAACGACTCCCAGCCGCCGGCGGTGTCGATGAAGCGCTTGTATTTCGAGCGGCTCCAGTCGGGAATCTCGGTCGGCTCGGGCTTGCCCAGCCATTTGTCCGACAGGAAGCCGCCGCACAGCGTGCCATAGGCGAACAGTTTTGTCCCGGTGCGGGCGCACAGCTCCGAGAGCGCGCCGGCGGCGCGGCGGTCGACCAGCGAGAACGACACCTGGTTGGTGGCGAGCGGCACGCCGTCGGCCAGCGCCACAGCCAGATGCGCGGCATCGAAATTAGTGACGCCGATGGCGCCGATCAGCCCCTCCTCCTTCAGCCGCGCCATTTCGTGCAGCGCGTCCAGCCAGGCCGGATGCTCAAAGGTCCACCAATGGAATTGAAGCAGGTCGACCTTGTCGACGCCCAGCCGGTCGAGCCGCTCCTGCAAGCCCTTGCGGACGATCTCGGCGGTCATCGGCCCCGGCTCGGGGCACCATTTGGTGAAGGCCAGCAGGCGCTTTTCGCCCTTGCCGTAGCGGGCCAGCAGCCGCCCGGTGATGATCTCGGCGCTGCCGTAATGGTCGGCCATGTCGAATGTGTCGAAGCCCGCCTTGGCATAGGCTTCCAGCGCGTCGGCCGCCTTTTCGGGGTCGAGCGTGGTGCCGTCCTTCTCGAGGTCGGCCACCTGCCACAGCCCGCAAACCAGGCGGCTGATGTTCAATCCGCCATCGAGCTGGATGCGGTCAGGAATTCTCTGCATGGAAGGCACCGTTCATTGCTTGGGAGTTGCCGGCTTCGCGTCGACGCGCAAAGCGGAGGAAAGCTTGCCGAGATGGCGCGACACCACCTTCTCCTCACCGAGGATGCCGCGCGGACGCAGGAGCAGGATGGCGCAGAGCGCAACGCCGATCATGACGATCTGCAGCGAGGCCGCGCGCGCCTGCTGACCGGGCGGGAAGAGCCCTGCCACCGCGCCGGCCGAGGCCGCCCACAGGCCCCATACCAGCACCGCGCCCAGGATGGCGCCGCGATTGTTGCCCGAGCCGCCGACGATCAGCATCGCCCAGACCTGAAAGGTCAGCATCGGCAGGTAGTTTTCCGGGGCGATGAAGCCGATGAAATGCGCCTGCACCGCGCCCGCCAGCCCCATGATGCCGCCGCCGATGGCAAAGGCCTGCAGCCGGAATTTCACCGCGCTCTTGCCCAGTGCAAGGGCTGCCGTCTCGTCCTCGCGGATGGCGCGCAGCACGCGTCCCCAGGGGCTGCGCACCAGCCGCTCCAGCGCGATGTAAAGCAGCGTAATCACCACGATGAGCACGCCGAGATTGAACAGCGAAAACAGCAGCGGATCGCCCGCGAGGCTGGCGAAAGGCCGCGGAATGAAGCCGATGCCGAAGGGACCGCCGGTGATCCGCTCGAGATTGAGCGCGCAAAGCTGCACCGTCACCGCAACGCCGAAGGTGGCGATGGCGAGATAGTCGGACCTGAGCCTGATCGTCAGCGCGCCGATCAGGAAGGCGATCACGGCGGCTGCAAGCGCCCCGCCCAGCCAGCCGACGAGGATCGGCATGTCGAAGCCGCCGAAGCGGTTGGCGGTGTCGGGCGTGGTCAGCAGCGCCGAGACATAGGCGCCGATGGCAACGAAGCCGGCGATGCCGACATTGAACAGGCCGGTCTGCCCCCACTGCACGTTGAGGCCCAGGCACATGATGGCGTAGGTCAACGCCATGGTGAGGAAGAAACAGCCGTAGCCGATCAGTTCGACGCTCATTCGGGCCTCCCGAACAGGCCCTGCGGCCGCACCAAAAGCACCAACACAAGAATGACGAAGGCAACCGCCGCGCGCCATTCGGCACCGACGAGTTGCACCGCGAAGGCCTCCGCGAGCCCGACGATCAGGCCTGCCAGCATGGCGCCCGGCACGCTGCCGATGCCGCCCAGGATCGCGGCGGCAAACAGCGGCAAGAGAAGGTCGAAGCCCATATAGGGACGGATCTGCACCAGCAGGCCGGCCATGACGCCGGCAACGCAGGCCAGCCCCGCGCCGAGCACCCAGACCGTGCGCACCACCTTGCGCACGTCGATGCCGACGACGCCGGAAAGCTGCTGGTTTTCGCTGACGGCGCGCATGGAGCGGCCGATGGCCGTGCGGGTCAAAAGCAGGTGGACCGCAACCACCAGCACCACGGCAAGCCCGAGCGACAGCATCTGGTCGGGCGTGGCGCGCAGGCCCCCGCCAAGCGGCAGCGCGATCTGCAATGCCTTGCTGTAATAGGCCGGCTTGGAGGTGAAGATGAATTCGAGCAGGCTGCGCAGCGTCAGCGCCGCGCCAAAACTCGCCATCACCATGATGATGACCGTGCCGCGCTGTGCCCGCAGCCGGCCGAACAGCAGTGCATCGACCACCAGCGCCAGCCCGCCGGTGAGCGCGACCGCCACCACCGCCGAGATCGGCAGCGACCAGCCGAAGGAGAACGGGCCGATCGGCGTCAGCAAGCCGCCGGACAGGTAGCCAAGCGCACTGCTGACGGCGAGCGCGAAATAGGCGCCCCAGGAGATGAACTCGCCATGGGCGAAATTGGCAAAGCGCAGGATCGAATAGGTCAGCGTGACGCCAATCGCGCCGAGCCCGATCATCGAGCCGGTGATCAGCCCGTCCATGAGTGCCTGCGGGTTCATGGTGTCACCGTCTTCGGTTCGCGGCGCGCGCCGAGATAAAGCTCGGCAACGATCGGGTCGTCGCCAAGCGTCGCGGCGGGGCCTTCATGGCGCAGCCGCCCTTCGACGAGGATGACGGCGCGGTCGGCAATGGCAAGCGCTGCCTTCACATTCTGCTCCACCAGGATGATGGTGACGCCGGTTTCGTTGATCTGCTTCAGCCGGGCGAAAACTTCCGACACGATCTTCGGCGACAGGCCCGCCGAGGGCTCGTCGAGGATCAGCACCGACGGCTCGACGATCAGCGCCCGCGCCACTGCCAGCATCTGCCGCTGGCCGCCCGAGAGTTGGCCCGCGCGCAGCGAAGGCCGCGCGGCAAGGTCGGGGAACATGGCGTAGAGCTCGGCGATGCGCCGGGCGCGCTTTTCCTTGGGCAGGATGTTGGCGGCCAGCAGCAAATTGTCGTTGATCGACATCGTGCCGAAGATGTTTTCGGTCTGCGGCACGAAGGCCAGGCCGTGCCTGATCTTCTTATGCGCCGGGACAGTGGTGATGTCGAGGCTGCCGAGTGCGGTCGTGCCCGAATGGATCGGCACAAGCCCGGCAATTGCCTTGACGAAGGTGGACTTGCCGGCTCCGTTCGGGCCCAGCACCACCACCAGCTCGCCCTGCTTCACGTCGAGGTCGACGCCGCGCACGATGGGCAGGTCGCGCTCGTAGCCGGCCACCAGCGCGCGCGTGGAAAGGGCAACGACTTGTCCGCTCATGCCCCGACCCCGCCGAGATAGGCTTCGATGACGGCGGGATCGCGCGCCACGACGTCCGGCGCACCTTCCGTCAGATATTTGCCGGTGGCCATGACGACGACGCGCCCGCACAGCCGCGCCACCATCTCCATATTGTGCTCGATGAGCAGGATCGACTTGCCCTGCGCGTTGAGCTCCAGCACGCGGTCGATGATGAGTTCGAGAAGGCTCGGATTGACGCCGGCGGCCGGCTCGTCGAGCAGGATCGCCTCGGGATCGGCCATCAGGATGCGCGCGAGTTCCAAAAGCTTGCGCTGGCCGCCGGAAAGCACCCGCGCCGGCTCCTGCTCCAGACCCGAAAGCGTGACGAAGTCGAGCAGCGACCGCGCCTTCTCCACCGCGGCCCTCTCCTGTGCCGCCACGCGGCCGGGCTGCAAAAAGTTCTTCCAGATGTGCTCGCCGGCCTGGCCCTGCCCGCCGGTCAGTACGTTTTCCAGCACCGTCATCTCGGCAAATGGCCGCGGGATCTGGAAGGTGCGGCCGACGCCGCGTGCGATGCGCCGCTCCGGTCCTTCCTGCGCCACTTCCTGACCCGAGATGCGGATGGAGCCGGAACTGGGCTTGAGGCTTCCGGCCAGAAGATTGAACAGCGTGGTCTTGCCGGCGCCGTTCGGGCCGATCAGCCCCGCCATCTCGCCACGCCGCAGAGTGATCGACATGCCGTCGACGGCGCGCACGCCGCCAAACTTCCGCACCAGATCGCGTGCCTCGATAAGCGGCTGCGCTTCGGCGTCCTTCGGACCGTTATGTGTGGGGGCGGCGGTCGGCATCCGGCTTCTGACACCAAATTCTGATCGATGATGTTTGATCAAACTTTACATCCAATCCGATTGCAACTAAAAATTTGCCGTCGCAGCAAGCGGCATCCGAGTTTCGAATGGCGGTCCTCATGCGCGATCGGAGACATCAGCAACGCACGCAGGGCGGCTCGCCCAGCCGGGAGCCGTTGCCATGAGCAGCCGCGGCGCACTCTCCCCCGTCGGCCGCGAAACGCTGCAGGACCGCGTCTATGCCGAGCTTCGCCGTTCGCTGATCTACGGCATGTTCGATGCCGGCGAGATGCTGCGCATCCTTGACCTTGCGGCCACGCTGCAGACCAGCACCATGCCGGTGCGCGAGGCGCTGGGCCGGCTGGTGTCGGAGCAGGCGCTGGAAGCGCTGCCCAACCGTTCCGTGCGTGTCCCCCTGATCAACCGCGAGCGGCTGGAAGACCTCGCCCGTGCCCGCTGCCTGATCGAAGGCCAGATCACCGCGCTCGCAGTGCCGAACCTCACGGAAGAGGATTTCGTCCAGCTGAAGAAGCTTACCGTCGCCTGTGAAGAAGCCTTCCGCAGCCACGACGACGAGATCGACAAGGCGCAGGCCACTTCCGAGCTGAACCACGCCTTCCATTTCTACATTTACCGCGCCGCCGGCTCGGCCGTACTGATCCCGATCGTGGAAAGCCTGTGGCTGCAGTCCGGCCCCTATGTGCGCGCCGCAGCCCACATCCATGACGAATTCCGCGACATTTCGGCGACCCATCATCACTGGGCGCTGATCGAGGCGCTGGAACGCCGCGATACCGCAGGCTCCGTCAAGGCGCTGACCGACGACATCACCCGCTCTTTCAATCTCATTCGCGGCCGGCTCGATGCCGAGGAAGCCGCAGAAAAGGCCTCGCAGAATGGCTGACGCCAAGGATGATTCCTTCGAGCTCTACGACCTGCGCGTGGAAGTGGTGGCGCCCGAGGGCGGCGCCATCTACTGCGGCGCCAATGTAGGCGACTATTTCGATCTGCGCGGCGAGATGCTGCACCTGCCGCCCGGCCAGGCTTTTTCCATCTATTCGCTGGCGTCGCTGCTGCCGCTGCTGCCGGCCAAGCAGCGGCCGACCCACAAGAACGACTGGATGACCACCGACGCGGAAGTGGCCTGCCCGGACCCCAACTGCAGCTCGCGCTTCCGCATCACCCGCACCGGGCTGCGCCGCTTCAGCCACGCCGCCACCACGGCAGTGCCGCTTCAGGACGATTGAGACAAAAGCATGCAACGAACCAAACTGACACCGGACTACGAAATCTCGCGCGTCATCCGCGGCGGTTGGCAGATGGCCAGCGGCCATGGCGCGCTGGTGAGCGAGGACCCGGTGTCCGATATGGTGGCCTTCGCCGATGCCGGCATCACCACCTTCGACTGCGCCGACATCTACACCGGCGTGGAGGAGATGATCGGCCGCTTCCGCGCGCACTACCGCGACCTGCGCGGACAGGAAGCGCTGAGTCGCATCGGCGTCCACACCAAGTTCGTGCCCGACCTCAACGTTCTGCCGCGCATCACCAAGTCCCATGTCGAGGACGTCATCGACCAGTCCCTGCGGCGGCTCAATGTCGAGCGGCTCGACCTCGTCCAGTTCCACTGGTGGGACTATGCCGCGCCACGCTGGGTTGAAGCCGCGCAATGGCTGGGAGAGCTGCGCAAGGCAGGCAAGATCCGCAACGTCGGCGCCACCAATTTCGACACGCAGCACATGCTGGACATCATCAAGGCCGGCGTGCCGCTGGTGTCGATGCAGGTGCAGTATTCGCTGCTCGACAACCGCCCGGCCAGGCAAATGGCGGCGGCCGCGGCCGAGCACGGCGTTTCCTTCCTCTGCTACGGCACGGTGGCCGGCGGCTTCCTCAGCGACCAGTGGCTCGGCGTCAGCGAGCCGACGGACGCTCTCGAGAACCGCTCACTGGTCAAATACAAGCTCATCATCGACGATTTCGGCGGCTGGGACCTGTTCCAGGCGCTGCTAAAAACCTTGCGCGGCATTGCCGACCGGCACGGCAGCGACATCGCAACGATAGCGAGCGCGGCGATGCTCGAGCGGCCGGGTGTCGCCGCCGTCATCGTCGGCGCGCGCAACCGCACGCACCTGCCCTCCAACCTCGCCGTCTCCAATCTCAAGCTGACGGCCGAGGACCATGCCGAAATCGCCGGCGTTCTGGCGCAGGCCAACGAGCTTGACGGCGATGTCTATACGCTGGAGCGCGACCGCCACGGCCGCCACGGCTCGATCATGAAATACAATCTCAACAAGGGCGCAGCATGAGCGCAGCGCCTTCGACGGAAGCCTGAAATCGAAACAAGACCGGCATCCGGACGGCAAACCGGCGGCCACAACCAAGGGGAACTGACATGCGCAAGACACTTCTCGCCACCACCCTGCTGACGGCGCTCGGCGCCTCGGCCCTGCCGGCGCTCGCCGCCGAATGCGACATCACCGTCGGCCTCGTGATGGAACTCACAGGACCCGCCGGCGAATACGGCCAGGCCGGCGCCAAGGCCGTCGAAATGGCGTTTCGCGACGTCAACGAGGCCGGCGGCGTCGACGGCTGCAAGCTGGTGACCGACACCCGCGACAGCCAGAGCCAGGGCAACGTCGCGGTCGACCAGGCCACCCAGCTCGTCAACATCAAGAAGGTGCCGGTCGTCATCGGCGGCATCATCTCCTCGGTGTCGATCCCGATCCTGACCTCGGTCACGGCCCCTGCCGGCGTGGTGCAGGTTTCGCCCGCCTCGTCTTCGCCGACGCTGACCGCGCTCGGCCGCGAGGGCAAGACCAATGGCGTGTTCTTCCGCACCATCACCTCGGACGCGCTGCAGGGCACGGCGGCGGCGAAATACGCGCTCGACCAGGGCCTGAAGAAGATCGCCATCATCCACGTCAACAACGATTTTGGCGTGAACATGGTGCGCGAGTTCAAGGCGGCCTTTGAAAAGCTCGGCGGCACCATCACCTCGGTCACGCCCTACAACGAGAAGCAGGCCAACTACTCGTCTGAAGCCAGTGCCGCCATGCAGGGCGATCCCGAAGCGCTCTACCTCGTCAGCTATCCGGTCGACGGCGCAACCATCGCCCGCGCCTGGATTTCCGGCGGCGGCGCCGCAAAATTCCTGCTCAATGACGGCATGAACTCGTCCGAGTTCATCGAGAGCGTCGGCGCGCAGTATCTCAACGATGCCTTCGGCACTTCGTCAGGCACCAGCCCGACGGCCTCGACCGAATATTTCAATGGCAATTTCGAAGCCTTCTCCGGCGGCATCAAGGCCGATGCACCGGCCGCCGACCGCTCCTATGACGCGGGCGCCATCGTGGCCCTTGCCATTGCCAAGGCCGGCAAGCCGGAAGCCGCGGCGATCAAGGCTGCGATCCCGCAGGTGGTTGCCGAGGGCGGCGAGCCGATCCACGCCGGCAAGGACGAATTCGCCAAGGCGCTGGCCCTCATCAAGGAAGGCAAGCCGGTCAAGTACGAAGGCGTCATCGGCCCGGTCAGCTTCGACCAGTATGGCGACATCACCGGCCCGTTCCGCCTGTGGCGAATCCAGGACGGCACCGTGACCACGGTGGGCGAGATGAGCGCCGACGAGGTCGGCAAGATCAAGGCCGAAACCGAAAAATAAGGCCGCTTCCGCGCCACTTTCCGACAACCAGAATCCCCTCTGCGCCGGCTTTCGAGCCGGCGTTTTTTTGTTGCGCCTGCCTTCGATTAACGCCCGGAAAAGTCGCGGCTTTTTCGGCTGTCGACGGCTCGGAAACCCGGCCGGCAGACGGCAAGGATCGGCCTCCCAAAACGATCAAAATCCATAAGCTATTGCAATTAATAGATAAATATGTTTATATTGAACAACAATTCAATATAAGGGAGGTCGGGCCATGAACCCGCACATTCGCGACATAAGGGTTCCAACCGACTGGGATCGCCGTGGGCTTCCCGGCTGGGCCTATCACAGCCCGGCCCTGCTTGAGCTGGAAAAGGAGCACCTTTTCCGCAATCACTGGCAGATCATCGGCCATGTTTCGGACCTGCCCGAGCCCGGCGACTACCTCACCATGGACATGGTGGGCGAGCGCGCGCTGGTGGTGCGCGGCAAGGACGGCGTGGTGCGCGGCTTCCACAACATCTGCCGCCATCGCGGCAGCCGCGTGGTGGCCGACGAGCGCGGCAACTGCAAGAACGCGCTGGTGTGCCCATTCCACGGCTGGGTCTACAATCTCGACGGCACGCTGCGCGGTGCAGCACGTCCGAAATCCTTCCCCGAGCTCGACAAGAACGAGTTCGGCCTGCCCCCGCTCGATCTGGAGATCTGGATGGGGCTGATCTTCATCCGCTTCCGCAAGGGGCCTCAAGCCTCGGTCGCCGAGCTGCTAAAGCCCTTCGAGGAAGAGCTGTCGCACTATGGCGTCGCGGACATGGTGCCGACCAACGGCGTGTGGACCCAGACCAGCCCGGTCAACTGGAAGTCGGTGCGCGACGTCGACAATGAAGGCTACCACGTCGCCATGGCCCACCCCGCGCTGCAGGACCTCTACGGCGCGAGCTATTACGACGAGCCTTTCGTCAACGGCGTGTCGCGCTCATTCGCCACCTACAATCCGCATGCCGGCCGGCGCTGGAGCGTGGGGCGCTACATCAATGTTGCGCCCGAGCCGACGCACCTGCCCGAGCGACTGAAGAAGGCCTGGATCTATTACGGCATGTTCCCCAACGCGGTGATCGCGGTGACGCCGGAGGCCGCGCAATTCTACCAGGAGTTTCCGCTCTCGACCGGCGAGACGCTGCTGCGCAGCGCGGTCTACCGCTACCGCGACGAAAGCCGCGAACAGGCAGCCGCGCGTTATCTGTCCTACCGCATCGACCGCGACACCCAGGCGGAGGACGTGCAGCTTTCGGTATGGTCGAACGAGTCCATGCTGTCGAAGGGGTTTGCCGGCTTCTACCTCTCCGACCTCGAATATGGCGTGCGCACCCACCACGACCATATGCGTGCGCAGATTCCGGTGCTGAACCTGGAGACGGCGCCCGACGAGAAGGAGATGACGAGCATCAATGAAGAGATGCGGGCGCGGGGGTAACCGCTACGCAGGATGACGCGGGTCAGCCTGCGGCAGGCCAACGCGGTCGCAGGCTTGCGGCGGACATCGATGTCCCCGACTTTTCCGCCGGATCGTCATCCATCCTTCTTGGTCGGCACGTAAAGGCTGGCGGTCTTCCAACCGATGGATACCGCGATGCGCCTCGATTCCCTTTCTCCCGAACTGCTTGCCTATTCCAGGACCCGCAATTCGGCTCCGCCGCCACATCTCGGAACCCGCTACCGCAAAACCGGGGGCTTTCTGCCCGAACCCGGCAACACCATTGTCTGCCACGTGACGAAGGGTTCCCGGACGCAGGATGTCCTGATCGAGGCACGCGAGAAATTCCTCGCCATGCCCGAAGCCCCGCAATTCGTCTTCACGCCGATCACCAGCCTCCACATGACGCTGTTCCAGGGCGTCATCGAATATCGCCGGCTGGCGGATTATTGGCCGAGCGATATCCCGCTTGATGCCCCGCTCGATGAGATGACCGAGATCATGGGGGAGCGGCTGGAGGCCCTTTCGGTCTTCGAACCGTTTCAAGTAGAAGTGACGCATGCCCGGCCGTCCGGCCTGCTGGTCGAGGGCGCAACGGAGCATGACCGCAAGGTCATGCGGGACTGGCGCAACTCTCTCGCCGATCTTCTCGGCTATCGTCATCCTGACCACGACGACTACCCCTTCCACATCACCTTCGCCTATGCGATCGATTGGCTGGAAGATGAAGCGCTGCCGCGCTGGCAGGCGATGCTGGACGAGGTTGCGGCCGACATCCGCCGCCAGGCGCCGATCCTCGAGCTCGATCCGCCGGCCTTTTGCTGGTTCGAGGACATGAACCACTTCAGCGAATTGCTGATATTCGATTTCGAGCGCTGAGACCCGTCGATCACTATCCGGCTTGTTGGGCCACCCGGTGCTTTATTCCCGGGTGGCCCATCTTGCCCACCGCGATGGCTCTGCTACAGAAAGGCCATGTCCAAGACCACGCCCGCCACGCTCGCGCTGAGCAAAGCCGGTACGCCCTTTGCGGTGGCTACCTACGACTACGATGCCAATGCCGAGCGCGTGGGGCTGCAGGCCGCCGAGGCGATGGGCGTTTCGGCTTCCATCGTGCTGAAGACGCTTATGGTCGAGGTCGACGGCAAGCCGGCCTGCGTGGTGGTGCCCTCCGATCAGGAGGTCAACATGAAAAAGGTTGCGGCTGCGTTCGACGGCAAGTCGGCCAACATGATGAAGCCGGCCGACGCCGAGCGGCTGACCGGCTACAAGGTCGGCGGCATCAGCCCTTTCGGCCAGCGCAAGCAAGTGCCGACGGCGATCGAGGAAATGGCGACCCTGGAGGACGAAATCTTCCTCAACGGCGGCCAGAGAGGCCTGCAAATCCGCATGCGCCCGGACGATCTTGTTCAGGCGCTGGAGGCCAGGGTAGCGGATCTCATTCGGTGAAATTCTGAGGCGAGTAGCCGGAGCGAACGTCCGGATTAAGTTTCCCTGCTCAGGTCGAGCGAGGGGCTCCCACCTCGTAAACTCGCAGGTTACGCTCGCCGATCCCGAGTTCCTGCCATGTCGCGCGCCATGTCGCGATGTGCTCCGAGGCGAAGTGCCGATCCAGCGCCGCCTGGTCGCGCCAGATCTCTTTGACGTGTATGAGTCCGGGATCAAGAACATCTTCCGCGTAGGAATATTCCTCGCAACCATTCTCTGCGCGGCTGGCCAGAACCATCCGAGCCATCACTGGACGCGCAGCCATCAGATTATCAGGCGGCAACCGGATTGTTCCAACGATCAGCAACATGCGGCATTCATATCGCGGGGCTTTACGTCCGTGAAGGGTTCACACCAGCGTTCGTCGCCGTTGCAGCCATCGCTACCCCTCACCCCCGCCAAACACCCTCTTTCCTGAGATCGTCCATCGTGCGCGAAATGCCTTCGCGCAAAATGCCCACCATGTCGTCGATCTGCTCCTTGGTGATGGTGAGCGGCGGCGACATCACACACATATTGATCAGCGGTCGCACAAGCAGGCCGAGCTCGTGGCAGTGCGCGTCGATGCGCATGCCCACATTGCGGTCGAGCTCCAGCGGGTTCTTGCTGTCGCGGTCGGCCACGCATTCCACGCAGGCCATGAGGCCGACGCCGCGTACCTCGCCCACAAGCGGCAGCTCTTCGAGCGTCTTGAGCTGGGCCTGGAAATAGGGCGCCACGGCCCGTGCATGGGCGAGCACGTCGCCCTCGAGCAGGTCTAGGTTTTTCAGCGCCACCGCGCAGCCCACCGGATGGCTGGAATAGGTCAGCCCATGGGCATACATCGCCGTCGGATGGTTCGAGCGGCGCAGCTCCTCCAGCAGGCGATCCGACACCACCATGCCGCCGAGCGGGAAATAGCCAGAGGTCACGCCCTTGGCGAAGGTGATGATGTCGGGCTCGATGCCGAACACGTCCTCGGAAGCGAAGATGTGGCCGAGCCGGCCGAAGGCCGTGACGACCTCGTCGGAGACATAGAGGATATCGTTGTCCCGGCAGATTTTCCGGATACGTGACAGATAGCCATCCGGCGGAACGATGACGCCACCCGAGGCCTGCACCGGCTCGCCCACGAAAGCGCCGATCCTGTCGGCGCCGATGCGCTTCACGGTTTCCTCGAACTCACCCACCAGGCTGTCGGTGAAAGCGGCAATGCTCATGCCCGCCGGCCGGCGGAACGGGTCGGGCGACGACAGCTTTATCACCAGTTCGTCGGCGCCATCCATCCAGTCGCGGTCGCGGGGGCGGCCGTTCAGCGAGGCCGACAGATAGGTCGAGCCGTGATAGGCGCCGCCGCGCGACAGGATCAGCTTCTTCTCCGTCCGGCCGCGCACATTGTTGTAGAACTGCATGAAGCGCAGCGCGCTTTCCACCGCCGACGAGCCGCCGGTGGTGAAGAAGACGTGGTTGAGGTCGCCCGGCGCGTGGCCCGCAATGCGCTCGGCAAGCACCGCCGAGGCCTCGTTCATCGTGTACCAGGGCGTGTTGTAGGAAAGCTGCATGGCCTGGTCGTACATGACCCGGGCCAGCTCCTCGCGGCGGTGGCCGACATTGGTGCACCACATGCCCGCCGGCCCGTCGATCAGCTTCTTGCCGGTGCCGTCGATGATGTAGATGCCGTCGCCCTCGCCTATCAGGCTGCGCGCCTCGGCGCCGATCTCGCCGGCGGTCGGCCATGGCTGCACCAGATGGCGCTTGGCGAGATCGACCGACTCCTCATGGCTCAGCGGCCCGGAAGCTCCGTTCGCCGTGGTCATGTCCTGTGCCGCTGCCATCTTCCTAGCCCTTTCACAAGCCTGGTTTCGCTTTGCCGGACAGTGCCGAGCGTCGGAAACAACGGATGCGTCCTCGCCCTGATATTGAATGTCCGTTCAATCAATATCACAGAAATAGCGCTTGATTTCAATCCACGAATGGGCTCTTCTTGAGGGAAAGAAAGAACGGCGCGCGCCGGGAAGCGCGACGCCGGCAACGAATGGGTGGATCATGCCGGAAGCCTGCGCACCTTTGCGAGAGCCGCACCAATGACGGCCGCCGCGGAAGGGTCGCCGCCTCTCAGCCTTCGAAGGCGTCGCCGAAGCTCCCTTCTGCAATCGGAACCCGTGCAGGGCTTTGCCCTGATCAGCCCGACTTTCCTTTATGCGCTGGTGCTTCTGGTGGTGCCGATCCTGGTGGTGGTTGCGCACAGCTTCTGGACCCAGCACTACCTCACCATCGACCGCACCTTCACCTTCGAGAACTACCGCATCGCGCTGACGGAGCCGATCTATCGCGATCTTCTGGTGCGCTCGCTGTGGATCTCGCTGCTGGTCAGCTTCTTCACGGTCGTGCTGGCCTATCCCATCGCCTACTTCATTTCCTTCCACGGCGGCCGGCACAAGGGGCTGTGGCTGTTTCTTATCACCATCCCCTTCTGGACCAGCTATCTGCTGCGCGTCATGTCGTGGAAGGTCATACTCGGCTACAACGGCGTGCTGAACTCGGGCCTGATGGGGCTCGGCCTCATCAGCGAACCCTCCACCGCGCTGCTCTACAACACCAGCGCCGTGGTCATCACGCTGACCCATGCCTGGGCGGCCTTCGCGATATTGCCCATCTTCGTCTCGCTGGAGAAGGTCGACCGCTCGCTGATCGAGGCTGCCACCGATCTCGGTGACGGGCCGCTGCGTCGCTTCCTGCGTATCACGCTGCCGCTGTCGGTGCCGGGCGTCATCTCGGCGCTGCTCATCGTCATGATCCCGACCGTGGGCGACTTCGTCACGCCGCGTCTCGTCGGCGGCAAGGACGGCGTCATGATCGCCAATGCCATCCAGGCGCAGTTCAGCAAGGCCGCCAACTGGCCGCTGGGCGCGGCCCTGTCCGTCACCACCATGGTCATCGTCACTGCCATGGCGGCAGCCACGGTCCTTATCATCCGTAGCGCAGCGAGGCTGGCACGATGAAAGCTCTGCGCAAGATCTTGTCCAAGTGGCTGCCGGCCTACGCCTTCCTCTACATCGCTTTTCTGTACCTGCCGGTGATCTTCCTGCCGATCTTCTCGGTCAACACCGCGGTCTCGCCCAAATTCCCGCTCGCCGGGCTTACCCTCAAATGGTACCAGGAGCTGCCCAACACACCAGCGCTTCTGGACGCGGCCTGGAACAGCCTGCTCGTCGGCATCGCCGCCGCCATCCTCTCCACAGTGCTCGGCATCTGCGCGGCGCGCGCCATCACCCGCTACCGCTTTCCCGGCCGCCGCACCATCAACGGGCTGATCATGGCCCCGCTGGTGCTGCCAGAGATCATCGTGGCGGTGTCGATGCTCCTGGTCATGCTGCAGCTGGGGCTCGACCTGTCGCTGGTGACCGTCGTGTTCGGCCACGTCCTGGTCTGCATCCCCTATTCGCTCACCGTGCTGACCTCGGGCTTCGAAGGCTTCGACCGCAGCCTGGAAGAGGCCTCCGCCGACCTCGGCGAAACCGCCTTCGGCACCTTCCGGCGCGTGACCCTGCCGATGGTCACGCCGGCCATCATCTCCAGCCTGCTGGTGTCCTTCACCATCTCGCTCGACGAGTTCATCATGGCCTTCTTCCTGACCGGAACGAAGCCGACGCTGCCGATCTACATCTGGGGCCAGCTGCGCTTCGCTTCCAAGCTGCCCGGCGTGCTGGCGCTCGGCACGCTTCTGCTGGTCGGCTCGTTCCTACTGCTCACCATCGCCGAACTGCTGCGCCGCCGCGCCGCGCGCCGCACCCAGAACACCGGAGGCGTCTTTGCCTGAGAAACCGATGCCCGAACGCCAGCCCGCCGATCATCGCACGATGATCGAGATCTCGCATGTCACGCGCAGCTACGGCGCCTTCAAGGCGCTGGACGACGCCTCGCTTACAATCCGCGAAGGCGAGTTCTTCTCGCTGCTCGGGCCGTCCGGCTGCGGCAAGACCACGCTTCTGCGGATGATCGCCGGCTTCGACAACCCGACCAGCGGTACCATCGCCGTCGACGGCCAGCCAATGGACGGCATCCCGGCCAACCGGCGCCCCACCAACATGGTGTTCCAGAGCTACGCCATCTTCCCGCATCTCAATGTCGAGCAGAACGTCGCCTACGGGCTGAAGCGCCTGAGGCTAGGTGCTGCGGAGGAAAAGCGCCGCGTCGAGGAGGCGCTGGCGCAGGTATCGCTTACCGGCCTGGGCAAGCGCGGCGCCACCGAGCTTTCCGGCGGTCAGCGCCAGCGCGTCGCGCTCGCCCGCGCGCTGGTCATGCGGCCCAAGGTGCTGCTGCTCGACGAGCCGCTGTCGGCGCTGGACAAGAAGCTGCGCGAGCAGATGCAGGTTGAGTTGCGCCGGCTGCAGCAGGCGGTCGGCATCACCTTCATCCTGGTCACCCACGACCAGTACGAGGCGCTGGCCATGTCCGACCGCATCGCGGTGATGTTCGGCGGCCGCATCGCGCAGGTCGCCTCGCCCAAGGAAATCTACCAGCGCCCCGTCGACCGCCAGGTCGCCGACTTCCTCGGCGGCATGAATTTCGTCAAGGCCGAGATCGTGGAGGAGCACGGCTCCTCGCTGGTGGTAGACACGCTGGGCTTCGGCCGCGTCAAAACCGACAAGCCGGCCGCCTTCGTGCGCAACGGCAAGGCGGCCACGCTCGGCATCCGGCCCGAGCGACTGCGTGTCTTGTGGGACGACGCGAAAGCAAAATTCGAAGTGGCCGGCCGCGTGGTCGAGCGCCACTATTTCGGCGAGATCACCCATCTGATCGTGGAGATACCAGGGCTGGAAAAGCCGCTTTCCGTCACCGAGACCAACGATTTCGGCGCCGACGACATTCCGGTCGGCGCACCGATCCGCCTCGCCTACGATCCCGACGCGCTGGTGGCGCTGGCGGATTGAGGTGCGTCCTTCGAGGCTCGCCCTGCGGGCTCGCACCTCAGGATGAGGGAGGTCGGTGTGCTTCAAGCCAAGTCCTGTGACGCTCTGCCTGGTAGCTTTGGGTAGGACGGTCTGTGCGTTTCGAGCCAAGTCCTGAGACGCTTTGCCCAGTAGGCTTTGGGTGAGACAGGCTCCAACGGCCCTCATCCTGAGGTGTGAGCCCGCAGGGCGAGCCTCGAAGGACGCACCTGATAACTTAGGCAACCTGCTTCAGACCCGCTCTTCCAGCCGGGAAATGACCTTCCGCGCCGCAATCCGGCCCGCCACGATCGCCCCCTCGATATAGCCGGGGAAGGACGGCGACAGTTCCGACGACGCGAAATGCACCGGCGGGGCGCCGGCCAGAAGCACGTCTTCTGCATCCGTGGCATTTACATCGAGGATAAGGTCGCTGTAGGCGCCGCCGCTCCACGCATCGTCGATCCAGCTTCTGTAGCTGAAGTCGAGCACGGCCCCGGCCTCTGGCCCCAGCGCCGCCACCAGCCGCGACATCACTTCCCCACGCAGTGCGGCCTCGTCCAGCCCGCCCCAGCGTAGCGCCAGCGGCCCGCCTATGAAGACGACCAGCGCCGGATGGCTTTCGTCCTTGCCGACATCGCAGGCGAACAGACCCGGCAGGTTGCGCCACATGACCATGCCGTTTAGGCCGCGCTCGCGCCAGAAGGCGCGGCCAAAGCGGACCAGAACCTTGATCACCATGCCGCTGTGCCAGACCCCAAGCGCCCGCGTCAGGCGAGCCGGCAGCGGCGGGGAAAAGGCGAGCTTCGACGCCATCATCGGCGGGACCGCGACCAGAACCGAGCGGGCTTCGAAGACGCGCTCACCCGCCACAACCCGCACGCCGCCCGGCCCATGCTCTATGCTCGTCACCGCCGCGCCGAGCCGCAGCCGGTCGCCGAGATCGCGCGCCAGGTCGTCGGCCAGCGACTGCATGGTCTCGGCCAGAAAATACTGCAGCTCCGACTTGTCGTTGGTGATGCGGCGGTCATTGTCGATGAGGTGCCAGAGCGGAATTTTGTCCAGCGCCTGGCACCACAGGCCCTCGATCATCGAGCGGAAACCTGCCTTGGCATCCGCCGGGTCGTGCTGGCGCTCCAGCCATTCGGCAACGGTCAGGCCGGCTATCTCCGGATCGTCCGGCTCGATGCCGTTCATGCGCTCGCGGATTTCCATGACGCGGAGATAGTTCCGCTCGGCCTCATCGCCCGGCAAGGGTGGCTGGGCGATGAATTCGCCGTCGACATGGGCCTCCACCAGTGTCTTGCCGCGCGCCTTCGCAAGCGCCATCAGTTCCGGCATGTCGTCGCACAGAAACTGCCCGCCCGTGTCGACCAGCTCGCCGAGGCCGTTTCGATGCGCCTCGACGCGCCCACCCACCCGGTCGCGCGCCTCCAGCACCACGAAGTTCACGCCTGCGCGGCGCAGTTCCTGCGCCGCCGAAAGGCCGGTGAACCCGGCCCCGATGATGACGACGTCCGTCTTGGCCTGCTCGCGGCTCAATAGCCCGCCTTTATCTTCTCGAACTCGGCGATCATCTTCAGCTTGAGGTCGTTGGGCAGCGGCGACTGGAACAGCGTCTTGTCGAGGAACTTGTCGACATCCGCATAGCCTTTCTCCTCGAGCACCGCCGGGTCTATCTCCGCCATGCCCTTGGCGTTGGCATGGCCGTAGCTGAATTCGCTCACCATGAATTCGGCCACTTCCGGCGAGATGCGCGCGTTCAGGAGGTCGTAGGTCTTGTCGATATTGCCGGGCGCATCCTTGAGCAGCACATAGCCGCAGACCCAGGTCGAAAGCCCTTCCTTGGTGTCGCGCATCATGTCGACCGCCAGCCCCTCCTTCTTCAGCGAGGCCACGGTCTCGTTCCAGCCCCAGGCCATGTCGATCTCGTCATTGCTGAAGGCCTGGTTGATGTCGGTGCTGTCGGTCCAGTAGAGGCGGACGTTCTTGTGTACCTGGCGCAGGAACTCGGACGCCTCCTTGAACTGCTCGTCGGTCATCTGCGTCCAGTCGCGCAGGCCGAGGGCCAGCGCCGCCAGCGCATAGGCGTCATCGACATTGTCGCCGATCGAGACGCGACCCTGGAATTTCGGGTCTGCGAAGATCCGCACGGACTGCGCCTCCTCCGGCGTCAGCTTGTCGGTGCGGTAGATGAGGGCCGTGTTGCCCCAGTCGAAGGGCAGGAACCAGGCCGTTCCATCGGCGGCGGTCATCAGGTCCTTCATCGCCTTGATGCCGGGCAAGATGTCGTTCCAGCCGGTTATGCGGCTGGCGTCCAGCGGCTGCAGCAGGCCTGCGTCGCGCCACTTCACCACGTTCTGCGCGCAAGGATGCGCCAGGTCGGCCTTGAAGCCGGCGCGCAGCTTCTCGAAGGCCTCGTCCTCGTCGCCGAAGAAGGCGAATTCCGGCGCATGGTCGTATTTGGTATTGTAGGCGGGGTTGAGGGCCGGGTCCTCATAGCCCGACCAGTCGAACACGATGGGATCGTCTCCTGCCCGTGCCGCCACAGGGGCGGAAAGGACGGCTGCGAAGACGGCGGCGAATGCAAGGCGGCGAAAGTCTGACTGCATGGCTGGCTCCCCCTTCTGACTGCAGTTCAGAGAAAGCCTTCCCCGCCGGTTCGTCAACGGGAAAGGCAGATTTCGTCCTTCAGTGGGCGCGGGCCTGGCCCGCTACTACTCTCAGTAGCCCGCCTTGATCTTCTCGAACTCGGCGATCATCTTCTGTTTCAGTTCGGCCGGCACCGGCGTCTGGAACAGCGTCTTGTCGAGGAACTTGTCGACGTCGGCATAGCCCTTTTCCTCGAGTACGGCCGGATCGACCGAGGCCATGCCCTTGGCGTTGGCATGGCCGTAACCCCACTCGCCCACCATGTAGTCGGCGGTGGCCGGGTCGTTCACCGCGTTCAGATAGTCGTAGGCCTTCTCCTCCGAGCCCGGCGCGTCCTTGTAGCGGACATAGCCGCACACCCAGGTCGAGATGCCTTCATCGGTGTCGCGCTTCATCTTCACCGGCGCGCCGCCCGCCGCCGACTGCACGGCCGCGTCGTTCCAGGCCCAGGCGAGATCGACCTCGCCGCCGCTCATCGCCTGCACGATCTCGGTGGTGTCGGTCCAGTAGAGGCGGACGTTTTTGTGCACCTGGCGCAGGAACTCGGACGCCTGGCCGAACTGCTCGTCGGTCATCTGCGTCCAGTCCTTCAGGCCGATGGCGAGGCTCGCCAGCGCATAGGCGTCGTCGACATTGTCGCCGATGGAGACGCGGCCCTGGAACTTCGGATCGGCGAAGGCCTTCAGCGACTGGATGTCCTTCTCGTCTACCTTTTCGGCGTTATAGGTGACTGCGGTGTTGCCCCAGTCCCAGGGCATGAACCACACCTTGCCGTCCTCGGTGGTGGCGAGGTTCTTCATCGCCATGATGCCGGGGTTGAGATCGTTCCAGCCGGTGATCTTGGAGGGGTCGAGCGGCTGCAGCAGCCCCGCCTCGCGCCACTTCACCACGCTCTGCGAGCAGGGGTGGCCGAGATCGGCCTTGAAGCCGGAGCGCGTCTTCTCGAAAGCCTCGTCCTCGTCGCCGAAGAAGGTGAAGGTGGGGGAGTCCCCGTGCTTTTCCGCATAGGCGGGATGGAAGGCGGGGTCCTCGTAGCCGGCCCAGTCGAAGATGATCAGATCCTTGTCTGCAGCCGCGGCAAGACCGGCAGCGAACACGGAGAGCGCTCCTCCCAGCGCCAGCTTGATCGAAAGTCGTCTGGTCAATTCCCTCATCGTTCCACCCTCTGGTTGTTATCGAGTCATGAGATCTTCCGCCGGCCCACGGCTTCCCGCGAAAAATGCTTCGGAAAGACCGAGGCCAGATAGTCCGTCGCGGCCTGATGGGCCGTTTCGCGGGTCACGCTCTCGGCGCTGATCATCAGGCGCAGCCACAGCCCTTCCAGCATGGCGCTCAGGCCCAGCGCCGTCGCCTCCGCGTCGTAGTCGTAGCCGGCATCGTGCTTCAGCTGCGTGCACAGCTCGACGATGGTCTGCTGGTAGACCTCGTCGCGCGCGCCGCTCAGCATCTGGTAGGTCGGGCGCGACTTGGCCTCACCCCAGAAGGCGCACCAAGCGGCCAGCTTGCGCTTGTTGCAGATCGCGCGGTCGAAATCGGCCGCCACCAGCGCCTGCAGCCGGCGGGCCGGATCATCTCCGGCCTTCTGCAGGGCGTTGCGCCAATGCGCGGAATATTCGTCGTACATGTGCTGCAAGGTGGCGACGAGCAGCTTTTCCTTGCTTTCGAAATGGAAGTTGACGATGCCGCGCGACAGCCCCGCGCCGTCGGCCACGTCGGCCATGGTGGTGTCGGCATAGCCGCGCTTGGCGAGGGAATCGATCGTCGCCTCGATGAGCTGCAGCTGCCGCGTCTCTTTGGAAGCCTTGCGGCCGCGCCGTTCCGCGTCGCCCTTGCCGGCGGCCTTGTCGGCCTCCTTCTGTGTCGTCGATCCCATCGTTGCCGCCATGCTCCACATCGCCGGCTAACGACCCTCGTCCGGCTTCCATCCGCGCAGATGAGTGGGACGGTGCTCCCCAGTGTCAAGCACCTTTTGCATGGCCTCCCAGGTTCTGATGTTCTTGTCGACATAGGCAGCCCCCACCACCGCCACGACCGGCGCGTAGAGCGGACCTCTCAGCCTTTCGAGCTCGCCGCGCGCCACCTCGCGATACCAGGGATTGCGGTCGGTGACGCTGATGTTCTGGAAGCCCGCCGCCTCCATCGCCTTGCGGTAGTGCGTGGGCGAGCGCATGGCGAAGCTCAGCCCTTCCGCCGCCACATAGGCCCTCATCTCCGGCGAGGGCTCGCCGTCATGGCCGATCATCCAGTTCGAAGCGGCAAACACGCCACCCGGCTTGAGCACGCGAAAAATCTCGGCAAACAGCGCCTGCTTGTCCGGCACATGCAGCAGCGCATCCTTGGAAAAGACAACATCGAAGGAAGCGTCCGCGAAGGGCAATGGGCCGGGCGGCGCCTGAACGAAGTCGACACGGTCCGCAAGGCCGCGCTTTTCCGCACGTCCGCGCGCGACTTCCAGCACCGGCGCCTCGACGTCGAAGCCGGTCACGTGCGCCGCGCCATGCTTCTCCACCAGATGCAGCGCAACGCCGCCAGCCCCGCAGCCGATGTCGAGGATTTTCGTCCCCGCCAGCGACAGGCTTGCGACCACCCGATCGACCTCCTCCGGCCCCCCGGGCGACAGATAGCCTTCGCCCCACAGCGCCTCCAGGAAGCGGATGGCGGTGTCGTCATATTCCGGCTCTGCCTCGGCCCTTTCGATCATTGTTCCACCCCTCCCAGCGGAAAAGTCCAACGTCGAATTTTCCCGAAGCCTACTCCACTTACGACAAAACGCAACTCTCATTTGTTGAACATTCATTCAAAATGGCTAGACAGGAGCGGCAGCGGCGTGTCAGATTTGTAACCAACAAAAGGACAAGAGCGGGAACCGGAATGAAGACTTGGGACGCCATCGTCATCGGCGCCGGGCACAACGGGCTCGTCAACGCCTGCTACCTGCAGCGCGCCGGGCTCGACGTTCTCGTGGTGGAGAAGAACGACTGGATCGGCGGCGCGGCCACCAGCCGGTCGCTCACGCCCGGCTTTCTCTACTCCAACTGTTCCTATGTCTGTTCGCTGTTCCGGCCCGAGATCATGCGCGACCTCGAGCTGCCGCGCTTCGGCCTGCAGGTCATTTCCTATGAGGGCGGCGCGGTGTTCACGCGCGAAGGCGACTATCTCGCCAACTATCGCGACCACCACGCGCATCGCCGCGAATTCGCGCGCTTCTCCGCTAGAGACGCCGAGGCCTATGACCGCTACGCCCGCGACGTGACGCGCCAGTGCCGCTTCATCCAGCCGCTTCTGATGCGCACTGCGCCCGACCCGACCAGCTTTCGCCCCCGCGACATCGGCGAGCTCATCTATCTCGGCAAGAAATTCGCCGGGCTGGGTGCCGCCGAAATGGCCGACACGCTACGCTTCTGGACCATGTCGATCTCCGACTTCCTCGACGAATATTTCGAGACCGACGTCATCAAGGCCAATTTCGCGCTTTCGGGCATCATCGGCACCGCGCTCGGCCCCATGTCGCCCGGCACGGCCTACGTGCTGTTGCACCACTATATGGGCGAGGTGGACGGCTCGGTCGGCGCCTGGGGCTATGCGCGCGGCGGCATGGGCGCTGTAACCAAGGCGCTGGCCGACAGTTTTCGCGCGTCCGGCGGCACCATCCGCACCGGCGCGGAAGTTGAACAGGTGCTGGTGAAGAACGGCAAGGCGCGCGGGCTCGTTTTGGCCGACGGCGAGGAGATTCTCGGCAAGCTCGTCGTCTCCAACGCCGACGTCAAGCGTACCTTCCTGAAACTCGTCGAGGAGAAGGAACTGCCCGACACGTTCCTGCGCCGGGTGAAAAACTTCAAGATGCGCGGCTCGTCGGGCAAGGTGAACATCGCGCTGGATTCGATGCCGGAATTCCCGGCCCTGCCCAAGGATTCGCCCTGCTATCGCGGCGACATGCACTTCACCGACTCGGTCGAGCGCATGGAGCGCGGCTATGACGACTGGAAGGCCGGGCGCTGGTCGGCCGATCCCTTCCTCGACATGATGATGCCCACCATGCTCGACCCGACCATGGCCCCACCGGGCAAGCATTTCATGAGCTGCTTCGTGCAATACTGCCCGCCCAAGGTGGAAGGCCGCGACTGGACCGACGCCGACCGCGACGCCTTCGCCGAAACGGTGATCTCCCAGATTGCCGACTATTCGCCCGGCTTCCGCGATCGCATCGTGCACATGGAAGTGCGCACGCCGCGCGAGATCGAAGCCGAGGTCGGCCTCACCGAGGGCAACATTTTTCAGGGCGAGCTGACCTTCGACCAGCTGCTGTTCAACCGCCCGGTGCCCGGCTACGCGCAATACCGCTCGCCCATCGACGGGCTCTATATGTGCGGCTCCTCCACCCATCCCGGCGGCGGCGTGATGGGAGCGCCCGGCCGCAACGCCGCAAACGAAATCCTGCGCGACCTCTCGAAGCCCACCAAGCATATGAGCCCGGCCCATGACGTCATTTGATGCACCAAAATGGGATGTGCTTGTCATTGGCGGCGGCCACAACGGCCTCACCGCCGCAGCAACGCTGGCCAAGAGCGGACGCAAGGTTCTTGTGCTGGAGGTCGCCGGCGAGATCGGCGGCGCGGCCCGCGCGCACGAATTCGCGCCCGGTTTTCGCGCCTCGCCCGCGCACCTGCTGAACCGCCTGCATCCGGAAGTGGTGAAAACGCTGGAGCTGGAGCGCCACGGCCTCGCCTTCGGTCCGATCGCGCCGAGCGTAGCGCTCTCGCGCGACGGCAAGCCGCTGACGCTCCATGGCGCTTATGGCGAAAGCCTCTCCGGCGCGTCGGCCTCGGAAGCAGCGGCGTGGCAGGACTTGCGGGCGCAGCTTCTGCGCTATGCGGGCATCCTGAAACCGCTTCTCGTGCGCCGGCCGCCCGACCTCGGCAACATGTCGCTGATGGAGACCTCGGCCTTCGCCATGACCGGCCTGTCGCTGCGCCGGCTCGGCAAGGAAAACATGCGCGACTTCCTGCGCATGCTGCTGATGAACGTTTCGGACGTCGCCGACGAACATCTGGAGGACGACCGGCTGAAGGGCCTGCTCGCCTTCGACGCCACGCTCGGCAGCCATCTCGGACCTCGCTCGCCCACCTCGCTGCTCGGCCTCTATTATCGCTTTGCCGGCGAGATCGGCGGCCAACCCGGCGCACAGGCGCTGCCTGCCGGCGGCATGGGCGCGGTGGTCGCTGCGATCCTGCGCGCGGCAAAGGCTGCCGGCGTCAGCATCCGCGCCGACGCGCCTGTGGCAAGAATATTGGTCGAGAAGGACCGCGCCGCTGGCGTGGCTCTCGACAGCGGCGAGGAGATCCGCGCCCGCACGGTCGTGTCGGCCATCAACCCGCGCAGCACTTTTTTGGACCTCGTCGGCACGCGTGAGATCGACACCGGCTTTGTCCGCCGGATCAAAAACATCCGCATGAAGGGCGATGCGGCGAAGCTGCATCTGGCCCTCGACCGGCCGCCTGAATTTACGGGCGTCGACGCCGCCGGCCACCGCGGCCGCCTCGTGATTGCGCCTTCGTCCGACCATGTCGAACGCGCCTTCAATCCCGCAAAGTATGGCGAGTTCTCGCCGGAGCCGGTGATGGAAATCACCTTGCCGAGCCTGTCCGACCCGACGCTGGCGCCGAGCGGCGCCTGCGTGCTCTCGGCCGTCGTTCAATATGCGCCCTATGCGCTGAAGGAAGGCTGGGAGACCGGCAAGCCAAAATTCCTGACCGCCATCATGGCTCAGCTCGAGCTTTATGCGCCGGGCATCGGAAAGACGGTCCGCCATGCCGAACTCCTGACGCCCGCCGACATCGAAGCGCGCTACCGCATGCCCGGCGGCCACTGGCACCATGGCGAATTGCAGGCCGACCAGATGATGATGTCGCGCCCCGCCTTCGGCGCCGCCGGCTACGACACGCCTGTGGACGGGCTTTTCCTCTGCGGCGCCGGCTCGCATCCGGGCGGTGGCATTTCCGGCGTGCCGGGCCTGAACGCCGCGCGGCGCATCATCGAGATGAGGGGTTGAGCATGTCAAAGACGGCCGTAAAACCCGTGGCTGCGCAGCCGACAGTCCAGCCTGCTCCGCACCCCGCCCAGCTCCATTTCCGCACGCTGCGCCTCGACACGCCCTTCCAGCCGCGCATCGACGCGCTGATGAAGACCAATGACTGGTATGACTGGGGCGGCTATCGCGCCCCTGCCTCGCTGTGGGACGAGGAGCTGGAATATTTTGCTATACGCAGCCAGGCGGCGCTGTTCGACATCTCGCCGATGACGAAATACCGGATAGAGGGGCCGGACGCCGAACGTTTCCTCAACCGCCTAACCCTGCGCGACGTGACGAAACTGAAACCCGGCCGCGTCCACTACACCGCCTGGTGCGACGACGAAGGTTTTGTCCTCGACGACGGCACGCTGTTTCGCCTCGCGCCAAACCGTTTTCGGCTCTGCTGCCAGGAGCGGCATCTGCCCTGGCTGCTCGACAGCGCCATCGGCTTCGATGTCACCGTCACGGAAGAAACTGAAGCAGTTGCCGCACTCGCCCTGCAAGGCCCGACCTCCTTCGCCATTCTGCGCGAAGCCGGTTTCGAAGGTGTGGAGCGGCTGAAAGTCTTCGACCTTGCGGAGTTCGCGCATGAAGACGGCAGCGTCACCATCTCGCGCACCGGCTTTACCGGCGATCTTGGTTATGAACTGTTCGTCGAGACGCGCTTGGCCGTCAGCCTCTGGGATCGTCTCTGGCAGGCCGGGCAGTCGCGAGGAATCCGCGCCATCGGCTACACCGCGCTCAACCGCGCGCGGCTGGAGGCCGGGCTGATCGTCGCCAATGCCGATTTCGTCACGGCCGAACACGCCATCCGCGCCGACCGCGTGCGCATGCCCGACGAGATCGGGCTGGGCTTCATGGTCGATCTGGAAAAGGGCCATTTCAACGGCCGCCGCGCCATCGTCGAGGCGCGCGCCAAGGGCAGACTGCAGCACGTCCTTGTCGGGCTGGAGATCGAGGGCAACATTCCCGCCGAGCACGCCATCGTCTATCATCGCAAGAAGAAGGAGGTCGGGCTGGTGAGCGCGGCCATCTGGTCGCCCATGGCCAAGCGCAACATCGCGCTGGCAAGCCTGGAGCGGCCCTATGGCGACACGGTCACCGACGACCTCTGGGTCGAGATATATGCCATGCGCGAGCTGAAATACGAACGGCTGATGAAGCGGGCAAAGGTGGTGGCGCGGCCCTTCATAAAGCTCGACCGCCGCACCGCGAGCCCGCCTGCGGAGTTCTGAACATGAACGACGCCGAATTCGCCGAACAGTGGCGGCTCGTAAACACGCCGCTCGGTGAGGAATGGTCCGGCCGCACGCGCTATGCGGCGGCGATGTGGTTCCACAAGCGCGGCGACATGGATGCCGAGACGCTGGAGGTCTACCGCATCTGCTCGCGGCTGGACTCGACAGACCCGCTGCCGATCATCCGCGACCGCGGCGTCGGCAGGGAGTGGTTGAAAAGGATGGAGGCGCAGCAATAGCGCCGCGCCTCGCGTCTTGGGGACAAATTACCCCTCCAGCACATCCGCCCATTCCGGATGCCGGCGGAACTGCGATGCCGCGAAGGGGCAGAGCGGGATGATCTTTACCCCCGACGCACGCGCATCCTCGACCGCCCGCGTCACCAGCCTCAGGCCGGCGCCCTGCCCACGAAACGCATCCGGCACGCCGGTGTGATCGATGATGATCCGGTGCTCGCCGATGCGGGTGAAGGTCATTTCGGCCTCGGCGCCGTCCGGCCCCCGCAGCACGTAGCGCCCCTTGGAGCCATTCTCCTCGAGTTCGATCCCGGCTGTCGTATTCTCGCTCACGTCCGAACCTCCTGACCTTGTGCGGCGCGATAGGGCGCCAGAAAATCCCTGGCCGCGACAAGCTCGTTCTGCCGCATCTCATGGCCGCCCTCGTGCCATTCCAGTGTGACATCGGCGCCGTCGGCGCGCAAATAGCTGGCCAAGCGCGTGGTCAGCTCGGGCGGACAGATCGGATCGCGGCGTCCAGCGGTGACGAGGATGCGCTTTCCGGCAAGGCTGCCCTTCACTTGCGGCTCGAACGGGATCAGCGGATGCATCAGGATCGCCGCGTCGAACAGCTGGGGCTCGGCAAAGACCAGCGATGCCAGGATATTGGCGCCGTTGGAAAAGCCGATGCCGATGACCGAGGAAGGGCGCGCCTCTTCGACATGCGCCTTAACGAAGCCTGCCATCTTGGCCGTGCGCGCGGCAAGGTCGGCCATGTCGTAGACGCCTTCGCCGGTGCGGCGGAAGAACCGCGCCGCGCCGAATTCCGAAACGTCGCCGCGCGGTGAAATCGCGGCGACGCCGGGCAGCAGGTCCAACCCCAGCCCCAGCATCTGGTTTTCGTCGCCGCCCGTGCCGTGGAACAGGAAAGCCAGCGGGCCGCCGGGCTTTCCTCGCAACTGCGTGTAGGTGTAGCTGTCCTTTGCCATATCGTTCTCCTGCGCGGGCTTCATGGCCCGTTCCGCAGCCCTCGCTTCGAGTTCTCTCAAAGCGTGGGCTGCCGTTTGTCGGTTCACATCAATCGCCCAGCGGCTGCAGATGCTGTTCCAGCCACGGGCGCAGATGCGCATGCTGGCTCGGCAGCTTCAGCGCTTCGCCGAGATGGGCGGTGTCCTCGTCGCGGTTGAAGCCGGGCTCGTTGGTCGCCACCTCGAACAGCACGCCACCGGGGGTGCGGAAATAGATCGCCCAGAAATAGTCGCGGTCGATCACCGGCGTCACCTGATAGCCTGTGTCCATCAGCGCCCTGCGCACCTCGAGCTGCTTGGCCCGGTTCTCCACCGCGAAGGCCACGTGGTGCACCGAGCCCGCGCCGAGATCGGCATAGGGCACGCCGGGCAAGGTCTCGATGTCGACGAAATCGGCGCCGTTGCCGTCCTTCACCGCTAGGCGCTTCACATTTCCGGCAGTGTCGACCTCCTCATAACCCATGAACTTCAACAGCTCCTCGGTCGCGCCGGCGTCCTTCAGCCGCAGCGATACCGAATGGAAGCCGTGGATGGCGTCGTCGCCCGGCACCCCGCCCTTCAGCCAGGGCAGCCGTTTGTCTTCCCTGACCTCCACGAGGGCAAAGCTGTCGCCGTCGGGTCCGTCGAAGACGAGCCGGTTCTCGCCGAACAGCGCCTCGCGCTTCAGCCCGGTCACGCCCTGTTCGGCAAAGCGCTTCTCCCAGTAGCCGAGCGTGCCTTGCGGAACGGAATAGATCGTGGTGCCAACCTCGCCGGTGCCGGGGCGGCCCTTGCCGATGTTCGGGAAGGGAAAATAGGTCATCACCGTGCCCGGCGTGCCTACCTCGTCGGCATAGTAGAGGTGATAGACGTCGGGCGCGTCGAAATTCACCGTCTTCTTCACGCGGCGCAGGCCGAGCTTGTGGGTGAAGAAATCATTGTTCTGGCGCGCATCCTTGGCCATCGAGGTGACGTGATGCAGGCCCTTGATCTGATCCAGCATGTTTTTTTCTCCCGTGTTCGCCGTGCAGCGCTTGCTGCTTTCTGCCCCATATGTCGGTCAAAACGGCTCGGTGGGAAGACGCCGATAGCAGAATGGACTGTATACGATATTTGAACGATCAAACATATGTCGTTCACTATTAGTGGGACCGGTTCGACTTGCGCCGTGCCGAAAATTCGGCTCCATGTTCTGGACGCATGATGGGGGAAGCGCGCGTGGCAGGCAAAGGCAATCGTCCAAACATTCTTCTGATCACCTGCGACCAGTGGCGCGGCGAATGCCTGTCGGCGGCCGGGCATGGCGTGGTGAAGACCCCCAATGCCGACGCGCTGGCCGCCGAGGGCGTGCTGTTCCGCCGGCATTATGGGGGTGCTGCCCCCTGCTCGCCGGCGCGCGCCTGCCTCTACACCGGCCTCTACCAGATGACCAACCGCGTCTGCCGCAACGGCACGCCGCTCGGCGCCCGCCACGACAACATCGCACTCGCCGCCCGCCGCCTCGGCTACGACCCGACGCTGTTTGGCTACACCGACGTCGCGCCCGACCCGGGAATGCTACACCCCGGCGACCCCTTCCTGCGCAGCTACGAAGGCGTCCTGCCCGGCTTTTCCGTGCGCCAGCTGCTGCCCGAGCACCAGAAGCAATGGCTCTCCTGGCTGGCCCAGCGCGGCATAGATATCAGTGCCGGCAGCCCGGATATCCATCGCCCCGCCAACGGCGCTGCCGGAAACGAGGTGACCAACGCCCCGCCCGTCTATTCGAAGGACGAGACGCCGACCGCCTTCCTCGTCGGCGAGTTCATCCGCTGGCTGGGCGAGCAGGAAAAGGCGCAAGCGTGGTTCGCTCATCTCTCCTTCATCAGCCCGCATCCGCCCTTCATCGTGCCCGAGCCCTACAACACGATGTACGACCCGGCCGACGGCCCGGCCTTCCACCATGCTGGCAACTGGGAGGAAGAAGCGGCAGCGCACCCCTACCTCGCCTATGAATATGAGGCCCAAAAGCGCTCGAAATTCATCCCCGGCGCCGAGGGCAAGGTGCGTGATTGGGGGGACAAAAACCTCCGGCAGATCCGCGCGCTCTATTACGGCATGATCTCGGAGGTGGACGCGCAACTCGGCCGCATCTGGGGCGCCGTCAAGGCCGCCGGCGCGTGGGAGGACACGATCATCGTGCTCACCTCCGACCATGCCGAGATGATGGGCGACCACTTCATGCTCGGCAAGGGCGGCTTTTACGATCAAAGCTACCATATCCCGCTGATCGTCCGCGACCCGTCGCGCCGGCAGGCCGCAGGTACCCAGGTGGAACACTTAACCGAAGCGGTCGACATCATGCCGACGCTTCTCGACCTGCTGGACGAGCATGTACCGGTCCATCTCGACGGAAGCTCGCTAAAACCCTTCATCGAGCGAAAGACGCCGAAAGACTGGCGCGACGCGGCGCATTGGGAGTTCGATTTTCGCTCCGTCTCGAAGGGCACCGCCGAACAGCATTTCGGCATCGGCCCGCGCGACTGCAATCTTTCAGTCATCCGCGGCGAGCGCTTCAAATATGTCCATTTCGGCGGCGGGCTGCCGCCGCTGCTCTTCGATCTTCAGGAAGACCCCGGCGAGCTGCGCAACCTCGCCGACGACCCGGCCTTCGCCGGCGTCCGGCTGGAATTCGCAGAGCGCCTACTCGCCTGGCGCGCCCGCCATCTCGACCAGTCGCTGGCGCTGGTCGAGTTGACCGAAGAAGGCCCCGTCGCCTACGGGCCCTGACGCGAAAAGACCGGCGTGATTGCCGGTGCTTTGCGGCCCGCGCCGAGCCGCGTCTCCGGGCCGTAGCGAATTTGTATAGTCCTACGGAACCTTTTGTCGGCGGCTGCATTTATCCACCGAAAGTCGTATTTTGGCGGTCTTGGACGGAGCCGCCTCCCCAAACGAAAGTGGAGATCGGAAATGCTTTTTGTTGCGGCGCCCAGCCTGGCGGGGGATGCGTTGCGGATCGCGGTGGTCGACGCACATTGCCCTTCCTGCGCGTGAGACGCGAAGATTCGCGTCAAGCTGATTGAAGCAGGTAGAAGAGCGGTGAGGCTCAAAACCTTCCCAAATGTACGGTCTTTACGGGCCGCCGTCCTGGTGGCGTCGGGAGCCTTGGCGCGCCGTCCATATCGCATGCACAGGCGCCTTATGCTTCGGTCGATGAGTTCACTCGCGCGCGGTTCCCGCCGCAGCCGAGATGGCTTTTCAAGACCGTTGCGGACGCTTACAAATGCAGCGGGAGAGGGGTGGGCGTGCAGGTGACTACAGCACCAGATTTACCGGCCGACGTTTTGCTGGCGGTCAATGACGATCGGCGAAACGCGGTATTGCGTGGCCTCGAGGTGCTGGAAACGGGAGACGATCACGATTTCGACCGGGTGACGGAGCTCGCCGCCTCGCTGATGGGCACGTCGGCAGCTTTCATCAGCCTTCTCGACACGGAACGCCTGTGGTTCCGGGCAGGATTCGGCGTGGGGAAGCAGGAGATCGAGGAAGTCCAAATCCCGGTCGGCCTATCCTTCTGCGCCCATGCTGTCGCAGCCGGCGACACGGTTCTGGTGGTGCCGGACGCCGCCGCCGACCCACGCTTCACCGGAAATCCGCTGGTGGCCGGCAAGCGCCTTCGCTTCTACGTAGGCGCACCTATCATCGTGTCGGGCCAGCCCATTGGCACCTTGTGCGCAATAGACTGCGTGCCGCGGTCGAGGCCGGATGACACACGGCTCAGCCAGTTGCAGGCGCTCGCCGCCCTCGCCGCCAGCCTGTTCAAGCTGAAGGAGGACAACCACGCCGGCTTGGCCGCTCGGGCCGCCCTCGCGCACGAGCAGGAGCGCCGCGTCGTCGCCGTCGAAGCCGCTTCGCTGGCAAGCTGGGCCTGGGATTTGCGCACCGACACGATCGAGTGCGACCCGCTGTTTGCCGAACTGCTCGACCTGCCGGCCTCGTCGCGGCTCACCGCCCGCCACATCTTCCGCGCCATCGACCGCCGCGACGTCAAGAAGGCCGAGGCCGAATTCCGCACTGCGCTGGCAAGCGGCGAGGACTATGTCGGCGAATATCGCGTCGCCGGCGCGCACCCGACGCGCTGGGTGGCCGCACGCGGCCGTGTCATCGAGCGCGACGGGCATGGCAGGCCGACCCTGGTCTTCGGCGTCAACTTCTGCATCACCGAGCGCAAGGCGGCCGAGGAGCGCCAGCGCCTGCTGCTGCGCGAGCTGAACCATCGCGTCAAGAACACCCTGGCGACGGTGCAGGCGCTGGCCACGCAGACCGTGCGCCATTCCCGTGAACCCCGCGAATTCCTGGAGGCCTTCGGCTCCAGGCTTCGCGCGCTCGGCCTGGCGCACGGCCTTCTATCCGACCACGAATGGCGCGGCATCGCGCTTTCCGAGCTGATCCGGTTGGAGGTTCTGCCCTTCGACGACGCCGAGAGCCCGCGCATCCGCGTCTCGGGCGAGCACCTGCTGCTGTCGCCCGACCAGGCGCTCGGCCTCGGGCTCATCCTGCACGAACTCGCGAGCAACGCCCTGCAGCACGGCGCACTCGCCAGTCCCGACGGCGTCGTGGACCTCACCTGGAAGATCGAAGGCCACCGCAGGGCACGGAAGCTGGTGATGGTCTGGCTGGAGAGCGGCGGGCCGCCGGTCGAACCGCCGCGGCGCCATGGCTTCGGCTCGATCCTGATCCGGCGCAGCCTGGCGAAAGTCATTTCCAGTGAGGTCAACCACGAATTCCTGCCCAGCGGCGTGCGGGCGGAAATCTCCATGCCGCTGGCAATGCCGGGTTGAAACCTCCCAGTGCCGCCGGCACGCCCGAGACGACGCATCGCGAGACGCGACGCAAAGGTCCCTCAGCCCTCGCCGCTAATATTCCCGTCGCCGGGCGTGCGCCTGTTCTCGCGATAGATGGCGTAAGCCATGGCCGCCGCCGCCGGTGCGATGACAGCGCCCAGCCCTGCCCGGCTGCGCAGCAGCGCAGGCAGGACGGCAAGCGCCGACGTGGCCGCGATCATGGCCATGTCCTTGTTGCGCCGACGTATCTCAAGCTGCCGCCGGCGGCTCGCCGCCAGCTTGTAGGCGGCCAGCACGAGCCCGCCCAGCACGAGGAAGCCCACGCCGAACGCCAGCGCCGCCTCGATGGAGCCGATCCGGCCCGCCGTCCAGATATAGGCAGCCCCGATCAGGAAGCCGATGCCGCAGAGCGCTGCCGCGCCCGCCAGCAGATAGGCGATCGCCGCTGCCCGCGCCCGACGCACGGCCAGCGCCGTTTCGCCGGAGGCGAAACCCGCGATCAGGGATGCCAGCATCTCCATCCCCCTCGTCCGAGACTCAGCGGCGCGACATCATGGCGAACAGAAAGCCCAGCCCGGCCGCAATCGCCAGCGAGGTGACCGGCTTCTCGCGCACTGTGGACAATACCTGCTCCTCAAAATCCTTTGCATTGCCGCGCAGGCCTTCCATCGCAGCTTCACCCTGCACCCGAAGCTGCTCGACGCCCTCCTTGGCCGCGCGGCGCGCGGCTTTGTAGGAATGCTCGCCGGTCACGTTCAGCTGTTCGGCGAGCTTGGCGATATCGGCCCGCAGCTGCCGGATGTCTTCCTCAAGCTCGGGAACGCTGCCCATGCCGTTGTCGGACTTGGGGGTTCTGCCTGCTACTCCTGCCATGATTCCAACTCCTTGGCTTTGCCTTGCTGCAACGCCGTAACCGGCGATGAAGTTCCCCCGCGTGGCAGAGTTGGGCAGTGAAAGCGCTTCAGAGCCGGTTCGACGGCTCGCACCGGAGGTGGATCGACTTCGGCAATGCCGACCTTATCGCGGCGGTTCAGGCGGCGTTGGATCCGGTGACCTGCGCGGAGATCGCGTCAGGCCCGTATTCGGCCTCTCCGGAAATCTTGAGTATTTCCTGGAGCCGGTTGCGTGCGCGACTGACCCGGCTCTTGATCGTACCGACCGCGCAGCCGCAGATTTCGGCCGCCTCCTCGTAGGAAAAGCCTGAGGCACCGATCAGGATGATCGCTTCGCGCTGATCCTGCGGGAGCTGCTCCAGCGCACCGCGAAAGTCCTTGAGATCGAGAAGGCCGTGCTGGCTGGGATGAACCGCCAGCCGTTCGGTCATCACCCCGTCGCTGTCCTGAACCTCGCGGCCGCGCTTGCGCATCTGCGAGTAGAACTCGTTGCGCAGGATGGTGAACAGCCAGGCCTTGAGGTTGGTCCCCATCTGGAAGCTCTCGTGCTTGTCCCAAGCCTTGACCAGCGTTTCCTGAACGAGGTCGTCCGCCTTGTCGGCGTTCTGCGTCAGGGACACGGCGAAGGCACGCAGGTTGGGGATAGACCCGAGCAGTTCCGCCTTGAACGCAGGAGACACGGACATGCCGATCAGCCCTTCTTCTGACAAGGTTCGGCTTCTTCCAGCTGGGCTAGCAACTGGCTGAAGCGCTCCGGCACCTCGTCGCTCAACAACTGATCATAATATTGCTTCAGTTTGCGGCCAATTTCTGAATTTGCGCCGAGCGGGTCGCCCGAACCCTGCCGGCGCAAAGCGGTGTCTTCCGCACCGACCTGCTGTTTAGTCATTAATATGGTCGTCCCTGTTTCTACCGATGCCCGCTCGCGTCCCAAAAACAAGGCGAACGAACCCGCTATTCGGTTGCCCAATTCCACCCCCCAACGCCGCATCGGCAACTTAGTTCCTCCAAGGCCGGAACTTTTTCGGAAATGCGTCGTTGAAGCCGGTGGTGTTTCAAATTATCAATTCATCTCCATCATGTGAGGGAAGCATCCTATCATGAGTCTGTCGGCAACCATCGCCCCTCATCTACCTTATCTGCGTCGTTTTTCGCGCGCGGTCTCCGGATCGCAACAAAGTGGCGACGCGCTGGTTGCGGCAGTGCTGGAGGCGATCATTGCCGACGTCAGCATCTTCCCCGAAGCATCTAGTGAGCGCATCGCGCTCTACAAGGTCTTCGCCCGCCTGTTTACCACGGTCGCCATCCGTGTGCCGCAGGAAGAAGCGGATTCACCCTGGGAGCAGCGCGCCGCGGCCAATCTGACCGCCCTTTCCCCGCTGCCGCGCCAGGCGTTCCTGCTGGTGGCGGTGGAAGGCTTCAACAATGAGGAAGCCGCCGAGATCCTGGGCGTCACCGAAGCCCAATTCGTCGAGCTTCTTTCCCAGGCCAGCAACGAGATTTCGCGTCAGGTGGCTACCGACATCCTGATCATCGAGGACGAACCGCTGATCGCCATGGACATCGAGGAAATGGTCGAAAGCCTGGGCCACCGCGTTGTCGGCACGGCGCGCACCCACACCGAAGCGATCGCCATGTTCAGCCGGACGCGGCCGAAGATGATCCTGGCCGACATCCAGCTCGCCGATGGCAGCTCCGGCATCGACGCCGTGAACGAAATCCTGACCAGCGCCTCGGTGCCGGTCATCTTCATCACCGCCTTCCCGGAGCGGCTGCTCACTGGTGAACGCCCTGAACCGGCCTTCCTGGTCACCAAGCCGTTCAATCCGGAAATGGTCAAGGCCTTGATCAGCCAGGCACTTTTCTTCGATCGGCAGGCCAAGGCCGCTGCTTGACCTGACCCACCCGGACGCTTGAAAAGGTCGTCCCCGAGGCGGCCTTTTCTTTGAGTCGGCGCGACTTAAGCGCGTGGAACAAAGGCCGCGCTCACACGTTTCAACACCATACCGGCTAAGGAGATGATTGATGCTGTACTGGGCCCTCGTATTCCTCGTGGTCGCTATCATTGCCGGTGCACTCGGCTTTGGCGGCATCGCGGGAACGTCCGCCGGAATCGCGCAAATCCTCTTCTTTATCTTCCTGGCGTTCCTGGTGATCTCGCTGATCGCCGGTCTTTTTCGCAGGGCCCAGTGACATCGAACTTTGCCGAAAATGACGCATTGCTGGCGGCTTTCGAACGGCTGCCGGAGGGTTATCGAACAGCGGCGGTCAGCAAGCTCGGCTCCAATGCCGATGCTGAGCCCGAGCTAACGCAGGGCATAGCGGGAACCCATCACAGATTGAATCGTTCAACCTGCGCGTGGGGAAAGTTGAACGATGATCACGGTCGCCAGCGGACACGAGAAGCACGAAAAGAATGAAAACGGCGGTCGCGCCGCGGTGAAACCCCACACCGGGGGAATCCCTGACCTTGGCCGAGCCCTCGTCCACGCGTTGCGGAACACCGGTATCCTCGTGCTCTATCAGGATCAGGATCTGCGTGTGCTGTGGGCGCAGAACGTACCCAAGGCCTGGGCCGCGGGCGACGTCACCGGCAAGACGGACAGCGATTTCCTGCCTCCTGCGCAGGCTGAACGCATGATATCCGCCAAGCAGGCCGTTCTCGACACCGGCCAGCCGGAAAGCCTGGAAATCACCTTTCCGAACGACGGCGGCCAGCGCTGGTTCGAAGTATGGATCGACCTCGACAAGACCCCGGAGGCTGACACCAACGGCATCGTCACCACCGCCGTTGACATAACCGAGCAGAAGCGCCGCGAGCAGACGCTGAGGGCCCTGCTGCGCGAACTCAGCCACCGTTCGAAGAACCTGCTTGCCATTATCCAGAGCATAGCCACCCAGACCGGCCGCTATTCCGGCTCGATCGACACGTTCCTGTCGCGTTTTCGCGGTCGCCTGCAATCTCTGGCCTCCTCGCAGGACCTGGTCACCTCCTCCAACTGGCGCGGGGCCGATCTGCGAGAGCTCGTCATCAGCCAGGTCGCGCGCTACAGCCCCGATACCAAGCGTGCGGTCGTGTTCGAGGGGATAAACCCCTATCTCAACCCCAACGCCGCGCTGCATATCGGACTGGCCCTGCACGAACTCGCGGTCAATTCGGTCAGTTACGGCGCGCTGTCGCAGAGCGGGGGCTTCGTCACCGTCGCCGCGGAGAAGATAGAGGGGGCGGAGAACGAGCCCTCCCTTTCGCTCTCCTGGACGGAGACGCTCGGCCGTCCGGCCAACAAGCGCGGCGAGAAGCGGTTCGGCAGCGTTGCGCTCGAACATGTCGTGCCGACCTCGCTGAACGGCACCGCCAGCTTCAGCATCGACAACGATACGCTTCGCTACGAACTGGTGGTCCCCGGCGACAGCTTCGAGATCGACTGAGGGCCGTTGCATCTATGCTGGCAGGTCGTGGCTTAGGCCGCTCATGTGCGACAAGCCATGCCCTGCTTTCTCCCAAAAGTACGCTCGATCGGACGTCATTTTTTGGCGCCGACGCCCGAATTGCGGGAACCTGCCGCGCACGGGATCGTTCCCTCGCGGAGAGGAAGCCCCCATGGAACACATCGCTGCTCTTCTGCTCATCATCGGATGTTCGGGCGATCTCAAGCAATGCGGCGAACTGCCGGCTCCGGTGCCGCTCTATGAAACCGAGGAAGAATGCGCCAGCATGCTGCCGAGCGCCTTGCGCGACGCCGAGGGCCAGCGCCCGCGGGTCTACGCCAAATGCGTTTCCGTCGATCCCGCCATGGAGGAAGAGGACGCCCAGCTGACCTGGAAGGTGACGCCGGATGGCACGCTCGATGCGTCGATCTACACATCGGAGCCTGCGCCTGCACCCAGTGAGGTCCATTTCGAAAAGGCCGGTCGCTAGCTAGTAGCCCGGCAAGTGGCAGAGTTCCGGACCGCGCCCAGCTGGGCTGCCGACGCGATAAGCCGTCCTACTTTCTCGAGTTCAGCGGAATGTCAATGTCCACCGAGAGGCCGCCTGCGCCGTAATCGCGCGCGATTGTGCCGTAGAGCTCCCGCTCGATGTTCCGGTCGATGAGCTTGGTGCCGAAGCCCGTCCGGGTCGGCGGGATGACCGGCGTGCTGCTTTGTTCCACCCACGACAGGCGTAGTCGCTTCGGATTGCCCTCGTCAATGATCTCCCACGTGACCTTCAAGGCAGCCATGGAGTCGCCGACCTCGCCGTATTTCAATGCGTTGGTCGCCAGTTCGTGGAACGTCAGGCCAAGCGCCTGGGTCATGGTCTGGTCCAGGAGCACGGTCGGGCCAGAAAGCATGTCGTCAGGCAGTTCCTTGCCGAATACCTGCTGCAGCTCGGTCTCGACCAGCTCGCGAAGATCGGCCTTCTGCCAGCGCGAGCGGGTGAGCATGTCTTGCGAGGCAGCCATGGCCTGGAGGCGCGCGGCGAACGACTTTGAAAATTCCTGGAGATCGGTCGAATGCGCCGCCGTCTGGCGGGCCATGGCCAGCACGCGGGTGATCGAGTTCTTGATCCGGTGCTTCATTTCCTGAAGCATCAGGTCCTTTTCCAGCAGGCTCTTTTCAGTCGTCTCGTGCAGCTGTGAAACGGCGTCGTAGGCGCGCTCCTGGTAGAGGGCGACCATGGCCACCGCCCCGGCCAAAAGCAGGCCGAACAGCCCGAGCATGAGCGGGATGGTGGGCGACGATGGCTCTGAAAAGGTATCGGCCGGGCGGAACCGCAGCGTCCAAGGCTTGCCGCCCAGGACGATGGTCCGCGTCACGCGGAAGTCCTGGCCATAGGCATCCGAGGGCGGTGGCGGCGTCCGGTAGAACAGGTTTTCGTCCTCGATCGGCCCGTCGAACACCTCGGCGCTGATAGGCAGCAGAGGCGCCGACCCCATCGCGGCCTGGAACAGGTCCCCCGTGCGGAAACCCACGAAGACGAGGCCAGTTACCGGCGGCAGGCCGCTGGCGGCCTCCTCCGGCGTCGGCTTGTGGGTGATGCTGGCAAAGATCAGGAAGCCCGGCACTGGTTCCTGTCCGACCCGGCTTTCCTTCCCTAGCAACACGCGCCCCGTGGCCCGCTGCTTGCCGGTGCGGACCGCCAGCTCGATCGCCGAGCGGCGCGCGGGATCGGCGAACATGTCATAGCCGATTCCATCGAGATCGGGGCCGCTCATCGGCTGGTAAAGCAGCAGCGGAGTCCGCCACTTTTGCATCGAGGCCGGAAAGATCTCCCGGTGCACGCCGTAGAGGTGCTTGATCTGGCCTTCGAGCTCGGGCTCGCTCCCCGCCTTGCCAAAGCCCAGGAAGCCGATGCCGCGCAGGCCAGTGAAGTTGTTCTTGATGTCGAGCGCGTTGAAGTATGCCCGGAACTCGTCAGGCGTGACATTGCCTCCGCGTACCTGGAAGATCGCCTGGGTGGATCGCAGCAGGGACAGATGCAGGTCGAGGCGGCCTTCGATGCGGTTCATCGCATCGTCCACCGTCGCCTCGAACTTGAAACGTGCTGCCTCCTCCGAGGCGACATAGGCAAAGCCAGCCATTCCGAGGCTGGCAAATGCGACAGCCAAGAAAGCCGCAAGAGAAATGAATTTCTTCAACGGGCGGGCGCTCATACCCCACCCTTTGTAACGGGTGCCGGAACTATTGCAATCCGCAGCCTGTCAGAACGTTTGTCTATGGTTTCTACGCCGAAACGCGTACCGTCACACCGCATTGACCAAGGCGCCCGGCCCCGGTATCGCGCCGGGCGGACATTTGCCGAGGATGATCATGCCGAGCACCTCGTCCTTGGTCACATCCTCGGTGCGCGCCGTGCCGACGACCTGGCCGTTTTTCATCACGCAGACCCGGTCGGCGAGGTCGAAGACATCGTGGATGTCGTGGCTGATCAGGAAGATGCCGATACCGTCGGCCTTCAGCTGCTTGACGAGTTCGCCGACCTGCGCCGTCTCCTGCGGCCCAAGTGCTGCCGTCGGCTCGTCCATGATCAGGATGCGGGCGTTGAACAGGATGGCGCGGGCGATCGCCACCGACTGGCGCTGCCCGCCCGACAGCTTGCTCACCGGCTCCTTGAAGCGCTGGAAGCGCGGGTTGAGCCGCCCCATCACCTTGCGCGCCTCGGCTTCCATGGCGACGTCGTCCAGCGTGCCCCAGCCGGTCCTGAGCTCGCGGCCGAGGAACAGGTTGGCGGCGGCGTCCACATTGTCGGCCAAAGCCAGCGTCTGGTAGATCGTCTCGATACCGTATTTCTTGGCATCGCGCGGATTGCCGATCGTGGCATCCTCGCCACTGACGAGGATGGTACCGCTGTCGCGCTTGTAGGCGCCCGACAGGATCTTGATCAGCGTCGACTTGCCAGCGCCATTGTGGCCGAGCAGTGCCACGACCTCGCCCGCATGCAGGTCGACCGAGGCGTCGTCCACGGCGCGGATGCCGCCGAAGGCGATGGAGATGTTGCGAAGCTCGACGAGCGGGGTGCGTATCTGGTCCATCGTGGCCTCCCGGTTCAGTGCACGCGGCGGCGGTAGAGCGTGTCGAGCCACACCGCCGCGACCAGCACGATGCCGACGACGATGTTCTGCAGCGGCGTGTCCACTCCCAGCAGCACCATGCCCGACTGCAGCGACTGCATCAGCATCGCGCCCAGCATGGCGCCAGCCACCGTGCCGACGCCGCCCGAGAGCGAGGTGCCGCCGATGACGGCCGCGGCGATCACGAGCAATTCGTCGAGCGTTCCCTGCGCATTCGTGGCCGCGTTCAGGCGCGCGGTCGAGATCGCCGCGCTGATGGCCGCGAGGAAGCCCATCAGCATGAAGATCTTCATCGTCACCCAGCGCGTGTTGATGCCGGCAAGCTCGGCGGCTTCCGGATTGCCGCCGATCGCGAAGACGTAGCGGCCGAAGCGGGTGCGCGTGGTGATGAAGGTCATGATGATACCGGCCGCGATCGCCATCAGCACCGGGATGGCGATGCCGTGGGCGATGAACAGCCCGCCGTCCGGAATGGTGATGTTGTTGGCCTCGGCATATTTCTTCACCGTGCCAGCCGGCCAGGGATAGGAGTTGGCGACCAGGACAGCGGCGAGGATGAGGATGCAGGCGACAGCTCCCAAAAACGTCTCCGCCCAGACGGGGCGGAGTGGGAAACGGAAGCGCTTGCGTTGGTTGCGGCCCGAGACCAGCATCAGGATGACGGCCGCGCAGGCGACGAGACCGACGATCCAGCTCCAGGTCGCGCCGATCGCGCCCTCCGGCCCGCCGCCCATCAGGCGGAAGGTGGCATCCATCGGCGCCACGGTCTGGCCGCTGGTGACCCACCAGGCGGCGCCGCGCCAGACAAGCAACCCGCCGAGCGTGATGATGAAGGCGGGAACGCCGAGATAGGCGATGAGAAAGCCCTGGAAGGCGCCGATCGTCAGCCCGACCAGCAGGCCGGCGGCCAGGGCAATGATCCAGATCGAGGGATCGCCAAGCGAATAGCCGCCAAAGCGCGGCAGGACGATCGCCTGGGTGACGCCCATGATCATGCCGCACACGCCAAGGATGGATCCGACCGACAGGTCGATGTTGCGCGTGACGATGACCAGCACCATGCCGGTCGCCATGACGGCGACCGAGGAGGATTGCACCGACAGGTTCCACAGGTTGCGCGCGGTCAGGAAGGTCCGGCTGTCGAACTCGAACGGACTGACGCCCAAGCGCAGGCTTGAGATGAACTGGAAGCCGATCCAGATGAGCAGCAGCGCGCCGACCATGCCCAGCATGCGCGTGTCGAGTTCGGTCGCCTGGAGGAAGCGGCCGACCGCGCCCGTCTCGGACGCTCGCGCCCGGTCCACGAGCCCATGACCCACGGTGTCCTGCGCCGCGGGTTCCTCAGTTGTCACTTCGGTCATGACGTCCTCCCGCCCGGTCCGGTCTTGCGCCGGTTGCCGGCTGCATCCTAGCGCACGCCCCTCGAAAAACGGAATCGATTTTCCGGAAGCGATCATGTGGGAATTCAAGGTGTTGCGGTGCCCCGCATCGGTGGGCACGCAGCACCGCCGAATGAAACGCCGCGGTTCGTTCAAACCGCGGCGTCGAATGATCCGGACAGCGTCTCGTCCTAGTCGCAGGCCGCGACCGAACCCGCCTTCACGCCCTGGCAGACCACGTCCTTGCCAACCCAGCCGGCGTCGATGACGGCCTTGAGGTTGTCCTTGGTGACAGCGACGGGCTTGAGGAAGACCGACGTCATCTCGACCTTGTTGGGGCCGTCAGACCACTTCACCGCATGCGGGATGTCGTCCATCTTCTTGCCGTCGGCGAGCTGCGAGGCGATCTCGGCAGCCGCCTTGCCAAGCTCACGCGCATCCTTCCACACCGACACGGTCTGCGTGCCGAGCGCGATGCGGTTGAGCGCGGCATGGTCGCCGTCCTGGCCCGACACCGGCACCGAACCGGCCAGGCCCTGCGCGTCGAGGGCTGCGATCGCGCCGCCCGCAGTGCCGTCATTGGAAGCCACCACCGCGTCGACCTTGTTGTCGTTGGCGGTCAGGAACTGCTCCATGTTCTTCTGCGCGTTGGCCGGCAGCCAGCCGTCGGTATAGGCCTCGCCGACATTCTTGATCTTGCCGGCACCGATGGCGTCCTTCAGCACTTCCATCTGGCCGGAGAACAGGAAGTCGGCGTTCGGGTCGGCGCCGTTGCCCTTGATGAAGACGTAGTTGCCTTCGGGCTTGGCCTCGAACACCGACTTGGCCTGCAGGCGGCCGACTTCCTTGTTGTCGAAGGTCAGGTAGAAGGCGTCCTTGTTCTCGATCAGGCGGTCATAGCCGACGACCGGAATGCCTTCGGCCACGGCCTTCTCGACAGCGGGCCCGATCGCGCTGGAGTCCTGCGCCAGGATGATCAGCGCGTTGGCGCCCTGCGAGATAAGGCTTTCCACGTCGGTCAGCTGCTTGGACGCCGAGGACTGGGCGTCGGCGGAAATATACTTGTCGCCCGAGGCTTCGAGCGCGGCCTTGATCGCCGCCTCGTCGGTCTTCCAGCGCTCCTCCTGGAAGTTCGACCAGGAGACGCCAATGATCTTGTCCTTCGCCTGCGCCACGGCAGCCAGCGACATGGACAGAGCAACACCCGCCAGCATGGCGGTTGCAAACTTCTTCATGATTTCCTCCCTGCGCCCCCTCCAGGGCGCGATGACGATGGTCTGCGGCCTTGGTCGAGGCTATTTTTTCGAGCCTCGAAAAAAAGAATGGCGTATGGCCCGAGTTCTGTCAATATCCTTGTATGACCGTTGACGCGGGGCGTGCGAACTGGAATGTGCTCAGCGCTACGGGGCCGGGAGGAATGCCGAACATGTCGACGGCGATCCGTCACGACGATCTGCGCAAGCGCAACCGAGCCATGGTCATCGCGGCCGTGCGGCGCGCGGGCCAGCCGTCCCGCACCGAGATCGCCGGCTCGACCGGCCTCAGCCATTCGACCATTTCCGCGATCTCGGCCGACCTCATCGCCGAAGGCATCCTCGTCGAGACCAAGGGGACGGAAGCAGTCAGCTCGAAGCGCGGCCGGCCCCAGGTGGCGCTGGGCCTTGCCCCCGATGCCGCCGAAATCGTCACCGTTGTGCTCTCCCTCCACCTTCTCGCGGTCGCGGTGGTCGACTATTCCGGGCAGGTCATCGCGGCGGAGGAGCGCCGCCTCGACACGCTGACCATGTCGCGCGAAGCGCTCCTCGGCGACTGCGTGGCCATGGTGTGCCGGCAGATCGAGGCGCGCCGCGCCGCCGGCCGGCGCGTGCTGCGCATCGGCATGGCCGTGCAGGGCATCACCGATTCCGTCTCGCGCATTATGCTGTGGTCGCCGATCACCCCGCACGCGCATCTCGAATTCGGCGACCGGCTCGAAGCCGCCACCGGCATTCCCGTCACGGTGGACAACGACTGCAACATGATCGCGGTGGCGCTGCGCTGGCGCCGGCCCGAGCGCTACCGCAACGACTTCATCGCCATCCTGCTCTCGCACGGCATCGGCATGGGCATGATGCTGAGGGGCGAGCCGTTCACCGGCACGCAGTCGTCGGGCGGCGAGTTCGGCCACATGATCCACCGGCCCGACGGGGCACTGTGCCGCTGCGGCCGGCGCGGCTGCGTGGAGGCCTATGCCGGCAACTACGCGATCTGGCGCAACGCCGGACGCTGGAGCGAGGACGAGGCCCCCCTGGCCGACATTTCGGACGAGGAGATACGGGCTCTGGCCGACCGGGCGCGCGCGGCCGACGGTCCCGAGCGCGAGGCCTTCCGCGTCGCCGGAGAGGCCATCGGCTTCGGCCTCGGCAGCCTGTTTGCGCTGATCGACCCGGCGCCGGTCGCGCTGGTCGGCATCGGCGCGACCGCTTTCGACCTGATCGAGCCGGCACTGCGCGAGGCGATCGCCAAGACCGCCGGCGGCCAGCACAACGGCGAGATATCCTTCGACATCGAGCCCAACGAAGTGCCGCTGATCCGCGAGGGCTGCACCATGAACGCCCTCACCTTCGTCGACCGCGAGATATTCGCGCCCGGCGCCGCGCCGGCAAGCACCGAAGGCGCGGCCTGAACGACGGCTCAGTCTTCGCGGATCGCGTAGCCCGAGCCGCGGATGGTGCGGATGACGTCCGGCATGCGGCCGTGGTTCACCGCCTTGCGCAGGCGCCCGACATGCACGTCGACCGTGCGCTCGTCGATATAGATCGTCTCGCCCCAGACATTGTCGAGCAGCTGGCTGCGCGAGAAGACGCGGCCCGGATGCCGCATCATGAATTCCAGCAGGCGAAACTCGGTGGGCCCGAGCTTGATCTCGGTCTTGCCGCGATAGATCCGGTGCGCCTCGCGGTCGAGCATGATGTCGCCGACCTTGAGCACGCTGGACAGGACCTCGGGCTTGGCGCGGCGCAGCAGCGCCTTCACCCGCGCCATGAACTCGGGCGTGGAGAACGGCTTGACCAGATAGTCGTCGGCGCCGGTGGAAAGGCCGCGCACGCGGTCGCTCTCCTCGCCGCGCGCCGTCAGCATGATGATGGGCAGGCGCTCGGTCTCGGGCCGCATCCTCAGGCGCCGGCACAGTTCGATGCCGGAAACCGCCGGCAGCATCCAGTCCAGCACCAGAAGGTCCGGCACGTTTTCCTGCAGCCGGATCTCGGCCTCGTCGCCGCGTGGCACGACCTCGACCTGATAGCCTTCCGATTCCAGGTTGTAGCGGAGCAGGACGCCGAGCGGCTCCTCGTCCTCCACCACCATGATTTTCGGTGCAATCATCATTTGGAAGCTCTGCCTCAGACCGCCGGCGTCGCCAGCGAGGTTTCGTCGAGCTTCGGCCGGTTTGGCGGAAGCTGCTGCCCGGTCAGCACGTAATAGGCGTTTTCGGCGATATTGGTGACGTGGTCGCCGATGCGCTCGAGATTCTTGGCGCAGAACAGGAGATGCGTGCAGGCGGTGATGTTGCGCGGGTCTTCCATCATGTAGGTGAGAAGCTCGCGGAACACGGCGGTGTATTTCACGTCGATCTTCTCGTCCGCGGCCCGCAGCGTCTTTAGCCCCTCGGGCTCGCGCGAGACATATTTGTCGACCACGCCGTTGACCTGGTCCAGCACCATGGCCGACATCGTCTCGATCGAGTGGGCAAGGCTGCGCGGCATGGCGCTCTCGCCCACGGCGTTGACGCGCTTGGCGATGTTCTTGGCGAGATCGCCGATACGTTCGAGATCGCCGGCCATGCGGATGGCGCCGACCACGGCGCGCAGGTCCTGCGCCATGGGCTGGCGCTTGGCGATCAGCGTGATGGCGCGGTCGTCCAGCTCGCGCTGGCGGGCATCCATCACCGCATCGTCGGAGATCACGCGCTGGGCCAGCGCGTTGTCGGAGTTTATCAACGCCTGGATCGAGGCGCTGACCATCGCCGCGGCAAGGTCGCCCATGTCCCTGAGCAGGCGGTCGATGTGCCCGAGATCCTCGTCGAAGGAGGTGACGGTGTGTTTGCCCATGATGCTGGTCCTCGCAATCTGCGCGTGGGGTTCGGCCAAGCGGCGGCTCAGCCGAAGCGCCCGGTAATATAGTCCTGCGTGCGCTTGTCGTCGGGGTTGGTGAACATCTTGTCGGTCTCCCCCTCCTCGACCAGCTGGCCGAGATGGAACATGGCGGTGCGCTGCGACACGCGCGCCGCCTGCTGCATGGAGTGGGTGACGATGACGATGGTGTAGTTCTGGCGCAGCTCGTCGATCAGTTCCTCCACGCGCGCGGTGGCGATGGGGTCGAGCGCCGAGCACGGCTCGTCCATCAGGATCACCTCCGGCGACACCGCGATGGCGCGCGCGATGCACAGGCGCTGCTGCTGGCCGCCGGACAGGCCGGTACCCGGCTCGTGCAGGCGGTCCTTCACCTCATTGAACAGGCCGGCCTTCTTCAGGCTGGTCTCGACGATCGCGTCGAGGTCGCCCTTCTTGCGGGCGAGGCCATGGATGCGCGGGCCGTAGGCGACGTTCTCGAAGATCGACTTCGGGAACGGATTCGGCTTCTGGAACACCATGCCGACGCGGGCGCGCAGCTCCACCACGTCGATCTTGGGATCGTAGATGTCCTCGTCGTCGAGGGTGATCTTGCCGGTCACGCGGGCGCTGTCGATGGTGTCGTTCATGCGGTTGAGGCAGCGCAGGAAGGTCGACTTGCCGCAGCCCGAGGGGCCGATCAGCGCCGTCACCTGGTTCTCGCGCACGTCGAGGTCGACGTCGAACAGGGCCTGCTTCTCGCCGTAGAACACGCTCACCTTGCGGCCGCGCATCTTGATGGTTTCGTTGGGCGTACCGTTCATCTTGTCGTTCACCGCGCTTTCGAGTGCCGTTTCGGTCATGATGTTCATATTACAGGTCCCCACCTACCAGCGCCGTTCGAAGCGGCGTCGAAGCACGATCGCCGTGATGTTCATCGCCATCAGGAAGATGAGCAGGATGATGATGGCGCCCGACATGCGCTCCACGAAGGCGCGCTCGGCCTCGTTGGCCCACATGTAGATCTGCACCGGCAGCGCGGTCGACGGCTCCAGCGGCGTCCCCGGATAGTCGGCCACGAAGGCGACCATGCCGATCAGCAGCAGCGGCGCCGTCTCGCCCAGCGCGCGCGCCAGGCCGATGATGGTGCCAGTGAGGATGCCGGGGGCCGCCAGCGGCAGGATGTGCTGGAACACCATCTGCATCTTGGAGGCGCCGAGGCCCAGCGCCGCCGAGCGGATCGACGGCGGCACGGCGGCAAGGGCCGCACGCGTGGCGATGATGATGGTGGGCAGCGTCATCAGCGTCAGCACCAGACCGCCGACCAGCGCGGCCGAACGCGGCAGGCCGAGGAAGTTGATGAACACCGACAGACCGAGAAGGCCGAAGACGATCGACGGCACCGCGGCCAGGTTGTTGATGTTGACCTCGATGAGGTCGGTTAGCCGGCTCTTCTTGGCGAACTCCTCGAGGTAGATCGAGGCGGCGACACCGATGGGCAGCGCCAGCAGCAGCACGATCACCATCATGTAGAACGAGCCGATGATCGCCACGCCCATGCCCGAGGTTTCCGGGCGGCTGGAGGCGCCGAAGCTGAACAGGCCCTTGTTGAAGTGCTCGGCCAGCGAGCCGTCGGCGGCGAGCTGCTTCATCCAGACGATCTGCTGGTCGGACACCTTGCGGCGGCTTTCGTCGACCGACAGGTCGATCTGGCCCTTGAAGGCGGAATCGATGTTGGCGGCGGCGAGGATGGGCACGTTGCGGGTGGTGCCGATGATCGACGGGTCGTCCGCCACCACCGCACGCAGTTGAGCCCGCACGCCATCCGAGAGGAAGCCCTTGAGCTTGCGCGCCGCCGCCTTGTCGTCCGGGGAGATCCCCAGCTTGGTCAGCAGCGCGCTCTCGGCCAGTTTGGGATAGTTGGCCGTGATCAGCACGTTCGGGTCGGTCGCCCGCTTGTTTTCCGGGTCGATGATGTTTTGGTCGAAGGTGATCGGCAGCGTCACGGTCGTCTGCCAGAAGGCGGTGTAGCCCTTGCTGACGATGGAGACCAGCATGACCGCGAGGAACACGATGCCGACCGAAACCGCCAGGATGCCGTAAAGGCGGAAGCGGCGTTCGGCGGCGTAGCGACGCTTCAGCCCGATGTCGCGGCGCGGGCGGGTAACGGTACCGTTGGCAATGCCGTTCAAGGGGATGTCGGTCATTCGTACTGTTCCCGATACTTGCGCACGATGTAGAGCGCGAAGATGTTCATCACCAGCGTCAGCGCAAACAGCGTGATGCCGAGCGCGAAGGCCACCAGCGTCTGCGGCGAGTTGAACTCGAGGTCGCCGGTGAGCTGGTTGACGATCTTGACGGTGATGGTGGTCATCGCCTCGAAGGGATTAAGCGTCAGGTTGGCGGCCACGCCCGCGGCCAGAACCACGATCATGGTCTCGCCGACGGCGCGCGAGGCCGTCAGCAGGATGGCGCCGACGATGCCCGGCAGCGCGGCGGGCAAAACAACGCGCTTGATCGTCTCCGAGCGCGTCGCGCCAAGCCCCAGCGAGCCGTCACGCATGGCGCGCGGCACGGCGGTGATGATGTCGTCGGAGAGCGAGGAAACCACCGGGATCAGCATCACGCCCATCACCAGGCCGGCAGTGAAGATGCTCTGCGCCTGGATGAAGCCGGTGCCGCCGGCAAGGGCCGCGCTCAGATCGCGCAGGAAGGGCCCAAGCGTCACCAGCGCGAAGATACCGTAGACGATGGTCGGGATGCCAGCGAGCAGTTCGAGCGCCGGCTTCACCACCGCGCGCAGCCTCGGCGAGGCATATTCGGCCATGTAGACGGCCGACATGAGCCCCACAGGCACCGCCACCAGCATGGCGACGAAGGCGATGTAGAGCGTGCCGGCCAGCAGCGGGATCAGGCCGAACTGGCCTTCCGAACCGCCCGAGCCGGCGGCGGCGAAGCGTGGATCCCACACCGTGCCGAAGAAGAAATTGGCGAGCGGCACGCTCTCGAAGAAGTTGATGGTCTGGAACAGCATCGACAGCACGATGCCGATGGTCGTCAGGATCGCGATGGTCGAGGCACCCAGAAGGGCCCACAGCACGATCGTCTCGACATTGTTGCGCGCCCGCGCGCGCACGCGGATCTGCGAAAGGCCGAAGGCCGCACCCGCCAGCGACAGCGCCAGTATCGCCACCGCACCCACCGTGCGCAGCGTGTCCTGCGTGCGATTGGCGTCGACCGCGATCGGGATCATGTAGTCCTGGGTGTCGGGCGCCAGAGCCACGCCGCGCGCGGCCAGAAGCGGCTGCAGTTCGGCGAAGCTGGCCGGCGGATTGGCCGCCATCTGCGGATCGAGACGGCGCAGGCCATTGGCCAGGCTCTTGGTCAGGCCGGCCGCCAGCGACCGGCTGGCAATCGGGCTTTCGGCCGTCTGTTCGGGCAGTTGCCCCTTGATGTGGGCTTCTAGATAGAGGTTGGAGCCGACACCCCAGGTAATCAGCAGAAGCAGCGCCGGAAGCGTGGCCAGCAGGGCAGCCCACCAGCCGTGGTAATGCGCGCGGGAGTGCGGCTTGACCGTGCCGTCATCCTGCCCGATGGCGCGCTGTCGCCCAAGGAAGAAGGCGACGGCGCCGATGCCGAGCACAGCTGCGAAGACGAACATCAACGACATGAGCAACTCCGGGGTGGCAGACAGCCTTGGGGCGCCGAGGTTGGCGCCCCAAGGCTTCGATATGTCTATTACATCGTCTTGCCGGCGGCGAAAGCCTCGCGCTGCTCGTTGCGCTCGGCTTCCGGAGCGGAGACCAGGCCGTATTCGGCCAGCGGGCTGTCCGGGCCGATCATCTGGTCGTCGAGGAAGAAGTCGACATATTCCTTCAGGCCCGGCACGACGCCGAGATGGGCCTTCTTCACGTAGAAGAACAGCGGGCGCGAAACCGGGTATTCGCCCTTGGCGATGGTCTCGGTCGACGGCACGATGCCTTCGACGGTGGCGACCTTCAGCTTGTCGGCGTTGTTCTCGTAGAAGGCGAGGCCGAACACGCCCACGCCGGTCTTGTTGGAGGCGATGCGGGCGAGCGTCTCGGTGTAGTCGCCGTCGATGTCGACAGCCTTGCCGTCCTTGCGTACGGCCACGCAGGTCTTGGCGGCAGCCTTGTCGTCCTGGCCGGCAGCCTTGATGGCGTCGAGCGCGCCGGTGGCCTTGCAGCCGGCCGAGAGCAGCTTCTCTTCGAAGACTTCACGGGTGCCGTGCTTCTCGCCCGGAATGTAGGCGGCGATGTCCCAGTCGGGCAGGTTCGGGTTGACCTGGTTCCACTTAGTGTTCGGGTTGTCGACCAGCTTGCCGTCGACGACGATCTGGGCGGCCAGCGCCTTGTAGACGTCGGTCGGCGTCAACGCCCAATCCGGACCGTTGATGTCGGTGGCGAAGACGATGCCGTCATACCCGATGCGGACTTCCTGGATGTCCTTGACGCCGGCTTCGGCGCAGGACTTCAGCTCGTCTTCCTTGATCTTGCGCGAGGAGTTGGCGATGTCGATGGTGTTCTCACCGACGCCCTTGCAGAATTCCTTGATGCCGGCACCCGAACCGCCGGACTCGACCACCGGGGTCTTGAAGTTGGTGAAGGTCTCGCCGAAGTTCTCGGCAACGATCTTCGCATAGGGCAGCACGGTGGACGAGCCGGCGACCTGGATCTGGTCGCGGGCGGCGGCGATGCCGGCGGACGCGGAAAGCGCGAGCGCTGCGGCCGAGGCCATAAGGAAGTATCTGGTCATGAACCCTGACTCCTGTCGGAATTTGTTGCAACGCTTTTCGCGTCGGCAGAGGCCTTACCGACGGTATGTAACAGTTGCGTGACAGTTTGATGTCAGTGCGGTAACGGCAAAAATCAGGCCGTTCGGGGCCCTCCCTGGGCGCCGCTCGATCCACGCCGAATATCAAGGTGAATCAATAACTTGCAGAATCGAGGCCGCTTCACGCCACGCCGCTCCCCGTGCCGGAAAAATTCGCGCCGCGAGATGCGCGCTCCGGACTGATGACATGAAGCACTATGACGCCGGCTAAGGCCGGCGCCAGAGTCGCGAATTGTCAGCCGGCGGCGCGGCTGTCATCACCCTCGTGGCCGGCCCAGCGCTCGACCTTTTCCAGCAAGGCCCTGGGGCTGATCGGCTTGGCCAGATAGTCGTCCATGCCCGCTTCCAGGCAGCGTTCGCGGTCGCCCTTCAGCGCATGCGCAGTCACCCCGATGATCGGCACGCGGGCGCCGGAGGCTGCCTCCAGTTCGCGGATCGCCCCCGTCGCCTCGAGCCCGTTCATCTCCGGCATGGACACATCCATCAGGATCATGCGCGGATTCATTTCCTTGAAGGCCGCCACCGCCTTGCGGCCATTGCTGACGATCTCGAAGGTGAGGTTCGTCTCGTCCAGGATCTGGGTGAAGACGAGCTGGTTGACCTCGTTGTCCTCGGCCACGAGGATGTCGACGCGATGGTCGGCGGTCCTCGCCTCGCGGCTGCGCTGGCGCACGGCGGCCGCCGGCTGCAGCGGTTCTCCGGCCGCTATCGGCGCAGCCGGCCGGGGCGGCGGTATTTCGCCGGCAAAGCGGATGGCGCGACGGCGCTGGATGGTCGTCACCAGCGCCTCCAGGAGTGTCGAGGAACGCGCCGGCTTGATCAGCTGCGCGTCGATTGCCAGGTCGCGGAAACTGGCGTTGACCAGCGACTGGTCTACCGAGGTCAGCATGACGATAGGCGTCTCGGCAAGGTTCGGTATGGCACGCATGATGCGCGCCATGTCGGCGCCCGTCATGCCGGGCATCTGATAGTCGAGCACGACGCAATCGACCGGAATGCCCAGGTCGGCGGCCGCCTGCAGCACCTTCAACCCTTCCGCACCGCTTTCGGCCGCGCAGGCATCGAAGGTCCAGGACGTCATCTGCTCCATCAGGATGGCGCGATTGACCGAATTGTCGTCGACGATGAGGACGCGCGCGCCGGTGACGTCGATTGGCGTGGTCTTGCGCCCTTCCGGCCGGCCGGCATTGGGCAGGGCAAGCGTGAACCAGAAGGTCGATCCCTTGCCCTCGGTGCTCTCCACGCCGATCTGGCCGCCCATCAGCGCCACCAGGCGGGACGTGATGGCAAGGCCAAGCCCGGTGCCCTCGTGCCGCCGGGTTGAAGAAGAATCGACCTGGCTGAACTTCTCGAAGACGAGCTTCAGCTTCTCGGCGGGAATGCCGATACCAGTGTCGCTGACGGCGATGCGCAGCTGGGCGACGCCGTCGACCGTCTCCCCCGTCACGTCGATCAGCACATGGCCGGCATCGGTGAACTTCACCGCGTTGCCGACCAGATTGGTGATGATCTGGCGGATGCGGCCGACGTCGCCCACGAAAAGGTCACGCAGATTGGGCGCGACATGGACGATCAGCTCCAGGTCCTTCTCCTTCGCGCGTGTCGACACCAGCGTGGCAACATCCTCGATCGCCTCGGCCAGGTTGAACGGCGCCGGGTCGAGCACCAGTTGGCCGGCGTCGATCTTGGAGAAGTCGAGGATGTCGTTGATGATCGTCAGCAGCGCGTTGCCCGACTTCACGATGATGTCGGTGAAGGTCTTCTGTTTCGGGTCCAGGTCGGACTTGGCCAATAGCTCAGCCATGCCGAGCACGCCGTTCATCGGCGTACGGATCTCGTGGCTCATATTGGCCAGGAATTCCGACTTGGCGCGGTCAGCGAGCACCGCGCGAGTCTGCGCCTCCTGCAGCTCATTCTCGCGCTGCTTCAGCTCGGAAATGTCAGTGCTCGAGCCGATCAGGTGCACCGAGCCGTCGCGGGAAACGAGCCGGCTCTTCTTGGCGATGAGATGGCGCATGCTGCCGTCGGCATGGGTCAGCGTCTCCTCCATCTCGCTGAGCTCTCCGGTGCGCAGGACTTCCAGGTCGCGCCGGGCGAAGCCCACGCCCTCGTCGCCGAAGAAGTCGCGATCGCTGCGGCCGACGGCATCTTCCTTCGAGATGCCGCCGAAGCTGCACCACATCTTGTTGACGAATTCGAAGGTGAGATCGGCATTCTTCACGTAGGCCGATACCGGCAGTTCGTCGAGCACGTGGCGGTAGAGCTCGATCTGACTCATGCTGTCGCGCAGCGCGTTTTCGCGCGTCTTCAGCTCGGTGATGTCGACGCGCACGCCTATATAGGTGCCGTCGTCGGCGCGCGTGTCGAAGGCCTTCACCCAGCGCTCGTCCGGATTGAGGCGCTCCGAAACGAGATGTCTGGCGTAGTAGCGCTCCATGTAGCCCGATATCCAGGCTTCGGCATCGGTGTCGTAGAGCGCGTCCAGTGCCGTATCGCCGGATTCCCGGAAGTAACCCACCTGGTGCGCGAGCTCTATGGCGTAGCGCAGCGATTGGCCGGGAACCCAGGCGTCGAGCATCGCCGGCAGGCTGTCCTTGAGCTTGCGATTGGCCAGCACGAAACGGTCGTCGCGATCGTAGATGATGACGCCGGCCGGCAGCGATTCCAGCACATTGGCCAGCCGCTGCCGCGCTTCCTCCGCCTCGTTCTCCCGCGTCTTGATGTCGGTGACGTCGAACAGGAAGCCGGCTACATAATTCTGCTTGCCATCCGGGCTTACGCGCGTCTTGCGCACGATGCGCGTCCGAGTCTGGCCCTTCTGGGTGAAGTTCTGCTCGACCTCGAAAAGCTCTCCGGTCGCCAACACCTGCCGCTCGGTGCCCTCGAAGCGCTTTGCGTCGGCCACATCGACGAATTCACGATAGGTCCGGCCCAGCATCTCCTGCGGCCGGCAGCGAAACAGCGACGAGAAGGCTTCGTTGACGAAAACGAAGCGCAGGTCAGCATCCTTGACGAAGATCGGGTCCTTGATGCCATTGATGACCACTTCGGCCAGTTGCGCCTTGTTCAGCGCCTCCGCCAGCCGCGTCTCGCGATCCTTCATCTCGCTGACGTCATAATAGCTGACGAGGCGTCTGCCGCCGGACAATGCCGTCACCGCATAGATCAGCGTGCGGCCGTCGGCGCGCTTGAATTCGCGCGACGCGACGTCGCCTGCGCGGATCTCGGCCAGCCGCTGGGCGGCATAGGCTTCCCAGTTGTCATCGGCGACCCCGTAGACACCGTCGTAGCGGCTGATCTCCAGCAGCGCCTGGAATGGTGAACCGACGCCGACGTCCTGCGGCGACACGTTCCAGATTCGATAGAACTCACTGTTGACGATCTCGGCCTTCAGATCGGCATCCAGCAGCACGACGCCCATCTTCATGGCATCGAGCACACGTGCCAGATCCGACTGCGCTCCTCCAAGCGCGGGCGATCCTTCGACGCCTGCCATATCCATCATGTTTCCCCCACCCCGCCGGGCTGCAGCCGGCCGTCCGCCCGGGTCGTTGCGGGAATTTTGCCGCACAAGCCTTAATGATTGGCTAACCTTAACTCCTTGCGCCATGGCACTGGATCGCATTGCCCTCGGCGAAGTCGGCTATATTTTCATGGGGACGACAGGGAGGACCAGCCATGCCGCACCCCAGCCCGATCGCCACAGCGCCGAGAAACGGCAGCAAGGTCCGCGTCTTCTGGACCGATGCCGACGGGCAGATGAACGAATCCATCGCCCAGTACCGTTCGGCTGAGATGCTGAAAGCGCTCGGCGGCGACGCCGACGCGACCGATGTCGGCTGGTGGGCCTTCATTGATTCGACCACCCAGAAGAAGATCGAGCCGCATTCCTGGGCGCCGCTCAAACGCGAAGACGAAGAGGACGAAGACGGCTAGCATAAGGGCATCCGTCAGGGTGACCGCCGCTCCAGCCCGTCAGCCCTCCTGCGCAGGCGAAAACGCTTCACGCCGCGAAAACCACTCCCTCGCCACATCGATGAAGGCGCCCGCCGCCTTTGAAAGTCGCTGGCGCGAGTCGTAGGCCAGGATGATGCGCTGCAGCGGCACCGCCTCGCTCAGCGGCTTGCAGGCCAGCCCCTGCCCGTCATAGCTGCGGTCGCCGGCAGGCCGCGTGTAGGAAATGGCCACGCCGAAACCATTGGCCACCAGGCTGCGCTGCAGCTCGAAGGAGCGGGTCTTGGCGGCCACCGCCGGCGAGTGCCCATAGGTACGGAACAGCTCCAGCACGTGCTGCCAGCTATAGGGCTGGTCCGTCACGATCAGCGGCTCGCGGGCAAGGTCGGCGAGGCTGACGGTGTCCTGCTTTGCCAGCTTATGGCTGGCGGCCAGCAGCGCATGCGGCGGCAGTTCGCTCAGCAGGACGCGGGCTGCATTCGGCGGCAGGCCGAGATCGTAGGTCAGCGCGATGTCCACCGCGGCATCGCCAAGCCGCTTCTCCAGCGTCTCGAAGCGTTCCTCGCTGACCGTGATGCGCACCGTCGGATGCAGTTCCGCCATACGCCGGATCAGCGCGGGGGCGAAATGCGGCGCAAGGTCCTGGAAGCAGCCCAGCACCAGCTCGCCGCCCACCGCCGCCCTGCCGCGCGCCAGCGCGTCGAGGTCGTCCACGTCGTCCAGCACGATCTTCGCCTTGGCCATGAAGGCCTGGCCGAACGGAGTCAGCGCGATGCCCACGCCGCGCTGACGCACGAACAGCTTCTGCCCGGTCCGTTCCTCGATCTGGCTGATAGCCACCGAGATCGACGGCTGCGAGACGTTGAGCTCGCGTGCGGCCGCGCTGATGCTTTCGTGGCGTGCCGCCGCCACCGCATAGCGAAGCTGGCTCAGCGAATGACTCATAAAAAATCCCTATATTTGGTAAATGAAGACATATTATTTTATCCAAACAGGAAAGCGCGCGATAGACTGGGCCTGTCCCAACGCGGAGAAAGCCATGAAGCCTGCCCCCTACTCCCTCAGCCCCGAGATTATCGCCGACTACCAGCGCGACGGCGCCGTCTGCATCCGCGGCGCCTTCAAGGGCTGGGTCGACACCATCGCCGCCGGCATCGAGCGCAACCTGCGCGAAAAAAGCGCCACGGCCGTCGACATTGCGGGCGGTGTCGGCAGCTTCTTCGACGACTACTGCAACTGGGAGCGCATCCCCGAATTCGGCAAGGTCGTGCGCGAATCGCCCGCCGCTTCGATCGCAGCCGGAGTGATGCAGTCGCAGACCGCGCAGTTCTTCCACGACCACGTTCTGGTCAAGGAGCCCGGCACCCAGAAGGCAACACCCTGGCACCAGGACATCCCCTATTACTTCGTCGACGGCCAGCAGACCGTCAGCTTCTGGATCCCCATCGACCCGGTGAAGGAGGCCACGCTGCGCCTCGTCGCCGGCTCGCACAAATGGAACAAGCTGGTTCTGCCCGTACGCTGGATGGACGACGGCAATTTCTACGCCGGCGAAGGTGACTACCTGCCGGTGCCGGACCCGGACGCAGACCCGGAAATGAAGGTGCTGGAATGGGAGATGGAGCCCGGCGACGCGGTGCTCTTCGATTTCCGTACCGTCCACGGCGCGCGCGGCAATCTGGCACCCAGCCGCCGCCGCGTGCTTTCGCTGCGCTGGGTCGGCGACGACGCCCGTTACGTCGAGCGTCCGGGCCGCACCTCGCCGCCCTATCACGGCCACAACATGCAGCAGGGCCAGAAGCTGCGCGAGGACTGGTTCCCCGTCGTCTGGGACGCAAGCGCCGCCTGAACCTGCCCTTGCGGCATCCGGTCCAAGCGGGTGTTTTCGGTCGAGCCAGCCGTTGGAGCATTTTGCCGCCAGGCGGAATCGCTTGGCGTCGCACAAATGAGGCTAAAACAAGAAGATAGAGCGGGATAAGGACATCCGCCAGGATGGCCTCCGCTCTAGCGGCCGGCTCGATGCCTCTTGATCTTGGGCGAGCCATCTGCATTCATCGGCGCCCGAAGGGACCGTCTGCCCGTTCGCCGCGAGCACCCGACGCAGCATGCCTGCATCGGACAAGCGACGAAATGAGCGGCCGGCGGTCTCCAAACCGGGGTTTTTGATGCAAGCTGTATTCGACGGCCATAACGATGTCCTGCTGCGTCTGTGGCAGAACGAGAAGAAAGGCGGCGACGCCGTCACTGAATTCACCGAGGGCACGCACAAGGGTCACATCGACCTGCCCCGCGCCAAGGCCGGCGGCCTGGCGGGCGGCCTCTGCGCCATCTACATCCCCTCCGGCGACCTTGTCCTGAAGGCGCCTGCCGCCGACGGCAGCTATGCCACCCCGCTTTCGGAGCCGCTGGAGCGCGCACCCTCGCTAGACATTGCGATGGAGATGGCCTCGATCGCCCTTCGACTGGAGCGCGCCGGAAGCTGGCGGCTGTGCCGCACCATGGCCGACATCGACAACGCCATGGCCGACGAGAAATTCGCCGCCGTGCTGCACATGGAAGGTTGCGAGGCGATCGACGCCGACCTTGCGGCGCTCGAAGTGTTCTATGCCGCCGGCCTGCGCTCGCTCGGCCCCGTCTGGAGCCGCAACAACATTTTCGGCCACGGCGTTCCCTTCGCCTATCCGATGAGCCCCGACACCGGCCCCGGCCTCACCGACATCGGCCGCGAGCTGGTCAAGGAGTGCAACCGCCTCGGCATCCTCATCGACCTGTCCCACATCACCGAAAAGGGTTTTTGGGACGTCGCCGAACTTTCCGACCAGCCGTTGGTCGCCAGCCACTCCAACCCGCACGCGCTCGTGCCGGTGGCCCGCAACCTCACCGACAAGCAGCTCGACGCGATCCGCGAGAGCAAGGGCCTGGTCGGTCTCAACTTCGCCGTCACGATGCTGCGCGCCGACGGTCGCGAGAATGCCAACACGCCGCTTTCCGACATGGTGCGCCACATCGACTACCTCGTCGACAAGCTCGGCATCGACGGTGTGGCCATCGGCTCCGACTTCGACGGGGCGCTGGTTCCGCAGGACATCGGCACCGCCGCCGGGCTCCAGAACCTCATTGTCGCGCTGCAGGAGGCCGGCTATGGTGGCGCCGAACTGGCGAAACTATGTCGCGAGAACTGGTTCCGTGTCCTGCGCTCGGCATGGCACGAAACCGACAGCGACTAACAACAACACATCGTCAAAAAAGGGGACAATTCGACATGATGATGGGAAAGATGAACGCACGATTCCGTCCGCTGCTGGCGGGCGCCGCCGCGCTCTCCATGCTGGCTTTTGCCGGCGCTCCGGCCTTCGCCACCACGCCCGCCGACACGCTGGTCCAGGCCTGGGCCATCGACGACACCATCACGCTCGACCCGGCCGAGTCCTTCGAGCTCAGCCCCGCCGAATTCCTCGGCAACGCCTATGACATGCTGGTGCGCCTCGACACCGACGACACCACCAAGGTCAAGGGTGGCGTCGCCGAAAGCTGGACCGTCTCCGACGACGGCCTGACCTACACCTTCAAGCTCAAGCCCGGCATCAAGTTCGCCTCCGGCAACCCGATCACCGCCGAGGACGTCGCCTGGTCGTTCGAGCGCGCCGTCAAGCTCGACAAGAGCCCGGCCTTCATCCTCACCCAGTTCGGCCTCACCGGCGACAACGTCACCGAAAAGGCCAAGGCTGTCGACGAAAACACCTTCGTGCTCACCGTCGACAAGTCCTATGCGCCCAGCTTCGTGCTGAACTGCCTCACCGCCACCGTCGGCGCCGTGCTCGACAAGAAGCTGGTGATGGAGCACGCCGACACCACCAAGCCGAGCGACGACTACAAATACGACAACGATTTCGGCTACGCCTGGATGAAGACCAACTATGCCGGCTCGGGTCCCTTCAAGATCCGCGACTGGCGCGCCAACGAAATCCTCGTCCTCGAGCGCAACGACAACTACTACGGCGAAAAGCCTGTGCTCGCCCGCGTCATCTATCGCCACGTCAAGGAAAGCGCCACCCAGCGCCTGATGCTCGAAGCCGGCGACATCGACGTCGCCCGCAACCTCGAGCCGGGTGACTACGAAGCGGTGATGAAGAACGCCGACCTCACCACCACCTCCGCGCCCAAGGGCACGGTCTACTACATCAGCCTCAACCAGAAGAACCCGAACCTCGCCAAGCCGGAAGTCCGCGAGGCCTTCAAGTATCTCGTCGACTACGACGCGATCGGCTCGACCCTGATCAAGGGCATCGGCGAGATCCGCCAGACCTACCAGCCCAAGGGCGTTCTCGGCGCACTCGACTCCGATCCGTTCAAGCTCGATGTCGCCAAGGCCAAGGAACTCCTGGAAAAGGCCGGCCTGAAGGACGGCTTCTCCGTGACCTTCGACGTGCGTAACAGCCAGCCGGTCACCGGGATTGCCGAATCCTTTCAGCAGACCGCGGCCGAGGCCGGCGTAAAGATCGAGATCATCCCCGGCGACGGCAAGCAGACGCTGACCAAGTACCGCGCCCGCAACCACGACATGTATATCGGCCAGTGGGGCATGGACTACTGGGATCCGAACTCGAACGCGGAAACCTTCACCTCGAACCCGAACAACTCCGACGAGGGCACCGTCAAGACGCTCGCCTGGCGCAATGCCTGGGACGTGCCGGAGCTGACCGAGGAGACCAAGGCTGCCCTTCTTGAGCGCGACAACGACAAGCGCGCCGCGATGTACCAGAAGCTGCAGCAGGCAGCGCTCGACACCAGTCCCTTCGTGATGCTGTTCCAGCAGATCGAGGTCGCCGGCGTTCGTGGCAACGTCAAGAACTACAAGCTCGGGCCGACCTTCGACTCGAACTTCCTCGCTCCCGTGGCCAAGGATTGATCCGGAAGGGATCGCTCCGTTGAGCACGGAAACCCAATTGTCGGCAGGGCGCGCCAAAAGGCGCGCCTATGCCACCGCCACCACGATCGCCAGTTTTCTGGTCATTGTGGCGACCACCTATCTCGGCCTCCTGGCCGTCACCTTCTTCATCGGCCGCGTCGTGCCCATCGACCCGGTTCTCGCCATCGTCGGCGACCGGGCGCCCCCCCATGTGGTCGAGCGCACGCGCATCGAGCTGGGGTTGAACCTGCCCTACTACCAGCAGTTCTTCATCTATGTGAAAGGCGTTCTGCAGGGCGATTTCGGCACCTCGGTGCTGACCACCAATCCGGTCATGACCGACATCCGCCGCGTGTTCCCGGCCACCATGGAACTCGCCACTGTCGGCACCATCATCGGCGCCGCCTTCGGCATTCCGCTCGGCGTGCTCGCCGCCGTCAGGCGCGGCAGCCTTGCCGACCAGATCGTGCGCGTAATCGGCCTCGTCGGCTATTCGGTGCCGATCTTCTGGCTCGGGCTGCTCGGGCTTCTGGTGTTCTACGCCCGGCTCGGCTGGACCGCCGGCCCCGGCCGCATCGACGTGGTGTTCGAATACACCTTCACCCCGATCACCGGCTTCTACCTGCTCGACGCGCTCCTCAATCGCGATTGGTCGGCGTTCCGGGACATCTTTGCCCACATCATCCTGCCCGCCTCGCTGCTGGGCTATTTCTCGCTGGCCTATATCAGCCGCATGACGCGCTCCTTCATGCTGAACGAACTGCATCAGGAATACATAGTCGCCGCGCGCGCCAAGGGCCTGTCCGAACGCCGCATTATCTGGGGCCACGCGCTGCGCAACGCCGCCGTCCCGCTGGTCACAGTCATTGCGCTGTCCTATGCCGGCCTCCTCGAAGGCTCGGTGCTGACCGAATCCGTCTTCGCCTGGCCCGGCCTCGGCCTCTACATCACCAATTCGCTCCAGAACGCCGACATGAACGCGGTGCTGGGCGGCACGATCGTCATCGGTTCGGTCTTCATCGCCATCAACCTTCTTTCCGACGTGCTCTACCGCATGCTCGACCCAAGGACGCGCATCAGATGAGCGAACTTGCCCTCTCCCGCCGTGAATGGCTGCTGACCGACAGGCCGCAGTCCCGCACGCAGGCCCGGCTCGGCCGCGCCTATGTCACCTGGCGCCGCTTCACCGCCAACAAGCTGGCCGTCATCGGCATGCTGATCATCCTCGCGCTGATCTTCGTCGCCATCTTCGCGCCGCTGCTCGCGCCCTACTCGCCCTATATCGGCGACCTTGCCAAGGCACGCCTGCTGCCGCCGGGCGCCGAGCACTGGCTGGGCACCGACGGCCAGGGGCGCGACATCCTCTCGCGCCTGATCTACGGCTCGCGGCTCACCTTGCAGGTGGTCGTGCTGGTCGCTGTCATCGCCGCGCCCATCGGCCTTCTGGTCGGCACCGTGGCCGGCTATGCCGGCGGCTGGGTGGATGCGGTCCTGATGCGCATCACCGACATCTTCCTCGCCTTCCCCAAGCTGGTGCTGGCGCTGGCCTTCGTCGCGGCCCTCGGGCCCGGCATCGGCAACGCCATCATCGCCATCGCCATCACCTCCTGGCCGCCCTATGCGCGCATCGCGCGCGCTGAGACGCTGACGGTGCGCAATTCCGACTACATCTCGGCCGTGCGGCTGATGGGCGCCTCGCCCTGGCGCATCGTGCTGCGTCACATCATGCCGCTGTGCATCTCCTCGCTCATCGTGCGTGTCACGCTCGACATGGCAGGCATCATCCTCACAGCCGCCGGCCTCGGCTTCCTCGGCCTCGGCGCACAGCCGCCGCTGCCCGAATGGGGCGCCATGATCGCCTCGGGCCGCCTCTTCATCCTCGACCAGTGGTGGGTCGCCGCCATGCCCGGCGTCGCCATCCTCGTCGTCAGCCTCGGCTTCAACCTGCTGGGCGACGGCCTGCGCGATGCCCTCGACCCGCGGGGGAACAGCCAATGAGCACGCTTCTCCAGGTAGACGACCTGCGCGTCTCCTTCCCCACCCGCACCGGCCTCGTTCAGGCGGTGCGCGGCGTCTCCTTCTCGCTCGGTAAGGAGCGGTTGGGCATCGTCGGCGAATCCGGCTCCGGCAAGTCGCAGACCGGCCGCGCTATCATGGGCCTGACGGCCGAGCATGCCGAGATCACGGCCAAGAAGCTCGACTTCGCCGGCATCGACTTGCTGAAAGCTTCCGCCTCCCAGCGGCGCGCGCTGCGCGGCAAGCGCATCGCCATGATCCTGCAGGACCCGAAATATTCACTGAACCCGGTGATGACCATCGGCCGCCAGATCGTCGAGGCGCTGCGCGCGCACGAGCCGGTGGGCGGCGCCGAGGCGCGTCGACGCGCGCTGGAGATGCTGGCCGCGGTGCAGATCCGCGACCCCGAGCGCGTCTTCAACCTCTACCCGCACGAAGTGTCGGGCGGCATGGGCCAGCGCGCCATGATCGCCATGATGCTGGTGGCCGGCCCCGAACTGCTGATCGCCGACGAGCCCACCTCGGCCCTCGACGTCACCGTGCAGCTCGAAGTGCTGGGCATCCTCAACCGGCTGGTGGCCGAGCGCGGCATGGGCCTCATCTTCATCTCGCACGACCTCAGGCTGGTCTCGTCCTTCTGCGACCGCGTCATCGTCATGTATGCCGGCCGCATCGTCGAGGAACTGCCCGCCTCGCGGCTGACCGAGGCGGAGCACCCCTATACGCGCGGCCTGCTCAACTGCATGCCCAAGATCGGCGCCGACCGGCATCCCCTGCCGGTGCTCGACCGCAAACCGGAATGGGCGCTATGACCCCCGCTCTCTCGATCGACAGCCTCCGCGTCGCCTTCGACGATTTCATCGCGCTCAAGGACGTCAGCCTCGAGGTCAAGCCGGGCGAGTCCTTCGGCCTGGTGGGCGAATCCGGCTCCGGCAAGTCGACGCTGCTGCGTGCTGTGGCTGGCCTTGCGCCCGTCACCGGCGGCAAGGTCGAGGTGAACGGCAAGCCGCTGGGCGCCAGGCGCGACAAGGCCTTCTATCGTCAGGTGCAGATGGTGTTCCAGGACCCCTACGGGTCGCTGCACCCGCGCCAGACGGTCGACCGGCTGCTCCTGGAACCGCTGGATATCCACGGTTTCGACGACACCGAAAGGCGCATCGTGCGCGCGCTGGACGAGGTGGGCCTGAGTTCCAGCTTCCGCTTCCGCTATTCGCACCAGCTGTCCGGCGGCCAGCGCCAGCGCGTGGCGATCGCGCGGGCGCTGATCCTGGAACCCTCCATCCTGCTGCTCGACGAGCCGACCTCGGCGCTCGACGCCTCGGTGCAGGCCGAGGTGCTCAACCTGCTCGAACAGGTGCGCGCGGCCCGAAATCTCACCTTCATCATGGTCAGCCACGACCTCGCCGTCGTCACCCATATGTGCGACCGGCTGATGGTGATGCAGCACGGGCGCGAGGTGGAGCTGCTGTCGTCGGCCGATCTCGCCGCCCGCAAGGTCAGCCAGGACTATACGCGCAACCTGCTCGTCGCCAGCGAGGGGTTTAGACGCAGCGCTTGAGCGCTGCGCGACCTTTCACCTGTGGGTTTCAGCCACGGGCTTGCGCAACCGCCCTGCCAAAATGTTAAAGAAGGCCTGCGCTTGCAGGGCTTCAGGTGAGTCTCTCGCGCTTCACCACGCACGCCCCGCAGGCAAACCGTCGAAACCCAGAAAACTCGTCCGATGCGTCGAGGAGGCGCAATGAAGGTAGGCATTGACATAGGTTCGGGACCCAACGGAACCCCTGCAATGCTCGACCTCGAGGAATTGCTGGCGACCCGCCTGCTCGTGCAGGGCAATTCGGGCTCGGGCAAGTCGCACCTCCTGCGCCGCCTGCTGGAACAGAGCGCGCCCTGGGTGCAGCAATGCATCATCGATCCCGAGGGCGACTTCGTCTCGCTGGCCGACAGATTCGGCCATGTCGTGGTCGATGCCGCGCGCACGGAAGCCGAGCTCACCCGCATCGCCGCGCGTATCCGCCAGCACCGCGTCTCCGTCGTGCTCAACCTCGAAGGCCTCGACGTCGACCAGCAGATGCGCGCCGCCGCAGCCTTCCTCGGCGGCCTGTTCGACGCCGAGCGCGACTACTGGTATCCGGTTCTGGTGGTGGTCGATGAGGCCCAGCTTTTCGCGCCCGCCGCAGCCGGCGAAGTCGCCGACGACGCCCGCCGCCTGTCGCTGGCCGCCATGACCAACCTGATGTGCCGTGGCCGCAAGCGCGGCCTGGCCGGCGTCATCGCCACACAGCGTCTGGCCAAGCTCGCCAAGAACGTCGCGGCCGAAGCTTCCAACTTCCTGATGGGCCGCACCTTCCTCGACATCGACATGGCACGCGCGGCCGACCTGCTCGGCATGGAAAAACGCCAGGCAGAAATGTTCCGCGATCTCGGCCGCGGCCATTTCGTGGCGCTGGGCCCCTCCATCGCGCGCCGGCCGCTGCAGGTCACCATCGGCTCGGTCGAGACCGCTGCGCGCTCCACCAGCCCCAAGCTGATGCCACTGCCCGAGACCGCACCCGAAGACGCCAGCGACCTGATCTTCACGCCCGGCCCCGAGGAACGGCGCCCGGCCGTCAAGCGCACGCCCCCGCCGCCTCCCCCGACGCCCACGGCCGACATTCTCGCCCAGCTTTCGCAGCCCAAGCCCGCGCCGGAAGCGCCCGCCGAGCCGGTCTTTGCCATCATCGACGAGGCCGACCGCGATGAGCGCATCGAGCTGGTGCTGAAGGAGATATTGGAGGATGCGGACTCCTCCTTCCGCACCGACGCCATCCTCTATCAGGATTTTCTTGTCCGCTGCCGCATCCGCCGCGTGCCGGGCGAGCCCTTGTCGCTGCCGGCCTTCCGCCGCAGGCTTGCCGTGGCCCGCGCCGGCGTCGACAACACCACCGCATCCAGCGACAGCTGGCAGCAGGCGCTGGAGTTTTCGGCCACCGTACCGGAGGATGTGCAGGGCGTATTCCTTGTCGTCGCGCAGGCTGCCGTCACCGGCGCCCCATGCCCCTCGGATGCCGTGATCGCGCGAGCCTATGGCACCCACTCGGCAAGACGGGCGCGGCGCGTGCTAACCTATTTCGAGGAACGCGGGCTTCTGGTGGTACGAACGGATTTTCGCGGCAACCGCGTCGTGGCCTTCCCCGACCTCGACTGCGAGACCGCGCCGGGTGACCCCAACCTTCCCGATGATCTGGCCGACGAGCAATTCGCCGCCGAATGAGCGGCTCGTCTGTCCGCCAAGTCCATTCTGCGTAACGACAGAGATTTTCGGCAGAACGCGCATCTTCAGCCAGATGCGCCCGAAACAGATAAGTCTAGCCGGGCGCATGCCTTGGCAGTCTCTGAAACCGGCAATGAAACGGGCTTTCGGGCACCCGATCGGGGCTCGGATATATTTTTATAATTTTTTTTCGATCCCGCGGAACCTTTTGCGCGCGAGTGTCTTTAATAGGCACGACAGGTAGAGCCCCCCCTTCAGCCTGCCGTGCCCTTACTCAGCAAGCCGTCTCCTCCCCGGAGACGGCTTTTTTTTGGGCTTGCTCCCGATCGCGTTAAGACTTTCGCAATTCAATTAAAGGCGTGGTAAATAAGGGCTGTAGGTCGAGCGGGGGCGGAACGCGCTTAGACCGGAGGGCACACATATGCCGATTGCTCGATTGGGAATGGTGCTATTGATTTCGGCCGCATTTGCCGGAGCCTTTGCCGGCATCGTTCGCTATACGGCCACCACAAACCGCTTCGGCGTCGAATGTCGGGTTTCAAGCAATCCCGACTGTCTGGGCCCCTACTGGCCCTGACGCGCCAACCGGCCAGGTCAGGCGTGCCGACACTGCCTCCCGTGTCAGGGGCAGGCTTACCCCTGCTGTCCTACTGACAGAGCACTTTGACGCGACCGGCCTCATTGACAGCGTCGCCGCATGAGATCGGAGCCGCCGGATACTCAACCGGCTGGGGATCGGGCTGGATCTCTGCCACCTTGGCCGAGTGCGGCGCGGGTTTCTTCTTTACAGGAAGATTCGTCTTCGCAGGGTGCTTCTTTTCGCCCACGATCGGCGCGGGGGCCGGCGGCACCGACGGGAAAGCAGTGACGCTAGGGCGTGTCACCGGCACCCCCCAGGGGAAAAGTGCGGGCGACTGGAATTCGATCGAACCGTCGGAAGTGCGTGTGCAGCCGCTGGCGGCCAGCGAACCGCAACAGAGGAGCGCAGCAAGCGTCGGCCGGGCGCGATAGTCCATCTTCAAATCCCTTGCAAAAGGCTGGCAGTCCGACGGCAGTCTCCTTTCAGCCAGCGAAATTCCGGCACGAAAAGCAACAGGTTCGTCGGCATTTTGTCGCTTGCCGCCAAACAAAGTCGCGATCTGTTGTTCCGCCGCAACGCAATCGGCGCGCCTCGGCCGCTCTGGCGCCCCAACCGGGATGGGGGCCGGCAGCCGGGCGCGCCGGCGGGGAGGATGCGTGGCGCCGCAGGATCCCGCTGCCCGGGCGGGGGACAACCGGGCTTGGGGCAGTGCCGGCAGGCGCCATGCCGGCAATTCGAAAAGTGCTCATTTCCGAAATTGGCTGGCCGATACCCAGACCAGCCCGCAGATGTCGCCCCGCGTCAGGCCGCAAGTCCTGCCACGGCGCTGCTGGAGGCGAAGCCGCGATGGTAGAGCGGCAGATCGACCTTGAGCACCGAGCGCATCCTGGCGACCGTCGCCTTCGTCATCGCAAAGCCGCCGCAGCACACCGGGCGCCGGCCGTAGCCGTCGGCGCGGCCGAGCTCCTGCACCTCGAGTCCGGCCCGGCCGTAGACGCGGGCCATGTGCGGCTCGTAGTTGCAGATCATCGTGCGGATGCCGTGGGCCACGGCGCATTCCGCCGTCGCCAGGCAGAGCAGGCCGAAGGCGCGGGCCGGGTCGGTGTCGGGATGGTCGCGGGCGATGGCCTCGACGTCGATGCAGGTGCGGGTGGCTTCCCAGATTCCCGGCGCCGTCAGATCGGCCGCATGCGGGAAGGTCCGGCGGAAGACGTCGTAGAGCAGCGTCGGGCCGGTGGTGGGCATCAGGCGCATGGAGCCGTAGAGGGTCTTGGCGTCCGGGCTGCACCAGACGACATAGACCGGCTTCATGTCGTCGTAGCGGTCCCGCTCGTGTTCGCCCTGGACGGGAACGTCCCAGCCAAGCTGGTCCTTGAAGACCCGCTTGCGGAGCCGATGCATCTGATCGAGAAGCGACTGATACTTGCCGTATTCGTGAGCCTGAATGGTGATGAACATGGCTGCCGCCCTTGTGTTGCCTATGGCCACACTGTCGTCGGAAAGGCGGCGCGAGAAAATTCCCGCGGAAGGGTGCCCTAATTCGGGTCCCCCAATATGAGGGGGTCAGGGATTGATCAGCCGCAGCCGGATCGCCTTGGCCACGGCCTGCGGCAGGTTGGAGCAGTCGAGCTTGTAGCGGGCGGTCTTGAGATAGTCGCGCACCGTGTGCTCGGAAATGCCGACGATCACGGCGATGTCCTTGCTTTCCTTGCCTTGGGCGGTCCAGGTCAGGCATTCCAGCTCGCGCGGGCCGAGCTGCGGCAGCGGGTCGGATTCCCCATGGAGCTCGACGATGGCCTTGCGGTGGACCTTATGCGCGATCTCCGCCAGCTCGACGCCGCTGCCCTGGGTGAAGGCTGTCCAGTCGTCCCCGCTCATGCGCGAATTCAGCGAGAACAGCGCCCGCCGCCCGCGCTTGTCCACCACGGGGATCGAATAGCCGTTGCCGCCGAGGCCGTGCTCCTGGGAATCACGCATCAGCTCCATGGCGTCGTTGGTCAGGGTCAGCTCGCGCCAGTCGAACGGCAGCTGGCGGGAAAAGCCCTCCTTCACCACCGGGTCCACCCGCACATAGCCGCGCAGCAGATATCTGGTCAGCCACGTCGCCGGATAGGTGCTCTTCACATAGGGTGCGTCGACATTGCCGCCGATGGTCTGGGCGAGATGATAGGTGGCATTGTCGATCTTCAGCAGGTCCCGGATCGCGACCACCGCATCCTCGACGGTCGCGGCGCTCTCGATCGCCTGGTAGATCACGTCGAACAAGGTTTCGTCCGACTTCACGATCATTTCACCCCCCGACCTCCATCCAGGGCGAAATATGACCGGAAACCGGCTTTTACGCAATGGATACCCCCAATTTGAGGGGATGGCGGTTGCGGGCAACGAGGACTACGGTCCTGCAAGAAATATCGATAGCTGGAAACGGTATGACGCAACGTGCTCAACTCTCGACGGACGTCCTGGACGGAGCCGCTCTCCTCCGGCACGATCTGGTCGAAGACGCCGCGCACAATCTCGTCCAGATCTTCGCGGAGATGGCGCCAGCAGAGGCCCTGACGCGGGCGCTTGTGAGCGAGCGCAGCGAGAACCGCGACATGGCGCGCCTGTGGGTCGACGTCTATCTGCGCTGCTGCCGCTGACCGGATTCCTCGGCGGCGGTTCGAGCCCGTCGCGTGCCTTTCAAACGCACCAGAACTGCCCGAGCCGGCCTTGCGCCGCCACGTCCACCTAAACCGTTTTCCTCCCAAATATCGCAAACATTCTGATTGCCGGACCGGCGCGCCGCCGCTACGTCTCGCGAAAATTCGCGGCATTCCTGGATTTCTGTCTGGACTATTACCGTCAGCGTGCAAACTACGCGTCGCCGCGATATTGTGTCGAGGTCGTTCGCTCCCACGCGGACTACCGTTTCCGAGGGGAGGAAAGAAAATGATCAAGACCTGGTTCGAATGCACGCCGCAGCTCGTGGACGTCGCCATGGGGCGCACGCCCGCCGACATGGTCATCCGCAACGTGCGCTGGGTGAACGTACACTCCGGCGAGATCGTGCCGGGCACCGACATCGCCATCGCCGCCGGGCGCTTCGCCTTCGTCGGCCCCAATGCCGACCATGCCATCGGGCCGCAGACCCAGGTGATCGACGGCGAGGGCCGCTATGCCCTGCCCGGCCTGTGCGACGCGCACATGCATGTCGAGAGCGGCATGATCACGGTCACCGAATTCGCCCGCGCGGTCATTCCGCACGGCACCACCTCCATGTTCATCGACCCGCACGAGATCGCCAACGTGCTGGGCATGCCCGGCGTCAAGCTGATGCATGACGAGGCGGCGGGCCTGCCCATCAACGTCTTCGTGCAGATGCCGAGCTGCGTGCCGAGCGCGCCGGGCCTAGAAAACGCCGGCGCCAGCCTCGGCCCCGCCGAAGTGCGCGAGGCGATGTCCTGGCCCAATATCGTCGGCCTCGGCGAGATGATGAACTTCCCGGGCGTGGTGGCCGGCGACGCCAACATGCTCGCGGAGATCGGCGCGACCCAGGCGGCGCACAAGACCGTCGGCGGCCACTATGCCTCCAAGGATCTCGGCCTGCCCTTCCACGGCTATGTCGCCGCCGGCCCGGCCGACGACCACGAAGGCACCAGCCTGGCCGACTGCGTGGCCCGCGTCCGCCAGGGCATGCGCGCCATGCTGCGGCTCGGCTCGGCCTGGTACGACGTCGCCGCCCAGATCAAAGCGGTGACCGAGCTGGGGCTCGATTCGCGCAACTTCGTGCTCTGCACCGACGACAGCCATTCGGGCACGCTGGTGCATGACGGGCACATGAACCGGGTGGTCCGCCACGCCATCGCGCAAGGCCTGAAGCCGATCACGGCGATCCAGATGGCGACCCTCAACACCGCGCAGCATTTCGGCATGGAGCGCGAGCTCGGGTCGATCACGCCTGGCCGGCGCGCCGACGTGATCCTGACCTCGGACCTGGTCACGCTTCCGGTCGAAACCGTTGTCGCACAGGGCCGGCTCGTGTCCCGCGACGGTGGGCTCGTCGTCGACATCCCACCCTATCCTTACCCGGCCGAAGCCAAGGACACCGTCAAGCTCGGGCGCAAGCTCGGCGCCGCCGACTTCGACATCGCCGCGCCCGCCGGCGTGAACGGGGTCAGGGCGCGCGTCATCGGCGTCATCGAGAACCAGGCGCCGACCCGCGCGCTGGAAGCCTCGCTGCCCGTTGCCGATGGCGTCGTCCAGATGGACCGCGCCGGCGACGTCTGCCAGATCGCGCTTGTGGAACGCCATCGCGGCACCGGCACCGTCGCCAACGCCTTCGTTTCCGGCTTCGGCTACGACAAGCCCTGCGCGGTGGCCAGCACCGTCGCCCATGACAGCCATCACATGATCGTCGTTGGAACCGACAAGGTCGACATGGCGCTGGCAGCCAACCGGCTGGGCGAGGTCGGCGGCGGCGTGGTCATCTTCAGCGAGGGCCGCGAACTGGCGTTGGTGAAACTGCCGATCGCCGGGCTGATGTCGGATCAGCGCGCCGAGGTAGTGGCCGATGAGGCCAACGCCCTCATCGAGGCCATGCGCCAGTGCGGCTGCAGCCTGAACAACGCCTATATGCAGCACTCGCTGCTGGCGCTGGTGGTCATTCCGGAACTACGCATCTCCGACATCGGCCTGATCGACGTGACGCGCTTCGAGCCCACCGACGTGCTGATCGAAGAGGCGGCGGTGTAAGCCGCCGCCAGGCCCAAGAGATCCCGGTAGCATGGACCAGTCACAGGCACTATAGAACGTGCCGCTGCCTGCGAAGCGTTCTCCCGAAGCTTCCTGGAAGGCAAACAGGTCTGCGCCTTGTGCGCGACACCACTGACTGGGCCGCGGCCGGAAGCTGCGGCCAACGACGGAGAGGAACATCATGCGTATTGCAATGCGTATCGCGCTTGCGGCTTCGACCATCGCGCTGGCGATCGGCGCGGCCCGGGCTGAGGACAAGGTTCTCAAGATCGGCACCGAGGGCGCCTACCCGCCCTTTAACAACCTGACCGCCGACGGCAAGCTCGAGGGCTTCGACATCGACATCGCCAACGCGCTCTGCGACGAGATGAAGGTGAAGTGCGAATTCGTCACCCAGGAATGGGACGGCATGATCCCCGCCCTGCAGGCCAGCCGGTTCGACGCCATCATCGCGCAGATGTCGATCACCGAGGAGCGCAAGCAGCAGGTCGACTTCTCCGACAAGTACATCGACACGCCGCCGGCCATCGCCGCCCTCAAGGATTCCGACATCAAGGGCACGACCAAGGAAGACCTAGCCGGCAAGACCATCGGCGTCCAGGGTTCGACCATCCACTTCAACTACGCCGAACAGTACTTCACCGACAGTGAGGTGAAGTCCTACCCGACGGCGCAGGAGTACCAGCTGGACCTCGCCAACGGCCGTCTCGACGCGATCAATGACGACATCGTCTCGATCCAGGAGTGGCTGGACTCGCCGGAAGGCGCCTGCTGCAAGCTGGTCGGCACCTTCAAGTCCGTGCCCGAGATCCACGGCCCCGGCGCCGGCATCGCGGTGCGCAAGGGCGAGGACGAGCTGCGCGAGAAGCTGAACGCCGCGATCCAGGCAATCCGCGCCAACGGCAAGTACAAGGAAATCAACGACAAGTACTTCAAGTTCGACGTCTACGGCGAATAAGCCTGCGTCGACGCGCATTGTACGAGCGTAAGAACGGCGGGACCCCGGTCCCGCCGTTCGCATTAGGATTTCCCGGTTTTCCACATCGCCGCCTGCGCCTTCCCATTGCAACCTTCGTTCTGCCGCATTGGGCACGCAGGTCGCGGGCGGGGGCTGCAAGGAGAGGACTACCGCATATGAAAGTTTTCAGAACCACCGCCGTCGCTGCTGCGCTGCTGGCCGTCGCGCTCGCCGGCTGCGCATCGACCGAACGGGAACAGCGTGCCGGGACGGGCGCGCTGGTCGGCGCGGCCGGCGGCGCGCTGGTCGGCCAGGCCCTTGGCCGCAACACCCAGAGCACGGTCGTCGGCGCGGCCGGCGGCGCCCTGCTGGGCGCGGCAGTGGGCACGATGACGACGCCGCAAGGCCGCAGCGAGCAACTCTGCCGCTATCGCAGCCATGACGGGCGCGTCTATACCGCGCCTTGCGACGACCGCTACTACAACGGAAACTACTAACCGCAGCGACCCGCGACGGCGCTTCCTCTCCCCCGTCGAGCGGGGGAGAGGTGGTTTGCGAAGCAAACCGGAGTGGGGGTCGAATTCTAGACGTGATCCCCTGTGCACCGACCCGCGGGATCACGGCCCTCATACGATCAGGATGATGCCGGTGATCGCCAGCGCGGCCGTCCAGATAAGATCGAAGTTGATCCAGCCGCGCCGCAGGACCGAAAGGCCGAGCCACTCATAGACCGCAACCGCCATGGCGAGCGTCACGGCGAGCATGGCCGCAGTGTGCACGCCGACCGCGGCCAGCGCGATCGGCAGCGACCCGGCCGCCGTCAGCTCCCCCGCCGGACTTGCCGCGAGGCACAGGGGGATGAGCACCGGCACCAGCATGAGCCCGGCGCCATGGGCCGTCGCCATCAGGAACGACCAGACCCCAAGCCCGACCATGCCCGTCGTCATGCCGATGCGGACGCGGTGGCGGTGACCGTAGGCGAGGTAGTAGATCGCCCAGCCGACGAGCAGCGCGCCGGCCGTCATTTCAAGCAGACGCTCGTCGACGACGAAGCCGAGGGTGATCACCGCCATCGCCACCACGGCAATCGACGCAGCGTGCCCTATTGCAATGGGAATCAAGGACAAAAGCACCACCTTGCGGCTGCCCCTGTGCAGGCCGAGGGCAACTGCAAACAGCCAACCCATGGCGGGGTTGAGACCGTGAAAGGCGCCAAGGCCGGCAAGCACCAGCCAAGGCGTTAGTGAGACCATCCTACGAAACCGTCCCGTTCGACGTCATCGATCGTCAAGGATAGCAGTAGGAATCGGAAGAACAATCGCCGCCCTCCAGGCGCACCTGATGTGGCCGGCGGCCCTTCGGCCAGTCGACGAAGAAGTCCTCGTCGAACTTGATGCCGCCATTCTCCCCGACATCGAGCTTCACCATCCAGCCGTCGATGCCCTCGGGATAGAACTGCGGGTCGATGGCGCCGTAGAGGGAATTGGTGAAATAGACCCGCTTCCCGTCGCGGCTGATCTCCACCATCTGCGGGCCGCCATTGAGCGCGCCGTTCTGCGCCTTGGCATGCGATGCCCGGGAGACGATGCCGCCGATGCGCACCCTGCCGGTTTCCTTCGGGTTGAACGGGTCCGACACGTCGTACTGGATCATGTCTCCGGTGCCCCAGCAGGAGACGTAGAGGAAGCGGTCGTCCATCGACAGGTCGATGTCGGTCACCAGCGGCGCAACCGCCTTGAAGCCTTTCAGCACCGGCGGCAGCAGGTCGGGATCGGCCGGTTCGGCCGGGATCTCGATGATCTTCTTCACCGCCCATTTGTCGCCGTCGCGATACCAGGTCCAGATCGAGGCCGAGAGATCCTTGAGGCTGATGACGCAGCCGACGAAGCCGTAGGCCTTGGTGGGGTCATGGGCGGGGCGCAGCTCGAACACCAGCTGGTATTCCGGCCCCAGGTCGATCTCCTGCAGATGCTTGCGCTTGTGCAGGTCCCAGAAATGCAGCTTGCGCCCGTATTTGCTGCCCAGCAGGACTTCCGGCACGAGCCCGTTCTCGAATGTGTCCGGGGTTCCCCATTCGCTCGTCACCATCGTGTCGTAGCCGAGATGCCACCAGAAATCGTAGGCAAGCTTCTGCGGCCCTCGGTCCATCTCCCAACGGCCGAGAACGTCGAAGCTGTCGGGGTCGACCAGGAATATGCCGCCCGGCGCCTTGCCCTCGGCGTCGCCCAGCGCGTTCACATAGATGCCTTCCGGCCCGCAATGGACGGTGTGCAGGCGCGAATAGCCGGCCTTCTCGGCGATCTCTCCGGGCTCGATGACCTTCACGATCGTCGGGTTTTTGGGGTCCGGCTTGGTGTCCATGATATAGAGCCGCGACGAACGCAGACCCGGCACGACCAGATAGCGCCGTTCCATATGCGGGTGCGGCGCGTTGGGGCAAAGGCACGACGAACAGGCGTTCCAGCCGAAATGGTGCAGCTCGTCGCCCACATTCGGCATCTCGACCTGGCCGACGATCCGGGAATATGTCGATGACCCCGGATTTACGTCGACGACGGCGATCGCGTCGGGTTTCTTGCGGTCCGGATCGAAGGCCGCCACATAGGCCAGCATCTCCTTCGGTGCCTTGGCCGCCATTCTCGGCGAGGGATAGAAGGAAGGATCGGGTTGCCAGATTGCCATGATAAACCCTCCATCTCACAATGACGTTAGTCTTCTGCAGGTCCCCCGGAATTACTTTTGTGGTGATCTTCTCACTTGATCGGTGCTGTGTCCAATCAAGTCGTTTGTAGCCGACCGGCTTCCCTCATCATCAGAGCGAAGCGGCCCTCGGTTGAGGGCAGCCAAATCACGAATAATGCCAGCAGCTCAATCAACGATTTCCAGCAGAGCAGGAGGATGCTTAATCGCCCTGTATGTTCACGTTGATATGGCCGTTGTCGTACACTTGCACCTTAAGGTTCGGGTTGCCCTTCTGAACTTCGTATTCCACGCCGCGACCCATTTTCCAGTCATGGACGGAGGTCGTCTCGCCCCATCGGTTGGGCTTTGAACTGAAGAATTTGTCAGGATGATCGCTCGGGTCGCGCAAATTGAAATCGTAATAGTTCTTCCGATCCTGAAGAACGATATCTCGCGCGCTTGTTAACCGCTTCCCATCGTTGCCGTATTTGTCTTTATCGCTGATATGAGCGGTATAGCTATCTACCAGCTTCGGGGTAGCCGGCGTAGCTACCGGTTCGGCAATTTTCGTCGGCAAAACCGTAGTACTTTCTTGCTCGGGACGCTTGTCGGCCGTGCATGCAGAAACCAATGCAATTGCAAGAGCGATAGGTACAGAACCAATGCGATTCAAATTCTAAGCCTCCTCACCAGTACAAAAGCGCAAAGGACTAACCCGATTCCATGAGTCTGAATAGGGTTCCAAAAGTGCTATTTTCCCAGACGACACCTCAAGGCGGGAGCTAGCGGCTCGGCTAATCCTTCCCGTCCTCATTCGAGCTTTCTCGGTACGAATCGAACTCCACAATGGTTAAGCCCCTTTACTCGAACGACTTGCCAACGCGCACCACCTCAACGGGAGCTCAGACATGCGAAAGTTCGCCTCGATCTTGAGCGCCATGCTCTTCGCCACGCCCGCCCTGGCCCAGGTTCAGCCCTTCCCACCCGGCTTCAGGGCCGAAACGATCTCCACCAACGGTGCACAGATCTTCGTCCGGTTCGGCGGCCACGGACCAGCGGTGGTGCTTTTGCATGGCTATGGCGAAACCGGCGACATGTGGGCGCCGCTGGCCGCCCGGCTGGCGCGCGACCACACCGTGATCGTGCCGGATCTGCGCGGCATGGGTCTCTCTTCGCACCCGGCCGGTGGCTACGACAAGAAGACGCAAGGCGGGGATGTCGCCGGCGTGCTCGACGCGCTGAAGATCGGCACGGTGGAGATGGTCACCCACGACATCGGCAACATGGTCGGCTATGCCTTCGCGGCCGAACAGCCCGACCGAGTGACAAAATTCGTGCTCATGGATGCGCCAATTCCAGGCATCGGCCCCTGGGAGGAGATCCTGAAGAACCCATTGTTGTGGCATTTCCGCTTCGGCGGCCCCGACATGGAACGGCTGGTCGAGGGGCGCGAGCGCATCTATCTCGATCGCTTCTGGAATGAGTTTTCGGCCGATCCGAAGAGCTTCGACGAAGCTTCGCGTGCGCACTATGCCGCGCTCTATGCCAGGCCCGGAGCCATGCATTCCGGCTTCGAGCAGTTCAAGGCCTTTGATCAGGACACTGTCGACAACAGGGCGCTTCTGGCCAAGGGTCCGCTGCGGATGCCGATCCTTGCGATCGGAGGCGAGAAGTCATTCGGCCCAATGATGGCGGTGATCATGCGCGCCGCCGCCAGCAATGTCCAAGAGGTCGTCATTCCTCGTTCCGGGCACTGGTTGATGGAAGAGAATCCGACGGCCACGATCGAGGCCATCACAGAGTTCCTGCAATAGGCATGCCGAACACTCAACATGGCGTTTCCCGGACACTGCCGAAGCCGCTTATTCGATGATATTTGACGCTTTTTCGGAGGGGAATCTAAGTATTTGAAAGTCTTGGTACGCCCAAGGGGAATCGAACCCCTGTTTGCGCCGTGAGAGGGCGCCGTCCTGACCGCTAGACGATGGGCGCGTGTAAGACTTGCGCCATATAGGCGAGGCGTTTGGAAAACGCAACCGGGATTATCGCATTCTCCACAGGCGACGCTTTTGCCTGTGGCCGAAAAGCCTCGATCTCAGCGCCGGGGCTCGATCAGATCCCACAGATTCCCGTAAAGATCGGCGAACACCGCGACCGAGCCATAGGCTTCGTGGCGCGGCGCCTCGCGGAATTCCACGCCGGCCGCCAGCATCGACGCATGGTCGCGCGAAAAATCATCGGTCTCCAGGAACAGGAAGACGCGGCCGCCGGTCTGGTCGCCGATTCGCGACAGCTCGGCCTCGTCCTTGGCCTGCGCCAGCAGCAGGCGTGCGCCGTTGCCGCCGGCGGGGCCGACCGTCACCCAGCGCTTGCCACCGCCGAAGTCGATATTCTCGAAAAGCTCGAAGCCGAGCTTTTCCACGTACCAGGCGATCGCCTCGTCATAGTCGCGCACCACGAGCGCGACGGTCGCCATCTTGCGCGCCGGCGCGCTCACTGCGCCGTCACCACGAAGCGGCCGATCATGCGGCGCTCGGCGAAATCGTAGAGGAAGATGACACGGCTGCCGTCGGCAAGCTCGGCCTCGATCGAGATGCGGTTGCCCGACAGCGACTGCGAGACGATCCTGGCGCCCGCAGGCAAGGCGATGTCGCCCGACATGAAGGCCTGTTCGGAAGGCGACGGCACGACGGCGCCGCTGGTCGCGACCGGCGTCTCGGGCTTGGTGCCGGTTTTGTAGACAATCGCGGCCAGCACAGCCATAAGGGCGATGAACAGCAGGCCGAGATTGATGATGGCGAAGCGCACCAGCTTGCGGCGAACCTTTTCGACCGCGGGGTCCAACGGCTTTTCGTCTTCGTCGTGCAGGTTCGGCGATGCCATTATCTCAACGGTTCCGGATTATTGAAGCGCAATGAGCGACCCTGATAGCGAAGCTGGCGGCGTAATGAAAGAGTACAGCGCCGGCCCTGACGCCGCAGGCATGCGGCTCGACCAGTGGCTGGCCTCCGCGATCGGCCCGGATTTCTCGCGCAGCCGCGTCCAGACGCTGATCCGCCAGGGCGCGGTCGCGGTCAACGGCCAGGCCGTCACCGAGACCAAACGCAAGCTCGCCGAAGGCGATCTCGTCACCATGGAAATGCCCGAGCCGGAACCCGCCGAGCCGCTTGGAGAAAATATTCCGCTCGACATTCTTTATGAGGACGACCAGCTCATCGTCATCAACAAGCCGGCCGGCCTAGTCGTGCATCCCGGCGCCGGCAACTGGACCGGCACGCTGGTCAACGCGCTGATCCATCATTGCGGCGACAGCCTGTCGGGCATCGGCGGCGTGAAGCGGCCGGGCATCGTGCACCGGCTGGACAAGGACACGTCGGGCGTCATGGTGGTCGCCAAGACCGACAAAGCGCACAAGTCGCTGTCGGAGGCGTTTGCCGACCATGGCCGCGACGGCGACCTCGAGCGCGCCTATGTCGCGCTGGTGTGGAACATCCCCTCCCGCATGACCGGAACGATCGACGCCCCGCTCGGCCGCGCCGCCGACCGGGTGCGCCGCGCCGTGGTGCCCGAAACGCGTGACGACGCCCGCCACGCCGTCACCCACTACACCGTGCTCGAACGCTACGGCGAGGGGCAGAAACAGGCCGCCGAGGCCGCCCTGGTGGAATGCCGGCTGGAAACCGGCCGCACCCACCAGATCCGCGTCCACATGGCCCATATCGGCCACCCAGTCGTCGGCGACCCCGACTACGGCCTCGCCTTCCGCACCAAGGCCAACCGCCTGCCCGAGCCGCTCAAGGCGCTGGTCCAGGCCCTGCCCCGCCAGGCGCTGCACGCGCGGCTACTGGCATTTCGCCATCCGGATACCCATATGATCATGCGATTCGAGGCACCGTTGCCCGTGGACATTGCGGAGATCGTCGAGGGTTTCCGCAAGATGTGAAAACTTGACCGCGTTTGTTCACTTTGGCGTGACAATCTGTTTCACGTTGAACGAATGGGTGCTTTTCCCTTTTTGTTCCTTTATAAGGACGGTTGACGCCGGAGAGCATGAGGCGCCGGCGCCGCATGCCTGCCTGAATCAGGGGGCAGATCCTTAGTAGAGGGAGGGCGCTATCTATGGCCCAGACATTACCTAGCATTGTTTCCGGGGAAGGCGGCCTCGCCCGCTACCTGGAGGAAATCCGCCGCTTTCCGATGCTCCAGCCGCAGGAAGAGTACATGCTCGCCAAGCGGTACCAGGAGCATGAAGACACCACCGCCGCGCACAAGCTCGTCACCAGCCATCTGCGGCTCGTGGCCAAGATCGCCATGGGCTACCGTGGTTATGGCCTGCCCATCGGCGAGGTCATTTCGGAAGGCAATGTCGGCCTCATGCAGGCCGTGAAGAAATTCGAGCCCGAGCGCGGCTTCCGCCTGGCCACCTACGCGATGTGGTGGATCAAGGCCTCGATCCAGGAATATATCCTGCGTTCGTGGAGCCTCGTGAAGATGGGCACCACCGCCAACCAGAAGCGCTTGTTCTTCAACCTGCGCAAGGTGAAGGGCAAGATCCAGGCGCTGGAGGACGGCGACCTCAGGCCCGAGCAGATCGCCGAGATCGCGACGCGCCTCAACGTCAGCGAGGAAGAGGTCGTGTCGATGAACCGTCGCCTGTCGGGCGACGCATCGCTCAACGCACCGATCCGCGCCACCGAGGGCGAGTCCGGCGAATGGCAGGACTGGCTGGTCGACGACCATGACAGCCAGGAAGAGATGCTGATCGAGCAGGACGAGCTGGAAAACCGGCGCGGCATGCTCGCCGGCGCCCTGTCGGTGCTGAACGACCGCGAACGCCGCATCTTCGAGGCGCGCCGCCTTTCGGAAGAGCCGATGACGCTGGAAGAGCTTTCGAGCGAATTCGACATCAGCCGCGAGCGCGTCCGCCAGATCGAGGTCCGCGCCTTCGAGAAGGTGCAGGACGCCGTCAAGGCCGCCGCCAAGCGCCAGGCGCAGGCCCTGCGCACCATCGAGGCACAGCCCGCCGCCTGATTTTTGGCCCGCCGGCACCGGCCCGGAACTCACATAGACCAATCGCGTCGGCCACGGCCGGCGCGATTTTTTTTGGGGTCATGTTTGTCTCGACGTGGACAGAGCCTCCATATCTGGACCGCCGTGCTGGCGGCTCTGCCGAGGCATGGGTCCCCGGAACCTCCACACTTTGCTATCGCTCGTGCTCCGGCCCGAGGACGACGGAGGAATGGTGGCGGCGCAAGTCTTTGACGCCTGAGCTTGGTACCGCGCCTTGGCCGGGGCCTTGTAGCTCGCCTTGAATGTCGCGGTGACAGCTCAACTGCAGCAACGCTGCAGATTGGCCGGAAACCACCACCCATCCGTCGTCCTCGGGTCCGAAGCCCCGCAGGGGCGTAGGGTTCCGGGGACCCATGCCTCGCCGGTGGTGCAGCCAGAGCCGATCCAGAAAAGCGAGCCGGACTGGCACCGCGCAACATCGGCTTGCCCCGGATAACCAGGCAGCTAAACTCCCACAATGGGCCGGCGGGGATATGTCTACATTCTTACGTCGCAGAAGAACGGCACGCTCTACATCGGCGTGACATCCGATCTGGCCGGCCGCCTTCAGCAACACCGAACCGGCACCGGCTCGAAATTTGCGACTCGCTACGGCGTCATGCGGCTGGTCTGGTTCGACGAGTATGAGCTGGTCACCGACGCCATCGCGCGGGAGAAGATACTCAAGAAGTGGCCGCGCCAGTGGAAGATCAACCTGATCGAGGAGCATAACCCGCACTGGCATGACATTGCATGGCACCTGCTTTGAGGTGTTGCGGGCGCGACTGGTGTTTCCGGACCGTGGTGCCGACGGTGCCGGCTCGCTTTCTGGACCGGCTCTGGCTGCATGACGGGCGAGGCATGGGTCCCCGGAACCCTACGCCCCTGCGGGGCTTCGGGCCCGAGGACGACGGAGGAGAAAAAACGCCTGCGCAAATCTTCGACGCCGCAGCCTGGTATCGCGTTTTGGCCGGAGCTCGGTACCCCCTTGGCTGGAATTCGGTATCTCGCCTTGTATGTCGCCGTGAGAGCTCAATGGCGGCAGCAACTGCAGCAACGCTGCAGATTGGCCGGAAACCACCCCCTCCGTCGTCCTCGGGCCGGAGTACGAGCGCAGCGAAGTGCGGAGGTTCCGGGGACCCATGCCTCGCCGGTGGTGCAGCCAAAGCCGGTCCAGCAAGCGAACCGGGCTGGCACCGCACAGCTATCATCTAGCCCCAGCTTGCCTCGGATAGCGAGGCCTCGCCTGCTTCCGGGGCACGGTGCCAGCAGCCCGAGGACGAACAGGCGACGAACGCCTACCCCTTCCGCACCGCCAGTTTCTCGGCAAGGTCTTCCATGCGCTGGGCAAGGGCGGAGAGCGCGCCGGTCAGCGCGGCATCGTTCTTGTCGGCCTTGGTGAGCGCGTCGTCGCGGGTCTTGCGCAGGGTGTTGACCTCGCTCTCCATGCCCTGCACCCGCTTGCGCAGCTCCGACAGCTCGTCCATCACCATGATGCCGGCCATCACCGTCAGCCGCAGGTCGCCGATCTCTCCGAAGGACTCCTTCAGGTGGGTGACATAGAGGTCGAAGCTCTGCGCGAGGTCGATCAGGTGCTCCTCCTGCCCCTCGTCGCAGGCCATGCGATAGGCCTTGCCGTCGATCGTGACCGTCACTTGCGCCATGGCACCTACCTGTCAAGCACCGCGCGGATCGTCTCCATCGCGGTCACCAGCCTGCGCGAAACCTCCTTGTTGGCTTCCTCCAGCCGCTCGGCGCGCGCTTCAGAATTGTCGAGTTCCTGCGCGAGCCGGCTGCGGTCGGCGTTCATGCGCTGCACCTCGGCCTCGGCCTCGCTGTAGTCCTGCTCATGCTCCAGCCGTGCGGCGACGCTGTGCTCCAGCGCCTCCATGGCCCTACCGAGCCGGCTGATAACCTCTTTGAGAGTGGTTTCCCCGGTCATGGCACCGTCAAAACTCCTGCCCATCACCGAATCGCTCACGTTCCGAACGACTTACCTGAGAAACATTAGGCTTCGCGCAAACGCGACGTCAACAAAGCGATTCGGGCTTTCCCCTGCTATCGTGCCTCATCTCGCCGCAGCGCCCCCGAGTCCCCATCGAAAAGCCGGTGCTTTGGTTGACTCATTCGGCGTGCCTGCTATGTGTCCCCTGCTTTTTTACGGGGGCGCAGGCCCCAAAAATCAAGGCTTGGCGAGCAATCATGACCTCACGCGAAAAACACGACCGGATGGCCAATGCGATCCGCTTTCTGTCTATGGATGCCGTCGAGAAGGCGAACTCCGGCCATCCCGGCCTGCCCATGGGCGCCGCCGACATCGCCACCGTGCTCTACACGCGCTTCCTGAAGCACGATCCGAAGAACCCGCACTGGGCCGACCGCGACCGTTTCGTGCTGTCGGCCGGCCACGGCTCGATGCTGCTCTACTCGCTGCTCTACCTGACCGGCTACGAGGACATCTCCCTCGACCAGATCAAGAATTTCCGCCAGCTCGGCTACCGCACCGCCGGCCATCCCGAATTCGGCCACGCCGCCGGCATCGAGACGACCACCGGCCCGCTCGGCCAGGGCATCGCCAACGCGGTCGGCATGGCGCTGGCCGAACGCATGCTCAACGCCAAGTTCGGCGACGAGCTGGTCGACCACTACACCTACGTCCTGTCGGGCGACGGCTGCCTGATGGAAGGCATCAGCCAGGAAGCCATCGCCCTGGCCGGCCATCTCAAGCTCAACAAGCTGATCGTTATGTGGGATGACAACAACATCTCCATCGACGGCCCGCTGTCGCTGACCGACTCCACCGACCAGCTCGCGCGCTTCGCCGCCTCCGGCTGGAACACCGCCCGCGTCGACGGCCACGATCCCGAAGCGATCGCCGCCGCCATCGAAGCGGCCCGTAGCTCCGACCGCCCGACCATGATCGCCTGCAAGACCACCATCGGCTTCGGCGCGCCCACCAAGGCCGGCACCAGCAAGGTCCATGGCTCGCCGCTCGGCGCCGAGGAAATCGCCGGCGCGCGCAAGGCGCTGGGCTGGGACTACGCGCCGTTCGAGGTGCCGTCGGACATTCTCGACGCCTGGCGCGTCTCGGGCCTCAACGCCTGCAAGAAGCGCAAGGAGTGGGAGGCTCGCCTCGCCGAGGCCGACGCCGAGATCCGCGCCGAGTTCGAGCGCCGCATGGGCGGCGACCTGCCGGGCAACTTCGATGCGGTGGTCGCCGAGTACAAGCAGAAGCTCGCCACCGACAAGCCGAAGGTCGCCACCCGCAAGTCTTCGGAGATGGCGCTGGAAGTCATCAACGCCGTGGTCCCCGAGACGATCGGCGGCTCGGCCGACCTCACCGGCTCCAACAACACCAAGACCAGCCAGACCAAGCCGGTCGTCCCCGGCGACTACAGCGGCCGCTATGTCTATTACGGCATCCGCGAGCACGGCATGGCGGCAGCCATGAACGGCATGACCCTGCATGGCGGCATCATCCCCTATGGCGGCACCTTCCTGACCTTCTCGGACTATGCCCGCCCGGCCATGCGCCTCGCCTCGCTGATGGGCATCCGCTCCATCTTCGTCATGACGCATGACTCCATCGGCCTCGGCGAAGACGGCCCCACCCACCAGCCGGTCGAGCACCTCGCCGCGCTGCGCGCCATCCCCAACCACAACGTGTTCCGCCCGGCCGACGCCATGGAAGCGGCGGAGTGCTGGCAGCTGGCGCTGCAGTCGACCAAGACCCCGTCGACGCTCGCGCTCACCCGCCAGAACCTGCCGGCGGTACGCACCGAATATGTCGAGGAAAACCTCTGCGCCTACGGCGCCTACGAGCTGGCAACGGCCGATGGCGAGGCAGAAGTGACCATCTTCGCCACCGGCTCCGAGGTCGAGATCGCGCTTGCCGCGCGCGACCAGCTGCAGGCACGCGGCCATCCGGCCCGCGTCGTCTCGGTGCCGTGCTTCGAGCTGTTCGAGCAGCAGAGCGACACCTACAAGGCCGCCCTCATCGGCAACGCCCCGGTCAAGATCGCCATCGAGGCGGCGATCCGCTTGGGCTGGGACCGCTTCATCGGCGTCGACGGCATCTTCATCGGCATGCACGGCTTCGGCGCCAGCGCGCCCATCGAGAAGCTCTATCCGCATTTCGGCATCACCGCCGAGGCTGCGGCAGAGGCCGCCGAGGCGCGCCTGAACAAGAAGTCGAACTGATTTTTCGCTCCCAGGGAGAAACACAAATGACCGTCAGAGTAGCCATCAACGGGTTCGGCCGCATCGGCCGCAACATCCTGCGCGCCATCTACGAATCCGGCCGCAAGGACATCGAGGTCGTCGCCATCAACGACCTCGGCCCGGTCGAGACCAACGCGCACCTGCTGCGCTACGATTCCGTTCATGGCCGCTTCCCGCACGAGGTGAAGGTCGACGGCGACCACATCGTCATCGGCTCGAACAAGATCAAGGTCACCGCGATCAAGGATCCGGCGCAGCTGCCGCACGCGGAACTCGGCGTCGACATCGCGCTCGAGTGCACCGGCATCTTCACCTCGAAGGAGAAGGCCTCCGCCCATCTCACCGCCGGCGCCAAGCGCGTCATCGTCTCGGCTCCGGCCGACGGCGCCGACCTCACCGTCGTCTACGGCGTCAACCACGACAAGATCTGCAAGGATCACGTCGTCATTTCCAACGCGTCGTGCACCACCAACTGCCTGGCGCCGGTGGCCATGGTCCTCAACAATGCCTTCGGCATCGAGAAGGGCTTCATGACGACCGTGCACGCCTATACCGGCGACCAGCCGACGCTGGACACTATGCACAAGGATCTCTACCGCGCCCGCGCCGCGGCCATGTCGATGATCCCGACCTCGACGGGTGCGGCCAAGGCCGTCGGCCTGGTGCTGCCGGAACTGAAGGGCAAGCTCGACGGCGTGTCGATCCGCGTGCCGACCCCGAACGTCTCGGTCATCGACTTCAAGTTCGTGTCCAAGAAGCCGGTCACCGTCGACGAGGTCAACGCCGTGCTGGTGGCGGCCGCCGACGGCCCGCTCAAGGGCATCCTCGCCTACACCGAGGAGCCGCTCGTTTCGGTCGACCTCAACCACAACCCGGCCTCGTCCACCTTCGCGCTCGACCAGACCAAGGTGATCGACGGCAACCTCGTGCGCGTGATGTCCTGGTACGACAACGAGTGGGGCTTCTCCAACCGCATGGCCGACACCGCCGTCGCCCTCGGCAAGGTCATCGCCTGACCCGATCCGCGGCAGTCGCCCTGGTATCTTCGACGCCCGGCTCAGGCCGGGCGTTTCCGTTTCCGGCCCGAAATATTTCCTGACAGGCCAAAAAAGTGCATTCCCAAGAATGACTTTGCTTGCGCGCGGCCATGTCTTCGCCTCACTGTAGGAGAATTCACCCACCAGGGATGTCAGGGGAAATGCGCCGTCAATGGATCAGGCAATCTATCTTGCGACACTGGTCGGTACAGCACTGGTGCTCGCGGCGGCGTTCTCGAGCCTGATCGCCTTCCGCTTCGGCGCACCGCTGCTGTTGCTGTTCCTCGGCATCGGCCTGCTGGCCGGTGCAAACGGCCTCGGCCTGCAGTTCGACAATGCCGGCGTCGCCTATTTCGTCGGCTCGCTCGCGCTGGCGATCATCCTGTTCGATTCGGGCTTCGGCACATCCGTCAGCGTGCTCAGACAGGCCGGCATGCCCGCCTTGACGCTTGCGACGGTGGGCGTGGCGCTGACGGCCGTCATCTTCGGCGTGACGAGTCGTTTCCTGACCGGCTTCACCTGGATGGAATCCTTCCTGCTCGGCGCCACCGTGGCCTCCACCGACGCGGCGGCGGTGTTCTTCCTGCTGCGCGCCGGCAACATCAACCTGCGTGAACGCGTGCGCTCGACGCTGGAAATCGAATCCGGCACCAACGACCCGATCGCCATCTTCCTGACCCTGACGCTGGTCGAACTCATCGCCATCGGCGGCAATCCCGAGGCCAAGGTGCTGTTCACCGACCTGGTCCTGGGCTTCTTCATCACCATGGGCCTCGGCGCTGCCGTCGGCATGCTGGGCGGCTTCGTCATCGCGCGGCTTGTCGAATGGCTCAATCTCGACCGCGGCCTGGTGCCGATCTTCGTTCTGACCCTGTCGCTGCTTGTCTTCGCCGCCGCCGGCGCCATCGGCGGCTCGGGCTTCCTCGCGGTCTATATGGCCGGCCTTGTCGCCGGCAATTCCGGCATGCGCGCCCAGGCAGCGCTCAAGCGCTTCCAGAGCGGCATGTCGTGGCTGGCCCAGATCATCATGTTCCTGGTGCTGGGCCTGTTCGCCACGCCGTCGCAGTTTCCCGCCATCCTGCTCGGCGCTATCGTGCTCGGCCTGTTCCTGATCCTGATTGCCCGCCCCGTCGCCGTGTGGCTGTGCCTGAAGCCCTTCGCGCTGCCCCACGCCGAGGTCACCTTCATCTCCTGGGTCGGCCTGCGCGGCGCGGTCTCCATCCTGCTGGCCATCACGCCGCTGCTGGCGGGGCTGGAACACGGCCGCGCCATCTTCAACACCGCCTTCATCATCGTGCTGGTCTCGCTCGTCGTGCAGGGCTGGACGGTCGGCCCGCTCGCCCGCCGCCTCGGTCTCATCGTGCCCCACCGCGCCGGCCCGATCGAGAAGGTCGAGCTGGAACTGCCGGGCTCGGCCCACCACGAGCTCGTCAGCTATCGCGTCGTGCCGGGCAGCCCCGTCCTGCGCGGCGAGCGCCTGCCCCGCTGGGCCCGCCCCTCGCTGGTGGTGCGTGAAGGCCGCTCGATGAAGTTCCCGGACTTCGGCAAGCTGGTGGCGGGCGACCGCGTCTACATCTTCGTCCACGACCGCTACCCGGCGCTGCTCGACCGGCTGTTCACCAGCCGCGTCGATGTCGATCCGGAGGATGCCGAGTTCTTCGGCGCCTTCGCCGTCGATCCCGACCGCCCGGCCGCGGATCTGGAAGCCGCCTACGAGCCGGGCCTCACCGAGGCCGAACTGAAGATGACCATCGGCGAGCTCTTTCTGTCGCGCTTCGGCGGCCACGTCGAATATGCCGACCGCCTCACTCTCGGCCCGATCGAGCTCATCGTCCGCGACATGGACGAGAACGGCAGGATCACCGGCGTCGGCCTTTCCTTCGAGCCGAGCCAGCCGCAACCGCTGATGCCGGAGGGCCTGCGCGCGCGCATGCACTGGCTCTTCGACCGCCTGCGTGGCAAAGCTTCCGGCACCGACGCCCAACGCGAAGTCTAAGCCGGCTCACGGCCGCTGCGATTCGTCGCGCTGGCTAGGCCAAAGGCCAACCTTGCATCCGGCGCGCACCGCGATAAGGTTTCGCCATTTTCATCTAGGAGAGAATTGCCCATGGCCGGTTTCAAGACGCTCGACGACCTGGGGGAGGTCAAGGGCAAGCGTGTCCTCGTGCGCGTGGACCTCAACGTCCCCGTCGCCGACGGCAAGGTCAGTGACGCCACCCGCATCGAGCGCGTCGCGCCGACCATCAAGGACCTGTCCGGCCGCGGCGCCAAGGTCATCCTGCTCGCCCATTTCGGCCGGCCCAAGGACGGGCCCGATGCGGCCCTGTCGCTGGCGCCCATCGCCGAGGCCACCGCGCAGGTGCTCGGCCACGCCGTCGCCTTCGCCACCGACTGCGTCGGCGATACCGCCGCCAAGGCCATCGCCACCATGAAGGACGGCGACGTGCTGCTCCTGGAGAACACCCGCTTCTACAAGGGCGAAGAGAAGAACGACGCCGAATTCACGAAGGCGCTTGCCGCTGGCGGCGACATCTATGTCAACGACGCCTTCTCGGCCGCGCACCGCGCGCACTCTTCCACCGAGGGCCTGGCACGCCTGATGCCGGCCTATGCCGGCCGCACCATGCAGGCCGAGCTCGAGGCGCTGGAAAAGGGTCTCGGCAATCCGGTCCGCCCTGTGGTGGCGATCGTCGGCGGCGCCAAGGTCTCGACCAAGATCGACCTCCTGATGAACCTCGTGAAGAAGGTTGACGCGCTGGTCATCGGCGGCGGCATGGCCAACACCTTCCTGGCCGCGCGCGGCACCGATGTCGGCAAGTCGCTGTGCGAGCACGACCTCGCCCCCACCGCCAAGCAGATCATGATCGAGGCCGCGCAGTCGGGCTGCGCCATCGTCCTGCCGTCCGACGGCGTGGTGGCGCGCGAGTTCAAGGCCAACGCCGCCAACGAGACCGTGGGCATCGAGCAGGTTCCGGCCGACGCCATGATCCTCGACGTCGGCCCCAAGACGGTCGAGGCCGTCAACCAGTGGATCGACCGCGCCGCGACGCTGGTCTGGAACGGCCCGCTCGGCGCCTTCGAGATCGCGCCCTTCGACCGCGCCACGGTGTCGGCGGCAAAGCATGCGGCCGCCCGCAGCAAGGAGGGCAAGCTGGTCTCCGTCGCCGGCGGCGGCGACACGGTCGCGGCCCTCAACCATGCCGGCGTGGCCGACGATTTCACCTATGTCTCGACCGCCGGCGGCGCCTTCCTGGAATGGATGGAAGGCAAGGCGCTCCCCGGCGTCGAAGTTCTCAAGAAATAAGCTTTTGACTTTCGCCCCTTTCGAGGGGCGAAATGCTTTATCGGGGGACCGTCCAGACTTTCAATCGATTCAAGCATTTGACCGCCGTTCCGTTGTGCACATACTTCTGTTATGCGCCCCTCGAACGACACTAGGAGGGTTTCATGAGCGAACGTCTCGAAGACATCGCCGCCGCTATGGTGGCAAGCGGCAAGGGTATTCTGGCCGCCGACGAAAGCAGCGGCACGATCAAGAAGCGCTTCGACGTGATCGGCGTCGAATCCACCGCCGACTCGCGCCGCGACTACCGCGAGCTGCTTTTCCGCTCGACCAACGCGATGAAGAACTACATCTCGGGCGTCATCCTCTATGACGAGACGATCCGTCAGAAGGCCGCCGACGGCACCCCGCTGGTCGATCTCATCAAGGCCACCGGCGCTATCCCCGGCATCAAGGTCGACGCCGGCGCCAAGCCGCTGATCGGCTTCCCGGGCGACACCATCACCGAAGGCCTCGACGGCCTGCGCGAGCGCCTGGCCGACTACTACAAGCTCGGTGCCCGCTTCGCCAAATGGCGCGCCGTGATCGACATCGACACGACGAAGAACGTGCCGTCGCGCTACACCATCGACGCCAACACCCAGGCGCTGGCCCGCTATGCGGCGCTGTGCCAGGAAGCCGGCATCGTGCCGATCGTCGAGCCGGAAGTGCTGATGGACGGCGCCCACGACATCGACACCTGCTACGACGTCACCCGCGCCACGCTGGTCAAGCTCTACGACGCGCTCTACGACGCCCGCGTGAAGCTCGAAGGCTCGATCCTGAAGCCCAACATGGTCATCGCCGGCAAGAAGTCGGGCAGCAAGAACTCGCCCGAGGAAATCGCCGAGAAGACGCTGCGCCTGTTCCGCGAGACGGTGCCGGTCGCCGTGCCGGGCATCGCCTTCCTGTCGGGCGGCCAGTCCGACGAGGAAGCGACCGCCAACCTCAACGCCATCAACGCCGCCGGCGCGCAGCCGTGGAAGCTCACCTTCTCCTACGGCCGCGCCCTGCAGGCCGCCCCGCAGAAGGCCTGGAGCGGCAAGGCCGAGAACGTCGCCGCCGCGCAGGCCGCCTTCGCCCACCGCGCCCACATGAACAGCCTTGCCACGCTCGGCAAGTGGCAGGGCGCGCTGGAAAAGGCGGCGTAAGCCGAACCTACCGGAACATCAGGAAGGCCCCGTCTCGCGCGGGGCTTTTTCTTTGGGCGATAGGAGTGAAGCAGCCCTCCGCGACGAGCGTCTCGGATGGTGGTTAGGCAACAGTCTGCTTTTGTGCGTGGCGGGCGAGAAAGAGCACTTCTGATAATTGGCCACGGCACCAAGCGGGTGGCCGGATTGTAGCCCGCTTCATTTCCACGTACCCTCGGCAGCGTCCGAGGCGGTAGCGAGGAGAAGATCCCCTATGGCGAGGCTCGTCTTTGCATTGAATCAGTCGCTGGACGGCTATGTCGACCACATGGCATTTGCGCCCGATCCTGTGCTTTTTCGTCATTTCATCGATGACGTGCGCGGCCTGTCCGGCACCGTATACGGTCGCCGCATGTACGAGGTGATGCGGTATTGGGACGAGGATCGTTCCGAGTGGGACGAGGCGGAACGAGACTATGGGGCGGCGTGGCGGAGCCAACCGAAGTGGGTCGTGTCGCGCTCGCTGAAGTCGGTTGGCCCGAACGCCACTCTTGTCAACGATGATGTAGAGGCGGCGATACGCGGGCTGAAAGCTCGGCTCGATGGGGAGATTGAAGTTTCCGGACCGGAACTGGCGGCAGGCCTGGCCGAAATGGGTCTTGTCGACGAGTATCGATTGTATCTCCATCCCGTCGTGCTCGGCGGCGGCAAACCGTTATTCGCCGGGCCGCGGCCCCGACTGCGCCTCGTGGCGAGCGATCGTATCGGCGAGGACGTGATCAGGTTGACATACGTTCCAGCACAGTAGGGGACAAGCCCCGTCTCGCGCGGGGCTTTTTTGTCGCCTGCGGCCCGTCACGCGGCATCTTCGCCTTGGCAGCGCTTCCGTGATATCTTCGCCCTTGGGGATGGAGGAGAGGATGTCTCACTTCGTGAAGGCCGTGGTCTCGACGCCGGGCCATCAGCGCATTGCCCGCACGCCCTTTGGAGCCCGGGTCGTCATCCATGCGACGGCAGCCGAAACGAACGGCGCCTTCGGCATGTGGGAAACATTTACCCCGCCTGGCCAGGGACCCGCGCCGCACACCCACACTCGCGAAACCGAGGTATTCAGGGTCGTCAAGGGCGTCTACAGGTTCCGATGCGGCGGCGAAGAGTTCGATGCGCCGCCGGGCACGGTCGTCACGCTGCCGCCATTCGTCGAGCATTCGTGGAAGAATATCTCCGACGAGGACGGCCAGATGTTCGCCGTTGTAAGCCCGGGAGGCTGTGAGCGGTTGTTCATCGACATCGAAGCCACCGGCGCTGACACGCCTGAGAAGGTGGCAGTGATCGAAGCACGCCTCGGCATCATCAACGAGGCTACCTAGGCGCTCGCCGCGCAATAGGCCCCACGCCTGGCCCGCGCCTGTTCCAACCGCGAGCCCAGCCACGCGGGGCTTTTTCTTTTTCGGGACCGGGCTATAAATTCGCCACATGTCCCGCCTTTTGCCGCTCCTCACCTGGCTCGCCTTTCCCGCCTATGTCTGGCAAGGGCTCGGCGTGCGCCGCCGCACCTCGCGCATGCTTCCGGCGCGCGGGCCGGTGTTGCACGGCATCGCAGGCAGCGAACCCGCTGTCTCGCTGCTGGTGCTGGGCGATTCCTCGGCCGCTTCCGTCGGCATCGACCATTCGCAGCAAGGGCTTGCCGCGCAGCTGGCCTCGCTGATCTCGGCGCGCACCGGCCGGGCCGTGCGCTGGCGGGCCGCCGGCTTCAACTCGGCCACTGCCGGGCAGCTGCTCGACCATGTGCTGCCCAATCTGGCGGCCGAGCCGTGGACGCATATCGTGCTGTCCATCGGCACCAACGACACCAAGAATTTCCACACGCTGCGCCGCTTCAAGAGGGAGTTCGGCGGCCTGCTCTATGCGCTGCGCGCCAAGTGGCCGGAAGCGCACGTGGTGTGGTCGCCGGTGGTGGAGTTCACGCGCGTTCCGGCGCTGCCGCCCTTGCTGGCGAAAATCCTCGAAATCCGCGCCAGCGCCCTCAACGCGCTCGGCACCCGGCTGTGCCACGAACGCGGCGCGATGCCCGCCACGCGCCTGCCGATCCCCGACCCGCAGACCGGCTTCTCCACCGACGGTTTCCATGCCTCCGCCGCCGGTTACCGCGCCTGGGCCGAGCATCTAGCGGATCTTGTGCTGGCTGAGAGTTGAGCGGCAGGCGGTCGCGATCCCGCATCCCGGCAGCTTGATTCTGTAGCTGCATCGGCGGCACGACCGTCGAGGCATGGGTCCCCGTAACCCCTCGCTTGCTCGCTGCGCTCGCGCTCGGGGCACGAGGACGACGAGGTAAGGTTCCGTCATCCTCGGGCCGGAGCATGAGCGAGGCGAGATGCGAAGGTTCCGGGGACCCATGCCTCGGACTCGCAACCGGCAGACCGGTGCCGAACTGAGAATTGCGGCACCACTAAGCGCAAGGCCCTGGCCCGCCCCCGCTCAAACCCCGTGGCTGAGCACCACCGTCAGGCCGAGCGCCCCCAGCGCGATCAATGCCAGCTTCCAGAAGTCGCGCCGCTGCCGCAGCCCCGGCAGGCCGAGGGGCTTGATGATCTGGATCAGCATGAAGCCGATGATGACGAGCGACAGCGCTTTGGACATCTCGCCATTGAGCAGCAACGCCCGGCTTTGTCAAAGCGCTGCTTGGCCAGGACTGCGGCTTGCCTGCCAGCTTATCCCATAGTCAGATGGACGCCGCCGACCGTCATTGTCTAAGAAAAGCAGACCCGGCATAGGGAGGTGTCGTCATGTCTTCGCGCTACCACGAAGTCTATGAAAGCTGGAAACGCGATCCGGAAGGCTTTTGGGCCGAGGCCGCGCGCGACATCGACTGGTTCAAGCCATGGGACAAGGTTTTTGACCCTGACGCCGGCGTCTATGGCCGCTGGTTCGCCGGCGCCGAGTGCAACACCTGCCACAACGCGGTCGACCGCCACGTCGCCGGCGGCCGCGCCGACCAGACCGCGCTGATCTATGACAGCCCCGTCACCGGCCGGCAGAAGAAATTCACCTACGCCGAACTCAAGGCCGAAGTCACCGCGCTTGCCGCCGTGCTGCAGGATCAGGGCGTCCAAAAAGGCGACCGCGTCATCATATACATGCCCATGGTTCCGGAAGCGGCCTTCGCCATGCTCGCCTGCGCGCGGCTGGGCGCCATCCACTCCGTGGTCTTCGGCGGCTTTGCCTCCAAGGAGCTTGCCACCCGCATCGACGACGCCACGCCAAAACTCATCATCTCGGCCTCCTGCGGCATCGAGCCCGGCCGCGTCATCGCCTACAAGCCGCTGCTCGATGGCGCCATCGACCTCGCGCGCCACAAGCCCGAGCGCTGCCTCATCCTCCAGCGCGACGGGCAGCGCTGCGAGCTCACCCCCGGCCGCGACCTCGACTATACGCAAGCCGTCGCCGCTGCCAAGGCCGCGAGCCGCGAGGTGCCTTGCGTGCCGGTGCTCGCCACCGACCCGCTCTACATCCTCTACACCTCCGGCACGACCGGCCAGCCCAAGGGCGTGGTGCGCGACAATGGCGGCCACATGGTCGCGCTGAAATGGTCGATGGAGAACGAATTCGGCGTCAAGCCCGGCGAGGTGTTCTGGGCGGCGTCCGACGTCGGCTGGGTAGTCGGCCATTCCTACATCGTCTACGCGCCGCTCTTCCACGGCTGCACGACCATCCTGTTCGAGGGCAAGCCGGTCGGCACGCCCGACGCCGGCACCTTCTGGCGCGTCATTTCCGAGCACGGCGCGGTCGCCCTGTTCACCGCGCCCACCGCCTTCCGCGCCATCCGCAAGGAAGATCCGGCCGGCGAGCATCTTGCCCGCTACGACCTGACAAAATTCCGCACCCTGTTCCTCGCCGGCGAGCGCGCCGACCCCGAGACGATCAAATGGGCCGAGCAGCGGCTGGACCGCCCGGTCATCGACCATTGGTGGCAGACCGAGACCGGCGCTCCGATCAGCCAGAACCCGATGGGGCTCGGGCAGTTGCCGGTGAAATACGGCTCGCCCGGCGTGGCCATGCCCGGCTACGACGTGCAGGTGCTGGACGATGCCGGCCATCCGGTCGCGCCCGGCACGCTCGGCAATGTGGTGATAAAGCTGCCGCTGCCGCCCGGCTGCCTGCCGACGCTGTGGCACGCCGACGAGCGTTTCCGCCGCGCCTATCTCGACGAGTTCCCCGGCTACTACAAGACCGCCGACGCCGGCTTTCTGGACGAGGACGGTTACCTCTTCATCATGGCCCGTACCGACGACATCATCAACGTCGCCGGCCATCGCCTCTCCACCGGCGGGATGGAGGAAGTGCTGGCCTCGCATCCCGATGTCGCCGAATGCGCCGTGGTCGGCATCTATGACGAGCTCAAGGGCCAGGTGCCCTGCGGCTTCATCGTCCTGTCCTCCGCGGCCACCCGCGACACGGCGACGATCGAGAAGGAGATCGTCCAGCTGGTGCGCGAGCGCATCGGCGCCGTCGCCGCCCTAAAACTGGTCGTCACCATCAAGCGCCTGCCCAAGACGCGCTCGGGCAAGATTTTGCGCTCCACCATGCAGAAGATCGCCGACAAGGAGGAGTGGATCATGCCCGCCACCATCGACGATCCCGTCATCCTCGAAGAGATCAAGGCCGCGCTCGCCGCGCGCGGCATAGGCGTCTGACGGCAGCTTCCCAAAGTGCTCGCGCCGAGCAGGCTCCTGACAGACTGTTGTCAGCACGGCTGTGCGACAGTGCTCTCCGCAAGCCAAGGAGAGTCGCCATGTTCACCCCAGAGTTTTTCCGCGCCGTCAGGCACTATGCCGGCAAGATCCAGACCATGCGCGACCAGATCCGCACCGAGCGCTTTTTCAACTCCCTGCCGGAGAGCATCCAAAAGGATATAGGCTGGCCCGACACCTACGCGGCCCGTCGCGCGCGCCGCAGCTGATCGATGTCGTCGGAGAGGAGTTCCGCCATGAATGACGCCAGGACCGTCGGTTTCGTGTTCATCGATGGCTTCGCCGATTGGGAATACGGGCTGCTTGCCGGCTCGATCGCCGAATGGTTCGGCGCGCGCACCGTGTCGCTGACCCACACGGGCGAGCCCGTCAATTCAATGAGCGGCTTTCGCCTCGCCCCGCATCGCGGCGCCGATCCGGCCGAGAACGCCGATCTCGATGCCATCGCCGTCGTCGGCTCCGATGTCTGGGCGACCCCGCGGTCGCCCGACGTCTCGGCGCTGCTGCGCACCGTGGAGGAGCGCGGCGGCGTGGTCGGCGGTATCTGCGGCGGCACGCTGGCACTCGCCCGCGTCGGCCGGATGCGCGAGCTTTTCGCGCGCGAATATTCCTGACATTGCCGCCAAGGCTCCTGACAATATGTTGTCAGGAGCGTCGTGGCATGATGCCATAAGAGGGGGAGCTGCTTCCCAGTCCCCGTGAGACGAGCCTCTCCGCGCCGAAGGGCGCGGCCTTGTTGTAAACCCGCGCCTGCCGTCCCGGCTCCCCCCGGCTGCGGCGGGCGCGCTTCAGCCTGACGGAACCGCCCATGCGACGTGCAGACCGGCTTTTCCAGATCGTTCAGCACCTTCGCGGCGGCCGCCTCGTCACCGCGCAGAAGCTCGGCCAGTGGCTGGAGGTGTCCGAGCGCACCATCTACCGCGACATCGCCGATCTGCAGTCCACGGGCGTGCCCATCGATGGCGAGGCCGGCGTCGGCTATATGATGCGCGAGGGCTTCGACCTGCCGCCGCTGATGTTCACGCGCGACGAGATCGTGGCGCTGGTGGCGGGTGCCCGCATGGTCCGGGCCTTCGGTGGCGCCACCATGGCGCGCGCGGCCGACGAGGCGCTGGTCAAGATCGGCGCGGTGCTGCCCGATGCCGAGAAGGACCGCATCGCCCGCACCGAGATCCACACGCCGATGTGGGTGGTCACCGACGCCGACCGCGCGGCCATCGACGTTCTAGAGCGCTCCATCGAAAAGCGCGACGTGCTCGCCCTCGACTATCGCGACGAGGCCGGCCGCAGCACCATGCGCGACGTGCGCCCGCTTGGCCTCTGGTTCTGGGGCAAGGTGTGGACGCTGGTCGCCTGGTGCGAGATGCGCGACGATTTCCGCGCCTTCCGCATCGACCGCATCGCCCGGGTAACGCAGGCCGGTCGCGGCTTTCGGCCCGAGCGCGGCAAGCAGCTCGCCGACTTCTACCGCCGCGTCGAGCGCAACGAATATGCCGGCGACGGCGCCAGTCGTTCGATGCGGGGCTGAGCCGGACCGGTCCCCTTCTTCCCTTGAGCCGCCGGGCCATTCATCCCGAGCGCCTGATCCTCAAACCGACGCACAATTGCGCTCAACAAAAAACCCCGCCGAGGCGGGGTTTTTTTCGTTCTATGAGAGGCTTCGCTCAGCGGCGATGATCCAGCTCGTCCTCGTCTTCGTCCTCGTGCTTGGACTTCAGCGACGAGAGCTTGGCGAACACGGCGTTGGCGTCGAGCTCCTTCTCCTCCTCGGCCACGGTCTCGCCCACTTCCAGCCGCTCGGTCATGGAGGCGGGCAGCAGCGTGTCGCCCGTAGGCGCGGCTGCCGGGCGGCCGTGCGAGGCGCGCTGCACCTCGATGTCGAGGTCGATCTGCGAGCAGAGGCCCAGCGTCACCGGGTCCATCGGCGTCAGGTTGGCCGAGTTCCAGTGCTTGCGCTCGCGGATCTGCTCGATGGTCGACTTGGTGGTGCCGACCAGGCGCGAGATCGCCGCATCCTTCAGCTCGGGGTGGTTGCGCACCAGCCACAGGATGGCGTTGGGGCGGTCCTGGCGCTTCGACAGCGGCGTGTAGCGCGGGCCCTTGCGCTTGGACTCGGGCACCCGCACCTTGGGCTCCGAGAGCTTCAGGCGATGATTGATGTCGCGCTCGCCGCGGGCGATCTCGTCGCGCGAGAGCTGGCCGGTCATGATCGGGTCCATGCCCTTGATGCCCTGCGCAGATTCGCCGTCGGCGATTGCCTTCACCTCGAGCGGGTGCAGGCCGCAGAACTGCGCGATCTGGTCGAAGGAAAGCGCCGTGTTGTCGACCAGCCAGACGGCGGTCGCCTTGGGCATAAGCAGCGTATTGGCCATCGAAAATATCCTTTCGTTCGCCCGCGTCCCTTTACGCGGGCGGTGGATCAAGACCACCGAAATCGGGAATTCGACGGTTATATAACGCTGTTCGGGCCCTGGAGCAAGAAAACTTCACGCAATTCACCGTGGTCAGAGAACCACCACCCACGCCTCGCTTCGATGAAGTATCGCCACGAGAAAGCAACTCGAAACATTCAAGCTGCCGGGAACAGGCCAGTTCAGCAATTTCTACGCAGACCCCGAAGCGTTTGGCAGTCCAAGCTCGAGAATCGGTCCCGCCTTTCGGTGACGGGCGTGCCTGGCAAATTCTAGACCGCTCGACGTTGCACCTACCAAGCACCTGACTGTATCTTTTAACCTTGGATCATAAACCGTATCGGAAATTGCAGGAGACCGGATGGCTGGAAATAATCTTGCTCTGTACACTTTCGGTATATTCCGGCACCCGGCCAATGATCCCTCAAATCAGGGCTTTCATGATCGTAATGATTTGAATTTCCAGATCGTTGAACAAAGCCACGGCTTTGTCGCACGATCCGGTTATCTTGACGAACCCGGCCCGCCGAGTTGGGGCGAACAAGTTTTTCCCAGATTCTACATCGAGCGTGGAGATGGGTGGTCGCCATCCACCTTGTCCTTGTGGGAAGATTTGGCCTCGGCCGTGGCGTTCTCCTATAGCGGCGTTCACGCCGAGGCCCTGAAACACGGGCGGGAATGGTTTCTCAAACCGGCATGGCCTCCCTATGTGCTTTGGTGGGTTGACGCGAGCCACCGTCCCACATGGCAGGAGGCCGTGGTGCGGCACGAGTTTCTGCACGATCAAGGAGCCTGTCCTTTCGCTTTTGATTTCAAGAGCCCGTTTGACAGGGAAGGAAAGCAGACCTCGATTGATCGTAAGGCGGTCAGGTCGAAGGCCCTGTTGAACGAGACCCGCCAGAAAAATTTCGTCTGATATGTGCGAGCTATCGCGCTTCAGTACATTCGCGCCGCCCGAAGCGCTCGGGCGTGTCCCGCTCCCGGCGGCGGCCGTCCTACACGACTTCGCGATCCGGGCGGGCCGCGCGGAACCTCGAAGGCTAAGGCGAATTGTTGGCTTGGGATGCGCAATTGTGGCGCAACCCGCCGGGCGGTACGAGCCGCCCAGGAAAAGTCCGCCATGTCGCTGGCCGAATACATGCTCCGCAAGCCCATTGCCGAGATCATCCGCGCCGCGCCGGGGCATACGCTGAGGCCCAGCCTCGGCGCCTTGAGCATCACCGCGCTCGGCATCGGCTGCATCATCGGCGCCGGCATCTTCGTCCTGACCGGAACCGCGGCGGCGCAATTTGCCGGCCCGAGCATCATGCTTTCATTCGTGCTGGGCGGCATCGCCTGCGCCTTCGTGGGGCTTTGCTATGCCGAACTGGCGGCGCTGATCCCGGTCTCCGGCAGCACCTATACCTACACCTACGTCACCTTGGGCGAGCTGGTCGCCTGGATCATCGGCTGGGACCTTGTCCTCGAATACGCCATGGGCGCGGCCACCGTCTCCGTCGGCTGGTCGGGCTATGTCGTCAGCCTGCTGAAGAATTTTGGCATCGTCATTCCGCCGGCCTTCGCCGCGGCCCCCGGAACGGTCGCCGAAAAGCTTGCCGACGGCACGGTGGTGTATGGCATCGTCAACCTGCCCGCCGCCTTCATCGTCGCCGTCCTGACCTATCTCCTAGTCATCGGAACCAGCGAGTCGGCGCGGCTCAACAACGTCATGGTCGCCGTGAAGCTGGTCGTGGTGCTGGCCTTCATCCTGATCGGCTCGGCCTATGTCTCGTCCGCCAACTGGCATCCCCTCATCCCCCAAAACACAGGCGAATTCGGCCATTTCGGCTGGAGCGGCATGCTCCGCGGCTCGGCGGTGGTGTTCTTCGCCTTCATCGGCTTCGACGCGGTTTCCACCGCCGCGCAGGAGGCCAAAAACCCCCAGCGCGACATGCCCATCGGCATATTGGGCTCGCTTGCCATCTGCACCGTGCTCTACATCGCCGTTTCGGCGGTGCTGACCGGCATCGTCCCCTACCAGGAGCTGAACGTCGCCGACCCGATCGCCAAGGCGGTCGACGTCATCGGGCTGACGTGGTTTTCGGTGCTGATCAAGATCGGCGCCCTGGCCGGCCTGACTACGGTGATCCTGGTGCTGCTCTACGGCCAGAGCCGCGTCTTCTTCACCATCGCCCACGATGGCCTGCTGCCGCCGGTGTTCGCGCAGATTCATCCTGTTCGCAGAACCCCCTGGAAAAGCCAGATCCTGATCGGCACCGTCGTGGCTATCGTCGCCGCCCTGACCCCGATCGGCATATTGGGCGAGATGGTGAGCATCGGCACGCTATTCGCCTTCGTCCTGGTCTGCGGCGGGGTCCTCTATCTGCGTAAGAGCCACGCCACCGTTGCGCGGCCGTTCCGCGCGCCCGGCGTGCCGGTCGTGCCCATACTGGGCATCCTGTTCTGCCTGCTCCTCATGGCCGGGCTGCCGCTGGAAACTTGGCTGCGGCTGCTCGTCTGGCTGGTCATCGGGCTCGCGATCTACTTCCTATACGGCCGCAATCATTCGGTCCTGCGGAAGAGATCGTTGCCCATGGCGCTGGGCCGCGAGCCATGACATGACCGGGCAGCGTCGGACTTTGAAGCGCTAGCGGCAGCATCCCCTAGTTCGAGAGGGCTACGAGACCGCGCGCGTGCGCCCGGGATGCGAGGAGGATTGAGGGATGGAAGACAGAGAGATTCGAGCTGCTCTCGATCGCCACTGGGCCGCCTCCGACGCGAACGACTTCGAGGCCGAGCATCGGATTTACCAAGAGGACGCGGTGCTTGAGTATCCGCAGTCGGGGGAACGCATACGCGGTCGGCACAACATTCAGGCATCTCGTTTCGCACAGCCGAACAAGAAACGCTTCACGGTGCAGCGGATACTCGGCGCTGGCGACCTCTGGATCACCGAATTGGTCCTGACCTACGACGGGCAGCCGTCTTACACGGTAAGCATTATGGAGTTTAGCAACGGGCAGGTGGCCCGCGAAACCCAATATTTCGGTGATCCGTTCGAACCGGGCCTTTCACGGGTTCAATGGGTCGAGCGGATGCCTTGAAACGCCCGCCAGGCGTCAATAGGGCGTCGCCCAGTAGTTCAGGACCGCCGACGAAGCCGCGCCTCCGAGCACGCAGGGCAGGCCGAAAGCGACCTGGCCGGTCGCCGCGGCAGCGATGCATCCCACCGAAAGCGCGCCCTGCCCGAGCTTGCCCCACCACGCGACATCGCGATTGGAGCCGGGGCCCATGCGCTTGAGATTCTCCAGCCGGTCGAGTGCGGTCTTGCGCAGGGACGAGATCTCGACGGTCTCGGCCGCTTCGATCGTCTCCGCAAGCTGCTTGGCCGTCTCCTTGTCGGTCTGCTGCGCCTGCAGCGTCTTGAGAAGCTTGAGCAGCTTGGGGTCACGCGACGCGTTCATCGCCAGGGTGAATTTCGCCATGCTGCCGATGGTCAGCTTCTCGACGCTGTCGCGCTCGACCGACCAGGGCAGCATCTTGATCATGCGCTCGACCGGCGGGGCGCTGCGTGAGGCGTAGTAGTAGCCCCAGTATATGTCGAGCGTCTCCGGGCGCTGATCGAGCGGAATTTCCTTGTTCTTTTCCTTCTTGGCGAACCACTTGGCCGGATTGGCGCGGTCCTTCCACGTGGTCTTCTCTTCGTCCAACGGAGTGTCCGGGGTCGGCAGCTTGCCTTCTAGATATCGCTGCGCCATCAGCGCGCGGGTCGGCATCTTCGGCGCCGCTCGCGTCATCAGCCCGCGCCAGTCCGGATGATCGGAATAGGCGATGGCGCGAACGATCGCCCAGTGATCGGCCGCGCGCATGTGAACCAGCTTGTCGATGACGGCATCGGCCTTTTTGGGATTCGATCCGATCATCCCGGCCATGAACCCGACATACATGCCGGCCCCTTCCGGATCGTTGAGCACGCCAAGGTCGCTCGCCATCTTCATGACCGACGGAGCGCGCGCGGCATCGCGGTTCGGATCATAGGCATTGATCCAGGCCAGCACGTCATCCTTGGAAGGTTTGGCCGGCGGTACTGCAAAGGCCATGCCCGAAGCCATAAATACGGCAAACAGCGCAACAAAAAGAGCTCGCATATCCAAGATCGCGCTCCGGCGCGCCCCACATCTTGATTGTCGTAGAGTGTCCATGATCGCGGGGGAATTCATCAGGCGCGTGGGACCATTTCACGACGCGCTTGCGACCATTTTGCGGCGAGAACGCCACGAAAGCGGCGGATTTAGGCCCTCCGGTCCGGTTCGAGGCCGTTTCGTTGCGCTGCATCGAACAGCGCGATGCCTCTCCACGCCACCCCGCCAACCGCCGGACAGGTCGACATAACCGAGAATCAAAGTATCCTCCGGTCCTTTACTGGAGCGCACGCTATGGCCGAAAAAGTACCCGAGAAATCGGCGAAGGCTGCAGAGCCGACCCTCCTCTCGGGCGGCAACCCGCAGATCGCGAAAGGGGACGGCGACGCCCCTGTGCAGGCCTACATCGCGGCCATGCCGGGATGGAAAAGCGCCGTCGGGCGCCGCCTCGACGCACTCGTCGTGCGCACCGTGCCCGGCGTGCGCAAGGCGGTCAAATGGAACTCGCCGCTCTACGGGGTCGAGGGTCAGGGCTGGTTTCTCGGCATTCATTGCTTCGCGATATACGTCAAGGTGGCCTTCTTCCGCGGCGCGGCGCTGAGCCCTGTCCCGCCGGTCGCGTCCAAGAGCCCGGACACGCGCTATCTCCACATCCATGAGCACGACCAGCTCGACGAGGCCCAGTTCACTGACTGGGTGAAGCAGGCCAGCCAATTGCCCGGCGCAAAAATGTGAGCGTCCGGCGCGTGGCCGGGCGAACGACAGCAACAGAATGAATGCGAGGACCGATGCAAGACAACCAGGCTAAGAAAGAAGGGGGAGCCTCCCCCTCTCAGCTGATCGACGCCAGGATCAGCGAGCTGGGTGGCTGGAGGGGCGAAACGCTCGCCCGGGTCCGGGACCTCATCAAGCAGACCGATCCCGAAGTGGTCGAGGAGTGGAAGTGGAGAGGCGTCCCGGTATGGGAGCACGCCGGCATCATCTGCACCGGCGAGACATACAAGAGCGTCGTCAAGCTGACATTCGCCAAGGGAGCCTCATTGCAGGATCCGGCGGGCCTCTTCAACTCCAGCCTCGAAGGCAACACCAGGCGCGCCATCGATATCCGTGAGGGCGAAACGATCGATGAGGAGGCGCTGCAGGCGCTCATCCGCGCCGCGGTGGCTCTGAACATTTTGGCGCGCGCCGCCCGCTCGGGGAAGCGACCGAAGAGCGCCTGAGGCGCGTCGCGAGAATTGACTGCCGCGGGTGGGACTGGCCAGTCGCCCCATCCCGCGTGACCAGCAAATTGCCGTCGGTTGCCCGATTCTGCTCGGCCCCCTTCAGTTGAGATGCGGTCTGCGCTTGTCGCTTGGAGGCAATGGTGGTTACCTTAGAGGGCCCCAACGATGCCTGGGACCATAGTCCCTGGGATGGTGGATCATGCCCAGTGCTGGTGAAGTCGACGCCAAAGTAAGGAGACTGTTCACCTCGAACCGAGCCTGGCTTCCTTACCTGATGTTCGGCGCGGCCTATGCGGCCCTCTTTGCTCTTGGCGTCTACACGGAAGACAACAGCGTATTGGCGCTGGCCTGGCCTGCCAACGCTTTCATGCTCGGCATGCTGGTACGCTTTCCTCTGTTGGCCCGCCCTCCGGGCTGGATCGCCTGTCTTGTCGGGTTCGCGATCGCCGTCGCAATAATCGGCTACGGGCTCCCCGAAGGCGTGAGACTGGGCGCCTATAATTTCGGCATCGCCGCAATCGGCTATATCCTGCTTACGAGTTTCAGCCGGGTCGACCAGCGCCTGCAGCGCCCGATGTCGGTCTTTTATCTTCTTGCGGCCGTGGTCCCCGCGTCGCTTTACGCCGGGGTCGCGGGCGCGGCCCTGCTCGGGTCCTTGGTCAGCATCCCGGATGCCGTGAACCCCTTCCGCTACTGGTTCTCGGTCGAGTGCTTGAACCAGCTTGCCTTCTTGCCGATGATCCTGACTTTTCCGGAAGAAAAGCATTGGCCGCGGCACCTGCCGCTCACCTTTCACGAGCAGGCGCCTATCATCGTGCTGATCCTTTCGGCCGCCGCGGGAGTATTGTTCGGCGGCCTGGCCGCCCTCGCATTTCCGGTTCCAGCTCTCTTTCTATGCGCGATTTCCTATCGTGTTTTCCCCACAGCCGTACTGACGTTCGTGTATTGCGCGTGGACGATCATCGCGACGACGTTTGATTTCGTCGAACTGTCGAATGCCGACCATTCGCTGGTGTTGTCGATCGCGGTCGGCCGCGCACTGACCATCTTGGGACCGCTCATTATCGCCACGACCACGGCGACAAGAAGCGAGGTTCTCGAGCAGTTGAGATATCTCGCCGCCGAGCGCGAGATCGTGTCCCATGAACTCGAGCATCGGATCAAAAACCTGTTCGCGCTGGTCAACGGGCTGATCGGCCTGTCCATCAAGGACAACCCGGATCTGAGGCCGTTGGCGGACACGCTGAGAAATCGGCTCGTAGCGCTGCAGCATGCGCATGGACTCATACGCAGTGAGAACACGTCCCCAGGCACGACAAGTGAACTGACCTCGCTGAAAGAGCTGATCAGCGTTCTGCTGAAACCATACGAGGGAAGTACCGGCAATCAACTCGTCGTCGATGGCGATGATGCCTTCATCGATCGCGGAACCGTGACGGTGCTGGCCCTCGTCTTTCACGAGTTGGCAACGAACTCGGCCAAATATGGCGCATTGAGCGAATCCGACGGCATCTTGGAAGTTCACATCAGCCGCAAGATCGACGAAGTGCATATCCACTGGGTAGAGAAGTCTTCAGGGCTGAGTGGTCAATCGGAGATCGTCGACAGCGGCTTTGGCTCGAAGCTCCTGGACCTCACGATCAAGTCGCAATTGCGGGGAATCTATACGCGCAACCGCAAGGAGGGCCGTGTCGACATCGACATCTCTCTTCCCGGCAAACTCTTCCACTACCTTCCGGCAAGCAGGTGAGCTCGATGGGACGTTCGCTGCCCCCTCGCCCCGTCGGCGAGAGGGTGGCGGCGAAGCCGAGGTGGTGACGGCGTGCCGGGACAGCCTGCCCCCTATGCCACGTCCAGCACGATCTTGCCGATATGCTCGCCCTCTTCCATCCGCTCATGCGCGCGCCAGGCCTCGCGCAGCGGGAAGATCATGTCCATCACCGGGGCGATGCGGCGGCTGGCGAGCAAGGGCCATGCATGCGTCTCCAGCCCCGCCGCGATCTCGCCCTTGACCTCCACCGGGCGCGGCCTGAGCGTCGAGCCGGTGTGGACCAGCCGCTTCACCATCAGCTTGGAGAAGTCGGTGCTGGCCACCGCCCCGCCCATCGTGGCGATCTGCACGATGCGGCCCTCGACGGCGGCCGCTTCGTAGTTGCGGGCAACATAGTCGCCGCCGACCATGTCGAGGATGACATTGGCCCCGCGCCCTTCCGTCGCCTGCTTGACCACGGCGACGAAATCCTCGGTGCGGTAGTTGATGGCGCGATCCGCCCCCAGCCGCAGGCAGGCCTCACATTTTTCCGGGCTGCCGGCGGTGGTGACGACATAGGCGCCGAAGGCGGCGGCAAGCTGGATCGCCGTGGTGCCGATGCCCGAGGAGCCGCCATGCACCAGAAACACCTCGCCACCCTTCAGCCCGCCGCGCTGGAAGACGTTGTGCCAAACGGTGAAGAAGGTTTCCGGCAGGGCGGCCGCCTCGGTGAAGGTGAAGCCGGCCGGTATCGGCAGTGCGTTGGTCTCGTGCACCTTGGCATATTCGGCATAGCCGCCGCCGGGGGTGAGCGCGCAGACCTGGTCGCCGACGCGCCAGCGCTTGACCTCGGCGCCCAGCGCCGCCACCTCGCCCGACACCTCCAGCCCCGGCAGTTCGGAAGCGCCCGGCGGCGGCGGATAGGCGCCCTTGCGCTGCGCCACGTCCGGCCGGTTGACGCCGGCGGCCTTGACCCGGATGAGGATCTCGCCGAGGCCAGGCAGCGGCACGTCGCGCCGCTCGGGCTTGAGCACCATCGGGCCGCCGGGGGTCGTGATCGCCACCGCCATCATCTTCTCGGGTATCGTCTCGCCGCTCGTCATCGCTCGCTTCCTTCCTTCGGCCGCTCCGGTTGGCATCCGGTATTTGCATGTTGGGTCCACCCTTATGTAGGCTGTCGCTTCAACAGGCAAACCAGCAGCAATCACTGGCGAGGCGACGATGGCGATCTTCGACGACGAACCCAAGAAACCGGCAGCCACGCATGTCGTCGGACAGGATTTGTCGCTGCTTTCGGTCGCCGAGCTTGCCGAGCGAATCGCCCAGCTCAAGGCCGAGATCGCGCGGCTGGAGGTCGAGCTGAAAGCCAAGGACGCCACCAAGAATGCCGCCGAGGCGTTGTTCAAGCGCGAATAATTGGCCAAACATGTCGCAGTCGCGCCGCCGAAAAGTCGGAAAGTCGGTATTTTCAGGCGATACCCACTCCTCAGCACGATTCGACGGGTAGACGCATGCTCGCAGCCTACAGACCAATCTTCTCGCTCTTGCGCGGCACCGCATTCCTGCTCGCAGCCTCCGGCCTGCATGGCCTGCTGTTGCCGCTGCGCGGCCAGGAAGAGGGTTTCTCCACCGCGGCCCTCGGCCTTATGGGCTCCGCCTGGGCCGGCGGTTTCGTGGCCGGCTGCTACTTCGCCCCGCGCCTGGTGCGGCGGGCGGGCCATGTCCGCGCCTTCGGCACCTTCGCCGCCTCGGCGGCGATCATCGCGCTGCTCACCGGGCTGTGGATCGACGAGCTGGTCTGGATCGTGCTGCGGGCCTTCACCGGCTTCGCCATGGCCGGCGCCTTCATGGTGATCGAGAGCTGGCTCAACGAGCGCGCCACCAACGAAAACCGGGGCACCGTCTTCGGCCTCTACATGATGGTCACCTACGCCTCCATCATGGCCGGCCAGATGATCGTGGCTGCGAGCGATGTGCGCAACGCCTCATTGTTCATGGTCGCCGGCATCTTCTTCTGCCTGTCGCTCATCCCCACGGCGGTGTCCAGCGCGGCACATCCCAAGCCGCTGCAGGACGTGTCGCTCGACCTGAAGGGGCTCTACGCCAACTCACCGGTCTCGTTTGCCGCCTGCCTGCTGATCGGCGTGGCAAACGGCGCCTGGGGCACGCTGGGCGCGGTCTATGGCGCGCGGATCGGCATCTCCACCGCCGAGATCGCGCTGATGATGAGCCTGGTGGTGGTGGCCGGTGCCGCCATGCAGATGCCGATGGGCCGCATTTCTGACAAGACCGACCGCCGCTTCGTGCTTGCCGCGGCCTCTTTCGGCTCGGCGGCGGTCGGCGTGCTCATCTTCCTGATCGCACCGCGCAACGGCGTTTTCGTCATCGCCATGGCCGCAGCCTACGGGTCGCTCGCCTACACGCTCTATTCGCTGGCGGTGGCCCATGCCAACGACCACGCCCGCCCGGAGGACTTCGTCAAGGTTTCGGGCGGCCTGCTGCTGCTCTACGGCTTCGGCACGATGATCGGCCCGGTCATCGGTGCCGGGCTCATGGGCTCGATGAGCCCGGAAAGCCTGTTCCTGGCCACGGCGCTCGCGCATTTCTTGCTGGCCGGCTACACGCTGCTGCGTATCAGCCGCCGCGCGCCCGTGCCGGTGGAGGATCGCGAAGCCTTCAAGACATTGCCATCCGAGCGCGGCGTCACGCCCGAGGCCGTCCGCCTCGATCCGCGCACCCCGGCCGTGCAGGAGGGCTGAGCCCAACCCGTGCGGAACCTTTGGGAGGGTGTCGGGTTAGTCAGGTATTGGTGGATAGGGTTTCCGGCCGTCTCGAATGAGGGCAACAAATTCCCTTGATCTCCGGCGGCGAGACAATGCTGCCGCCGGGGTAGAAGACACGCCCGCTAGCGCGTCGGGAGAGAGGTAGGCTTCAGTGCGTGGTCGTATTCGCCTTCAGTTTTTCAATCTCGTCCTTGATTGCCAGCTTGCGTCGCTTGAGAGACGCGATCTCGAGATCGTCTACCGACGGATGGTTCATCGCCATGTCGATTTCGCGATCAATATCGCCGTGCTTCCGCTGCAACTCTTCAAGATGGTTGGCAAGAGACATGATTGGTACTCCCTTTCATGGTTTCCTCGATCGTACGCGCCATAGGGCGTCCCACCGCAGGTCTTGCTCTGTGACGGTACGATGACAGTCTGCCACCAGATCGCTTGCATGTCGAATGCGGCGTGGTAGCATTTCCTGAAAGCATGAAATGTGCTATGAGGAGTGGGTCGGGGACAACATGCTTCCGGCAGCGCCTGCTAGCGATTTCGGCGCGATTTTTTGCAGACGGTGGACATGTCAGACCAGGAACAGACTGAGATTCGTCTTGAGTTTGCAAAGCTAAAGCAAGAGCATGCCGACTTCGACGCGGCGATCAATGCGATGATAGCAACCGCGTGCGACCCCCTTCAGATTCAGCGCATGAAGAAGAAAAAGCTGATGCTGAAGGACAAGCTGTCCAAGCTGGAAGACAGAATCATCCCCGACATCATCGCCTAAGCCCCCGAATCACCCGGCGCCTGCGTTGGGCGTGGTTGACGTGGCACGTTCGGACACCAGCGACAGTGTTTCCGGCCGCGAAGCGCTTGCGGTACCGGCGGCATTTCGTTAATGCCGCGTTACGCTAGCTACCAGCAGGCCAATTCGACAACCGGAGGCCGGACATTGGGCAAAGGACGCGCCGACGTCGCCATCATCATGGGCAGCCAGTCCGACTGGGCAACCATGCGCCACGCCGCCGAGACGCTTGAGGCGCTCGGTATCTCCCACGACAGCCGCATCGTGTCCGCGCACCGCACGCCGGAGCGGCTCTACGATTTCGCCCGCAACGCCAAGGCCGAAGGCTTCAAGGTGGTCATCGCCGGTGCGGGCGGGGCAGCGCATCTCCCAGGCATGACCGCAGCGCTGACCTCCCTGCCGGTATTTGGCGTTCCGGTGGAATCGAAAGCGCTGTCGGGACAGGATTCGCTGCTGTCTATCGTGCAGATGCCGGCCGGCATCCCGGTCGGGACGCTTGCCATCGGCAAGTCCGGCGCGGTCAACGCCGCCCTCCTCGCCGCCGCCGTGCTGGCGCTGGGCGACGACGCGCTGGCCGCACGGCTGGATGCATGGCGCGCCGATCAGACCGCCAAGGTCGCCGAACGCCCGGTGGACATGCCATGACCACTCCGCTTCCCGCAGGCTCGACGATCGGCATCATCGGCGGTGGCCAGCTTGGCCGCATGCTGGCGATGGCCGCAGCCCGGCTCGGCTATCGGACGATCGTGCTGGAGCCGCAGCCGGATTGCCCAGCCGCACAGGTTGCAAACGATCAGATCGTGGCCACCTATGACGACGCAATCGCCCTGCGCGAGCTTGCCCGCGTCTGCGATGTGGTGACCTACGAGTTCGAAAACGTTCCGGTCACGGCGGCGCAGGTGCTGGCAGAAACCGTCTCGGTGTTTCCGCCGGCGCGCGCCCTCGACGTGTCGCAGGACCGGCTGGCGGAGAAAACCTTCCTCAACGGCATCGGCATAGGCACGGCTGATTTCCGCGCCGTCGACGATGACGAGGACCTTCACGCCGCACTGCGCGACTTCCACGGCGTCGGCGTCCTCAAGACCCGGCGCATGGGCTATGACGGCAAGGGGCAGCGCGTCTTCCGCAATGCCATGCCCGGCGAGGCCAGCGGCGTCTTCACCGCCATGGGCGGCGTGCCGCTGATCCTCGAATCCTTCGTGAGCTTCGACCGGGAAATCTCGGTCATTGCCGCGCGCGGCACCGACGGCGCCCTTTCCGCCTACGACCCGGCCGAAAACCTCCATCGCAGCGGTATCTTGCACAGCTCGACCGTGCCGGCCGTCGTGGCCGCGAGCACCGCCGCAGCGGCCAAGGACGCAGCCTTTTCGATCCTTGAGGCGCTCGACTATGTCGGCGTGATTGGCGTCGAGTTCTTCGTGCTTGCCGACGGCTCGCTGCTCGTCAACGAGATTGCGCCGCGCGTGCACAATTCCGGCCATTGGACGGAAGCCGCCTGCGCGATCTCGCAGTTCGAACAGCATGTGCGCGCCGTTGTCGGCCTGCCGCTGGGATCGACCATGCGGCACTCCGACTGCGTGATGGAAAACCTGATCGGCGACGACGTGCAACGCGTCGAACAACTGGCCGGCGAGCCGAACCTGATGCTGCATCTCTACGGCAAGGCCGAAGCGCGGCCCGGCCGCAAGATGGGGCATTTCACCCGGCTCATCCGCATGGCACGATAGCTGATCGCCTGTGCCGCTTCCTGACACAGCGGAGGCGGATTGGGGGGATCAGCATGGATGCATCGCGGAATGCCGCGCCGAACTACAGGCAGGCGCTTCTGAAGGCCTACGAGGACGAAGTGGCAGGGGTGACGTACTTCGCCGAACTGGGCAAGCGTTACCACGACCCTCGTGCCGGCCGCACACTGGCCTTGGTATCCGAACTCGAAAAGGTGACGGCGGCTGCGCTGCAGCCAGTGCTCGACAGGCACGGTATCACCTACCGCGACACCGAACTGCTCTACGACCTTGGCCGCGAGGAAGCGCAGGCACAAGTGGAAGGGAGCTGGCCGGAATTCGTTGCCTTCATGTTGCGCGATTACCCGCCCTATGTGGAAGCCTTCCGCGACATGGAGAGAATCGCCCCAGCCGACGACCGGCCGGCGCTGCATCTGCTGACCCTGCACGAGGTCGCCATCGTGGCCTTTGCCGAGCTGGAAGCGGCAGGGGCAGAGGACAGCACATGGCCTTTGCGCCAGTTTCTGGACGCCGCGCTGCCAAAGCGCTGAATCGATGCAAGCCGGACTGCTGAATCACGCGGGGCGCGGTTGACAGGGTGGACGGACCTCGTCTATGAGCCTCTCACAAATTTGGACGCGCTCTCGGGCGCGTCTTTCAGTTCGGCCCGGGAACGGGCCCAATTCGACGGATCAGACCATGAAGATCAAGAATTCGCTCAAGGCCCTCAAGGCCCGCCATCGCGACTGCCAGCTGGTTCGCCGCAAGGGTCGCGTTTACGTCATCAACAAGAGCGCTCCGCGCTACAAGGCCCGCCAGGGCTAAGCCTCCGGCCGAAAAGTTTCAGGCTTTTCGGAAGGTATCGGCTTCGCGTTCGCTTCTGTCACGCGAAATTCAATTTGACGTTCCCATGCCGGAGCATAGACTCTCCGGCATGAGGAGCGTTTTTGCATTTTTCATTGGCATCGCCCTGATTGGCGCCTGTAACGCAGCCAATGCGCAATCTGCCACTCCCCGGCACGACCAACCGCGAGCCGCCAAGGCTGAAAGCCGGCTCGACTCGCTGTTCACCGAACTGAAGCGCGAGCGCAATGAAAAGGCGGCAGAGCGCGTCGCCGCCCGCATCCAGGAACAGTGGGAAAAATCCGGCAGCGCCTCGATCGACCTGATGATGCAGTGGTCGAAGAAGGCCATGGAAGCCGAAAAATTCGACGTTGCGCTCGACTTCCTTGACCAGGTCGTGACCCTGGCACCTGACTATGCCGAAGGCTGGGACCGGCGCGCGACCGTGCACTTCCTCATGGGAAACTACGGCAAGTCGATGTCCGACATCGAACACGTGCTGGTGCTCGAACCTCGCCATTTCGGCGCGCTGGCAGGCATGGCGGAGATCATGGAGAAGACAGGCCGCAAGCAGCTGGCACTGGAAGCCTGGCAGCGCGTGCTCGACGTCTATCCGATGCTGCGCAGTGCCCAGGACAAGGTGGCGACCCTCTCGGAAGAGCTGGCCGGCGAAGCCATCTAGAACGTCGAGCCGGACGGAACCGGCTCAACCAATCAATCCACCTGGTTTCGCTATGGAGTGGGCAAGCGCTCAGGCGCCGCCCCGGCCCTCCGCACCGACATAGGCGATGCGCAGCATGTTGGTGGCCCCCGGCGTGCGCAGCGGCACGCCCGCGGTGATGATGACCCGGTCGCCCGGACGGCCGAACCCTTCCTCGTAGGCGATGCGACAGGCGCGGTTGACCATATCGTCGAGGTCGATCGCGTCCTCGGTCACCACGCAATGCGTGCCCCATACCAGCGACAGCCGGCGCGCGGTCTCGACCACCGGCGACAAGGCGATGATCGGCACCTGCGGCCGCTCGCGCGCGGCGCGCAGGCCGGTCGTGCCGGAAGAGGTGTAGGTGACGATCGCCGAGAGCTTCAGCGTTTCCGCGATCTGGCGCGACGCAAGCGAAATGGCGTCGGCGCCGGTCGCCTCCGGCTCGGAGCGCTGGGCATTGATGATGCCGGCAAAGTTCGGATCCTGCTCGATGCGGATGGCGATACGGTTCATCGTCGCCACGGCCTCGACGGGATATTCGCCTGCTGCCGATTCGGCCGACAGCATGACCGCGTCGGCGCCCTCGAAAACCGCAGTGGCGACGTCCGACACCTCGGCGCGCGTCGGCACCGGGGCGGAAATCATCGATTCGAGCATCTGGGTGGCGATGACCACCGGCTTGCCGGCACGCCGCGCCGCCCGCGTGATCTGCTTCTGGATGCCGGGCACGGCCTCCAGCGGCATTTCTACGCCAAGATCGCCACGCGCCACCATCAGCGCGTCGGAAAGCTCGATAATTTCGGCGAGACGCGCCACGGCCTGCGGCTTCTCGATCTTCGACAGGAGCAGAGCACGGCCCCGCGCGATCTTGCGCGCCTCGGCCAGGTCTTCCGGGCGCTGGATGAACGACAGCGCGATCCAGTCCACGCCTTCGGCCAGCACCGCGTCGAGGTCGGCGCGGTCCTTCTCGGTCAGCGCGCCTACCGGCAGGTCCGTATCGGGCAGGCTGACGCCCTTGCGGTCCGAAATGCCCGTACCGGAGACAACCGTGCAGACGATCGACCGGCCGTCGCAGGCTTCCGCTCTCAGTTCCAGCTTGCCGTCGTCGATCAGCAGGCGGTGGCCGGGGCGCACCGAACGGAGAATCTCGGGATGGGGCAGGTAAGCGCGCGTTGCGTCGCCCGGCTCGGGATTGTCGTCCAGCGTGAAGGTCTGTCCGACCTCGAGCGTTTCCCGGCCCTTGGCGAACTTGCCGACCCGCAGCTTGGGGCCCTGCAAATCAGCAAGGATGCCGATCGGCCGCCCAAGCTCCGCCTCAACCGTGCGGATGCGGCGGACAAGCTCACGCATCAAAGCATGGTCGGCATGGCTCATATTGATGCGGAAGGCGTCGGCTCCCGCCTCGAAGAGCTTCCGGATCATGGCCTCGGAAGAGGAGGCCGGGCCGAGCGTTGCGAGGATCTTTACCTTTCGGCTGCGTCTCATGGAGAATTTGTTCCCGTGACGGCGGCTGTGCCGTCCGTTGCGGGCTCGTCGGTCAGTTGGACCATCCAGCTTGCCTGCTCGCCCGTATCATATTCCTTGAAGCCTGCGCGCTGGAAGCCACGGGCGACACAATCGGTCACGCCAGCGATCTTGAACTCTTTCTCGGCAACGCACATGTTGATCGGACCGTCCCAGCGCCCACCGCGCTCGGCATCCTCTGCATAAAGATAGTAAAACCGCGATGACAATGGACCCTCGATGAGGGTCTTGCAGGTCGAGGCTTCAATATGCCACCAGCCTTCCGTCACCCAGCCCGCCTTTGCGCGGTAGCCTATGCCGACGCCGACAAGATTCTGCGTGGCATTACAGACCCGGAAATCGGCGTGCGCGGCGCCTGCAGTCATGACGAGGGACAGTGGAGCGACGAGGGAGAAAGTCAACGCAGCCCACGCAAATCGAATGCGCGGCGCCACGGCAAAGCTCATCCTCGACCCCCTTTTGCTTCGTATCGGCATATCAGGTGCTCCTTTTCGGCAAAGTCCGGGCGCATGTCAACGCGCCCCAGCACTCAATCCAATCGATTTAGATGCAGCTGTGTGGCGCCGTCCCTCGCTACGACACGGTTTCCGCCAGAACATTGACCAAACAACGGCATTGCATGCAGCCTAACTTCATGAAATGACGACCGTATCCCCATCAACACCGGCAGACGGGACCTTTGCAAGACTATGACGCGATCCGCAGTTTTTGCCCCCGTCGAAATCGTTGAGGGCGACCGCAAGCGGGGGATTGTTTTGCTGGCCGACCATGCAAAGCGGGATCTGCCCGACGAGTATGACGATCTCGGCCTGCCGGCCAGCGAATTCCAGCGTCATATCGCCTATGACATCGGCGTGGAGCAGGTGACGCGAAAGCTTGCCGCATTGCTCGGCGTGCCGGCGGTGATGGCCAATTTCTCGCGACTGCTGATCGATCCGAACCGCGGCGAGGACGACCCGACGCTGATTCGCCAGCTCTACGACGGCACGGTGGTGCCGGGGAACTATCCACTGACACCGGAAGAGCGCGAAAGGCGGCTCGAGAAGTATTATCGCCCCTATCACGACGCGGTTGGCGCCATGGTTGCCTCGGTGGCACGGGAGTCCGGCAAGGCGCCGTTCCTGCTCTCGATGCATTCCTTCACGCCGGTCATGCAGGGGCATGTGCGGCCGTGGCATGTCGGCCTCTTGTGGGACCGCGACGACCGCGCCGTTCTGCCGCTGATCGAGCTTCTGGCGCAGGACAGGACGCTCACCATCGGCGACAACGAGCCCTATGACGGCGCGCTGCGCGGCGACACCATGTTCCGGCACGCTATCGTCAATGGCTACGCCCATGCGCTGATCGAGCTTCGCCAGGATCTGATCGCCGACGAGGCGACCGCCGAGGACTGGGCGATGCGGCTCGCGCCCCTCGTTGACGCCGTCAACGCGCGCGCCGATATACACGAGGTCAGACAATTCGGCTCGCGCACCGGGCCGCTGTGACGGAGGCCGCCATGGCAGAACTGAACGAAGAGCAGAAGCGCGATTTCGAGGCAGCCGCCTTCCGTCGGCTGGTCCGGCACCTGCGCGAACGCACAGACGTGCAGAACATCGACCTGATGAACCTTGCCGGCTTCTGCCGCAACTGCCTGTCCAACTGGTATCGTGAGGCGGCCGAAGAGACCGGCGTGGCGCTCTCCAAGGAAGAGTCGCGGGAAATCATCTACGGCATGCCCTACGCCGAGTGGCAAGCGAAATACCAGACCGAAGCCTCCGACGCCAAGAAGGCGCAGTTCGAGACGAGCCGGCCGAAGGATCATTGAGCCGCGCGCTTCATCCGACACATGCCCGAACACGGCAAACCGAGCCTCGACAGGCTGACAAGATGGCTTTTCGGGGCAATTGTGTTGCCATTCCGCCCTTGACCCCTCAAGTCGGGTAAGGCATCGAACGCCGACCCATCCGCCGCGCCGAGTCGCGGCTTTTTCATCCGGAGCAAGAGAATGGCCGACGAGATCACCGAAACCAGCCAGACAGTTGCCGCGGGCCAGTTGCGCGCCTTCATCGAGCGCATCGAGCGTCTTGAGGAAGAGAAGCAGACCATCGCCGACGATATCAAGGACGTCTTTGCCGAGGCAAAGGGCACCGGCTTCGACACCAAGGCGCTGCGCACCATCATCCGCCTGCGCAAGAAGGATGCAGCCGAGCGCCAGGAAGAGGAAGCGATCCTCGACCTCTACATGGCCGCGCTCGGAATGGCGTGAAGCAGCACAGCTTCAAGAAGCGCCGGACCTCGACCCAGAGCGGGGCCGGCGTGGCGCCTATTTTCAGTTGCTCCAGACGCTTCTCGATTTCTCCGCGGGATCTGGCGTCCTCGGTTGCCGTCTGTCGGCCGCCCTGTTGTACTGCTCCACGAAACGCTTAGTGTTAGCTCACCCAGCTCCAAGGCGCATTGTTGGGTGACTCGTCTGTCGACGGGCGCGCGCGTAGCCGTGGCTCCACGCCGCTCTTCGGATCGAGCGCATTCCTTCGTGCGTCGGGCACAAGCATCTCGATCCGGTCCTCAATGCCGAGCGCCTTCATGACCCGCAGGAGGCTGTCGATCGTGCCCCGCCGGCTTCGATCCTGGCGGCTGCGCCGCGGGAGATGCCAGCCTCGTGGGCGATGTCTTCCTGCCGAATGTTCCGCTACAGCCGGAAGGCGGCGATATAATCACCCAGACCCCGGGCCAGTACGGCAATTGGCTTGTCAGCCGCAAGTTTTCGCTCCACTTTCAGCTCACTAAGACAGGAAATCGGCCATACCGCTTCAAAATTGATGCAATGGCATCAGGGCTGGTTGGCATGGTCAGGTCGATCAGCCTTCTCCACCGATTCGAGAGCCTTCTTACGGAATTCCCAGTGGCTTTGCAGCAGCCAAGGAGCCGGTCTCGTTGCTCGTCCTCATCCATCGCCGGGATAGCGTCCTCGATCCGGGCCAACGCCAGTTGATCGCCCGCAGCGGCCACCCTCAAGCCACCGGAAGGGACGTTCCGAAGCCACTTATAGCATTTGTGATGCCTGTCGCTTCCGCAGTATCGAGATCACGGAAGCTCGTCAAAGAAAAGATAGACGGCGGCAATCTTGCCGTCTCGGACAATCATGAAGTCGGTTCCGGCGTAAGCTGGCGGCCTGCCAGGGCTGCCCGCCACCCAACGGACACGCCCACCATCGCCCATCTCCTCTGGCGGAGCGATCGGCTGATATTCGAAGTCGGGATGAATAGCTTTGATTACACCCGCGATACGGTCGATCTCGGCGCGGCCACGGCAAACTCCGTTGTTCGGATCGTAGAAAACAGCGTCTTCGTGGAAGATCTCATCGATCACTGCGCGTCGCCGCACGGGGTCAATCTCACCGAACACGTCGTGGAGATTGCGAAGCAACAAGGTCGATATAGTGTAGGACATGCCTTCCTCCGTATGGCATCGGATCCAGCTTGCGCCGTCTCGACGCGTCCTCTCTGCCTTCTCATCAACCCTTCCGAGCGAGGGGGTGGGACTTCGTAAGATAAGGCCGGCCACGTTGAATGACCCTGGGGGCGCAATGTTGCGCCTTCGCCGTGAAACATGGGAGAGAGGCCGGCGCGATCATTGCCCCATACACGCCGGCCGGGCAGGTCCGACCAGGTCCGCCACGATCTGAACCTTGCATGATCACAGTGGTCTGTCACGTAATACCAAAGGATACGCCCAACTTGCCGTTCGCCATTACGGCGTTTTTCGTTTCGGGAGCCAATAATTGTCGGCCGTGCTGCGGCAGGTCCATCAAGAGGGAAATTCTCCAAAGTAGCTTTGGATCTGGCGGGTGTTTGCCTCGGACCAGTCGAACTGATGCTCCGCCTTGAAGGAGTTCGCCCGCTGGGCGGAGTTTTTTGCTTCTCGAATCTGGTACTTCCGCCAGCAAGCACCATTCCCGCTCCATGGCTGGCTCTGTGACCGTATTGGTCTGTCCTGGATTCGGCTAGGCCACACGAAGCACGATCTTGCCGCGTGGCTTGGGTCTCGCCGCTCCCGGTCCACCGGGTGGCACCCCATGAACCCCTGGCAGGTTGCCTGCGATGTCCTGCCAGGCGCGGGCCACATCTTGAAGCGAATATACGGTCGCGACGCCTGGTCGTATCGCCCCCTCTTCCAGCAATTGCCCGATTTTGCCGAGCAGGTCGCCCGACGGGGCGAGCCGCATCATCATACCGGACACACGGTGCACCGCGGCTTCTTCCTGCGATACGGGCTGGATAGCAGAGACGAGATTGCCGCCTTCCTTCAAGACGAGGAACGACCGCGTCTGCGTATCGCCACCGACCAAGTCGAAGACCACATCGACCTTCTCTTGCAGGACCTTCTCGAATTGCGTCGCTCGATAATCGATAACCCGGCTCGCCCCGAAGGATTTGAGGTACGCCTCATCGGCGCCGCTTGCGGTGGCGATGACGGTGGCGCCGGCACGCGATGCCAATTGCACCGCATAGGTCCCCACTGCGCCGGCGCCACCATGGACCAGGATCGTTTGTCCCTTTTTCAGGTGCGCGTGCGTGAAGATGCCCTGCCATGCCGTTTGGGAGGCCACCGGGACGGATGCTGCCTCCTCAAATGAGAGGTTGGACGGCTTCCTTGCAATGGCCGTTGCCTTTACAGTCAGGTACTCCGCGTAAGCGCCCATTCCGCTGGTCGTACCGAATACGGCATCACCCGGCGCATACGTCGCAACGTCACTGCCAATCTGTTCGACGACGCCTGAAAACTCATGACCGGGTATCCACGGCAGGTCGATCGGAAGTATCTGTCTTGCCCTTCCGGAGGCCTCGACAAGGTCCAGATGATTGACGGCACTACACCTGATCTTGACCAGTACCTCGTCGCGCGCAATCGTCGGTTTCGGTACGTCGTTGAACGCCAACTCCCCACCATATTCCAACAGTGTGACGGCTTTCATGGGAGCTCTCCCTATTCTCTGGCTGCTGAACGCGTCGGACGCGCGGCGTCCTAGGCGCCTTGCAGAAGCGCTTTCCAATCCTGTGCCTTCGCCCATGACTCGAAGTCGTGAAAGGCGACGTCGGGGAACTCACGGCGCAGCGCCGCGCGATCGATGGTGAAGCCGATACGGTCGAACCACTCGTACATCTTGGCACCGTCCTCCCCCATGCGCTGGCGGATGACGTCCAGCGGAACCTGGAAATAGGTGATCGGGCGACCGGTGACACGCGAGAGGATGGCGACGACATCGTTGCCGGTGAGTTCGTCGCCCCCGAGATCGAAGCGTTTGCCTGCGAAGCGGCCCGGGTCCTCCAGGAGGCGAACGGCGACAGCCCCGATATCCGCGACCGCGACTTGCGCAAGCTGCCGGGTTGGCGGAAGCGGCGTGGCATAAATGCCCTTCGCGAGCTGCTCCTTACCGAAATAGAGGTTCTCCATGAAATAGACTGGCGCCAGAACCGTGGCGCGTACGCCGATCTTGGCGATGTGCTTTTCGACCTCGTACTTGCTGTCGAAGTGCGGGACGCCTGTCTGCCGGTTGGCGGAACCGACCGAACTGAAGACGAGGTGTACACCGGCCGCGCTGGCCGCGTCCGCGGCGGAGATGCCTTGTCGCGTCTCGGCTTGCGGGCCTCCTTCGAATGGCGTCGTCATCGCGAAGAGTGAGGTCGCTCCTTCGAGCGCGTTGGTGAGCGCGGCCGTGTCTTCGAGTGACGCGCGCACGAGCGTGACGCCCGCGCTTGCGAGCTCTTTCGCCTTCGCCGAGTCGGTATTGCGCGTGACGGCGCGAACCTCGTGACCGCGCTCGAGCAGGTTCTTCACCACAGCGCCACCTTGTTGGCCCGTGGCCCCGATGACGACGACGGTAAGTTTCTCATTCATGACCAATCTCCTTTCGCTCGACCGGTTGCGGCGAACCGGCAACCCACGTTGGAATGACGCTGTGGGAGTGGGCCGAATGGCCGCCCACAACGCTCAATCGACTGACGCCAACTCGGCTGCGGTCTGACGTCCGCTTTGCAGTGTGCGGCTCCACCAGGACAGATCATCGAGCAGTGCGACGGCCGCCTGTTCGAGATGTGGAAAATCCGAAAAATCCTTGCCCTGCTGCCAGATGCCGAAGAACTCGGCCATGCCGATGTTCACAGACTTCGGGATCGGCGCCATCTGAAGTTCGACGGCGACCATGCGCAGTTGCTCGATGGCGCGTGCCGCGCCGACGCCGCCATATCCGACGAAAGCGGCCGGTTTGCGGTTATATGCCTGATAGGCATAGTCCAGCGCGTTCTTCAGCACCGCGCTGTAGCCGTGATTGTATTCGGGCGTGACGAAGACGATCCCGTCCAGTTCGCCCAGCTTCGCCGCCCAACGCTTTGCGGCCTGGGCCTTTGGCGGCATCCAGGCCGGCGATGCCGGCTCATCGAAGAATGGCATCGGGTAGTCGCGCAGGTCGATCACTTCGACGCTGAGATCGGCGCGCCGGGCCGCAATCTTTTGAAACCATGCGGCCGCGCGCTCGCTGAAGCGGCCCTGTCGCGTCGAGCCGATGACGATGCCGATATGCGGGTTCTTGGACATGTGGGACGCCTTCCCTGTGGCTGATCGAACTATCGGAACCGTATGCAGTTCCCGCTGTCCCTAAACATGAGCACCGCATGTTTTATTGACTAGTTGGGGATATCGGATTTGACTCCCCCATTATTCGAAGGAATACCGATGATGCTCGATTTGAACGACATCGGCCTGTTCGTTCAGGTTGTTCGCTTCGGCAGTTTCGCGGAGGCCGGGCGGCACCTAGGGATTCCGGCTAATACGGTCAGCCGGCGCATTCAGGAGTTGGAAGATCAGCTCGGCGCCCGGCTCATGCAGCGATCGACCCGGAAGCTGAAGCTCACCGATGCCGGGTATGAACTCTACGGTAACAGCGCCGCGGCCGTGGACGGACTGCACCAAGCGGGAGAGGATCTGATTGCCGGCGCGCGGATTCCCAAGGGGCTGATACGCGTGGCCATGCCCGCCGACTTTTTCGACTTCTACAAGATGGAATGGGTGGCCGATTTTCTGGCCGCGCACCCGCAAGTGCGCATCGAGTTCGTCCTGAGCGACGCCATGGCCGACCTCATCGAAGAAGGCATCGATGTCGCCCTCCGAAGCACACAAACGCCTAGTCCGAACTATGTCGTGCGCAAGATCCTAAGCCGGTCGATCGGACTTGTTGCCAGCCCTTCCTATCTCGCGGCGCGCGGGATGCCGACCACGTTGCAGGACCTGACCCGTCATGACTGTCTGTTTGCGCCTCAGGCGCGGGACTACGCCACCTGGCGCCTGCAAGGCCCCGACGGTGTCGAGGAAGAGGTGACGGTTACCGGCCGCGTGATGGCCAACACCGCGCAAGCGATCCGAAAGGCGGCGATTGCGGGTCTCGGCATCGCCTTGACCCCGATACTCGGCACGGCCGACTTCGCCGCCGGCCGACTGGTGCCGGTGCTGCCCCACTACATGCGGCGCAACCTCTCCATGAGCGTCGTCTACCCAAACCGGACTCACCTGCCGCTGGCGGTTTCGGCGTTCATTGATTCCGTCGTCGGCAAGATGCGCACCGAAATAATGAGCGCATAAGGATAGCTGTAGTTCGGGCCAGCCGCCGGTCCAACATCAGATGGGCTCGATCCCGGCCTCCGACCTCACATAGCTTGCGACATTCGCCGCGCCGCTTTGGGGCGCACGCCGACCGTCCGGTTCTGGGATGCTTAGTCGCTTACGGGTCGAGAGGCGTCACGAAGTGTTCTTTTCACCTCGAGGCGGCTCTGGTAATCGCCGCCGACTAGGTTTCGGAGATTGCTTGACTGCCGGCCACCGAAGTGGTGCTGTCCAGGAAGGAAGCAAAGCTGCTTCGGTTTTCCGATGGGGGCCAAGCTGACCCCAACAGCTTAGCGTGACCGCGATGCGCATAGATTGAGGGCGGGACTCAATTCAAGCCATGCCTCCGAAGGCCCGACCCGACCTCCTGGCAGGTTCGGGCACAACGGCATAGCCGTCGTCAACAGCACGACGGCTTATCGCATCGACGCTCGACCGCCCAAGGTCAAGATCGCGAGGTTCGCGCGCGTTAAAGTTCTACTCTTTCAGGAAGGCGAGCAGATCAGCGTTGATGGTCTCGGCCTCGGTCGTGGGCATCCCGTGTGGATAGCCCTTGTAGGTCTTGAGCGTTCCGTTCTTCAAAAGCTTCGCCGATAAAGGCCCGGAATCGGCATACGGCACCACCTGATCGTCCATGCTGTGCATCACCAGTGCAGGCACCGTGACCTTCTTCAGGTCTTCGGTGAAATCGGTCTGCGAGAAGGCGACAATCCCGTCATAGTGTGCCTTGGCACCTCCCATCATGCCTTGCCGCCACCAGTTTTCGATGACCGCCTCGGAAGGCTTGCCGGTCTTGTTGTAGTTGTAAAAGGGACCGGCGGCGAAGTCGCGATAGAATTGCGAGCGATTGGCGGCCAGTTGCGCCTGCAGCCCGTCAAAGAAATCCTTGGGCAATCCTCCGGGATTGGCCGCCGTCTTCAACATCAAGGGCGGCACTGCCGAGATGAGCACAGCCTTTGCCACGCGGCCTTCGCCGTGACGGGCAATGTAGTGCACGACCTCACCGCCGCCGGTAGAATGGCCGACATGGATGGCGTTTTTCAGGTCGAGATGAGCTGTCAACGTCGCGAGATCGTTTGCATAGTGATCCATGTCGTGGCCGTCGCCGGTCTGCGTCGAGCGGCCATGGCCGCGGCGGTCGTGGGCGATGACGCGATAGCCATTATTGACGAAAAACAGCATCTGCGTGTCCCAGTCATCGCTGGACAGCGGCCAGCCATGGCTGAATACGATGGGCTGACCTTGTCCCCAATCTTTGTAGTAGATTTCGGTGCCGTCCTTGGTGGTGATCGTAGACATGGAGAGATCTCCTTTCTGGTCAGTAGTGGCTCCATTTGGACGGCTCGTCGCCGCCAACGACTTGGCCGGGACCCCAACCGCCACCGCAGCCGAAACATCGAGAAGCACGTCTCTGCGGGACGCAATGAATGCAGCCCGCGAATTTGTGCTTGTCATGGGTCTTCCTCAACTTGGAAAACGGTCGCCGAACATTGGTAAGCCGCTAAGGGATTCCGCTTGGGTCGCTTCGTCTTGAAGGACGTCCCAGTGCTCGGCGAGCTTGCCGTTTTCGATGCGCACGACGTCGGCGGCGACCCACGAGGCGGTACGCCCGTGGCCCGAAAAGCGACCATGCGCGATCACGTAGTCCTCTCCAGCGAGGATCACGTGGCATTCGTAACGGAGTGTGTCGGGGAGGCCGCGAACAAGTTTGAACAAGCCGTCGCGGCCGGGAGGGATATGTGCGCTGTGTTGAATGTATGTCTCCGACCACAGCGGCTCCGCCGCGACGTAGTCGCGTTTATTGAACAGCGTATCGAAGGCTTTGAGCACAAGCGCTTTGTTTTGTTCGGGTGAAGTTGCAGTCACGTGGGTCTCCATGAGTAGCTGGTGAAGACGGCAGCATGCCTTGCAGCCTTATTACCTAGTGGGAGCGCCGGCGGGGGCAACGCAAAACCTGTGAAATTTTGTAAGGAGCTCGGGCTCGCTCGGCCGGTAGCTTGGCCAGGTCCGCCGCAACACAGCCGAAAAACAGCAGGCTGCAAGATCTCAGATTGAGCCAAGAACTTGCGCGGCGCTACGCAGGTCCTTGGAGTTGAAGCCTTGCTTGAAGGTTTTGTAAATCGGCGCCAAATGCGGTTCGCGTATTCGTCCTTTCGTCGCGCTCCAGATAGTGCTCGGCAAGACTGATGGCGATACGGGTCGGCACTCACTGAGAGCCCAGCCTAAAGGGTGGCCCGGCGACGTAGGACTGCAAGCGGCCAAAGGCTTTCTCGCTTTCCTCCAGTGGATCGTAACTCCAGGCGAGCCGGGCAATGATTGCGTCGTCCGGGTAGGGAAGCTTCCCGTCACGGGAGGCATTGAGGGCAGATGTACATTTTGGCGATCAGGCCAGCGAATGTCGGCCAAGAGCTCAATTTACTGTGCCGCCGTTTTTGCGCCCTTCGCGGCGGTTTCGATGAGGGTTGCCACTGCTCTGGGCTGCGAGACATAAATCGCGTGGCTGCCCTTGGCTTCGGTCATGGTTGCGCCCGCGCGTTTGGCCATTGCCCGCTGTGCCTCGGGCGGGATCATCTTGTCTTCCGTTGCAACGAGGTACCAGGTCGGCTTCACCTTCCAGGCGGGAGCCGTGATCTTGCCCTCAAGTGCGGCCACGCCCCACGCAACCTGCGAGTGGGCCATGAAGGATGCAAGGTCCGGCTGAACGTCGGCGGCGAACGAGCTTGCGAACTTCGCCTTGTCCAGGAACAGGAAGCCGTCAACCGGGGGCAGGATCGGGGGCACCGGAGCACCCGGCGCCGGGTTGGCAATCAGGCTCGAAACCGACTCCCCAGCGTCGGGAGCAAAGGCGGTGATGTAAACGACTGCCGCCACCTTGGGATCGGTGCCAGCCTCCGACACGACGACGCCGCCATAAGAGTGCCCCACCAGGACCACCTGACCTGGAGCCGCCGCAATGGCGCGCTTGGTGACGGCGACATCATCGGCCAGCGAGGTCGTGGGATTCTGGACAATCGTCACGTCGTATCCGTCCTTCTTCAGGACATCGTAGACGCCCTGCCATCCAGAGCCATCGACGAAACCGCCGTGCACGAGCACGACGGATTTCACATCGGCGGCCTGAGCTTTGGTCGCTGTTGCGGTGACGCCCAGCGCAAGCGCGGAGGCTGCTGCAAGCAAAGTGAACAAATTCGACATCTGAGTTCTCCTTTCAGAACCTTGACAGTCGAGAATCTATGGCAGAGCGGCCGTTGGATCGTGAACGAAACGGCCAAACGTGGAACGATCTGGCCAAAACTATTCAAGCCCAAATCTATTCAAGCATGGTGAGGCGCCATTTCCTTGGCGTGACGCCGACGACCCGTAAGAACGCTCGGGTAAAATGGCTCTGGTCTGCGAAACCGCACTCGAAAGCGATAGTGCCGAGCGAAATAGTGGATTTCGCCAGGAGCTGCTTTGCCTTGTCTATCCTGCGATGTTGCAGCCATTGGTAAGGTGCCAGCCCGGTCGACTGGCGAAAAGCGCGCGTGAAGTGGCGTTTCGAAAGGCTGCATGACTGCGCCAGCGCCTCCAGGGTAAGGCCGCGATCGATGTTGGCCTCCATGAGTTCCTTGGCCCGGCGTTCTTGCCATGGTGCGAGTCCGCCTCCCCATTGTCGCGGCAACTGAGCGACATTGCCGTATTTGCCGGCGAGGTGGATCGAAAGAGCCAATGCCACGTGGTCGACGAACAGTTCGGAGGTTTCCTCCGGTCTCGCGAGGGTCGGGCGCATCGACAGCAGCAGATCGCGCACGACCGGATCGCGAACGGTGCCGCCGACTGTGTGACGAAGTTCCTGTATATGCCGCGGGATATCCCCATCATCGCCCATGGCCAAAAGAGCCTTGTGCGGCACGTAGAGGTTTATGGCGTGGAACGGGTCGCGCAGGTCGGTAGCCAGTTCCATCCTCAGGTCGAAGATGGCGGTCTCACCGGCCTCAAAGCCCTCAGGCTGGATGAATCTGCCGCCGGCGAACAGGTCGAAATCGGTGGACCTTCTCAATTGAAGCGCGATCAGAAAAGCGTTTTCGCGCACCGGCACGGTGACGCCGGCGTTGCGCCGCTCGCAATTGAGCTCGAGAAACTCCATGCCGGTCCCTCGCGCCGCGCGCGCAGTGGTCAATGCCGGCGCGTCCAGCAGACCGACCGCCACTGCGACGGGATTTCTCGTGAACTCTGCTCTGGCACGATGGGGCATTGGCCGAGTTGATCCGCTTCGACGAAAGCGGGCGATGGCTGCACATGGCGACCGCCCGCCGACATATCTGCTGGCTAACCGCTTCCTACGCGGTCATTTCGAGATGCTGCGCGATCTCCCAGCTGACCGGCAGTTCAACGTCTCCGTTGATGCGCACATTGACGATCACTGGGCCGTCTTCGACGGCAAGAGCCTTGTCGATCTCGCCGAAATCGTCCGCGCGATCGACTCTGAACCCCTTGGCGCCAAAGCCGGCGGCGAGTTTTTCGAAATCCGGCTGGGCGATATCGGCGTACTTCGTCGGGAACCCCTTGTGGACCAGGTCGTGCCGCTCCTGGCCGACGGCATTGTCGTTGAACACGATGACGGTGAGCGGCAGGTTGTGACTGACCGCAGTGTGGAAATCGGCCACGTTCATCATGAACGAGGCATCCGCCGTGAGGTGGGTTATTCGCTTGCCCGGCCGGGCAAAGCAGGCCCCCAGCGCGATGCTCAGTCCTTGCCCGATGGCTCCAAAGTCCAGTCCGAGCGCCCAGTTGTCGGCGCTGGGGCTGCTCATGGCCCGGCAGGTCACCATTGCGGAGTGGCCACCGTCGAAGACGAGAATGCGATCCTGCTTCGGCAGCTTGTCTTCCAGGTAGCTGGCGACGCGGCGCGGATCGACCGTCTGTCCGTCGTCGTAGCTTATGGCCGGCGGCTTCCGCTGCTGGAATTTCTGAACTGTCTCCGCATCCGGCTGACGCGCCGGCGCGCCGTCTGCCTGCAGCCGCTCGAGCAGTGCCGCGACCGCTATCTTCGCGTCGGCTTCGAGGCCCACCGTAGCCCTTGCAAACCAGCCGAACGCATCCTCGCGATCATCGATCTGGATGATCTTCTTGCCGTTTTCGAGGATCTTGCCGAAATGCGTCGTCCACTCGTTCAAGCTCGCACCGACGACGATCATAACATCGCTTTCGGCCAGGGTATCGACCGTGAAGTCGGAGCCCAGGCCGCCGCTGATGCCGAGATAGAGCGGGTACTGGGCGCAGAAGCCTGCTGCGTACAGCGTCGTTGCCACCGGTGCGCCGAGATATGCGGCCAGTTTCTGGACCTCTGGCTCGGCCCTTGCCTGGGCAGCGCCAAGCCCGCAGAGAATGATTGGCTTTTTGGCCCCGGCCACGATCTTGGCCGCTTCGGCGACGTCTTCCGGCCGCGGCGGTTGCAACACCTTCGCCTTGTACATGGGGCGGTAGGTCCAGTTCGGGTCCTGGAGGACATTGTGCTGAACGTCTTGCGGCAGGTTGAAGACGAACGGTCCTTTCCTCGCTCTCAATTGGCGGAAAGCTTCGCCAAGGCAGTAGTCGACATTGTTGGCATGATCGATTTTCACCGTCGCCCCGGCCGTGAGCTTGGCCATCGCGTCCTGATCGACCATGCCTTGCGGGTTATAGGGGTCTCGCAGTGAGGCGTGGCCGGCCAACATCAAGACCGGCGATCGATGCAGCCGAGCCAGAACGAGCGAGGTCGTCGCGTTGGTGTAGCCGGGACCTTGCGTGGTGGAGGCAAGGCCAATCTTACCGGTGAAGCGCGAGTAGCCGTCCGCCATGCCGATGGCAGCAGCCTCATGATGCGCGTGAACGAATTTGAGCCCGTGTTTTTCGCACAGCTCCACAATGATGTCCTGATTGGCATCGCCCATGACCGCGAAGATGTGATCGATGCCCTCAGCCGCAATCGCTGCCGCTATCGCTTCAAGTACCTTCATGGTGACCTCCATTTGGTTGAAGTGCCTGCACGTAACCAAACTTCATTCGAGCCGAGATGGTGCCGCCACCCTTACTGAACCAGGCACATGCTCGGCACTTCACCGGGCGCGATAGTCGTCGCCATGGCTTCATCTACCTGACCGTCTTAGGCCGACTTAGCCCGCCGACGGCACCAGAGCCGTCGGCGTTTTTCTTTTCCAGTTGTTCGCGCCCATCGCACAAGCCGGGGCCTGCCCTCGCACCGCCATGCTGACGGCGCGCGTTGTGTATGAACGCCGGTTGGCGCGAATTGTTGCGCTGCGTGCCTGACACGGTGAAAGAACAATTTCGAGATGGGTCGAGAAGGGCGCGAAAGGGCCGAAACGCCCATCACCCTCGCGAACTGAGGCGGCCTTCCTCGATCAGACCGGGGGCAACTTCTGCTTGGATTGCCTGACCACCCTGGTGCCGATCATCGGCCTGTCGCCATGATCCGTGCCCCCAAATCATCAGGTTTGCTGCGCCCAATGGCGCCATAGCCATGCCGGCACCGACTTGGCGGCAGCCACGTTACGCTGTCAGTTCTGGCCCGTCTCTCACCCAAGGCGGCGGGCTTCTCTCTTGAGTTTCAGCGGCTGTTTCGTTGCGCTCTGCTTCGGTGTCATCTGCTGGAACACGACATGGTTGGACAGCCGCAACGCGTAGCGTGCCCGTCCAATCCGCTACCGGCATCTCCTTGTCATTGGGCATTTGATTTCTCGGAACGAATTCAGCCCCAGCACGGTTAAGCATCCTCACGCGAACCACTTCTCAAGGCTCATGACCGCAAGCGGGAGCTCAGACATGCGAAAGTTCGCCTCGATCTTGAGCGCCATGCTCTTCGCCACACCCGCCCTGGCCCAGGTTCAGCCCTTCCCACCCGGCTTCAGGGCCGAAACGATCTCCACCAACGGTGCACAGATCTTCGTCCGGTTCGGCGGCCACGGGCCGGCGGTGGTGCTTTTGCGGCCGAGCAGCCCGACCGTGTGACAAAATTCGTGCTCATGGATGCGCCAATTCCAGGCATCGGCCCCTGGGAGGAGATCCTGAAGAACCCATTGTTGTGGCATTTCCGCTTCGGGGGCCCCGACATGGAACGGCTGGTCGAGGGGCGCGAGCGCATCTATCTCGATCGCTTCTGGAATGAGTTTTCGGCCGATCCGAAGAGCTTCGACGAAGCTTCGCGTGCGCACTATGCCGCGCTCTATGCCAGGCCCGGAGCCATGCATTCCGGCTTCGAGCAGTTCAGGGCCTTCGACACCGCATTGGAGGGGATGACGCCTAGGATCGGTCATGCAAGGTTCAGATCGCGGCGGACCTCATCTGGATCTGCCAGGCCGCGCGCTTGGGCAATGATGAGGTCGGCCACTCTCCCGCCGGCTTCGAACTTTGCCGAATTCCGGTAATAAATATTTCCCGATGTCGGCACAGGCGGCGTTGACACGTCCTCGGGACATTAATCGCCCGTCCGACATCCGCGCGGTGTCATGCGGCGGCAGAGGAAACGTCCGGGGGAGACTGCTATGAACCATTCCTATCGCTGGGTTATTGTGGCGGCAGGCGGCCTGCTGGGCTGCGTTGCCGTCGGCGCCATGTTCTCGCTGCCCGTATTCCTGCGGACAATTTCACAGGACACCGGCTGGTCCATCACCGGCATATCCACGGCGATGACCATCGGCTTCCTCGCCATGGCGGCGGGCAGCGTGGTGTGGGGCACCCTCTCCGACCGGTTCGGCCCGCGCCCTGTGGTGCTCACGGGATCGGCCGTCCTGGCCGCGAGCCTGGCGCTCGCCAGCCGCGCGGAATCTCTGGTCGAGTTCCAGCTTCTGTTCGGCCTGCTGGTCGGGGCGGCGACCGCCGCCGTCTTCGCGCCGATGATAGCCTGCGTGACCGGCTGGTTCGAGACCCAGCGAGCGCTTGCCGTCTCGCTCGTCTCTGCGGGCATGGGCATGGCGCCGATGACCATGGCACCTCTGGCTGCCTGGCTGATTACCATCCACGACTGGCGCACCGCGATGATTATCATCGCCGGCATCACAGCGGCCCTTATGATCCCCGCCGCGCTGCTTGTGCGGCGCCCGCCGGCGCTGAGCGGCGGGTCGGCGGAGATGGCAGCAGACGAGCCGCAATCTGAAATGACCGTCAGGCAGGCGGTCCGCTCGCCGCAGTTCATCATCCTGATGCTGGCGAACTTCTTTTGCTGCGCCACCCATTCCGGCCCGATCTTCCATACGGTGAGCTACGCCGTGACCTGTGGCGTCCCGATGATCGCGGCCGTGTCGATCTACAGCGTCGAGGGGCTGGCCGGCATGGGCGGACGCATCGCCTTTGGCATCCTCGGCGACAAGTTCGGCGCAAAGCGCGTGCTGGTGCTCGGTCTGATGGCACAGGCCTTCGGCGTGCTCGCCTATGTGTCCGTCTCGACGCTCGGCCCATTCTACGCGGTGGCAGCGTTGGTCGGCTTCATCTATGCCGGCACGATGCCGCTCTACGCCGTGATCATCCGGGAGAATTTCCCGCTGCGGATGATGGGCACGATCATCGGCGGCACGGCGATGGCCGGTAGCCTCGGCATGTCGACCGGTCCGTTGCTGGGCGGCCTGATCTACGACCATTTCGATAGCTACGCGCTGATGTATGTCGGTTCGTGGGGAATGGGGTTGGCAGCGGTTTTGATCCTGATGCAGTTCCGGCCGTTTGCCAGGAGGCAGGTGGAGATGGCGATGGCGTAGAGCAAAACGTCACCGCAACCTCCAATCCTACAGGGAGCGTGGAAAACCGGCCGGGATCGGCCTCAAAAGCGAAAGCACAAGCAATGGCTAGGAGGGCGTTTCCCCGGCGCGATGGATCTTCATCATGACCTCATTCGGATCAGGATGGGGTTTCGACGCGCAGCAGATGTTCGCCGCGCACGAGTAGCGGCTTGGCTCCTGGTCGAGGCGACAGAGACGGATCAGGCCGCGCGAACCGCGAGAATGGAACGCATGGTCACGGCGCGCCCTCGACTCGCAGCTTGGCGACTGGCAAACGGCATGCCACTGCGCAGCGCCGGCTACCCGGTCCGACGGAACAAGCGTGCAGGGACGCCCGGGCGGCGGCGGGTGGCGGCGGCTTTCCCTTATCGAACCGTATCAATTTCATGGCGGGACCCATCGCAGATCGAAGCATTTGCAATGATGAGATCGCGCCCCGCGCGCGAGAACCTCGATTCTTGCCTTCAAATCGAATTTTGGCTGGGAACCAGAGCCACCACGTCGAACATGTATCGCCCGCATCCCAGTGAGCCGCCAGCTATCTTGCGGGCGCCCGCGATCAGGTCGCTCGCCAATCCGTAAGCTGCCGATCGACGAGCGATACGGCAGGATCCGATTGGATGGCAAGAAACGGAGTTTCGCGCGCCGCAAGCGCCGCTATCCCACTCCGAGATTATCGGCCAGTGCCGATGATCCTAGCTTCATCAACCCTGGAGTGTTCAAAATGAGCAGAGAGGAAGATAACAAGGCCATCGTCGTTCGGTGGTTCACCGATTTCTGGGGCGACAAGGTCAATCTGGACGTCGTCGACGAGATTGCGGCGCCGGATATGCTGATGAAATACTCGCTGCATGAACCGCGCCGCGGTCATGCCGACATCAAGGAATTCATGCGCGATTTTCGAGCGGCATTCCCGGATCTGGCTTTCGGCGCCACCGCCGACCTGATCGCCGAGGGCGACTATGTCGTCGGCCAATGGGAAGGTGGCGGCACCCACACCGGCCCGGCATTCGGCGACTTCATTGCCGGCTCACTTCCTGCCAATACGGGACGCAAGATGCGGTTCACGGGCACGACCGTGTTGAAAGTCGTGAATGGCAAGATCGTTGAGGAAATCGGCCTCGACGACGGTGTCGCGTGCCTCACGCAACTCGGCATACTAAAGACCGCTTGATCTAAAAGAAACCCGCCCGCGATACGCTCGCGGGCGCCTCTTGCTTGGCGCGCGCGCTCATTGCGCGGCCCCTCCCCTCCGCCACTTATTCCATCAGGATTCGGGTGGCCGACTGCATGCAGGAGTGTCAGGGTACTTGCCTTGGACATGCGGCGCCGCGCTGCTCCGCCAATCTGGATTTGCGAACAAGGATCGGAGTGCCGGACAGCGTTGCCGCGGTCAAAAATGTCCCAAACTACCCGACAGGAAACTGCCATGCTTACGTTGACGGCCGAGCAAGCTAGAAAAACGATCCCAAGTGTGGCGGACGACCATCGTTGGACGCGGATTGTCGCGCGAGACAAGTCCGCCGACGGTCTCTTCTGGTACTCCGTTGCGACGACCGGAGTGTACTGCCGTCCCTCATGCCCGTCGCGGACCGCGAATCCGAAGAATGTGCAGTTGCACGACACGCTCGCCTCCGCCCGGGCTACGGGGTTCCGGCCATGCAAGCGTTGCAATCCGGAAGGACTGTCCATCGACGGAGAGAATGCCGCGATCGTGGCGCGCGCCTGCCGCCTGATCGAGGCGAGCGAGGAAGAACCGTCGCTGTCTGATCTGGCCGGCGCGGTCGACCGGAGTCCAAGCTACTTTCATCGCGTGTTCAAGGCGACGACGGGGCTCACCCCCAAGGACTACGCGACCGCGCATCGCTCGAAACGAGTTCGGCGCTGCCTGCACTCCAGCAAGAGCGTAACCGGCGCGATTTATGACGCCGGCTTTAACTCCAGCGGTCGCTTCTACGAGAAATCCACGGACATGCTGGGCATGACGCCGACCCAGTATATCAACGGGGGCACAGACGAGGAAATCCGCTTCGCGGTCGGTGAAACCTCGCTCGGCTCCATCTTGGTCGCATCCAGCCACAAGGGAGTGGCCGCTATCTTGCTCGGCGATGACCCGGATGAACTGGTCCGCGATCTGCAGGATCGCTTTCCCAAGGCCCGGCTGATCGGAGCCGACCCGAACTACGAAGCCCTCGTCGCACGGGTCGTCGGTTTCGTTGAAATGCCGCAACTCGGCCTCGACCTACCGCTGGACGTTCGCGGCACCGCCTTCCAGCAACGGGTATGGCAGGCGTTGCGTGAAATCCCGGTCGGACGCACGGTCTCCTACGCGGAGGTCGCCTGCCGCATCGGCGCACCAAAGGCCGTCCGCGCCGTTGCTGGGGCATGCGCGGCGAACAATCTCGCGGTGGCAATCCCGTGCCACCGCGTGGTGAAAAGCGACGGCACCGTCTCGGGCTACGCATGGGGCGTGGAGCGGAAACGCGCGCTTCTCAAACGCGAGGCTCAGCCCGGCGGCTAGCCGCTGCGGGCGACCAAAACATCGCCAGCCAAATCGCCAATAGCCGCCGCGGAGCTCTCTCCGCACCCGGCGCCACCATGTCCGCAGATTGCCTGATCAATGAGTCTCTTCGCCCGCTACAAGACATCCGTTTCCTTCCTTCGCAACCTGGACGCCGATTGGGCAAAGCTCATCGCGCATGTTGGACCGTGCCGACATGACCCAAAGGCCGCTCGAGAGCCATACAAGGCCTTGATCCGCGCGATCGGATATCAGCAACTCACAGCCAAGGCTGGAGACGCGATCATCGCCCGACTGAAGGCCCTGCACCCTGCAACCGCATTTCCAACGCCGGACAACTCAACATCTCGCGCAGGAAGTCGCACTCCGAAAATTGCGTTCAAATCGGATAGAGGCGGGCTGACGCCCAGCGCGTCGGGTCTTTGAGAAAAGTTTCCGCGCTTTTTTGATTTGAAAGCAAGGAACGGATCGTGTTGCCGGCGTCCTCGTGCGGAACTTGGACCTACTCATCATCCGTATCGAGGAGGCACCAATGCGTGAGCAAATCAAGTTCGCCTGGGGTGACAGTTCACTCGGGCATTTTCTTGTAGCCGTTTCGAAGGACGGCATCGTGACTTTCGAGTTCGGCGAGCACGGCGGCGCTATGTTGGATGCACTGCGCGCTGGTTGCCCGGACGCCGAGCTTGTCGAAAGCCAAGACGCTCTGGCAGCAGTGATCGCGAAACTGGCTGATGTCGTCGAGCAACCAGGCATCGACCCAGGATTGGCGCTGGATATGCGAGGCAGCGAGTATCAGCGCCAGGTCTGGACGCTGCTTCGCGAAATACCTGCTGGCGAGACGACCAGCTATGGCGCTTTGGCACAGACTGCGCCTATTTTATTCTCTGTTAGCCCGTAGCCGCGAGCGGTTGCGGGCGACCAAGGACGAGGGGGCCAATGTTCCCGACGAGCGGACTGGATGAAAGAACGCGTCGCGAGCGGCGTTGCGGACGAACGTTGAGGCAGGACCACATTGGCAGCCGTCATTACGCCGACAGGGACAAGGCGCTCGTCATGTCCTTCCTTTGCCAATTGGTAGCCGACGGACACGCCGAATGGACAGAGCTCGACAATGGCGATGTCGAGCTTCGATTCTATTCCGGGCAATGCTTCCTTCTCGCGCGCCACACGATTACGCGCCTCGCATAGTCGGCAAAATTGTTGCGGCAGCCTAGTCCTCCCTCTCCGGACTCCCGCACCCATACTCTGCATGCCGCCCGTTTTCGTCGAGGTCAGATATTTCGTCGATTTGAACGCAAGGACCGGAGTGAGCGAGGGGCGCGGCAGCCCTAGCTTCGGGGAAGAAACGCAACCCCGGAGACTTTCACATGAACCTCCACCACACACGGGCCAGGCGGGTTTCTGGCGAGGCCGCAGCGGCGCAGGCGCCGACGGCAAGAGACGAAGTGGTCTATGCCACCGGCGAGAGTACGCTTGGAAAGGTCCTGGTAGCACGCAGCCCCGTTGGGATTTGTGCGATCCTTATGGGCGACACCGAGGATGAGCTGGCCACCGATCTGGCCGCTCGCTTCCCGAACCGGGTGCTTGTCTCCAGCAGATCCAGGACGGGCGATGACCTGGGAAAGGTCCTTCGGTTCATCGACAAGCCGTCCACCGGGCTCGACCTGCAGTTCGACATGCGCCATGGGACAGCCTTCCAGCGCAGAGTGTGGGACGTGCTTCGTACGATTCCTTGCGGCGCAATCATCACCTACGCCGCACTCGCTCGCCGCATCGGGCAAGCTGAGGCAGTTCGGGCTGTTGCCAATGCGTGCGCCGCGAACGCGATTGCCCTCGGCATTCCATGTCATCGCGTCCTCAGGAGCGACGGAACGCTGTCGGGCTATCGGTGGGGCGTTGAACGGAAGCGCGCGCTTATCAATAAGGAAGCACTGTCATGAACTCGCTTGGAACCGCTGAGCTCAAATCCTTCAAGTCGCGGCAGGCTGAGGGCCGGATAAACGACTACGACTGGACGAAACTCGCGAACGACCTCAGCGCGTTTGGGTACGCCGTCATCGAAAGGCTGCTGTCTGCTGATGAATGCAGACAAATCTCTGCCCTTTATGCTGACGAAGGTCATTTTCGCAGCCATATTCACATGGCGCGTCACGGCTTCGGCAAAGGGGAGTATCGGTATTTCAAATATCCGTTGCCGGAGATTCTGGCAGGGCTAAGAACGGCCTTATATCCCAGACTCGCTGTCGTCGCGAATGACTGGAACGAGCGCCTGGGAATAACCGAGCGGTATCCGGCGGAACATTCCGCATTCCTGCAGCAATGCCATGCCGCTGGTCAGACGAGGCCCACTCCACTGTTGCTGCAGTATGTGCCGGGAGACTTCAACTGCCTCCATCAGGACCTTTATGGCGACCTTGCATTTCCCTTGCAGGTTGCGATCCTTCTCTCCGAGCCCGGACAGGATTTTACAGGCGGGGAGTTTGTCTTGACGGAGCAGCGTCCGCGCATGCAAAGCCGTGCCGAGGTCGTGCCACTGCGTCAAGGCGATGCCGTCGCATTCGCAGTCCACAACCGGCCCGTGCAGGGAACGAAAGGAACCTACCGCGTCAATCTACGACACGGGGTCAGCCGCCTACGCTCAGGAATGCGTCACACCGTCGGGATCATCTTCCACGACGCAAAATGAATCTTGCTCTTCAAATCGAAAATTTCCATGCGCCGCTGGTGTCTTCCGTCAATCGGAAGTCGCAAGCGGCGGGGCACTTCTGTTTTGGCGACAAGAACCGGAGTGCAGAAACTGGCACGCGAGTCATCCTTCTGAGTGTGCATATGGGCCAACCGGTCCATCCGCGGTGCAGGAGGCCGACCGATGTTTTCCCTACTTCGCTCTTTCCACGCAATCGCAGCTCGACGCGGAGACGGGCTGCTTCCCGCATTTCTAAACCTGCAGTCTCAAACAGGGACACTGCCAGTGCTCGTGCAAGCAAAGGACAATGCCATCCAGACGAGAGTCAAGGAACTCCGTGAACATCGGCGCGGCATAGAACCGGATGGGTACGATGCACCCCGAGAAGCTCGAGCGCCCGGCGATGTGAAATCCAGCTAGGTCGCCATCGCTGGTGCGGCTTGACAGATCCCACTTCGACGATGCGCCCCAGAGCAATTTGGACCCAGGCGGAAGCTTCGCTCCATTCTCGATCAGGACAACAACTGTCAACTGGCGCGCAAATTTGCCCCCTATTTGGAGTGCGCCCCTGGAGGTGGACACTGATCAGGCCCCTGTCATGCCGGTCTGCCGACCAAGGACTTGCCGACGTCATTCTCGCCCCGAGTCACCATCAGATGTGAATGAGCGAGCGCATGCGCGTTCCGATCTATGGACTGATCGAGCAATCGTCGATTCAGCCGTACTTGGATCAATTGACAGCATAGCCCCTGCGTTTTGTAGACACGGTTGGGGTTGCGTGATGCTATCTTGGCGCGTCAGCTCTAGGATTGAAAGCAATGCCTCTAAGCGTCCGATTTGTGGCGCGATGCCGCCCGGCAGCTTGGGGGCAGTGAGCGGACGGTCTGGTTTCTGGAGCTACACGGCTAAAGCGGCCGTTCTGGTGCCGACCCGTTGCGGTCATCCAAATCTTCGGGTGCGACGGCGTAAATTGACCCGGAGCCGACATCCCTGAACAGCATTGCTTGCCTAAAACCGACCTTGGCGCAACCAGCTTAGTGTCTCAGAGCGACCTTTTTTTCAACCAGATTGCTTGCCCGGAAGCCAATCTCGCGATCACGGCTCCGGCTCAAGTCGGACAAGTATGCGTGGCTTCAAAGCAAGGTAGTGGCGACTATCAGGCTCTGCGACGAACTTGACCCCGCGCTCGTCTCCTCGACAGAGGTTGATGAGCGGTAGGTGCAGAAGCAGCTTGGCCACGCCAACGCCGAGATGACCCGCAAATACCAGCGACGCACGAAACAGATTCCGCGTCAACCTGACCAAGGTGGCAGGGCTGTAGGGAAAGGCTCCCTCTCCCCAGATCAAGGCAACGGCTGCCAAGAAGAAGAAGGATCTGAGCTGCCCGATCGCGGTGCGAGCACCGGGGCGACAAGGGGAGCGTTGAACAGTTGCTTACCCTGTCAGGGGCGCTCAAGGGCGATGTTTCGGTCCAGCGCGGCGGCAAGACCCGTTAGCGACACGGTCAGCGTTACCTCCTGACTGGTGTCGGCTGCACTTGCCTTGAGGTTCAGCGTTGCGCCGGCCCGAAGGGCGGCGACGGCGTTGTTGTCGAAGCTCAGCGCCACAACACAACCGGCGGGCAGGCAGGTGCGGAAGCGTAATGGCGCCAGAGCCTGCCTGTCGTCGATCTGCAAGGTGACGCCGGCATCGAGCAGCAGGCCGAAGGGCAGGACGAGTGTGCCCGTCGCGGTGTCGCCGGCAGCAGCTTGCAGTTCGACCGCGAGCACGCGTTGTCCATCCGGCCGGACCTGCTGCTGGGAGACGGCGCACAGCTTTGCGCCGTTGACGATCTGGCAGGCGACACGCCAGTCCTGATAGGTCTCCTGCAATGAGGAGGCGCCACCCGGAAGGGGAGTCGCCTGCGCCAGGACCGGGACCGTGCGGAAAGCGGCACCTGCGATCAGCAGAGCGGCCAGACGGAGGCCGCGGTTGAGCGTCATGCTGTGAGAGGGTCCCATGCTCAGAACCTCACCGCGAGGTTTGCCTTGAAACCGTGATCCCGTGCGCCGGAGGCGAACTGGCCGATATAGGACAAGCCGAAGGTCGCGTCGGGCGTCAGCTCAAGGTCAAGCCCGGCCTCGATCACCGCACTGTTCCTGGCGAGCGGCACGCCGGCGATGGTGAAGGCGTCACCGGCCGAGAACGCCTGCGTGGCCGTCGGTGTGGTGTCGCCGAAGGCATGCCGCCAGCCGAGCATGCCGCGCACCGTGGCGTCAACCGTGCCGAGGCCAAGCTTGTGCTCGGCGCGCAGGCCCAGCGTGGTGAAGCTGACGTCGGTCGTAGCGCTGCGGCCGGAGAGCGCCGCCGCGCCACCATTTTCTGCAAAGCCATTGGTATGCAGGCTGACATGGACGAGGTTGGCGAAGGGCTCGAAGCGGACTGCTCCGGCCTCGATGCCATAGCCGAGTTCGCCAAAGGCCTGAAAGGTGCCGGCATGGTAGCCGACGCTGAGGCCATCGGCGATGCCGGGAATGGCGACAGAGCGGCAGGTGGAGAGATCGTTCCACGTATAGGCAAGGCCGCTCCTGAAGGCCAGATTGCCCCATTGCGTGCCGCCATAGAGACCGAGATGGTAATTGTCGCTCGATCCGGACGAGAAGCGGTTCTCTACGTCGAAGCGGGAATGGCTGTAGCCGGCCAGAAGACCAACCCGCCAGTCGCCAACCAGGCCATCGGTACCGATCAGCAGGCCGCCGGTGGAGCGCTTGAGGCTGGCGGCATTGCCGTCGCTGTCGATCGAGCCCCACGCGCCGAAGCCGTAGCTCCAGAACACCGGGCCGGCATGGTCGGCGGCGACCACCATGGGTGTGTCGCCCGGTCCGTAGGCCAGCACCGGCGCCTGCGACGCACCCGGCGCGGCGAAGGCGGCGCGCAGACGGTCGTCGATGGCGTTGCGCACGAAGCGGCTGTCCTCGATGAGCGCGGACTTGGCCGAGGCGTGGATTTCGCCCGAGAGCGCATCGAAACTCTGGCGCACGATGTCCGCATCGACGGTCAGCGCGATCGAGCGCCAGACGGCTTGGCTGTTGTCGAGCGTATCGATGGCGCCGCCAGTGGCGCTCTGGTTGCGGGTCCGGCCGACGCTGGCAAAGGCCAGATCGTTGCGCTGCAGTTCCAGCGTCACGTCATTGCCGTCGCCGCCGGCATAGTCGAGCAGGGCGTCCAGGAAGAGCAGGTTCTGGGTCACCGGGTCGACGAATGTTCCAACCACGGCGCCGGCGCTCTGCTTTTCGATAATGGTGAAGGGGCCGTTGAAGACGTTCCAGCTTGCCGCAGCCGTCGGAGACAGCACCAGGTCGAGGGCCGCACCGGTGATGTCGACCGATCCGGCAACGACGATCTTGTCGGCCGCGCTGGGTGTCGCCTCGATGCGCAGCGTACCGTGGCTGACGTAGTCACCAAGCACATGCTGGACTCCGATGGAGTTGCCCGGCGCATGCACCGCGCCCGCTTCGATGGTGACGATCGAGCCGGTCGAGCCGAGATTGCCGGTGCCACCGAGCAGGCCGCCCGACTGGATGGTGAGTGAGCCGCCAAGCGCGCCAATCCCATTCTGGCCAACGATCAGTTGCCCACCCATGACGGTGGTTGAGCCGGCAAAGGCTGAACTATCGCCCGTCAGCAGCACAGCACCCGACCCGGCCTTGGCGAGGCTGCCCGAGCCGGACAGCACGCCGGCATAGGCGCCACCGTTCGTCTGGTCGAACACGAGGGATGCGCCGCTTGCGATCGCCGCACTGCCGCCAAAGCGGTCGCTGGCCGAGACCAGCCCGCCGGCCTCGATGGTCCAGTTCAGCGACGATGTGCCAGCCAAGGTAAGAATGCCCACGCCGCGCTTGGTCATGGCGCCATTCGTGCCGCCATAGCCGGCTATGGCGCCGTCAAAGCTGGCATTGCCGGCCTGCTCGAAGATCACCGTTCCGGCATTGCCCAGATCGCCCCGGATCGCGGCCGCGTCGCCGATCAACGTGCCGGCCGCTACGGCTGTATTGCCGCCATAGCTGTTGGCGCCGCTCAGGACCAGCGCGCCTTCGCCCTGCTTGAGCAGCGCGCCCGTGCCGCCGATCGCGCCGGACAGGCCAAGGCTGGTGCCCGACGCCACATCGAACCTGCCGGCCGCATCGAGCGTGATCGCCCGGCTGCTGGCAAAGCTGGCTGTCGTGGCCAGTGTGCCGCCCGCAAAGGTCAACCCGCCACTCGCGGCGCCGAGATTGGCGTCGGCCGACACCGACAGTACGCCGCCCAGCAGGCTCGTGCCGCCGGTATGGGTGTTGGTTCCCGAAAGGATCAGCGTGCCGTTGCCGACCTTGCGCAGAATCGCGCCGGCACCGTCGCCAATCGTCGAGGCAATGGTGGTCGAGATGCCGTTGTCGACATTGAGCGTGCCGCCGCCGGCGACGCCGAGCGCCAGCGCGCCGTCCTGCACGACATAGCCGTTGGTCGAGAATTGCAGCGTGTCGAAGCTCTGGATGCCCGCGACGGTGACGGTCCCGCCCGCCGCGCCGGCGAAGACGCCAACCGAGCCGCCCCAGGTGCCGTTGATGTTGGCCTGCCCAGGCTGACCGGTCCAGTTGGTGCCAGCCGTGCTCCACGTGCCGGCGCCGCCGTCAACGACGCCGTTGCCGGTGCTGTCGCTTCCGTCCCAGAACTGCATGGTCTGGCCTGTCGCCAGCACCGGCAGGTTCACCTGGTTGGGAATGCCGTACTGGATATCGGGATTGTTCGGTGCCATCGGCACGAAGCCGCCGGTGCCCGTCACCGTGCCGCCGGAGAAGGTGCCCGAAACAGTGCCGCCATAGTTGAACAGCCGGTAGTAGCCGGCCGCCGCGACGTGCGCATCGAGCGTGCCGCCAAGCGCCAGGTCGCCGTTGACGACGACCAGGTCGTTGCCGGAAGCACCGGCCCCACCGACGCTGCCGGGGCTGTTCAGCTCGAACACCGAGGTCGAAGCGGCATTGAGCGTCAGGTCGTTGGCAAAGGTCAGCGTGCCGGGGCTGTTTCCGGCCGACAGCGTGCCGGCGATCGTGGTTGGGCCGAAGATCGTGCCCGAGCCGCCGAGCGTGCCGCCGGCGCCGACATTGACGGTTCCGCCGAGCGTGCCGTTGCCGGCCGCGTCGCCGACCAGCAACGTGCCGCCCGATACCGTCGTCGTCCCGGAAAAGCCGGAGCTGTCGCCGGTCAGCGTGGTCGTGCCGGCGTAATGGTCGAGGGCGGGGGTGCCGGTGCCAGCGCTGGTCAGGGCCGCCGCGAAGGTGGTGGCGCCGCTGTGGTTGAAGGTGAGTGTCCCGGTGCCCTTGTCGAACTGGATCTTCGTCGCCTCCAGTGTGCCAGCGGCGACGGCGGGGTCGCCCGCTGCCGCTTTCTGTCGGCTACCTCGGCACCGGCGCGCTGCCGTTGGCGTCCGTACCGGAGACCGTCACCGTACCGGTTGAGTTGGAGGTACTGCCGATATAGCCGTCCGTGTTCGTGACCTTGCCGCCGCCCTCGATGTTCAGCGTGCCGGTGCCGATGAAGCCGACAAAGAGCTCTCCGGAATTCGCCCAGGTCGAGGCGTTGCCGCTTGCGTCCGCTCCGGAGACCGTCACCGTGCCCGTCGAGTCGGCGTAGCGGCCGATATAGCCAGTCGTGTTGGTGACCTTGCCACCATCTGCGACGGTCAACGTGCCGGTGCCGGAGCCGCCGACATTGAGCGCGCCGGAATTCGTCCAGGTCGAGGCATTGCCGCCTGCGTCCGTGCCGGAGACCGTCACCGTGCCAGTCGAGCCGCCGTTCCAACCGACATAGCCGGTCGTATTTCTGACCTTGCCGCCATCCGCGACGGTCAGCGTGCCGGTGTCGTAGACGCCGACATAGAGGGAGTCGGAATTCGTCCAGGTCGAGGCGTTGCCGCTGGCGTCCGTGCCGGAGACCGTCACCGTGCCAGTCGAGCCGGCGTAGCGGCCGATATAGCCAATCGCGTTCGTGACCGAGCCACCATCCGCGATGGCTAGCGTGCCGGTGCCGCTGGCGCCGACAAAAAGCTCGCCGAAATTCGTCAAGGTCGAGGCGTTGCCGCTGGCGTCCGTGCCGGAGACCGTCACCGTGCCCGTCGAGTCGGCATAGCGGCCGACATAGCCATCCGTGTTGGTGACCTTGCCACCGTTCGCGATGGTCAGCGTGCCGGTGCCGTAGTTGCCGACAGAAAGGAACCCGGAATTCGCCCAGGTCGAGGCGTTGCCGCCTGCGTCCGTGCCGGAGACCGTCACCGTGCCGGTTGAGTTGGAGCCATAGCCGACATAGCCAACCGTGTTGGTGACCTTGCCACCATCCGCGACGGTCAGCGTGCCGGTGCCGAGGTAGCCGACATAGAGCGCGCCGGAATTCGTCCAGGTCGAGGCGTTGCCGCCTGCGTCCGTGCCGGAGACCGTCACCGTGCCAGTTGAGTTGGAGGGACTGCCGCCGATATAGCCGGTCGTATTGCTGACCTTGCCGCCATCCGCGATGGTCAGCGTGCCGGTGCCGTACTCGCCAACACGGAGGTCGCCACCGATGCTCCATGTCGGTGAAGTGGCTCCGGCCGGGGCCACGTCACCGGTGACCGTCACCGTTTGCGCCTGCGCCGGCTGGAACCCGGCGCTCGCCCAGAAAATAGCGGCCAGTGCTGGGGAGAAACACAAAGATCGGCGATGCCGGGCCGTTGCCCGGGCGCTTAACGCAAGCGTGAGAGCAACAGCCGAAACGCTTGCGTTAAGCACGCTGCGTGCAGCCTGCCGGCGGCCGGCCTCACATGGTCGATTCATATGCTTCCCCCCGGCCTGCGCAGGCGCCTGCGCCATGTCCCTCACCCAACCTTGGAGCATGGTCGCAAGTGATTTGTGATTGCCGTCCCAAGCAGCCATAACAAAACATTCTCGCGCCAATATTTGGCCGAGATGTTTTGACGTCGTTTTCTGAGATTTTATTTTCTTCCAAATGCCAGGAAATTTTATCCTGAGTCATGCAATATGACTATTGTTGGATATACTTTAGACATGAACTGACCGGGCGCCAGCCGATTGTGACAGAACCGGAGGAGCCGGCGCCACGCCAGGGTCTGCTCCGCCAACCCACCGGGAGAGCCATGCAATCCGTGCGCTATGCCGATCTGATGTTCCAGCCCGACATGCTCTCCGCAACGAAAGATGACGGAACGGTCCTGCGGCTGACCCGGCAGGAGCGGGCTCTGATCCTGCAATTGAGCCGCCAGCCACACAAACTGGTTACCCGACCGCAATTGCTGGAAGGCCTGGGCGACCTCGCTGGAGAGCTCAGCGAACGCAATGTCGACTATCTGATCAACCGCCTGCGCAAGCGGCTGGGAGACAATGCCCGCGCTCCTCGTTTCATCGCGACCCAGTATGGCGAGGGCTATCTGTGGGTCGCCGATGCGGTCGCGGCCGAAGCCGTCTCGGCCTTCCTGCTGATCGGTCCTGCTTATGGTCTCGCACAGGACACGGGCCAGCTCCGGTTGATCGTCGAGAGCCTCGCGAAGCATCTTGGATCTGCGCTTGGGGAAGAGCGTAAGGTCCTATGCATGCCGCAGTGGCGGTTCGAGCAAGACGCGGTAGGCACCGTTGCCCATAGTCTGGAAGTGAGCCTGCTGGCCGACGGCGGGCACGTTCATATGGCGCTGGTTCTCAGGGATGGCCGAACCAACATGTTGATTGCGCCCTTCCGGATCACCTTACCAGGTCCGTCACATAGCGCGGATCTGGAAGCCTTCTCTCAATCACTGGTCCAGTCGATCTGGACCCATGCGGCCTTGCCTGACGGCGAGCCCCCGGAGCCGACCGACCGGCCATTGCATTTGCGCTTGCACGACGCGGCCCGACTGGTCTCGCCTGGTTCCGAAAGCTGGCACCAGAATGCGCCAAGACTTGAAGCGGCGCACGCAGCCAATCCCGATGATCCCACCATTGCCGTTCTGCGCGCGCTCAACCGCTATGCACAATTGGTCTTGGCGCCGCTCATGCCGGGTACACCGCCCCTCACGGATGCCGAATGGCTGGCCATCGAGGATGAGATCGAACGGCTGGCGCTGGGAGCGCTGCCGAAAGCCGGGGGCAAGCCCATGTTGCTCATGGGAATCGCAAAAGTGCTGCGCTTCCTCGGCCGAGGCCATCTGCAACTGGCGTGCGGGCTCACCGACGAAGCCTTCCGGACAAGCACCGCCTTTGCTGCGGCCTTTGCCATGAAGGGGCAAATCCACGCCAGCCAGGGCGATATCGAGCGCGCGATCGAGCTCTACGACAGGGCAATCGAGCTGAGCAAGGCCGGATCGCAGTTCCACATCTATCTTCTGGTCATCAAGGGGACCGCTTTGCTTGCCGCAGGTCGTCGCGGCGATATCGCCCAACTGACGGCCGAGCTTCATACGCTTGACCCGGCCAGCCGGCTCAGGGTCGGCCTGTTCTTCCTGTCACCCAAGGCCCGCCTTGTCCCGGCGGTGCTCAAGCCGGTTCTGGCTGCTGTGACGATGGCCCACGGGCAACGCATGCTCATGTACCTGTACAGGGTCTCTGCACGCCAGTTTGAGCGCCGGCACCACCAGAAGAACGTGTTGCTGGGACTGTCTGTTCATCTCGTCAACATGCATGGCGAGCGTGTAATCCCGCCAGAACTGAAAAGTCGCTTCCCGGATCTGGCTGTCAGACAAGGCAATGCACCAAAGTAGCAGCATTCGTTTGAGATGACCTAAACGCGATCCGAGTCCACTCGGTGATTTCGAACTGGTCCTCCTCTGAATAGCGATCCCGCGGTCGCGCACGTCTCCGGAGAGCCTCGCCGCCCGCGTTGACGAAGCGTGGTGTTTCCCAAGGGGACGTCTATCAAATGATGACTTACGGAGAGCTCTACCGGTGCGGAACGCTGACCCTGCTCTATCCACGCCACGCCGGACTAGCGACGAGCGAAGGCGTTCAGGCTGATCATCGGGTCCCTGGCGGTGCCAGACGGCTGAGAATGGCGACCATCGACATCTCTACGGTGGCTGGAATCGACGAGCGCCTAGCGGCGATTGCTGGCACGCACCCTGACAAGCCCCCCGCACGGGGCATTATCGCGCACTAGCATCAGGCGATAGAAAGATCCACGTTCGGGATCGCCACACAAGCGTCTCGTCTGGCGCGTTGTTTCGATGACTGTATGGGGGTCGGAATCGGACCGTCGGCTTTCGGGGTAAACTCAGAAAAATCAGACATTCTGCGTTAGCCGGTTTGGCCGACGCCAACCCCGTCGCTTCGCCAACCGAACGCCGTGTGAAACTCCGCCCACTTTCGCACCGAAATGGCCAGAAGCAGAGCGCGGGTAATGCACCGCTTGCAGGATCAAGGGCTTGTTCGGCTTGGGCTTGGTGCCTAGTAAGGGCCTCGGCTCAGCCCTGCGGGAGAGCAGCATGGCTGATGAAATTAGTCGCGACTATCGCGTCGTCTTCGCGCGGCGCCCTATCGGTGGGCAGGAACCCGGCGGCCATGGGCTCGTTTCGCGTTTCCGTCAATTGATCGAGAGAGCCGCGACCAGATTCTGCTCCAGATCCGCGTCCTCATGCCTGGTGGCAGCGAGGCCTTTTTCTCGAAATCGCGGCGGCAACCGTCATACGCGTGTTAAGTAACGTTCTTATGCCTGCGCTCGGCGAAGGGTGCTGCGTCACCATTTGCACAGCTGTGCAAGGCATAAAGATGAGCGAAGATGGTTTTTTGTGCGTTACGAATCTGTCGGCTGGCTATGCCGCCACGGCGGTCCTTAACGGGCTGGACCTGACGATCCGGAGAGGCGAGTTCGTCGCCCTCCTGGGCTCGTCCGGCTGCGGCAAGACCACGTTGCTGAGGGCGATTGCTGGCTTCGTCCAGCCGAGCGGCGGCGCCATTAGCGTGGCCGGCCGGAACGTGACGAACCTGCCGCCGGACCGGCGCGGCATGGCGCTGGTGTTCCAGTCCTATGCGCTGTGGCCACACATGACGGTTGCGCAGAACATCGGCTATGGGCTCAAGCTCAAGCGCCAGCCGCGCGCGGAGATCGAGCGCCGCGTCGCCGAGATGGAAGCGCTGCTCGGCCTCTCCGGTCTCGGCGCGCGCAAGCCGGGCGAACTGTCCGGCGGCCAGCGCCAGCGCGTGGCGCTTGGGCGGGCGCTGGCGATCGATCCGCAGATCCTGCTGCTCGACGAGCCGCTGTCCAATCTCGATGCCCGCATCCGGCTGCAGGTGCGCCACGAGATCCGCGCGCTGCAACAGCGCCTCGGCATCACCGCCGTCCATGTCACGCACGACCGGGAGGAGGCCATGGTGATGGCCGACCGCATCGTCATCATGAATGGCGGTCGCATTGCCCAGCAGGGCACGCCCGAGGACGTTTACAACCGTCCGGCCTCTTCCTTCGTGGCCGCCTTCATGGGCGCGGAAAACAGGCTGGTCCTGACCGGCCACGCAGAAGCCTCCCGCTTCGAGATCGTGCCCGGAAACGGCAATGCGGGCTGCGTGGTGCCGCTCGACGGCCGCCCGCTGGCCAGCGGCACGGTGGAAGCGCGCTTCCGGGCCGAGGCAGCCCAGCTGCTGACCGGCAAATCCACGGAAAGCCTGCCGCCCTCCAATCTCGAACTTGAAGGGCGGGTCGGCAATGTCAGCTATCCCGGCGGCTTGTGGCGGCATTCGGTTCGCGTCGGTGACGCCGAGATCCTGGTCGACGCACCATGCGCCTTTGCGCCCGGCGAGACCGTGAAGGTCCGTATCCCGCACGAGGCTCTTTTCTTGTTCACGACGCGGGAGGCTGCGCCCTCCCCCGCCAACCCTTCCCGGAGCGGCATCCAAAACCGCGCCTTGGAAACATCCGAAGCCTGACCCTCTTCAACCGGAGATCCCTACCCATGAAGACTTTCCTGCAAGCGACGGCGCTGGCGCTCGTCCTCGGCACGGTGCCTGCCACCGCCGCCGAACTGACGGTGGTGACCGCAGGCGACCAGAACATGGTCGACTACATCAACGAATATCTCGGGCCGTTGTTCGAGAAGGAATATCCCGGCAACACCGTCCGCGCCGTCGGCACGGGCCCGGGCGATGCCGGTTCCCAGAAGATCACCGAGCGCTTCGAAGCGCAGGCCAAGGCCGGCTCCGAGAAGTGGGACACGGACGTGGCCGTGGTGCATGAGAAGTTCGCCGGCCCAATGGTCCAGGCCGGTTACCTCGAGGCCTATCGCCCGAACATCGAGACCGGCAAGCTGGTGACGCGCGCCAATGCCGATATGGCCCTTGGCACCAATGTCAGCGGCTATGTCATGCCGATGTTCAACAGCCAGACCGCGCTCGCCTACAACCCGGCTCTCGTCGCCAACCCGCCGAAGAGCTACGAGGAACTGGTCGCCTGGGCCAAGGAGCACCCCAAGCAGTTCGGCTACAACGGCATCAAGGGCGGCGCCTCGGGCGTCAGCTTCGTCATGGGCTGGATTTACGCCTTCGGCGGCAGCGATGCGAACAAGCTGATGAACGGTCCCTTCGAAGAGGCCGAGACCAAGAAGTGGGACGGCGCCTTCGCCAGCCTGAAGGATTTTACCCAGAACGCGACGCTCACCCCCGGCAATGCCGGCACGCTAGACCTTCTGAGCCGCGGCGAAATCGCCATCGGCCCGGTGTGGGTGGACATGTTCTATTCCTGGCAGGCTGACGGCCGCATGCCGCCGGAAATCAAGCTCGTGCTGCCGGCCCCCGGCATGCCCGGCCAGCCGATGCACTATGTGATCCCGGCCAAGGCCGCCAACAAGGATCTCGCCGAGAAGTTCGTGGCGCTCGCCACCAGCCCGAAGGTGCAGGGCGAAGGCATCGTCAAGCGCTTCAACTGGTATCCGGGCATCGACGCCAAGTACGTCCAGCCCGAGCTCGACGAAGCATCCTGGAACAAGCTCTTCACCGACATCTCGCCGGAAGACCTGGCGACGAACGGCAAGACCTTCCCGATCGCGCCCTACAACAACGCGATCCTGGAAGCCTACGAACGCCAGGCCGCCAACTAAGGCTGAGCCTCACATTTCCCGGCCCGGCTCCTCGTCTGAGGCGCCGGGCCTACCCTCTATCAGGTTCCCGTCGATGTCGAAGCGCCTGCTCGGTCTGATCCTTGTCCTGCCCGCCCTTGCGGTCATCGTGCTGCTTTTCCTCGTGCCGCTCGCCGCGTCGGTCGTCGGCGCATTCGTGGCTGATGGGCGCTACGGGCTTGCCAATTTCGAGAAGGCCTTTGCGCTCTACACGCAGGACATCATCTTCACGGTGGTGATCGTCTCCTTCTCGGCATTCATCATCGGTGCGCTGTCGACGGCCATAGCCGGCTATCTGACGCTCGGAGAAAACCCGCGCGCGGTCGCCATTCTGCGCTGGCTTTACCGCTGGCCCATGTTCATTCCCTTCATCGTGGTCGGCCAGGTGCTGCGCACCTTTCTCGCCAAGAACGGCCTGATGAACAATATGCTGATCGGCGCGGGGCTCATCACGCCGATGCAGGCAAGCGGCATGCTGGACTGGCGCGGCATCGTCATTGCCTTCGTCTGGAAACAAACGCCCTTCGTGACGCTTCTGCTGGCGGGCGCCATGGCCTCGCTCGACCGAGGCACCATCGAGGCCGCACGCAATCTCGGCGCCTCGCGCCTGCGCATCCTGTTGGAGATCGTGCTGCCGCAGGTCGCCACCACGCTGGTTGTCGGCCTGATCCTGTCCTTCGTGACCATGATGTCGGTGCTGTCCGTGCCGCTGATGATCAATGCGCAGTCGCCGACCATGATCACCGCCGACATCGCCTTCCGCATCAACGCCTATGGCGATTATGGCGTCGCCAATGCGCTCGGCCTCATTTCGCTCGGCGTGACGGCATGCGTCGCCTGGATCTATCTGCGCCAGACCATGAAGGAGCGGGCATGACCGCGCTGACCAATTCCATCGCCGCGCCGTCGCGCCTGCGCTTCGATCTCTGGTGGCTGCCGCGCGGCATTCTCCTCGGAGTGCTCGCCTTCGCCATCTTCGGGCCGCTGGCAAACCTGCTTTTGTGGGCGGTGACCGAGCGCTGGTACTTTCCGCACACCCTGCCGCTGGAATATGGCTTCAGCTTCTGGGCCCGCGTGTTCTCGCCGCGCGGCAACGCGATGGAATCGCTGACCAACAGCGTCGTCGTCGCGATCCTCACCGTCGTCGTTTCGCTGGCGCTGGCGATCCCTGCTGGCTACGCGCTGGCGCGGCTGAAGCTGCCGCTGCGCGGCCTGATCCTGCTAGCCTTCATGATTCCGCAGGCGTTCCCGAACCTTCCGATCTATGTCAACATCGCGCGTCTTTTCTATGAGATCGGCCTCAACGGCACCGTTGCCGGCGTCGTGCTCGTGCATGTCACGCACGGCCTCGTCTTCGCCGTCTGGATCGCCACAGCGGCCTTCGCGGCGGTCGATGTCGAGCTCGAGCAGGCAGCGCGCTCCATCGGCGCCGGCCCCTTGCGCACATTTCGCGACGTGACCCTGCCGCTTGCCATGCCCGGCCTGATGGCCAGCGCCATCTTCGTCTTTCTGGAATCGCTCGACGAATTCACCGGCAGCTATTTCGTCGGCGCGCCGGATGTGAACATGCTGCCGCTGCTGCTCTACAATGCAGGTGCCGGCGGCAACTACCAGATCGCGTCCATCACCGCGCTGTTGCTTCTCATTCCGTCGGTCGGTTTCATGCTGGTGGTGGAGCGATTCCTGAAGGCCGACGTGCTGTCCAGGGTCGGGCGCTGAGGAGAGCAGGATGGCGGAGGAAACGACAGTGGCGGCCAAGCCCGGCTTCGTCAGCGCCCTGCAGGTCGCGCAGCGTGCGGGCGTATCGCGCTCGGCGGTGTCACGCACCTTTACCCCCGGCGCCAGCGTCTCGCCGGAAACGCGCGAGAAGGTCATGCGCGCGGCCGAGGAACTGGGCTACCAGGTCAACGACCTCGCGCGCGGCCTGCTGGCGAATGCCAGCCGGCTCGTCGGCCTCGTCGTCACCAAGCCCGAGGTCGGCTTCAGGGCGCATCTGATGGCAGCCCTTTCCAGGGCGCTCATCCGGCGCGGCAATGTGCCGATCATCATCGACACCGGCCAGACAGAGCCGGAACTCGACGCCGCCCGCAAGGCGCTGTTCGGCTATCGAGCCGAGGCAACCATCATCCTCTCCGGCTCGCCGCCCTCCTCCTTCGTCGATCTCGCGCGCTGCAATGGCCAGCCGCTGATCGTCATCGGCCGTTCGGAATCCGATTGCGATCATGTCCGCATCGACAACAAGGCGGCGGCACGCGAGGCAGCCGCTCGTTTCGTCGGCCGCGGCTTCAGGAGGCTCGGCCTTGCCGGATCGAAATCCGGCACGCCGAGCATCGTCGAGCGCGAGGACGCGTTCCGCGCCGAGGCGGCCCGCCTCGGAGCGGAAGTAGTTTTCGAGCGCGGCGGCGATTCCGACTATGCGGGCGGGCGCGAAGCGGCGCGCTTGCTGCTGAACCGCCCCGATCGACCGCAGGCGATATTCTGCGTCAACGACCTGATCGCCTTCGGCGTGATGGATGTCGCCCGCCATGAGTTGGGCCTGTCGATACCGCAAGACCTCTCGGTCATCGGCTTCGACGACGTTCCCGAGGCAGCCTGGGACGCCTATGGCCTGACCACCTTCCGGCAGGACCCGGACGTGATGGCGGCCAGGGCAATGGAGTTGCTCGACCGTCGGCAAGGCGATGCAGGCCTTGCACCGACCGTGGTGAAGATCACCGCCCCGCTGATCGTCCGGCAGAGCGCCGCACTTGCCGAGGTTCCCACCGCCGGGCAGGACATTTCGAACCGATGAACACGCACCTATCGATGGATACCGCAATGCCCCCTTCCCCGACCGACGCAGGCCTCCGTTTCGACACTGCCCGCGAGGCTGTGCTGGAGGCCGGCGCACTGGCGCTGTCCTATTTCAACGATCTCGGATCACTCGCCATTGAGGCCAAGACCAACGCGCAGGATGTGGTCAGCATCGCCGACCGCGAGGTGGAAAAGCTGCTGCGCGCGCGCATTGCCGATGCCTTCCCGGACGACGGTTTCCTCGGCGAGGAATTCGGCCTGACCGAGGGCGCTTCCGGCTTCACCTGGGTGGTCGACCCGATCGACGGAACCAGCCCCTTCCTGCACGGCATGACGAGCTGGTGCATCTCGGTGGCGCTGATGAGCGGGCGCAAGACGCTGCTCGGCCTCATCTACGCGCCCTGCGCCGACGAGCTGTTCACTGCCGAGAAGGGCGCGGGCGCGTTCCTCAACGGCCGGCCGATCCGCGTCGAGCCCCTGCGCGACCTGCGCAGCGGCCTTCTCGGCGTAGGCGCAAATCTGCGCGTGCCGCCGCGCCTCATCTCCGGCTTTATCCACCGGCTGCTGGAAAGCGGCGGCATGTTCATCCGCAACGGATCCGGCGCGCTGGCGCTGGCCGACGTCGCCTGCGGCCGGCTAGCGGGCTACTACGAGCCGCACATCAACGCCTGGGACTGCATGGCCGGCCTTTGCCTCATCCGCGAGGCGGGAGGCTGGACGAACGACTTCGCCGCCGACGATCTCCTCGCCGGCGGCCCGGTCATCGCCTGCGCGCCGCGGCTTCGCGCCGAACTCGCCGCCCTGATTGCCTCCGCGGAGCCAGCCGCATGAAGATCATCCAAGTCACCGACCTCCACCTCGTCGCGCCGGGAGAAAAGCTGTTCGACCTCGATCCGCTGACGCGTCTGGAGGACTGCATCGCCGATCTCAACAGCAACCATGCCGACGCCGACCTCGTTGTCTTCTCCGGCGACCTGACGGAGCGGGGCGAAGCGTCGGCCTATGCCTCGCTATCGGACCGGCTCAAGGAGCTTGCCGCTCCCTATCGCCTGATGCTCGGCAACCATGACGATCGCGTGGACTTCCGCGTCGCCTTTCCCGAGGCGCCAGTAACGGGCGGCTTCGTCCAGTCGGTCGCCGATCTGCCGGCTGGCAGGGTGGTGCTTCTCGACACGCATGAGCCTGGCGCGGTCGAAGGCCGGCTCTGCGATGCGCTGGGCATGGAGTGAGTTGCCGCCGGCGACTTGGAAAGATCAAGGCTGCGGTCACCTTGCCGCAGCCTTTTCTTTTGGCCAGCGCAACGAGGCGTCACGGCCTCAGCCGAGCAGCGCCTCGCGAAGCACAACGGCATCGTTGTGGGCTTCATCATGCGCCGAATAGACCAGCGTCACGACGCCGTCTTCGGCCAGCTCGCGCAGACGATCCAGTTCCTGGCCGTGCACGGCAAGTTCGGCGCGATAGCGCCGCTGGAACTCTTCCCACTTTTCAGGATCGTGGCCGAACCATTTGCGCAGTTCGGTGCTTGGGGCGACGTCCTTCATCCAGTCGTCGATTGCGGCGTCCGCCTTGCGGATGCCGCGCGGCCAGAGCCGGTCGACCAGGATGCGGGTTCCATCCTCGGCGGACGGGGCCTCATAGGCTCGCTTGAGCCTCACCCTCTCCGCCGGGATTTTCCCGCCCATGGCCTCAGGCCGGCTGGAAGTTCAGCGCCACGCCGTTGATGCAGTAGCGCAGGCCGGTCGGCGGTGGGCCGTCCTCGAAGACGTGGCCAAGATGGCTGCCGCAGCGCGCGCAATGCACCTCCGTGCGGACCATGCCGTAGCTGCGGTCGACTGTGGTTTCCACCGAACCCTCGACCGGATCGTTGAAGCTCGGCCAGCCGGTGCCGCTTTCGAATTTCAGCTTCGATTCGAACAGCGGCTGGTCGCAGCCGGCGCAGGTGAAGGTCCCGGCCCGCTTCTCGTGGAGCAGCGCACAACTGCCCGGCCGCTCGGTGCCATGGCCGCGCATGACCGCATATTGCTCCGGCGTCAGAAGCGCCCGCCATTCCGCGTCGGTGCGGGTCACCGGATAGCGATGTTCGTCCATCTTTCTCAATCTCCCAGAAATGCCGGGCCGCCCCGTTAAACGGCGGCTGCGCCGAAATGTAGTGCCGCTGCCGTCCCGCCGAAAGGCCAAGTACCGTCTTTCGCTGGCGCTCAGTGCTTCCTCGACAGCTCCCTGGTCGCGCTCTCCAGCCCCGACAGGGTCAGCGGATACATGCGGCCCGCAAAAATCTCGCGGATCATGCCGATGGAATGCGTGTAGCTCCAGTGCTTCTCGGTCGTGGGGTTGAGCCAGACGGCGTTCGGCCATTGCTGGAGCACGCGCTGCAGCCACACCGCGCCGGGCTCCGGGTTCCAGTGCTCGACCGAGCCGCCTGCATAAGAGATCTCGTAGGGGCTCATCGAGGCGTCGCCGACGAAGATCACCTTGTAGTCGTGGCCGTATTTGTGCAGCACGTCGAGCGTCGGGATGACCTCGGCATAGCGGCGGCGATTGTCCTTCCACACGCCCTCATAGAGACAATTGTGGAAGTAGAAATATTCGAGCTGCCGGAATTCGGCCCGCGCCGCGGAGAACAGCTCCTCCACGCTCTTGATGTGGTCGTCCATCGAGCCGCCGACGTCGAAGAACATCAGCAACTTCACCGCGTTGCGGCGCTCGGGACGCGTGCGCACATCGAGATAGCCGTGCTCGGCCGTGGCATGGATCGTGCCGGGCAGGTCGAACTCTTCGTCCGCCCCTTCGCGCACCCAGCGCCTCAGCCGCTTCAGCGCCACCTTGATGTTGCGCGTGCCGATCTCGATCGCGTCGTCGAAATTCCTGAACTCGCGCTTGTCCCACACCTTCACCGCGCGGCGATGGCGGCTTTCGTGCTGGCCGATCCGCACGCCCTCGGGGTTGTAGCCATAGGCGCCGAAGGGCGACGTGCCGCCGGTGCCGATCCATTTCGATCCGCCCTGGTGGCGACCCTTCTGCTCCTGCAGCCGTGCTTTGAGCGTCTCCATCAGCTTCTCGAAGCCGCCTAGCGCCTGGACGAGCTTCTTTTCCTCGTCGGTGAGGTGCTTTTCGGCGAGACGGCGCAGCCATTCCTCCGGAATGTTGGCGACATCGATGGCTCCCTCGCCCGACACCGCCTCCACGCCCTTGAAGACATGGGCAAAAACCTGGTCGAAACGGTCGATATGGCGCTCGTCCTTCACCAGCGCCGAGCGCGCCAGATAGTAAAAGCCCTCGACGTCGTAGTCGACCAGCCCTGCCTCCATGCCTTCGAGCAGCGACAGGTATTCTCGCAACGACACCGGAATCTTGGCCGCCTTGAGTTCGAGGAAGAAGGGTATGAACATGCCTTCACTTTGCGTCGCATCGGCGCGCGAGGCAAGCCGCGCCGGCGCGCCGCTGCAGCGCCACATGTGTAAAAATTCGGATTCAGCCTTTCTTGGTAATTTCCCGTTAGGAATTCGGGCAGTGGGTTCCGATGGGCCGGTTTTGGCCCTCGGACTGTTTTGTTTGCGTACGGGTACCTATGCGTTTCTCTGGCGTGTCAGCAATTCTCTTCGCCTGCATGGCCTTGGCCGGCTGTTCATCCAACTCGGGTCTCGGCGACCTATTGGCACAGGCGCAGCCGCCTTCCCGCGAGACGACGAGTTCCGTCACCAGGCCGAGCAGCCCGGTGCCGGCGGCAAATGTCGAGCCTGTGGTTGCGGAACAGCCGGCACCCAGGATCGAGGTCGAGATGCTTGCGACGCCGCAGATGGCGATGGCCGCCCCCATGCCCGTGCCCATGGCGCTGGTAGCGCCCAGGCTCGAGCCGGAACTGCCCATCCCCTCGGCCAAGCCGGTGGCATTCGTGGCACCGTCGAACCCGGCGGCAGGCACGAAGCCTTACGCGCGCGGACAGATCTATGGCCACCGCTTCCGCGACGCCAAGCCGATCAATTTCGGCAAGGCCTCGCCCAGGGCGCTCGCCGTCCACGGCGTCGACGTTTCCCGCTGGCAGGGCGATATCGACTGGCCGAAGCTGCGCACGCAGGGCGCCAACTTCGCCTACATCAAGGCAACCGACGGCGGCGACTATCTCGACCCGATGTTCAGGAAGAACTGGCGCGCGGCGCACGAGGCCGGGCTGAGGCGCGGCGCCTACCACTTCTTCTACTGGTGCCGGACGGCGGGCGAGCAGGCCGACTGGTTCATCCGCAACGTCCCGCGCGACCCGAACGCCCTGCCGCCGGTCATCGACGTCGAATACAATGGCGAGTCGAGCTGCAAGAAGCGCCTGTCGCCCGAGAAGATACGCGAGAAGATGCAGGTCTTCATGGACAAGCTGGAACGCCACTATGGCCAGCGTCCGATCATCTACACCGCGCCGGACTTCTATCGCGATAATCTTCAGGGCGCATTCCTGGACTATTCCTTCTGGCTGCGCGCAGTGGCGGAGCATCCGTCAAAGGTCTATCCCGGCCGGAAGTGGGTGTTCTGGCAGTATTCGGGGTCCGGCCTTTCGCACGGCGTGGAAGGCAAGATCGACCTCAATGTCTTCCATGGCAGCGAGGAGATGTGGCACCGCTGGGTATCGACACGCTCAAGCTGAAATCTTCGCAGTCCACAAAATTGCGAAGAAACAGTCGCACGAAATTTCGCGATTAGAGAAATTTATACATTTCGATCCAAAGTCTCTGGATGGATTTGCAGCAACTAGAAGAATTGCAGCAAGCAGCCGCGAGCATTCTCGGGAACTGGTGGCAGGATGATCGCCGTTACTGGTGCGCCTATTGCGGAATACCAATGCGCAGGCGCACCACACGGGGAATGCCCCAGCCCCCGACTCTTGCGACCCGCGACCACGTAATTCCCAAGGCTCACCACGGTGGGCTCATAACCATTCCGTCTTGCAAAGCCTGTAACGCATCCAAGGGCACCATGTCGGTGCCCGAATATCTCAATAGCGAAAACTTCAAGCTCCGGCGTAAAGGCAATCACAGGCATCGGTGGCCGGAACATGCGCTTTGGGCGGTTGCCGGCATTGCGGCATTAAAGCGGGCTGCCGTGATGGCACCCAAGACCGCCTCGCAACAAAAAATGCCTGGCAAGAAGCCTTTAGACACCAGCCTCAAGTCAAATCGTATTCGATGAAGCCGGTCTGCCGCGCGACGCGGTCATAAAGCTTGCGCGCCGTGGCGTTGGTTTCGTGCGTCATCCAATAGACATTGGTCACGCCGATCTTGCCCGCTTCCTGCTTCACGGCCTCGATCAGGGCAGCGCCCACACCCTTGCCGCGCGTTTCGGGCGCGGTGAAGAGGTCCTGAAGATAGCAGTTGTTGACGATCGACCAGCCGGAACGGTGATAAAGATAGTGCACCAGCCCGACCGGCTTGCCGTCGATCAGCGCCAGAAAGCCCTTGGGCTCGAACTCGCCTTCGGTGAACAGGCGCTTCCAGGTGGTCTGGTAGACCTCCTCGGGTACCGTCGTCTTGTAGAATTCGAGATAGGCGGTCCAGAGCCGGCGCCATTCGTCATGGTCGGTCTGCTGGAGGGGGCGGATGGTGACGTCGCTCATTGGCTCGGCTTTCTGTCGCTTGTTGCTGGGTTACTGTCCGCAACCTGCCCCAAGCATGGACGCACGGCCAACGGTCCAGAACCGCCAAAAGCGCTGACAGTTGTTACCCCTGCCTTCTCGCCATGAACGCCAGCCGCTCGAACAGATGCACGTCCTGCTCATTCTTGAGCAGTGCGCCGTGCAGCTTGGGCAGCGCGTTCTTCGGGTCGGCGCGCAGGTCGGCCGGATCGACGTCGTCGGCAACCAGCAGCCTGATCCAGTCGAGCGCTTCCGAAGTGGACGGCTTCTTCTTCAGCCCCGGCACGTCGCGCACCTCGTAGAACTGTGTCAGCGCCGCACGCACCAGGCTCTGCTTGATGCCCGGATAGTGAACCTCGACGATCTTGGCGAGCGTCTCGGCATCGGGAAAGCGGATGTAGTGGAAGAAGCAGCGGCGCAGGAAGGCGTCCGGCAGCTCCTTCTCGTTGTTGGAGGTGATGATGACGATAGGGCGGTGCTCCGCACGGATCGTCTCGCCGGTCTCGTAGACGAAGAACTCCATCTTATCGAGTTCCTGCAGCAGGTCGTTCGGGAACTCGATGTCGGCCTTGTCGATCTCGTCGATCAGCAGCACGACCTTGCGGTCGGCGGCGAACGCCTCCCACAGCTTGCCGCGGCGGATATAGTTGGTGATGTCGTTGAAGCGGTCGTCGCCGAGCTGGCTGTCGCGCAGGCGCGAGACGGCGTCATATTCGTAAAGGCCCTGCTGCGCCTTGGTCGTGGACTTGATGTGCCATTCGATGAGGTCGAGGCCCAGTGCCGCCGCCACCTGCTTGGCAAGCTCGGTCTTGCCAGTGCCGGGCTCGCCCTTGACCAGCAGCGGCCGCTCCAGCGCGATCGCCGCGTTGACGGCCACCATCAGATCCTTTTCGGCGACATAGGCCGAAGTGCCTTCGAAACGCATTCCAAACTCCGCTTTCATGTCGGCGGTGACACTAGGTGTCACGAAACCTCGCGGCAAGGCGTGTTGGCCTCAGATAGGGCCTGTTCGCAATCTTGTTGCACTGCAATATATAGAATGGATCGCACCCTCGGACAAAGGACTACGCAATGACCGCCAGGAAGACTGCCATTGTCACCGGATCGACCTCGGGCATCGGCTTGGCGATCGCGAGGGCCTTGGCCGCAGAGGGCTGCAACATCGTCGTCAATTCCTTTTCCGACACGGAAAGCGACCATGCCATCGCCAAGGAGATCGCCGCCGACCACGAGGTCGAGGCTGTCTATATGCAGGCCGACATGTCGAAGCCGGCCGAATGCCGGTCTTTGGTGGCCAAGGCGGCAGAACGCTTCGGCTCGGTGGACGTTCTCGTCAACAATGCCGGCATCCAATATGTCGCGCCGGTCGAGGATTTTCCGATGGAGAAATGGGATGCGATTATCGCGATCAACCTCTCATCGGCCTTCCACACGATCGCGGCCGCCATTCCGTTCATGAAGAAGCAAGGCAAGGGCCGCATCGTCAACATCGCGTCCGTGCATGGCCTCGTCGCCTCGCCGTTCAAGTCAGCCTATGTCTCTGCCAAGCACGGCATCCTCGGGCTCACCAAGACGGTGGCTCTGGAACTGGCGACCTTCGGCATCACCTGCAATGCAATCTGCCCCGGCTACGTGCTGACACCTCTGGTCGAAGGCCAGATCCCCGACCAGATGAAGGCCCACAAGATGGACCGCGAGACAGTCGTCCGCGAGGTCATGCTCGAAAAGCAGCCGACCAAGGAGTTCGTCACAGTCGGGCAGATCAGCGCAGCCGCGGTCTTCCTGTGCTCGGACGCTGCGGCCCAGATCAACGGGACCCACCTTTCCATCGACGGAGGCTGGACGGCGGCCTGAGGCGACGAGGTATTTTCAACCGCACATGGGAACAACGCCATGACTGGAAACAGCAAGGCGGAGGAGAAAAAACCGATCAACATCGCACTTCAGGGCGGCGGCTCGCATGGAGCCTTTTCCTGGGGAGTGCTGGACCGGGTACTGGAGGATGGGCGGCTGGACATCGCCGCCATCTCCGGCACCAGCGCAGGGGCCATGAATGCCGTGGCGGTGGCCGACGGCTGGGTTCGCGACGGCGCGGAGGGCGCGCGCCGGAAGCTTCACGACCTGTGGCGGGCGATAGCGCTGAAGGGCCGGTTCAGCCCGGTGCAGCGCATGCCTTGGGACGTGCTTTGGGGCAACTGGTCGGTCGAGCATACCCCGGGCTACATCTGGCACGACACGTTGTCGCGAGCGCTGTCGCCCTATCTTGCCAATCCACTCAAGCTCAACCCGCTGCGCGACGTGGTCAAGGCTGAGATCGACTTCGACAATGTCCACTCCTGCAAGGCGATCAAGCTTTTCGTCTCGGCCACCAATGTCGAGACCGGGCAGTTGCGCGTCTTCGAGCCGAACGAGATCACGCTCGACGTCATCATGGCTTCGGCCTGTCTGCCGCAAATCTTCCAGGCCGTCGAGATAGACGGCACGCCCTATTGGGACGGCGGCTATGGCGGCAATCCGGCGATCTTCCCATTCTTCAGCGAGACCTCCTGCGAGGACGTGCTCCTGGTGCAGATCAACCCCGTCACCCGCGAAGGCACGCCACGAACCGCCAACGAAATCCAGAACCGCATCGATGAAATCACCTTCAACGCGGCGCTCCTGCGCGAATTCCGCTCGATTGCATTCGTCAAGGAGCTGATTGCCGCCGGCCGGCTGCCGCATGGCGAATACCGTGACATCCGCATGCATCGCATCGATGCCGACGATGCTTTGAAGGACCTGTCGGCCTCCTCGAAGATCAATGCCGAATGGGCATTCCTGGAATATCTGCGCGACCTCGGCCGCAATGCCGCCGACGACTGGCTGGAAGAGAATTTCGACGCGATCGGCAATCGCCCCACGCTCGACCTGACCGACGAGTTCCGCGGCCGCTTCGGACCACTGCGGCATCGCGTTCCCGGCAAGCACGTGCGCGAATTCCTGGCAACGCGCAAGAAGCCCAAGGTGGCGTGACGACAAAGCAAGCGTCTTGACGGCACATGGCTGGGATTTTCGGTAAGCGCGGCATGCTATAGTAACCAGCCGTTGCACGACTGGAAGGAAACGCCATGCAGCTGACCGTCGATGGAAAGCCGATCGAGATCGATGCCGATCCTGACATGCCGCTTCTGTGGGCGCTGCGTGACCTCGCCGGCAAGAGGGGCGTAAAATTCGGCTGCGGTATCGCCCTCTGCGGCGCCTGTACGGTGCACGTCAACGGCGAGGCAGTGCGCTCTTGCATACTGCCGGTCGGCCAGGTGGACGGGCCGGTCGTCACCATCGAAGGCCTTTCGACCGATGGCAAGCTGCATCCGGTGCAGCAGGCCTGGCTGGAGGAGCAGGTGGCGCAATGCGGCTATTGCCAGTCCGGCCAGATCATGAGCGCCGTGGCGCTGCTCGAGCGGACGTCCGAGCCGACCGACTCCGAGATCGACGCGGCGATGAGCGGCAATCTGTGCCGGTGCGGCACCTATCCGAGGATCCGCGCGGCGATCAAACGCGCGGCCTCGATCAAGGCAGGTGCGTGACATGGTCGGAAAGATTGCACGACGCAGCTTCCTGATCGGCGCAGCCGCAATCGCCGGCGGCGTCGCCTTGGGCTACTACACATATCGCAAGCCGTTCCCGAACCCACTCGATGACGAGCTGTCGGGCGGCGAGGCGACCTTCAATCCCTATGTGAAGATCGCGCCGGACAACACCATCACCGTGATCGCCCCGCGCGCCGAAATGGGCCAGGGGGTGGAGACCACGCTCGCTGCATTGGTGGCGGAAGAACTCGACCTCGACCTGGCTGCCATAAACGTCGAGCATGGGCCGGTCGCCTCGGCCTACGCCAACATCGCAATTCTTCGCGACGGCCTGCCCTTCCCCGTCTTCGACCAGTCCACACTGGCCAATCTGGCACGTGACGGCATGGCCGTGGTCGGCAAGTTCCTGGCCGTGCAGGCCACCGGTGGCTCGACGACCACGGTCGACGCCTTCGACAAGATGCGCCATGCCGGCGCCGCCGCCCGCGAGATGCTGAAGGCCGCCGCGGCCAAGGAATTCGGGGTAGCGGCCGCCACGTTGACCACGCGGGACGGCAAGGTCGCCGACCCCGCCTCGGGCCGACGCCTCACCTATGGCGAACTCGCCGCCGCTGCCGCGAAGCTCGCGCCGCCGACGGAGATCGCGCTGCGCGAGCAGGCCGAATGGCGCCTGCTCGGCAAGCCACAGATGCGGACCGACATGCTCGCCAAGGTCACCGGCCAGCCCATCTTCGGCATCGACGTCGATCTGCCGGACATGGTCTTCGGCACCGTGCGCATGAACCCGCATCTCGGCGGGGCGCTCGTCTCGCTGGATGCGTCCGAAGCCGAGAAGATGCCGGGCGTCATCAAGGTCGTGCCGATCAGGACACATCTGGGTAATGGCTTCGGCGTGATCGCCAAGACCACATGGCACGCCTTCCAGGCGGCCGACGCTGTGAAGGTCGAATGGGGCCAGGCCCCCTACCCCGCCGACAGCGCCGGCATGTGGCAGGTGCTGACCGATGCCGCCGCCAACAGCGGCTCGGTGATGCGCAACGACGGCAATGTCGCGGTCGAATTCGCCGACGCGCCGCGCGAACGGCTGATCGAGGCAGAATACCGGGTGCCCTTCCTCGCCCATGCCGCGATGGAGCCGATGAACGCCACCGCGCAATTCAAGGACGGCGTGCTCGACATCTGGGTCCCCAACCAGGCGCCATCGCCGCTGCGCACCGTCTGCGCCCGCGAGGCCGGCATCGCCGAGGCGAAATGCAACGTCCATATCACCTATCTCGGCGGCGGCTTCGGCCGACGGCTGGAGGCCGACTACGCACTCTATGCCACCAAGCTTGCGCAAGTCGCCGATGGCCGTCCGGTGAAGGTGACCTGGACGCGCGAGGAGGACATTACGCACGACACCTACCGGCCCGCCGCGCTCGGCCGCTTCCGCGCCCGGCTGGACGAGGCCGGCATGCCGCTGGCGGTCGACCTGAAGGTCGTCTCGCCTTCGATCATGGCAAGCGTGCTGCCGCGCTTCTATCCGATGCTGGCCGCCTTGGGACCCGACAAGACGCTGACCGACGGCCTGTTCAACCAGCCCTACACGATCCCGAACTACCGCGTCGCCGGCGTGAAGGCGGATCTCACCGTGCCGGTCGGCTTCTGGCGCTCGGTCGGCAATTCCGTCAACGGCTTCTTCCACGAAGCCTTCATGGACGAAATCGCGACGGCCGGGGGCATCGATCCGGTCGAACTGCGCAAGCGGCTGATGGCCGCCCGTCCGACGGCCGTGAAGGTGGTGGAAAAGGTCGCCGCCATGTCGAACTGGGGCGAGAAGCTTCCGGCGGGTAAGGCAAAGGGCTTCGCCTTCGTGCTGAGCTTCGGAAGCTGGGTCGCGGAAGTGGTGCAGATCGCGGACACGCCGCAAGGCATCCGCATCGAAAAGGTCTGGATCGCGGCTGACGTGGGCACAGCGCTCGACCCCGGCATCATCCAGGCACAGCTCACCTCCGCAGCCATTTTCGGCCTGTCGGCAGCGATGGGACAGGAGATCACCTTCGCCGGGGGCATGGTTGAACAATCGAATTTTCATGATTTCGACGTAATGCGCATATCTCAGTGCCCCGAATTCGAGGTGGCCATTCTGGAGAACGCGCCTGAGATGGGAGGCGTCGGGGAGATCGGCACGCCGCCTTCGCTCCCCGCTCTCGCCAACGCCGTCTTTGCCCTTACCGGCAAGCGTATCCGTGAATTGCCGCTGAACAAGGAGGTGACGTTCGCCTGAACCGTCGATTTCCTGGAGAGGGATCGTATGATGCAAGGTTTATGTAACATTGGCGCGCGAAGGGCTCGACCGAGCTCTTGCAGCCGGAAATATTCCGCTGACATGTCGGCTACGCTGAAAGTTAAGCGTCTCTTGGAGACTCTTGTGTCAAGGACGCTTCCTGACAACCCATTGTCAGGATTGGTCGACAGATGAATTTTTCTGACTGTTTTGCGTTTTGACTTTGATGTAGAAACCGCCGCCGACGCGTGCCACGCGACCAAACCGATTTAAATTGGCATTGGACGCTGGTTTAGGCACGCCAAGCTACGACCGTGGTCTCGATGGGGGACCCACATACTGGAAATGATCATGGCCAAGGTTAGGTTCCACAAGCTTGCCGCTATAGGTGTGCTCATCGGCTTTGCCGTCTGGATGGGCACGGGCGAGTTTTCATCCGTCGGCAGCGCCGCGACCGAGAGCGAGAAGTCGCCCGAGGCCGAACAGGTCAAGCCTCCTGTGAGGACTGTGGCCGTCGTTACGCCGGCCCGCACCCTACACGCTCGCGCCATCCGCATGTCCGGCCAGACCGCAGCGGACAAGCGTGCTGTTCTGGCGACGCGCACAGGGGGCATCATCGCCAAGCTGCCGGTAAAGCAGGGCCAGCACGTCAATGCAGGCGATCTGGTGCTGATGCTCGACGCCGAGGAAAAAAACGCGGCCGTCGAGACGGCGAAGCAACTCGTGGTGCAGCGGGAAGCCGAATTCGCCGCCCAGCAGCGGCTGGTCCAGTCCGGCAACTCGCCCAAGCTTCAGGCCGACAGCGTTCGCTCTGCTCTCGCCGCGGCCCGGTCGCAGCTCGAGGCGGCACAGGCAGAGCTTGCCCGCACCCAGGTCAAGGCGCCGTTCGACGGCGTCATCGACCGCGTGCCGGTCGAGCCCGGCAGCTCGATCATGGCCGGGGGCGAAGTCGCTACAATCCTCAGCCTTGACCCGATCGTCGCCAAGGGCGAGCTCAGCGAGCGCGACCTGAGCTATGTCCAGCTCGGCGACGACGCCGAGGTCAAGCTCGTCAATGGCGAGACCGTCAAAGGCACGGTGCGCTACGTCAGCCGTGACGCCTCCGCGCCGACGCGGACGTTCCGCATCGAAGTCGCCGTTCCCAATCCCGAAGGGACGATACCGGCGGGCATGACGGCCGAGATCACCGTGCGCGCCAAGCCGGCCGACGCGGTCATCCTGCCGCGCTCGGTGGTGACGCTCAGCGGCAATGGCGACCTCGGCATTCGCGCCGTCGATCAGGATCACAAGGTCACCTTCCATCCGATCGACCTCATCGACGACACGCCGACCGGGCTGGTGCTTGGCGGAATTCCGACCGACGCCCGCATCATCGTCGCCGGCCAGGACCTGGTCAGCGAGGGCGACACGGTGGACGCCGTCGAGGCCGACGCCGAAACGATCAAGAAGCTGGCCAGCGAAGTGGCCGGAAGCCTCCAGCAATAAAGCCCTTCAGGGCGCTGCCTCTTACGACAAGGGCTCGAAGCATGGGTATCGTTGGCTACGCAATCCGCAATGCGCGGCTTACGCTTTCCTTTATGGTGTTTTTCCTGATCGCCGGCGCGCTGGCCTATCAGTCAATTCCCAAGGAAGCCGAACCGGACGTCAAGATTCCGATCATCTATGTGAGTCTTGCCTATAACGGCATTTCTCCGGAAGACGCGGAGCGCCTTCTGCTGCGGCCGGTCGAGACCAGGATGAAAAGCCTCTCCAACGTCAAGGAGATGCGTTCGGCCGCCTATCAGGGCGGCGGCTATGTGCTGATCGAATACAACGCCGGCGCGGACCTTTCGAACGCGCTGGAAAACGTCCGTGCCAAGGTTCAGGACGCCAAGCGCGACCTGCCGCAGGGTGCGGAGGAACCGACCGTCAATGAGGTCAACCTCTCGGAATTCCCGGTGCTGGTGGTGACGCTGGCCGGCAATGTGCCGGAGCGGGCGCTGACGGCCGCGGCGCGCGAATTGCGCGACCGCATCGAGGAAGTGCCGGGTGTGCTCGAGGCGGCCCTGCAGGGCGCGCGCGACGACCTTGTCGAGGTCATCATCGACCCGGTCAAGCTATCCTCCTACGGCTTGCGACTGGACCAGCTGATCCAGGGCGTGGGCGCCTCCAACAGCCTGGTTGCCGCCGGCAATATCGAAGGTTCCGAAGGCCGCTACGCAATCAAGGTGCCGTCGCTGATCGAGACGCCGGAAGACGTCGCCAACCTGCCGGTCGTGGCAGGGCCCAATGCCGTCGTGAGAGCCCGGGACCTCGCGACCGTGCGTTCCACCTACAAGGACGCCGTGACCGTCACCCGGCTCAACGGCAAGCCGGCGATCGCCATCGAGGTCAAGAAGCGCACCGGCGCCAATCTGGTCGAGACTGTCGACGCGGTTAAGGCCATGGCCGACGAATTTGCCAAGAAGCTGCCCGAGGGCAGCGTCGTCTCCTACAGCCAGGACAAGTCGACCTCGATCCGCCAGCTGCTCGGCGACCTGCAGAACCACGTGATGATTGCCGTCATCCTGGTGTTCATCATCATTCTCTATGCGCTTTCCGGCCGGGCTTCGATGCTGATCGGCCTGGCTATTCCGACCTCGTTCCTGCTCGGAATATTGATGCTCTCGCTGGCCGGTTTCACGGTCAACATCGTGGTGCTGTTCAGCCTGATCCTGGCGGTGGGCATGCTGGTGGACGACGCCATCATCGTCACCGAGTTTGCCGAGCGGCGAATGGCCGAAGGCATGGACAAGAAAGAGGCCTATGCTCTGGCGGCCAACCGCATGGCCGGGCCGGTGATTGCCGCCACCATGACCCGCATCGCGGCCTTCTCGCCGCTGCTGTTCTGGCCGGGCATCGTCGGCGAGTTCATGAAGTACATGCCGATCACGCTGATCGTGACGCTGTCGGCATCGATGCTCTACGCGCTGGTGTTCACACCGACGCTGGGCGCCATCTTCGGCAAGGCGCATCACGAGCCGGAGCACAAGGACGGGCTCTACATGGGCACGGTGAAGGTGGCCGTGCGCCATCCGATCATCACCATGCTTCTGGCGATTGCCCTGCTGGTGGCGGTACCGTGGGTCTATGCCCACAAGGGCAAGGGGGTCGAGTTCTTCCCCAATGTCGAGCCCGAATACGGCCTGCTCTACGTGCACGCCCGCGGCAACCTTTCACTGGCCGAAATGGACGCGGCCGTGAACCAGGCGGAAAAGCGCATTCTCGGCTGGCCTGGCGTCAAGTCGGTTTATACGCGTGCCGGTAAGACGACCGGTGGCGGCAACAATGTCGACGAGGATGTCGTCGGCGTGATCCAGTACGAATTCGTCGATTGGCGCCAGCGCAAGCCGGCGCATGAGGTGCTGAGCGAACTGCGTACCGCTATGGCCGGCATTCCGGGCGTAAGTGTCGAGGTACAGGTGCCCGAGGCTGGGCCGCCGACCGGCAAGGCGATCCAGGTGCGGCTGTCGGCCGTCGACCCCGCAGGCCTCAACGACAAGGCCAAGGAAGTCGCGGCGATGCTGAAGACGATCCCCGGCGTCATCGACGTCTCGGACGGCCTGCCGCCGCCGGGCATCGACTGGGCGCTGAAGATCGACCGCAGCAAGGCCGCGCAATATGGAGTCAGCCCCTTCGCGGTCGGCTCCGTCGTCCAGCTCGTCACCACCGGCCTCAAGCTGTCGGACTACCGCCCCGCGGGCGCCGACGACGCCGTCGACATCCGCCTGCGCCTGCCGGAGGACCGTCGCACGCTGTCGACGCTCGACCAATTGCGCGTGGAAACCGCGCAAGGGTCGGTGCCGATCTCCAACTTCGTCACCCGCGAGCCTCAGCAGAAGGTGGGCATCCTCAACCGTATCGACGGCCAGCGCACCATCGTGGTGCAAGCCAACGTCGCCAGCGGCGTGCAGCCGGCGGCGGCGCAGGCAGCGGTGACCGAAGCGATGAAGAAGATGGACCTCCCCGGCATCCGCTGGAAGCTCGCCGGCCAGGACGAGGAGAGCAAGGCGGCAAGCGCCTTCCTCGGCAAGGCATTCGGCGCGGCGCTGTTCCTGATCTTCATCGTGCTGCTCGCCCAGTTCAACAAGTTCAGCAGCGTGCTGATGGTGTTGTCCTGCGTGGTCATGTCGACGATCGGCGTGTTCCTCGGCCTGCTTATCACCGGCCAGCCATTCGGCATCGTCATGTCGGGCATTGGCGTCATCGCGCTCGCCGGCGTGGTGGTGAACAACAACATCGTGCTGATCGACACCTACGACCGGCTGCGCCACGAGGGCTGGGACAAGTTGGAAGCGGTGCTGCAGACCTGCCGCGAACGCGCCCGCCCGGTGGTGCTGACGGCGCTGTCGGCCATCTTCGGCGTGCTGCCGATCGCCTTTGGCCTCGGGCTGGAAATCTTCCACCACGAGACGACCATCAACGCGCCTTCGACGCAGTGGTGGATCTCGCTGTCGAGCGCCATCGTCTTCGGCCTGTCCTTCGCGACGGTCCTGACGCTGATCGTCACGCCGGCGATGCTGATGGTGTTCACGCGCAGCAAGAACAGCCGCGTAAGTCGGTTCCTCGGCCGCGTGTTCCGCCGCAAGCGGAAGGCCGATGCGGCGGCCGAGGAAAAGGAACTGGCCCTCGACTCCGATACCGTCGCCTATCCCAAGGCTGCCGAATAACGAGACAGCGCCGCACGCCGACCTGAACGGCGTGCGGCGCATCTTTCCGGGCATCCCCCCGTCGCGCCCGCACATTCTTGGCGAAGAAGAGCCTCTCGGCACGAGAGGAACCACAGTATAGGTCCGGCATTGTCCTCCCGTTGAAACGCTTCAATGGAGGGACACCATGACGTTGAGCACTCTTCTCGTCATCATCCTCATTCTAATTCTTATCGGCGCCGTACCGGCTTGGCCGCATTCGCGCGGCTGGGGCTATGGCCCGTCCGGCATCGTCGGCATCATCCTGATCGTGCTGTTGATCCTGTTGCTGATGGGCCGGATCTGACCGGACTGCCACCGACGGACAAACGCCCGCAGCAGGTTTGCTACGGGCGTGCTGAACTCTCGCTTCTGTCAGGCTGCCTTTTCGCTAAGGGCGCCCATAATGCCGAGGTCGGCCAGCGCCTGCGACACGGCCTCATCCAGCGACGTATGCGGAATGGCTCCGATGATGCCTTCCAGCCGCGACGACACCAGCCGGTGCTCTTCGAAGCGCAGATAGGACATCGACAGGATGGCCTTCCACATCGGCATGAACGGGCTACCCGCGCGCAGCACCCACCAGGGCATCGAGGCGAGCTTCAGCTTGCGCCCCAGGGCCTTCTCAGCCGCTGCCATTATCTCGAGGTCGGTCACCGCATGGCCGGGAAAATTCAGATTCTCAAAGGCATCGAGCGTGTCGCGCCTGTCGGCGAGGGCAACGAAGGCCGCCGCGAAATCCGGCAGATATGCCCACTCATGCACCAGATCGATCGGGCCCGGCGCGGTGTAGACGCCCTTGGCTAGCTTGGAGGCGACCACGAGGTCGAACCACGAGCCCGTGCCCTTGCCGCCGAAGAAATCTCCGGCCCTGAGCAGTATGGTGCGAACCCGGCCGGCAGCCGCCTCGCGGCGGAACAGCTCTTCCATGGCAACGCGGATGCGGCCCTTCTCGGTCGTCGGGCGCTCCGGGGTTTCCTCGGTGATGACCGCCGGAATGGGCGATCCGAAATTGTAGACCGTGCCCGGAAAGAGATGCAGGGCGCGGTTGGCATGGCAGGCGGCCATAACGTTCTCCGCCATGGGCAGGCAGGTGCTCCAGTCGGAATAGATGGGGTTGAGCCCGTTGAAGACGATGTCCACGCCTTGCGTGGCTCGGATCAGCGACTGCCTGTCGAGTGCGTTGGCGGCGACGGCTTCCGCCCCGGACAATTCGGCCGGCAGCTTGCCGTCGCGGGTCACTGCGCGCACCTCATATCCGGCATCGAGAAAGGCCTTTGCAACGACCTGGCCAAGCCGGCCACGGGCACCCAGAACTGCGATCTTGGTCATTTCGGTCACTCCTGTTTGTGTGAGTGACCTTCATATGATCCATGCATGGGCGGAAAGAAATTGACTGAAACCGGCGTTTCGATATTCATTTCTGAATATGAGCGAGATCGATTGGAACCTGATCAGAAGTTTTGTCACTGTCGCTGAAACCGGCAGCCTGTCGGCCGCCGCGCGCCAACTGTCCGCCAGCCAGCCCACGCTCGGCCGGCACATCGCGGAACTGGAGCAGGCGCTTGGCGTCACCCTCTTCCGGCGCGGCCGGCAGGGTTACGTGCTGACCGAGGCCGGCAGCCTGTTGTTCGAGCGTGGCCGAGCCGTCCATGAGGAGGCAACCGCGTTTTCGCGGCTGGCGCTGGGCTCGGTGGAGGCCATCGAAGGCACGGTCCGAATTGCCGCAAGCGAGATCGTGGCCGCCTGCGCGCTGCCCGAAATGCTCGCCCGCCTCGGCGTCGAGGAACCGAGCATCGAGGTCGAGATCGTCGCCTCCAACCAGGTCGAGAACCTTCTGCGCCGCGACGCCGACATAGCCATCCGCATGGTACAGCCGGCGCAGAACGAACTGGTGGCGCGCAAGGTCACGGACATTCCGCTGCGCGCCTGCGCCGCGAAAAACTATCTCGACCGGCGGGGACGGCCCGAAAGACCGGAGGATCTACGCGAGCACGACCTGATCGGATTCGACCGCAGCGACGAGATGATCCGTGGCCTTGAACGCTACTTGCCGGGATTGACGCGGCATACCTTCCGCCTGCGCAGCGACAATCACATCGTGCTCTGGGAAGCTATCCGCACCGGCAACGGCATCGGCATTGCGCAGGAGCCGCTTGTCCGGCGCGATCCCGGCGTCGAGATCGTGCTGCCCGACCTGCCCCTGCCCGCCCTGCCCGTATGGCTCGCCATGCACCGCGACGTGCGGGCAAGCGTCCGTATCCGCCGCGTGGCGGATTTCCTCCACGAGGAGCTGAAGCGCTATTCGGCCGGTTGAGTCGCCGGCGCGAAGTCGGCATGGCGGGCCATACCCGACATCAGGAACACGACTATCAGCAGCGCCGAGACCGAGACGAAGACCGGCGCAAAGCCCGTGTGCTGACCGACGAAGCCGATGGCCGAAGGCGCCATCAGGATACCGGAATAGCCCATGGTGGTGACCACGCTCATCCCCGCGCCGGCCGACAGGCCAGGCTGGTTGCCGGCCGCCGAAAAGATGATCGGCACCATGTTGGCAATGCCGAGCCCGCAGAAGGCAAAGGCCGCAATGGCCACCCAGGGCGTCGGCGCAAAACCGGCGACAAGCATGCCCGTAGCGGCGATCAGGCATGAGACGCGAAGCGTGGTTACGGCACCGAAACGGTTGCGTACGGCATCGCCCATGAAGCGCACCGTCGCCATGGTGCCGGCAAAGAAGGCAAAGGCGAGGCCGGCGGTGGCAATGTCGGCGCCATGCTCCTGCTTGAGATAGAGCGCCGCCCAGTCGAGCACCGAGCCCTCGGGGATCATCGAGAGCAGCGCCATCAGGCCCACGAGATAGATGGCCGGGTTCCTCGGCAGCGAGAATTTTCTGTGCTCGGCAACGATGTGCCGCTCTTCGACGATGAGATGGCGAAGCGACAGCGAAAGCAGGATGGCTGCGACGATCGTCACCAGCACGGCGTGGACGAGATGGCCGTAGTTCTGGATGGCAAAGCCGCCCAGGCCGCCGCCGACAAAGCCGCCCAGGCTCCAGAAGCCGTGCGAGGAGGACATGATGGCGCGCGAGAGCCGCTTTTCCACGGCCACCGCATTGGCGTTCATGGCCACATCCATGCCGCCGGTGACGCCGCCGAACAGGAACATGGCCACCGCCGCCGTAATCACGTTGGGAGCCAACGCGACGATCAGCAGGCCGAAGGTGGCGGCAGCACCAAACCAGCGCACTACGCTGCGCGAGCCATGGCGCGCGATCAGATAGCCGCACCACGACATGAAGACCACGGCGCCGGCGCCGAAGAGCAGGATGAGCAGACCAAGTGTAAACTCGCTGATGCCGAGCCGGGTGAGAAACACCGGGATCTGCGGGGCCCAGCTGCCGGTCATGAAGCCGTTGACGAAGAACGCCGTGGCAACGGCCCAGCGACCGCGTTTTGCGGTTTCGATCATGTTCGTGGCGTGCATTGTGGCGTTCCGCGTCCAGTGGTTGTGCGAGGCGCGAATTTAAATCGGTTTAACCGACAGTCAACACGTTAAATCCGGCGAAATATTGGACCAGACGGCGGCGGGCCGACCGTCATGGCCGCGGACGTAACTAGCGGAAAGCTGCCCCGCTGTCCCCCTGGCAAAGTGTAGCGGCTATCCGAACCGGCCTTGAAACGGCCGGCCCGGATTTCGCAGAGATCGCTATGCGAACACCACCAGAAGGTCCTTGGCGTCGATCTGGTCGCCGGCCCTGACCAGCACTTCGGTGATGATGCCGTCGCGCTCTGCGTGCAGCGCCGTCTCCATCTTCATCGCTTCGATGGACAACAGCACGTCGCCGGCCTTCACCGCCTGCCCGGCCGCCACGGCAAGCGTGGAGACCACGCCCGGCATCGGCGCGCCGACATGGGCGTCGTTGCCCGGCTCGGCCTTGCGGCGCACTTTCGATGCCGAGGCGCCATGTGCCCGGTCCGGCACCTTCACGCGGCGCGGTTGGCCGTTGAGCTCGAAGAACACGGTGACCATGCCCTTGTCGTCGACATCGCCGACGGCCAGGCAGCGGATCACCAGCGTCTTGCCCTTCTCGATGTCGACGAAAACCTCGTCCTCCGGCTCCATGCCGTAGAAATAGGTCAGCGTGGGCAGCACGCTGACCGGGCCATAGGTCTCCTGCGCGCCCGCGAAGTCCGAAAACACCTTCGGATACATGAGCCAGGAAGCGAACTCGAATTCGCTGAGGGATCGGCCGAGCTTTTCCTCGATCTCCTTGCGGTTTGCCTTGAGGTCGGCGGGCTTCAGCAGCGAGCCGGGGCGGACGGTGATCGGCCTTTCGCCCTTCAGCGCCTTCTTCTGCAGCGCCGCCGGCCAGCCGCCCGGCGACTGGCCGAGATCGCCGCGCAGCATCGATACCACCGAATCCGGGAAGGCGATGTCCTTGTCCGGGTTCTCGACGTCGGCGACGGTCAGGTCCTGGCTCACCATCATCAGCGCCATGTCGCCCACAACCTTGGACGACGGCGTGACCTTGACGATGTCGCCGAACATCAGGTTCACGTCGTGATAGGCCTGCGCCACCTCGTGCCAGCGGGTTTCGAGGCCGAGCGAGCGCGCCTGCTCCTTGAGATTGGTGAACTGGCCGCCCGGCATCTCGTGCAGATAGACCTCCGAGGCCGGCCCCTTGAGGTCGCTTTCGAAGGCCGCATACTGGTTGCGCACCGCCTCCCAGTAGAAGGAGATGCGGCGGATCCATTCCGTGTCGAGGCCCGGATCGCGCGCATCGCCCTTCAGCGCCTCGACGATGGAGCCCAGACATGGCTGCGAGGTGTTGCCGGAAAACGCATCCATCGCCGCGTCAACCGCGTCGACGCCGCTCTCAACCGCTGCAAGCACGGTCGCGGCCGACAGGCCGGACGTGTCGTGCGTGTGGAAATGGATCGGCAGATCCGTCGCCTCGCGCAGCGCCTTGAACAGCGCGCGCGCCGCACCCGGCTTCAGCAGGCCGGCCATATCCTTGACCGCGATGATATGCGCGCCCGCCGCTTCCAGTTCCTTGGCGAGACCGACATAGTATTTCAGGTCATACTTCGCCCGCGCTGGGTCGAGGATGTCGCCAGTGTAGCAAATCGCCGCCTCGCAGAGCTTGCCCTCGGCCACCACGGCATCCATGGCGACGCGCATGTTCTCGACCCAGTTCAGGCAGTCGAACACGCGAAATAGGTCGATGCCGCCATCGGCGGCCTGCCGGACGAAATGCTGCACGACGTTGTCGGGATAGTTGGTGTAGCCGACGCCATTGGCGCCGCGCAGCAGCATCTGCAGCAGGATGTTGGGCGCGGCCTCCCGCACGCGCGACAGGCGTTCCCACGGGTCTTCCGTCAGGAAGCGCATGGCAACGTCGAAGGTCGCGCCACCCCAGCATTCGAGCGACAGAAGCTGCGGCAGCGCCCGCGCATAGGTGCCAGCGATACGGGCAATGTCGTAGGTGCGCATGCGCGTCGCCAAAAGCGACTGATGCGCGTCGCGCATCGTGGTGTCGGTGATCAGAACCTCTCTCTGCTCACGCATCCAAACCGCGAATTTTTCCGGCCCAAGCGCATCGAGGCGCTGCTTGCTGCCGTCCGGCACGGGGCCGGTGAACCACGGGATGATCGGCGCGGCTGCCTCCGGATCGGGCAGCGCGCGGCCGCGCGTCTCCGGGTGGCCATTGACGGTGACGTCGGCGAGATAGTTCAGCAGCTTCGTCGCGCGATCCTGCCGTTTCACCTGGGCGAAGAGCTCCGGCGTCGTGTCGATGAAGCGCGTCGTGTAGCTGTTCGCCTGGAAGGCCGGGTGCGTGATGATGGCTTCAAGGAAGGTCAGGTTGGTGGCCACTCCACGGATGCGGAACTCACGCAAGGCGCGGTGCATACGCGCAATCGCCTCGCCGGGCGTCGGCGCCCAGGCGGTGACCTTCTCCAAAAGCGGGTCGTAGAAGCGCGTGATCACCGCACCGGAATAGGCGGTGCCGCCATCGAGGCGGATGCCGAAGCCGGTCGCGCCGCGATAGGCGGTGATGCGGCCATAGTCGGGGATGAAATTGTGCTCCGGGTCTTCCGTGGTGATGCGGCACTGCAGGGCATGGCCGTTCAGCCGGATGTCGGCCTGTGTAGGGACGCCCGATTCCGGCGTACCGATGGCAAAGCCGTCGAGGATATGGATCTGCGCCTTTACGATGTCGATGCCCGTGACCTCCTCGGTGACGGTGTGCTCGACCTGGATGCGCGGATTGACCTCGATGAAGTAGAACTTGCCGGTGTTGGCGTCCTGCAGGAACTCGACCGTGCCTGCACCGATATAGCTGGTCTCCTTGGCGAGCTTCAGCGCATAGCCGCACAATTCCTGCCGCAGCGCGTCGCTGAGATACGGCGCGGGCGCGCGCTCGACCACCTTCTGGTTGCGGCGCTGGATGGAGCAGTCGCGCTCGAACAGGTGCACGGCGTTGCCATGCGTGTCGCCCAGCACCTGCACCTCGACATGGCGGGCGCGCTCGATCAGCTTTTCGAGATAGACCTCGTCCTTGCCGAAGGCCGCCTTGGCCTCGCGCTTGCCTTCCATCACCTCGCGGGCGAGGTCGGCCTCGGAGCGGATGGCGCGCATGCCGCGCCCGCCGCCGCCCCACGACGCCTTGAGCATGACCGGATAACCGATCTTGGCGGCGAGCTTCTTGACCTCGTCAATGTCGTCCGGCAGCGGGTCGGTCGCGGGCACCACCGGCACGCCGACCTCGATGGCCAGGTTGCGGGCGGCCACCTTGTTGCCCAGCCGGCGCATCGTCTCGGGCTTCGGACCAATGAAGGTGATGCCGGCCTCGGCGCAGGCCTCGGCGAATTCGGGGCTTTCGGAAAGCAGTCCGTAGCCAGGGTGGATCGCATCGGCGCCCGAAAGCTTGGCAACACGAATCACCTCGTCGATCGACAGGTAACTCTCGATCGGCCCCAGGTCCCGAGTGAGGTGCGGGCCGCGCCCAACCTGGTAGGATTCGTCCGCTTTGAACCGATGCAGCGAATATTTGTCTTCCTCGGCCCAGATCGCCACGGTTTTGAGCCCCAGCTCATTGGCGGCGCGAAACACGCGGATCGCGATTTCGGAACGGTTGGCGACGAGGATTTTGCTGATCGGCAAGGACGGCCTCCGAGTGACGTAAGGAGAGGTTGAAGTCGCCGGCCTGCTTAGCGCCACAATTGCTGCAGCGCAAACAAAAATGCCCGGCGCAAGCGCCGGGCATTTTCTTCAAGCGTAAAGCTTAGTCGATCTGGAAGTAGTTGTACTTGCCGTCGTCACCCTTCTTCCACTGGTAGACGACATAGTCAGCGTCGGTACGGTCGCCCTTCTCGTTGAAGGAGAGGTCGCCCAGAACGGTCTTGAACGGACCCTTCTCGCGGATCGCCTTGGCAACTTCCTGCGGGTCGTTCGAGCCGGCAGCGGCGGCTGCCTGCGCGATCACCTGCGTGGCAGCGTAGGAGTAGAGCGTGTAGGCCTCAGGCTCGAAGCCGGCCGCACGGAACTTCTCGACCACTTCCTTCGCGTTCGGGTTGTTGCGCGGATCCGGGCCGAAGGTGTTGTAGGTGCCCGCAACGGCATCGCCGGCGATGGAGGCGAGTTCGTTCGACACGATGCCGTCGCCCGAGAACAGCGGCGCCTTCAAGCCCTGGTCGGCCGCCTGGCGGATGATCAGGCCGGCTTCGGTGTGGAGACCGCCCCAGTAGATCATGGTGACGCCGGCTTCCTTCATCTTGGCGATCAGCGCCGAGAAGTCCTTGTCGCCGGTGTTGACGCCTTCGTACATGACTTCCTTGTGGCCGGCAGCCTCGAGCGCCTTCTTGGTCTCGTCGGCGAGGCCCTGGCCGTAAGGCGTCTTGTCATGGATGACGGCGACCTTGGCGTCGGGGAAGTTCTTGGCGATGTAGGCGCCGGCAACCTCGCCCTGCTGGTCGTCGCGACCGCAGACGCGGATCGTGTTCCACAGGCCGCGCTCGGTGAAGACCGGGTTGGTGGCGGCAGGGGTCACTTCGAGGATGCCGTTTTCGGCATAGACTTCCGAGGCCGGAATCGAGACGCCCGAGTTGAAGTGGCCGACAACGAACTTGACGCCGTCAGCGACGAACTTGTTGGCAACCGAGATGCCCTGCTTCGGATCGGAGACGTCGTCGCCGACGGAAACCTTGATCTGCTCGCCGTTGATGCCGCCGGCGGCATTGATGTCGGCAACGGCCTGCTCAGCGCCCTTCTGGAGCTGCGCGCCGAAGGCAGCATTCGGACCGGTTATCGGACCGCCAACGCCGAGCAGAACGTCCGCCCAAGCGCTGCCACTGAACGCCACCATCGCAGTCAGCGCAACTGCGGACAACAGTGATTTTTTCATCGAAACACTCCCATTATACGGGTGGGCGTGGATGATGCTTTCATGCGATGCCCACCCTTATCGCAGAAAGATCAGTTTGCCGATTTTCCGGCTTTTGTCACGCCGATTCGAAGTTGAAGCGGCGCTATTCTTGACTGTTCAGCCTTTCGGCCTCCAGCTTAACAGAGAAGCTCTTTCATAGACCCAGTGGTACTGCGTCACCATCTGGTTGGTGCGCGTGTATTGGAAGCCGAGAGTCCCCAATACGATCAGAACCAGCGTGTCCACCGCGTAGTATTGAAGCGAGAACATCGTTCCCTCGAACAGCGCGTGATGGATGAAGCGCACGGCTATTCCGAGCAGCAGCAGATAGAACACCAGCGCGGCAAAGCTGCGCCAGGTTTGCGCGCAGGCGCGGCCTGTCATCCAGGCCGCCCAGCCGCCAAGCAGGCAGGTCACGAAAAAGAACTGCCAGATCGAGGCTTCCTCATAAAGAATGCCCTGCATTTCACTCCCTCCGGACGGACCTTTTTCGTCCTGTTCCTGCCTCTTCGAGCCACCGGCGCGGAAACCGTCATCCGCCCCGGCGTCGCCAACTTGCCTAGTGCCGCCCACCTTCGAGGTAGGCTGCGCGCACTTCCGGATCCGCCAGAAGCTCCTTGCCGGAGCCGCTCATGGTCACCTTGCCGTTCACCATCACATAGCCGCGGTCAGCCAATCGCAGCGCGCCGAAGGCGTTCTGCTCGACCAGGAACACGGTCAGGCCTTGCGTCTTGTTGAGCACGCGGATCGCGTCGAAGATCTGCTTGACGATCAATGGCGCCAGACCGAGCGACGGCTCGTCGAGCAGCAGCAGCTTCGGGCGAGCCATCAGTGCGCGCGCGATCGACAGCATCTGCTGCTCGCCGCCCGACAGCGTGCCGCCGCGTTGGGTGATGCGCTCCTTGAGGCGCGGGAAAAGTTCGAACACCTTTTCCACATCCTCATTGAAGTACTTCAGATTGTCGAGGCTTGCACCCATCTGGAGATTTTCCAGCACCGTCATGCGCGGGAAGATGCGGCGTCCTTCCGGCGATTGGGCGATGCGCAGCCGGGCGATCTCGTGCGTCGGCAGGTTCGTGATGTCCGTGCCGGCAAAAGTGATCTTGCCAGTCCGGGCCCGCGGATTGCCGAAGATGGTCATCATCAGCGTGGACTTGCCGGCACCGTTGGCGCCGATCAGCGCAACGATCTCGCCCTCGTTCACGGCGATGTTGACGCCGTTGAGAGCGCGAATGTTGCCGTAGTAGGTTTCGACCGCCTCGACGTTGAGCAGAGCTTTGGACGTCATCATGCGCGCCTCCCGCCCTTGCCCGACGCCGATTTGGCAGCGGTCTTGGCCAGGGTCTTCGCCTGGACAACCCAGTCCTCGCGACGGATACGACCGTCAAATGCCAGATAGGCTTCCACGGCGTCGATGTCGGCCTTCTTCCAGGCAGCGATCTGGTCGAAATGGAAGATGCCGTGTTCGTTGAGCTTGCGTTCGTTCACCGGCCCGATGCCCTTGATCTGAGTAAGCCTGTCCGGCATCCCGTCTCGCGGCGCGGCAAGCGAATTCGAGAGTTTCTTCTGCGCGTCATCCGTTTTCGGTGCCTCGGCCCCGGCCGCCTTGGTGGCGGTTCGCGCCTTGCCCGACGATGCCTCCGCCTTTACGGCCTCGGGCGCCGATGCCTTTTTCGCGGCGGGCGCGGCGGCTTTTGTGCGCGCCTCGCGTTGCTCGACCTGCAGCGCCTTCGATGCATCGGCCGAGACCCTGACGAGCTCGCCGTCGCCATTGCTGTGGCCGATCGTTTCGCTGATCGGCCCGGCCATCATCGACGACGACACCGAGGGGCCGTGCGCGGGATCCGGCTCGCCGTCCAGCTCGTGGATGACATGGTCATCGCCGACGCCCGTGAGAACCTCGGCCACCTCTTCGTCGTCGACGCCGAGATAGGCGGCAATGACGCGCGGGTCGTTCTTGACCTTGTCGGGGTTGCCGTCAGAGATCTTGCGGCCGTATTCCAGCACCACGACGTGGTCGGAAATCTGCATGACCACCGACATGTCGTGTTCGATCAGCAGGATCGAGGTTCCGCTGTTTTCCTTGATGTCGTTGAGCAGTTCGTTGAGCTGCAGCGACTCCTTCGGGTTGAGGCCGGCCGCCGGCTCGTCAAGGCACAGAAGTTCGGGCTCCGTGCACATGGCGCGCGCGATCTCCAACCGCCGCTGCGCACCATAGGGCAGGTCGCCCGCCGGGTCGTCGGCACGGTGGATGAGATCAGCCTTCTCGAGCCAGAACTTGGCCAGTTCGATCGACTCCGCCGAAGCCTGGCGGTAGCCGCCGAGCCCCAGGAGACCAAGGATCGTATAGCCGGACGCGCGCATCAGCTTGTTGTGCTGCGCCACCAGAAGGTTTTCGAGCAGGGTCATGCCCGAGAACAGTCGGATGTTCTGAAAGGTGCGTGCGACCTTTGCCTGGGCCGTGATGCGGAAGTCCGGCATGCGCTCGAGCAGGAATTCCTCACCGCCACGGCCGGTCATGCGGATCATGCCTTCCGACGGCTTGTAGAAGCCGGTGATGCAGTTGAAGACGGTTGTCTTGCCGGCACCGTTCGGCCCGATCAGCGCGGTGATTTCGCCGCGCCTGGCCTCGAAGGACAGATCGCCGATGGCGACCAGACCGCCGAACTTCATCGAAAGGTGCTCGACCGAAAGGATCGGCTTGTTCATGTTGGTTCCCGTAGCCATCAGCCGTGTCCTTCCTTGGTGAAGGAGGCCGAGACGGCTTTTCGTTCATGCAGGAATGCGGTGGGTTCTCGACTGCCGACGAAGCCGCGCGGCTTCCACAGCATCACGAGCACCATGGCGCAGCCGAACAGCAGCATGCGATAGAGCTCGGGCGTGAAATCAGACCCGAAGACGTATTTCAGGAACTCCATCTCGCGCAGGGCCTCGGTACCGCCGATCATGACCACGGCCGCCACCGCGATGCCGGTGAGCGAGCCCATGCCGCCGAGCACCACGATCGCCAGGATCATCGCCGATTCCAGGAACACGAAGGATTCAGGGCTGACGAAGCCTTGCCGCGCGGCGAAGAAGGAGCCGGCAAAGCCGCCGAACATGGCGCCCGTTGCAAAGGCCGTAAGCTTGGTGGTGGTGGTGTTGATGCCGAGCGAGCGGCAGGCGATCTCGTCCTCGCGCAGCGCTTCCCATGCCCGGCCGACCGGCATGCGGCGCAGCCTGATGGTGACGAAGGCGGTGAGCAGCGCAAGCAGCAGGATCAGGTAGTAGAGGAAGATCTTATAATAGGCACCGGACTGGGCGATGTTCAGCACCTTGGCGATGTAGTTCGGGTCGCTGACATTGAACGACATCAGGCCGAAGAAGCTGACCTTCGGAATGCCGGACACACCGGCCGAGCCGTTGGTCACCTCGCGCCAGTTGATCAACACCAGGCGGATGATCTCACCGAAGGCAAGCGTCACGATCGCCAGATAGTCGCCGCGCAGGCGCAGCACCGGGAAGCCGAGGATGACGCCCCAGAAGGCGGCCATTATGCCGGCTGCCGGCAAGAGGATCCAGAACGACCAGCCGAACTGCGTGCCCAGCAGCGCGTAGGAGTAGGCTCCGACCGCGTAGAAGGCGACATAGCCCAGATCCAGCAGGCCGGCGAGGCCGACGACGATGTTGAGGCCCCAGGCCAGCATCACGTAGATCAGGATCTGGATGCCGAAATTGTCCACCCACTTCAGCGAGCCCTGGAAGCCGAACATCAGCACCATCAGCACCGGGTAGATGAACAGCAGCAGGATGGCGAGTTGCGAGAAGTTGCGGCGGATGAAGCTCTTCTCGCCCGCCTTCGGCGTGGAGCGGGCCTTTTCGGCATTGCGCCGGTCGATCGCCGGCTGCACGAAGGCCACGAACAGGAAGCGGCCGATCATGGTGACAGCCACCACGCTCGCAAGCAGCCACCAGCGCTGCACCAGGATCAGCTCGTTGTTGATATTCTGATCGGTCCTGAGACCGATCAGCAGGACGAACAGGCCGAGCGAGACAAGGCCCGCATAGAATGCCTGACGAAAGGCGTTCGGGAACGGGCTTTCCATTTCTGCCCGGCTCGTGGAAACAGCTTCAGCCATGATCTCAGACCTTTTCCACTTCTGGTCGGCCCAGCAGGCCGGAGGGCAGGAAGATCAGCACGATCGCGAGGATGGAGAAGGCTGCCACATCCTTGTAGTCGATGGAGAAATAGGCCGACCACATCGACTCGATGAAGCCGATCAGCAGCCCGCCGACGACCGCGCCTGGAATGGAACCGATGCCGCCAAGCACCGCCGCCGTGAAGGCTTTGACGCCCGGCACGAAGCCGTCGGAGAACACCACCACGCCGTAATACATCAGGAACAACGTGCCGGCGACCGCGGCCAGGCTGGCGCCCATGATGAAGGTGATCGAAATGGTGCGGTCGACGTCGATGCCGAGCAGCGCCGCCATCTTGCGATCCTGCTCGCAGGCGCGCTGGGCGCGGCCGAGCGAGGTCCTGTTGACCAGGTACCAGAAGATCACCAGCAGAGCGGAGGTCACCAGCACGATGATGATCTGCTTCAGCGAAACGCTGACGCCCTCGATGGTATAGACCTGGCTGACCATCGGCGGGATCGGCTTGTTGCGCGGGCCCTGAGTCACCTGAACGAAGTTGGACAGCGCGATCGACATGCCGATGGCCGTGATGAGCGGGGCAAGCCGGAAGGAGCCGCGGAGAGGCCGATAGGCGACCTTTTCGATCGTCCAGTTGTAGAGGCTGGTGAGCAGCATCGCCACGATCATCATGATCAGAAGCGCCACCACCACCGGCACTGAATAGAACAGGCCGACCAGAATGAGGAAGACGATGAGCGCGGTGAAGGCACCGACCATGAAGATATCGCCATGGGCGAAGTTGATCATGCCGATGATGCCGTAGACCATCGTATAGCCGATCGCGATCAGGCCATAGATCGATCCCAGCGTCAGCCCGTTGATAAGCTGCTGGATGAAATATTGCATGTAGAAGCGGCTCCCCTGGAATGTCGCCTCATGGACGCATTCCTTTTCGTATTTCCCCTAGTCGTAAAGCCTCGAGCCCGGATTGCAACGTCGTTTCTTGTTACCGGACGGGAAGCCTCGAACCCGTGTCCAGGCTGTCTGCTTTTTTGTTTCAGCTTGCTGGACTATCGCGGAAGCTAGCATTGGCCCAACGCAATGTCCTTGTCTAATTGGCAACTATTTTGGCCATTCTATCGCAAATTTGTGCGCCGCATAGGCCATTTGAGACGATTTATTGCAGAAAATTCAGCAGCGCATTTCCGCGCGCCCGCCGTCGGAAGCCGCTCCTGTCAGGTCGCCACAAAGCCATGTGCAAAGCCCCGACGCCGCGGCCAAATGCGTAGAACACGTCCTGGCGCCCACCTGGCACGGCCGACCACCGCAAGCGAACCCGGAAGCGACGGCCGATACCCCATCCATTCGCACCCACGGTGAAGTCCAATCCCGACAGGAACTGCATGCACGAAGAGGCCGCGCACGAATTTCGGTGAAAGGCCCGGCTGATGGTCCGGCAGTTCATGCCTGTCAAGATGCCGATATTCGATGCCCAAGCGATTGCGCGCAGCGCAGCCTGAAACTCGCCTTTGCATTCATATCTGCAGTGCGCGACCGCGCCGCCCGATATATCTCCGCCGAGAGCAAGCTGCCAATTGGATTTGGGCTCTGATATATCAAGGATTTTCAGCCGGAATTGCACGTTTTGAACACCAATAACATTGTCGCCGCACGCGCAGATGTGGCCGAGCCGGTCAGCCTGAAGGCTTATCATGCGCTGGAGGAAATGATCGTCACACTGGAGCTTGCTCCCGGCAGCATCACCACCGAGCGCATGCTTGTAGAAATACTAGGGCTCGGTCGCACTCCGGTGCGGGAGGCAATTCAACGGCTTGCCTGGGAGGGGCTTATCTCGGTGCGCCCGCGCGCGGGCCTCGAGATCGCGCCGCTGCACGCGGCCGACTGGCTGCGCGTGCTCGACGCGCGCCGGGGCGTGGAGATCATTCTTGCCCGCTCCGCAGCACGCTTCGCCACCGCTGAGATTTCCAGCCGCCTTCAGGCGACGGCGGTGGCAATTCACCAGGCCGTGCTGGGCAACGACGTAATCAGCTATCTCGAGGCAGACAAGTCGCTGGACGAGGCGATAGCGCTCGCCGCCGACAACCAGTTCGCCGCTCGCCTGGTGGCGCCGCTGCAGACCCATAGTCGCCGCTTCTGGTTCCGCTTCCGGAGCCGCACCGGACTTGCGGAGGCCGCCGGCAACCATGTCGCACTGATCCGCGCGATTTTGGACCGCGATGAAGAAGCAGCCGCCACCGAGGCCGACCGACTGATGGCGCTTTTGCGGCTGCATGCGCAGGCAGCGGCGATGCGGTAAGAGGAGACCTGGCCCGACCACGCAAATTGCCCGGCCGGATTGGTGGCAAACTCGGCAAATGTGGTCTCATGTCGGGATCACGCCGGCCGGAACGTCTTTTACTTGATCCGCGGCACGAAACCTTCGACCGCCGCATGGCACGGGAGGACAAGGGAAGCCCCATGAGCAAAAGCATCGCCATCATCATCGCCAGGCTGATCTTCGCGGCCGTCTTCATCATGGCAGCCGCATTCAAATTTTCCGGCATGCAGGCCACGGCCGACTACATCGCCGCCGCCGGATTTCCGTTTCCGCTCTTGCTGACCTGGGCTGCTGCGCTGTTCGAAGTGGCGCTGGCCGCCTGCTTCCTCAGCGGCGCATTCTTCCGCGAGGCTTCGCTCCTCGCCGCGGCCTATGTGATCTTCCTCGGCTTCGCCTTCCACGGTCCATCGCATTGGGAAGGCAACCAGGCCGAATTCGGCTTCTTCGTCGACCACTTCACATTCCTTGCCGGCCTGCTTTTTGCAGCCGTCTATGGGCCGGGCGAGAAGCTGGCGCTGCCCTACGGCAAGCTCTGGAAATAAAAGCTTCGAGCAAAGAGAAAGGCCGCGGTTGACCGCGGCCTTTCTGCGTCAAACGAGAATCGTCGGGCTCAGTTCATCGTCGGGATGACGAACTCAGCACCGTCCTTGATGCCCGACGGCCAGCGCGAGGTGACCGTCTTGGTCTTCGTGTAGAAGCGGAACGCATCCGGGCCGTGCTGGTTGAGGTCGCCGAAGGAGGAGGCCTTCCAGCCGCCGAAGGTGTAGTAGGCGATCGGAACCGGGATCGGCACGTTCACGCCGACCATGCCGACCTGCACGCGGGATGCGAAGTCGCGGGCCGCATCGCCGTCGCGGGTGAAGATGGCGACCCCGTTGCCCATCTCGTGGTCGTTGGCGAGCTTGATCGCGTTCTCGTAGGTGGGCGCACGGACGACCGACAGCACGGGGCCGAAGATCTCTTCCTTGTAGATGCGCATGTCGGCGGTAACGTTGTCGAACAGACAGCCGCCCATGTAGAAGCCGTTCTCATAGCCCTGCATCTTGAAGCCGCGGCCGTCGACGACGAGCTTGGCACCTTCCTTCACGCCGATGTCGACGTAACCCTTGATGCGTTCCAGCGCCTCACGCGTCACGACCGGGCCGAAGTCGGCAGAGGAGTCGGTCGACGGGCCGACCTTCAGGCTCTCGACGCGCGGGATCAGCTTTTCCATCAGGCGATCGGCCGTGTCGTGACCGACCGGAACGGCAACCGAGATCGCCATGCAGCGTTCGCCAGCCGAGCCGTAGCCGGCGCCGATGAGGGCGTCGACGGTCTGGTCCATGTCGGCGTCGGGCATGATGATCATGTGGTTCTTGGCGCCGCCGAAGCACTGCACGCGCTTGCCGGCAGCGCAGCCGCGACCGTAGATGTACTGGGCGATCGGGGTCGAGCCGACGAAGCCCACCGCCTTGATGTCCGGATCGTCGAGGATCGCGTCGACCACCGTCTTGTCGCCGTTGACGACGTTGAGCACGCCTGCCGGCAGGCCCGCCTCGATGAACAGTTCGGCGATGCGCAGCGGCACGCCCGGATCACGCTCTGACGGCTTCAGGATGAAGGCGTTGCCGCAGGCGATCGCGGGTGCGATCTTCCACAGCGGGATCATGGCCGGGAAGTTGAACGGGGTGATGCCGGCGACGACGCCGAGCGGCTGACGCATCGAATAGACGTCGATGCCGGGGCCCGCACCGTCAGTGAACTCGCCCTTCATCATGTGCGGCGCGCCGATGCAGACCTCTACCACTTCGAGGCCGCGCTGGATGTCGCCCTTGGCGTCGGCAATCGTCTTGCCGTGCTCGCGCGCCAGCAGTTCGGCCAGCGAGTCATATTCCTTGTTCACCAGTTCGAGGAACTTCATCAGCACGCGCACGCGGCGCTGCGGATTGGTGGCGGCCCAGGCCGGCTGCGCGGCCTTGGCGTTTTCGACGGCCGCGCGCAGCTCGTCGGCAGAGGCCAGCGCCACCGTGCCGCGCACGGAGCCGTCCATCGGCTGCATGACGTCCTGCTTGCGCCCGCTTGTTCCGGCGACATGCTTGCCGCCGATGAAATGACCATATTCGACCATGATGGCTCTCCCTAATTGGACCGTTGCCTCATTGTCATGCTTTGCGCCGCGCATTGCAACGCGAGACGTCCAGCAACCGTTGTGCATAGAATAATGCACCTCGGACGCTTGAGCACGGTTTTCTGCAAATGCTAGAGTGCAAGCGCTTCTCCCTTCGTGGAGAACGGTACTGGGAGGCCCTCATGAACTGGGATGACGTTCGCATTTTCCTCGCCGTCGCCCGCGCGGGCCAGATCCTGGGCGCGGCACGCAGGCTGGAGCTTAACCACGCCACGGTCTCGCGCCGGATTGCGGCGCTCGAAGAGGCGCTGAAGACAAAACTGTTCCGCCGACTGACGACCGGCAGCGAGCTGACCGCCGCGGGCGAGCGTTTCCTGGATTTCGCCGAGCGCATGGAAGCCGACATGATCACCGCTCGCGCGGAGGTCGCCGGCGAAGGCGACGACGTTTCCGGCACGGTGCGCATCGGCGCCCCGGACGGCATCGGCGTGGCCTTCCTGGCGCCGCGGCTGGGCGCCTTGACGGCACTGCATCGTGACCTGAAAATCCAGCTTGTGCCGGTGCCGCGCTCTTTCTCGCTGTCCCGGCGCGAGGCCGACATCGCCATCACCGTCGAGCGGCCGACCGAAGGCCGGCTCGTCGCCAGCAAGCTCGTCGACTATACGCTCGGGCTGTTTGCCTCGCGCGCCTATGTCGAGCAGGCCGGCATGCCACAGACCATCGCAGAGCTTTCAGCGCACCGGCTGGTGGGATATGTGCCCGACCTCGTCGCCAGCCCCTCGCTCGACTATGCCGCCGAGTTCAGCCCCGACTGGAACGCCGGCTTCTCGATTTCCTCCAGCCTCGGCCAGACCGAGGCGGTGCGGGCGGGTGCGGGCATCGGCATGCTGCACAGCTTCATCGCCCGCTCGATGCCCGAACTGGTGCCGGTGCCGGCCGCAAAGCCGATCCGCCGCGCCTACTGGCTGGTCTATCACGAATCGATGAGGCCCCTGCGCCGCATCCAGACGGTGGCCGGCTACATCACCCGCACCGTGGAAAGCGAGAAGGCGCTTTTCATTTAAGAGTGCCGGAAAAGCCAAAGGCCGCATCCTCGCGGATGCGGCCTTTGCATGTGCGCAGGAATCCTGCCTCAGTTATAACGGCTGAGATTGAGCGGCGCGGCGTCGATCTCCGGCTTGCGGCCCGACACGAGGTCGGCCAGAACGCGGCCCGAGCCGCAGGACATGGTCCAGCCTAGCGTGCCGTGACCGGTGTTGAGGTAGAGATTGTCGTAGCGGGTCTTGCCGATGATCGGCGGACCATCCGGCGTCATCGGGCGCAGGCCGCACCAGAAGGTGGCATCCTTCACCGAGCCGCCCTTCGGGAACAGGTTGGAGACGGAGAACTCCAGCGTGTCGCGGCGGTCCTTGTGCAGGCGCAGGTCGAAGCCGGAAATCTCGGCCGTGCCGCCGACGCGGATGCGGTCGCCGAGACGGGTGATGGCAACCTTGTAGCTGTCATCCATCACCGTCGAGACCGGCGCGACATCCGGATTGGTGATCGGAACCGTGATCGAGTAGCCCTTGACCGGATAGACCGGCACCGACACGCCCAGCGGCCGCAGCAGGAACGGGGAATAGCTGCCCAGCGCCACCACATAGGTGTCAGCCTTCAGCACGCCGGCGCTGGTCGCGACGCCCGAAATGCGCCCGCCTTCGACCAGGATCCTGTCGATCTTGGTATTGAACCGATACTTCACGCCGCGCTCGGTGGTATGGGTCGCCAGCTTCTCGGTGAAGATCTTGCAGTCGCCGGTTTCGTCATTGGGAAGCCGCAGACCGCCGGCAAAGGAGCCATCGGCCGTTGCCAGGCCCGGCTCGGCGCGAATGCAACCTGCACGGTCGAGAACCTCGAACGGCACGCCGAACTGCTTCAGGACCTCGATGTCGCCGCCAACGCCGTCGAGATGCTTCTGCTCGCGGAAGAGCTGCAGCGTACCCTGGGCGCGATCGTCATAGGTGATGCCGATGGTCTGGCGCATTTCCTTCAACAGGTCGCGGCTGTATTCGGCCACGGGCACCATGCGCGCCTTGTTGACCGCGTAGCGGGAGGAGGTGCAGTTGCCGAGCATCTTGAACAGCCACGACCACATATGACGGTCGAGCTTCGGCCGCACCACGAGCGGGCCGTGCTTCATCATCAGCCACTTGATCGCCTTGGTCGGAATGCCGGGGCCCGCCCACGGCGAAGCGTAGCCGGGCGACACTTCGCCGGCGTTGCCGAAGCTGGTTTCCAGCGCCGGTCCCTCCTGGCGGTCGATCACCTCGACCTCGTGGCCGGCTTCGGCCAGATAGTGGGCCGAGGTGACGCCAACCACCCCGCTCCCCAACACAAGAACTTTCATGTCTGCAATTCTCCCTTAAATTGATGCGTGAGCGGAGGCGAGCCGCTCAACCGCCTTCGTAGATGCGATGGAAACGGTGGCCGAGGCCGGTCAGCACCTCGTAGCCGATGGTGCCGGCATGGCCGGCGACGTCATCCACCGTCTGGTTGCTGCCGATCAGCTCGACCAGATCGCCGGCCTTCAGCGCGCCTTCCGGCAGCGTCGAGATGTCGATGATGATGCTGTCCATCGAGACGCGGCCGATGAACGGAAGCCGGACGCCATTGAAATAGGCACCAGCAGCGGCGCGGCGGTGCCAGCCGTCGGCATAGCCGAGCGAAATGGTGGCGGCGCGCAGCGGCCCGGTGGTGCGGAAGGTGTGGCCGTAGCCGATGCCGATGTTCTTATCGAGCGTACGGGTCTGGATGACCTTGGCGTCCAGCCGAACGACCGCGCGCATCGGATTGGCGTGGCCTGGCGTCGGATTGATGCCGTAGAGCGCAGCGCCCGGCCGGGCGAGATCGTAGTGATAGTCAGCGCCCAGGAAGATGCCCGACGAATTGGCCAGCGATGCGGGTGCTGCCGGCAGCATGGCACGCAGCTGGTCGAAAGCCTGCTTCTGCGCGGCATTGGCCGGATTTTCCGGCTCGTCGGCACAGGCCAGATGGCTCATCACCAGCACGACGTCGAGGCCGTCGAGCAGGCTGGCATCGGCCGCCAGTGTCTCGACCTCGGACGGCATCATGCCGAGCCGCGACATGCCGCTGTCGACCTGCAGCGCCACCGGCAGCTTCCGGCCCACGGCACGGGCGGCCGCGCGCCACGCCTCCAGCTGTTCGAGGCTGTTGGCCACAGTGGTCAGGCCGGCGGCAGTAGCCTCGAGCTCGGCCCCGGGCTGAGTGCCGTTGAGCACGTAGACCGCAGGGCCCCGGCCGATCTCCGCCCGCAGTGCCAGCCCCTCGCCGGCATGCGCAACGAAAAAGGTGTCGCAGCCTTCCTCGATCAGGACGCGTGCTACCCGAGCAGCGCCCAGCCCGTAAGAATCCGCCTTCACGACGCCGGCGCAACGCGCACTGCCGAGGCGGGACTTGAGTTGGCGGTAATTGTCACGGACCGCGGAAAGGTCGATCGTCAGGACTGCACCTGCCTCCGCCAGGCTCGCCTGCCCCAAATCGCGATTATTTGCGTAACACTGGTCCATTCCGTCGAAAATTCCCTGATGCTGGCGCAAAATCCCTTCCAAACGATGGAAAATTGCGTATAGCCTTACCTTGAAGCATGATCCTTCATGAAATCCGTCGAATATTCGAGGATCATCCTCCACGGCCACCATTAGTTCGGGAAAGATTGCACTGCAATATGGGGCGATGTGGCACAACGCCTTGGTCCATTGTATCAGGGAGCGGCGAAAGGTCGCGCCTCGCCATTTCCTTCCAAAAAAACGCTGCAAATCGCCGATGAGCACAGTGCATGGCGATCTCGCGCGTTGACTACACGCGAGACGAGTTCGGAAGGATCAATCGAGGTTGTGGGGCTCCGAGCCTCAGCCGGAAATCGATCCGCGCTTGTCGGGCCGGCAGCGCCTTACGGCGCGAGATGCCGGAAGGCGGCCACGACTTCGTCGTAGACCTTGCGCTTGAACGGCACGATCAGCTCCGGCAGTTCGACCATCCGCTTCCAGGCCCAGAGATCGAACTCGGCCTCATGGCCGCCCGGCGGCGGGTTGATGGCAATCTCGCTCTCGTCGCCTTCGAAGCGGAAGGCGAACCATTTCTGCTTCTGGCCGCGATACTTGCCCTTTAGCGCGACACCGACCTTGTCGGCGGGCAGGTCGTAGTGAATCCAGCCTGGTGCCTCGGCCAGCAACGAGACGCTGCGGATTCCGGTTTCCTCGTAAAGCTCGCGCAGCGCCGCCGGCAGCGGGTCCTCGCCCTTGTCGATGCCGCCCTGAGGCATCTGCCAGAGCTTGTCGGTTCCATCCATCTCGCCATCGGGCTCGGGGATGCGATGGCCGGCCCAGACGAGCCCGGCATGGTTCAGCACCATGACGCCAACGCACGGCCGGTAGGGAAGCGTCTGCGGATCGACCTTCTTTGTCATTCTCTTTCTTCAGCCCTTTTCCGGATCGGTGGCAACTGCCGAGACCGGCACGATCTCAATGCCGCGCCGCTGCGCCTCGCCGACCCATTGCGCGACGGCATCGACGGTCACGTCGAAGGCCGAGCCGGTGCCGATGGCAAAACCCTTTGCCCGTGCGATGCTCTCCAACTGGTCGAGCTTCTTGAGGATCGTCTCGCGGTCTCCCACGGCATCGATGATCCCGTCGCCGGCAACGAAGGGAACGCCGTCCTTTACTGCCAGCTCCGGTGCAAGGCTGCGCGCCGAGGAGCCGTCATCGAGGTAAAGCAGGCCACGCTTGCCAAGCTCCGCCATGATCGGCTCCATGGCGGCCGGATCAGCGACGAAACGCGCGCCCATATAGTTCATCACGCCCGAATAATTGGTGGTGCGCGACAGCGCCCAGCGCAGGTTCTTCAGGTTTTCCGCCGCGGACGCCGCCACGGTCAGGGTATTGCGACCGGGGTTGACGTTCGGGTAGTCGAACGGCTCCAGCGGCACCTGCATGACGATCTCGTGGCCCTCGCGACGGCCTTCCTGCATCCAGCGACCGATGCTGTTGCCATGCGGCGCGAAGGCCAGCGTGACTTCCGGCGGCAGCTTGCCGATCGCCCGCTGCGTGCCGGTCTGCGACAGGCCGAGCCCGCCGATGACGATGGCCACGCGCGCGCCGCGGGCGCCCGACCATGGCCGTGCATAGACATCGAAGGGTCGCCTGCCGTCGACGGCGCGGATCGGCAACGGGCCGGTCTCGCTCTCCTCGATCAGGTCCTTGTCGGGGAGATGGGCGACACGCAGATTCTGGCCGACGGCGGACGCGTCACGAATGACGACCACATTGCCGGCCGACCCGTCCGGTGGACTTACATGGATGATGGATGGACCGTCAGCCTTCGGTCGCGAGGGGGGAGCTATCCTAGCGACCTCGCTCGTCTTGGCCGGCTCCGTGACCTGCGGTGTGGAAACAACTACCGGCGCGGGGTTGCGAAAGGGCTTTTCGCGGAAGGCGATCGCACTGGCGGAGGCGACAATCGCGACCACGGCCACGGCGGCCATCACCGTGCCGGCGCGGACGGTAAAGTCGTCCGATACCTTGGGGGCGGCAGAGGCGTTCTGGCCAAGCGGGCGATCGATGTCCTTCTGCACGGGCGACAAGCCGCATCCTCACTGCCGGCGGGAAGAGGCTTCTTCGGCAAATCCCGCCGGGGAAACCGGCGGGTCCGCTCGCTGACGGTCGTTGCAGGCAGCCCCCGCGTCTGCCTGCAAGCCGTCTTTACTGCTGGTTCAGTACGGCCTTTTGGGGATTCGGCGGGTAGGCCGGATCGGTCTTGGTGCCGTGCATCAGGTCCAGCGCATAGTTGAGCTGGATGTCGTCCTTCGCCTCCGGCGGCACATAGGCGGCCGAACCAGAACCCTGGTCGTTCTCCTCGACGCCCTTGATGTGCCCCTTGAGCTCGGACTCGCCACGCGTCACGTCGCGGCCCTTGAGCTCGTCGGGCAGTGGCTGCTCGACCTTGATGTCGGGCGTGATGCCCTTGCCCTGGATCGATTTGCCCGACGGCGTGTAGTAGAGCGCCGTCGTCAGTCGAAGCGCGCCGTTCTCGGCAAGCGGGATGATCGTCTGCACCGAACCCTTGCCGAAGGACTGCGTGCCAAGAACGGTGGCGCGGCGTTGATCCTGCAGGGCACCGGCGACGATTTCCGACGCACTGGCCGAACCGCCGTTGATGAGCACGATCAACGGCTTGCCGCCGGTCATATCGCCGGAACGGGCGTCGAACCGGGTGATGTCCTTCGGGTCGCGGCCACGGGTCGAGACGATCTCACCGTGATCGAGGAAGGTGTCGGACACGCTCACCGCCTGATCGAGCAGGCCTCCCGGATTGAGCCTGAGGTCGAGGATGTAGCCCTTGAGCTTGTCATTCGGGACCTGCTTCTTGATCTGTTCGATCGCATTTTGCAGATCGTCGAAGGTCTTTTCGGTGAAGGACGTGATCTTCATGTAGCCGACGTCGCCATTCTCGACGCGGAACTTCACTGCCTTCACCTTGATGACGTCGCGCATGATCGTGAGATCGATCGGCTTGTCGGCACCCTGGCGCAGGATGGTCAGCTTGATCGGTGTGTTGACCGGGCCGCGCATCTTCTCCACGGCGTCGTTCAGCGTCATGCCGCGCACTTCCTCGCCGTCGATCTTGGAAATGAAGTCGCCGGCCAGCACCCCGGCCTTGGCGGCCGGCGTATCGTCAATGGGCGTAATGACCTTGACGAGATCGTTTTCCATCGTGACCTCGATGCCGAGGCCACCGAACTCGCCCTTGGTCTGGACGCGCATGTCCTTGGCGGCTTCGGCGTTCATGTAGGACGAATGCGGGTCGAGCGAGCTGAGCATGCCGTTGATGGCGCTCTCGACCAAAGCCTTCTCGTCAGGAGGCGTCACATATTGTGCGCGCACGCGCTCGAATATGTCGCCAAAAATCGCAAGCTGGCGATAGGTTTCCGACCCGGCTGCGTTCGCCGTCGAGCCGGGCACGCCATAGACCAGGGTCATGGCGGATGCGCCCATCAGCGCACCGGCTAACAGAAGCGACAATTTACGTATCATTTCCTGTCCTTCCCGAAAGCCGCTCCGCCCACCACGGGGTCGGATCGACGGGTTTTCCATCCTTACGGAACTCTACATAGAGCTCCGAAACAGTGTTTCCATTGGGAGACGCAGAGGTGCTCGCCACCCTGGCTTCCCCCATCGCGCCAATCGGTTCGCCTGCGAGGACAGACTGCCCCTGCGAGACGCTGATTCTGCTCATGCCCGCAAGGACGATATGATAACCGTCGCCCGCGTTCAGGATCAAGAGTTGTCCATATGAACGAAAGGGTCCCGCATACAATACGCTTCCATCAGCCGGCGCGGTCACGATGGCGCCCGATTGTGTCGCAACCGTGTCGCCAAGCATCACGCCGCCGTTATCGTCGCGAGAGCCAAAATGCCGCTCGATCCGGCCGGTGACCGGCAGCGCGATCTGCCCGCGCAGGACGGAGAATGGCGCGGAGGCCAGCAAGCGGTTGGCATCGGGCAACGCCGCCAGCTCGGCCTCGCGGGCCAGCCTCCGTTCCTCGGCGCGCCTGGCCTCCTCGCCGCCCACGCGGCTTCTGTCGGCCTGTGCCTCCAGCGAGGCGATCAGGTCCTTCAGGCTCTTTGCCCGCGCGGCGAGTTCCTGCGACTTGGCCCGCTCCTCCGCCAATGCCGCCTCGGTTTCACCGTGCAGCCGCTGCTTTTCGTCCAGAAGCAGGCCGAGGCGCTTCTTCTCGGCCATCTGCTCGCCGACCGAGGCGACCAGTCGTTGGCGCTCGGCCTCGATCGAAGCGGTGACGCGCGACATTTCCTTCATGTCGGCCATGAGGATCTCGGTTTCGGCCCGCAGCTCCGGGACCACCGCGCCGAGCAGGATGGCACTGCGAACGGAAGACAGCGCATCCTCCGGCTTCACCAGGATCGCCGGCGGCGGGTTCAAGCCCATGCGCTGCAAGGCGCCCAGAACCTCGGCCAGAACGCCGCGCCGCGCCGTCAGCGACAGGCGTATCGCTTCCTTCTGCTCCTTCAGCTCTTCAAGCCGCCCGGTGATGTCCTCGATGTCCTGGCTGAGCTTTTTCTCGGTCTTGGCCGACTGGATCAGGGCAGCGGTGATGCTGGCGTAGTCCTTCTTCACCTTGCCGATCTCTGCCATGAGCGATTCCATACGCTCGGCCGAGACGTTCATGTCGTGCGAGACCTGTTCGTATTCGGCCTGGCGTTCGTCTTGGCTGGCCGTGATCGACGCCTGGTCCTGCGCCTGCACGCAGGTTGCCGACAGCACGAGCGTGCAAGCGGCGATCATGCCACGGCATGCCGACCCAAAGCCCGCTCTATTGACCACCGTTGGAGACATTCCGACACGCCGCATATTTCGTCGTGACCTTAGCGACCCGTTCGTTAACGAACCATCAACCATGTCGCAGCACACGGCGCCAGCTCGCAAAATAGTGGCGGATTTCGTCGACACCTGGCCCATCAGGCTCGATGGTACGGGTGACCAGAAAGTATCGTGGCGACGCGGTAGAGCTGCTCGGCCAGCATGATGCGCACAAGCTGATGCGGCCAGGTCAACGCACCGAAGGAGATCGTAAGCGCCGCAGTTTCGCGCAGGGCTGCGTCATGACCGTCCGGTCCGCCAATGGCGATGACCACGCTTTTCTGGCCGCCATCGCGCAGACGCCCGATCCGCTCTGCGAAATCCTCCGAGGAGATGTTCTTGCCGCGTTCGTCCAGCAGGATCAGCGCCGCGCCCGAAGCAAGCTGCGCCTGCAGCTTCTGCGCCTCCTCTCGCTTACGTTCGTTGACGCCCTGCGCGCGGCTTTCCGTCGTCTCGACGACGCCCGCGAATTCGAGCCCGATGGCCGGACCGCTCTTGGCAAAGCGGTCGAAATATCGGTCGGCCAGTTCCTTATCGGGGCCGGCTTTCATCCGGCCCACGGCATGTACAGCGATCTTCATCCTGCCCTGATCCCGGAAACGGCGCCCCGCGCCTCACCCGTAAGGCGCATTTCCCACCGGGCAGCGCCATAAGCAATTTGGACTCTGTCCGTTCGGACACGCACCCCCCCCTGCTCACGGTGGACCGGGCCGCCCCGGGTCCAGAGACGTGACTCTATGAGCTAGAGTGAACTGCGCTGGAAAGCTTGCTTACACCTTCCTGATCCCTCTCTCAGTGAACGGTTTCTTCCTCGAGGCCCGGCGCCTGCCACATCTTTTCGAGATTGTAGAAGTCGCGGACTTCGGGGCGGAAGATGTGCACGATGATATCGCCTGAATCGATCAGCACCCAGTCCGCCGCCGATAGGCCCTCGATGCGCGGGGTGCCCAGTCCGGCATCCTTCAGCGCCTTGAGAAGATGGTCGGCCACGGCTGCGACGTGACGATTCGAGCGTCCCGACGCCACAACAATGTGGTCGGCGAGGCTCGATTTACCGTTAAGGTCGATGGAGACGATGTTTTCGGCCTTGGAGTCTTCCAGACTGACAAGGACTGTCTTGAGGGCGCGGGACACGGCTTCCATTCCGTTCACCCCGGCCAGTGAAGGCATGACGTTTGCCTTCTTCCTCAGTGCTGTTCTCAGTGTCTTTCCTTTCGAAACAAGAACAACGGGATATCCTGCATGGATCGCAGGCACACCCATTAGATATGCAGAGTCGTAACTCAGTTTCAAGACGCGCCCCCTTCCCCTGATGCCTGACGAAATCAGCCCTTGGCGGAGCCGTTACGTATGGCCGTGGAAGACAGAAGCGAACGTCGACCGTGGATGAAGGTCCAGGCCGGCGCCTGCATCCGCGCCAGGCGCGGCGCGGCGGATTCGTCGACACGCGCATAGGCGAATGCCTTCGCCACAACCGATGACAGGAAGGACAGCGTCGAACCCGGTCGGTCGATGACCGCGATCGGGAAGGTCATGACGATCTGGCGCCAGCGCTGCCAATGGTGGAAGTCGCGCAGATTGTCCGCACCCATGATCCAGACGAAATCGACGCCCGGATTGCGCGCCTTGATCAGCGCCAGCGTGTCGGCTGTGTAGCGCACATGGTAACTCGCCTCGAAGGCGGTCACCTTCATGCGCGGATCGCGGGCGATTGCTTCGGAGAGTCGGATGCGCTCGGCAAGCGGGGCGAGTTCACGGGCGCTCTTGAGCGGGTTGCCGGGCGTGACCATCCACCAGAGTTGGTCGAGCCGCAGCCGCCGCAAGGCAATCTCGGCGACCAGCGCGTGGCCGGCATGGGGCGGGTTGAACGAGCCGCCAAACAGGCCGACCTGCATGCCCTTTTCGACATGCGGCATGCGGAGATATTTCTCGCTGACCCCCAAATGCACGATGTCAGCCATCCCCCTCTGGCGCGAGCCACGCGCAAGATCGACGGCCGGTCATGCGTGCGCCCCTCACGCGAACGTCACGGCCGCACCTGCCCCGTTCCGCGGACGCGGTATTTGAAGGAGGTGAGCTGTTCGACGCCGACGGGCCCGCGCGCATGCATCTTGCCGGTTGCGATGCCGATCTCGGCGCCCATGCCGAACTCGCCGCCGTCGGCAAACTGGGTGGAGGCATTGTGCAGCAGGATCGCCGAGTCGATCTCGTTGAAGAAGCGCTCCACGGCAGCCGCATCTTCGGCGACGATCGCCTCGGTGTGGTGGGACGAATAGGTCTCGATGTGCTCGATGGCGCCGGCCACGCCGTCCACCAGCTTCACCGAGATTATGGCATCGAGATATTCCGTCACCCAGTCAGCATCCGTTGCCGGCTTGGCGTTGGCAAAAGCCTTCAGCACCTCTTCGTCGGCGTGGATTTCGCAGCCCGCCTGACGCAGCGCCTCCAGCACCGGCACCAGATGCGTACCGGCCCCGGCCCGATCGACCAGCAGCGTCTCGGCCGCGCCGCAGATGCCGGTGCGGCGCATCTTCGCGTTGACGGCGATCTTCACCGCCATGTCGAGATCGGCCGACTTGTCGATATAGAGATGGCAGATGCCCTCGAGATGCGCGAACACCGGCACGCGCGCCTCGTTCTGCACGCGCTCGACAAGGCTCCTGCCGCCGCGCGGCACGATCACGTCGAGGTTTCCCGACAGGCCTTTCAGCATCTCGCCAACGGCGGCGCGGTCGGTGGTCGGCACGAGTTGGATCGCATCTTCCGGCAAGCCGGCGGCCCGCAGCCCTTCGACCAGACTGGCATGGATGGCCGCCGAAGAATTCAGCGAGTCCGAGCCGCCGCGCAGGATAACCGGATTGCCGGCCTTGAGGCACAGCGCGCCGGCGTCCGCCGTCACATTGGGCCGGCTCTCATAGATGACGCCGATGACGCCGAGCGGCGTGCGCACGCGCTCGATGTGCAGCCCGTTCGGACGATCCCACACGGCAATGACCTCGCCAACGGGATCGCGCAGATCCGCAATTGCGCGAACGCCGTCCGCCATGTCGCGGATGCGCTGCGGGTCCAGCTTCAACCGGTCCATGAAGGAGCCGCTCAAGCCCGACTGCTCGCCGTTCTTCACGTCGATCGCATTGGCTCCGAGGATCTTTTCCTCGCCGCGAAGAATTGCATCGGCCATGGCCAGCAAGGCGGCGTGCTTACGCTCGGCACTGGCAACGGCAAGCGGTCGGGCAGCAGCGCGCGCCTTGCGGCCGAGCGCTGCCATCAGCGCAACCGTGTCCAGCCCGGATTTGTCACTCGCCACCAGCATGGCTCAACCTCCCACCCGCGCCGTTTCCGCGTCGCTGTGGCTCACCACCAGATCGTCTCGATGGATCATAGCCGAACGCGCCTCGTAGCCAAGCACATCGGCGATCTGGTCGGTCTTCAGTCCCGCGATCCTTACGGCATCGGCCGCGTCGTAGGCAACAAGGCCGCGCGCGATCTCGCGCCCCGCCGGGTTGATGATAGCCACCGTATCGCCACGCGAGAAATTGCCGTCGACCACCGTCACGCCGGCAGGCAGCAGCGACTTCCCCGACAGCAAGGCGCGGACAGCACCGGCATCGACGACCAGCCTGCCCGCGGGCTCGAGCTGGCCAGCGATCCAGGTCTTGTAGCCCTTCACCGGATTGGCGCTCGGCTTGAAGAAGGTGGCGCGCTCGCCGCGGTCGATGGCGCCGAGCGGGCTGAGCCGCGTGCCGGCGGTGATGATCATCGCCGTGCCGGCGGCGGTGGCGATCTTGCCTGCGTCGAGCTTTGTCCGCATGCCGCCGCGCGACAGCTCGGAGGCCGCCGCACCCGCCATGGCCTCGATGTCGGGCGTGATGCGCTCCACCAGCGGAATGAATTTTGCCGACGGATCGAGCGCCGGCGGGGCAGTATAAAGCCCGTCGATATCGGAGAGCAGGACGAGAAGATCCGCCCCCATCATGGTCGCCACGCGCGCGGCCAGACGATCATTGTCGCCATAGCGGATTTCGCTCGTCGCCACCGTGTCGTTCTCATTGATGACCGGCACAGCCTTCATCTTGAGCAGCGTGGAAATGGTGGCACGCGCGTTGAGATAGCGGCGGCGCTCCTCAGTGTCGCCGAGCGTCACCAGAACCTGCCCGGATTTCAATCCGTTGCGGCCGAGCTCGTCCGACCAGGCACCTGCCAGCGCGATCTGGCCAACGGCGGCGCAGGCCTGGCTTTCCTCAAGCTTCAGTACGCGTTTGCCCAGGCCTAGAATGGTACGTCCGAGCGCGATGGCGCCCGAGGACACCACCAGCACCTCGCACCCTGCCTCGGCAAGCGCGGCAATATCGTCGGCAATGGAGGCCAGCCAGCCGCGCTTCAACCCGGTCGAGCGATCGACCAGCAAGGCCGAACCGATCTTGACGGTGATGCGCTTGTATTTCTTCAGCGGCTGCAGGCTCATGGCGGTCCCCTATCTCTGCCACCGCTCGTCGGGTTCGCCCGGCTCTTTTTCCACGCGGGCCGACTGCACCTCCGCCATCAGCGCGCGCAACACGGCCTCGACGCCTTCGCCGGTCACGGCCGAAATCATCATTGGCGTCGTGCCGGTCGCTCGCTTCAGCGAAGCAAGCTTCTTCTTGCGGCTGTCGGCATCGAGCGTGTCGATCTGGCTGAGCGCCACGATCTCCGGTTTTTCGGCAAGGCCGTTGCCATAGGCTTCCAGCTCGCCGCGCACGGTCTTGTAGGCCTTGCCGGGGCTTTCCTCCTGCGCAGAAACCAGATGCAGCAGTACCCGCGTGCGCTCGACATGGCCGAGGAAGCGGTCGCCGATGCCCACGCCCTCATGCGCACCCTCAATCAGGCCGGGAATGTCGGCGATGACGAATTCGCGCGCGTCGATGCGGGCGACGCCGAGGCCCGGATGCAGCGTGGTGAAGGGATAGTCGGCAATCTTCGGCTTGGCCGCGGTTACCGCCGCCAGGAAAGTCGACTTGCCGGCATTGGGCAGACCGACCAGTCCGGCATCTGCAATCAGCTTCAGCCGCAGCCAGACCCACTTTTCCTCGCCCGGAAGGCCGGGATTGGCGCGGCGCGGCGCCTGGTTGGTCGAGGTCTTGAAATGCTGGTTGCCGAAGCCGCCATTGCCGCCGGCAGCCAGCCGGAAGCGTTGGCCGACCTGGGTCAGGTCGCAGATCAGCGTCTCGTTGTCTTCTTCATAGACCTGCGTGCCGACCGGCACCTTCAGCGTGATGTCGGCGCCCTTGGCACCGGTCATGTTGCGTCCCATGCCATGAATGCCGGTCTTGGCCTTGAAATGCTGCTGGTAGCGATAGTCGATCAGCGTGTTCAGCCCATCGACGACTTCCAGCCAGACGTCGCCGCCACGGCCGCCGTCGCCGCCGTCCGGCCCGCCGAACTCGATGAATTTTTCCCGGCGGAACGAGACGCTGCCAGCGCCCCCGTCGCCGGATCGGATATAGACTTTTGCCTGGTCGAGGAATTTCATCGGAAACTGGCTTTTCGCTACTGTCGGTTTTGTTGGACCTGCTCTAGCGCAAAGAATGCACGAGGGCGAGTGCGGGATTTACCGTTCCCATACTCGGAAACAGCGAGGGACGGGCATGAAACTGGTCACCTACAACATCCAGTACGGCATCGGCCGCGACAAGAAATTCGATTTGCCGCGCATCGCGGCAAGCCTCGAAGGCGCCGATATCGTCGCGCTGCAGGAGGTGACGCGCAATTTTCCACGCAACGGCGGTGCCGATCTCGTGGCGGGCCTCGCCGAATTGCTGCCCGACTTGTTCCACGTCTACGGCCCGGCCATGGATGTCGATTTCGGCCTGCGCGATGGGCATGGCCGGCCGGTCAACAAGCGCCTGCAATTCGGCAACATGGTGATGTCGCGCTGGCCGATCGCGGCATCGCGCAACCAGCTCCTGCCGCGCACGCGTCGCTTCAACCGCGGCAATCTTCAGCGTGCGGCGCTGGAAGCGCTGATCATGACCCCGTCCGGCCCGCTGCGTGTCTACTCGGTTCATCTCGATCACATCAATCACGAGGAGCGTTCGGCCCAGATCCGCCACCTGAAGGAGCGCGTCTATGCCTATCCATTGGAGGGCGGCGCCATCACCGGCTCGGCCGAATACGGGTTTCCCGAGTTGCCCTGCCCGGAGGAATTCGTTCTGATGGGCGATTTCAACATGATCCAGGGATCGCCCGAATATGCCCTGATGGCCGGTGAGTCCGACTACGCCGAGGGCCGCCAGATCGTGGCCCACCACCCGGTCGACGTCTTTTCGCTGACCCACGGTGCACCGGATGGCGCGATAAGCTGGATCGACGATGAGAAGCCCGAAGACAACCGGCTGATCGATTTCGCCTTCGTCCACGCCAGCCTTTCAGGCTGCGTCAGGCGAAGCTGGATCGACGCATCCGCTACCGGCTCGGACCACCTGCCAGTCTGGTTCGAGCTGGAATGAACGGCCGGCGGACCGGCCGCTCATTTTCTTTCCTGTTCCTGCAGATACCCGCCGTTGCCGGCGTCACGATTTGCGGTGCGACTTCGCTCAAAGGCGTGCCCACGTCCTGAGACTCACCCAGGTCTTGCGGTCCAGACGATAACGTTCGACCGGCACCTTGCCGGCGACCATCGAGTTCAGCATGCCCTGGCCGGCATACTGGAAGCCGCACTTATGGATCACCCGCCGCGAGGCCGGATTGATGACCCGGCAGGAGGCGTGCAGCACGTTGATGGTCGTGGCGCGGAAGGCGAGGTCGACAAGCGCGTGCGCGGCTTCCGTCGCATAGCCGCGCCGCCAGTATGGCTCCCCGATCCAGTAGCCTAGCTCGAGCCCGCGTTCGGTGGCGTTGAGCCCCGCACAGCCGACGAAGGCGCCGGTTTCGGCCAGAGTCACCGCATAGACGCTGCCCGCACTGCGCGACTGGTTGGCCATGGCGAGGAACGAGCGGGCTTCGGCCTCCCCGTAGGGGTAGGGCATGCGCGACAGCATCTCGGCCACGCGCGGATTGTTGGCGAGCGTGATCAGCTCAGCGACGTCATCCTGATGCGGCGGGCGCAGCACCAGCCGCTCGGTGACGAGCACCGGGCAATCTATACTCAGACTTTCGTCTTCGAAGTCCTCCGATTCGGCAACCATGTCCAATATCCTCCAGGCAAAAGAAAAAGGGGAGCTGGCGACCCATCTCCCCTGATCCTTTTCTGGATTCTACCAGACACCGGTTCCCGAGATGGGGCGCCGGTGTTGTGGTGCGGATCCGGCTATTCCGCGGCTTCGGTAAATGGATTCACCGATACGTAGGTTCGGCCGTTGGCTTTCTTACGGAACGCAACTGCACCGGCTTCGAGCGCAAAAAGGGTATGGTCAGTGCCCATGCCGACGTTCACGCCGGGATGCCACTTGGTGCCGCGTTGACGAATGATGATGTTGCCCGGAACGACAACTTCGCCGCCGAACTTCTTCACGCCGAGGCGCTTGGATTCCGAGTCGCGACCGTTGCGCGACGAACCGCCAGCTTTCTTATGTGCCATTGGTCTACTCCTTCAGTCCTCGAACTTACTCGTTTTCCGCCGCGGCAGCAGCCTTTTTCGGCGCGGCCTTCTTGGCGGGCTTCTCGGCAGCTTCAGCAGCAGCAGCCTTCTTCGCCGGCTTGGCACCGCCCGTCAGGATTTCGGAAATCTTGATGACGGTTTCGTGCTGGCGATGGCCGCGCTTGCGGCGCGAGTTCTGGCGACGACGCTTCTTGAACGCGATGACGGTTGCGGCGCGGCCCTGCTCGACCACTTCCACCGCCACGGTGGCGCCTTCCACGAAGGGAGCGCCGATCGAGACGTCCGCACCGTTGCCCACGGCGAGCACTTCGGTGATTTCAATCACGTCGCCAGCATTGGCGTCGATCTTGCCGACGGTGATGACGTCGTTGGCGGCAACGCGATACTGCTTGCCACCCGTCTTGATGACTGCGAACATTTTTTGCCTTTCGCTGTTCGGTCCGACCTCTTTGAACGCGGGGAGCGTTCGGGTCGTCTTTTTGTCAGTCTTGGGGTTCAAATCGACTCCGACGCGGGCAAGACCCTCGCCGGAACTGTGCGCGTGTAACCGAAGGGGCGCATCGAGTCAAGGCGACCCACAAATAAGTCGCGAAGGGGCCTTGTGCATCCGGCCGCGACTCGTTATCTACCGGGCCGCGCCGGTAACGGCCCAACCACAGTTGCGGAGAAGTGGCAGAGTGGTTGAATGCACCGCACTCGAAATGCGGCATAGGTGCAAGCCTATCGGGGGTTCGAATCCCTCCTTCTCCGCCAGAAACTTTAGTAACTGTTTGTAATGGTTGCGATATTTCCCCCGATAGTTTGGGAAGCCCTCATTTTACCCCACAGTCTGTTTGGATTTTGATGGTCTGAATTGGTCGCAGGTGGACAACGCATGGGCAATATGTGCCAGCAGCGCTCATCCAGACCGGCGGGGATCGACGTGACTTGGCCCGATGGCGACCTCCGCAATATCACTATTCAAGATCAGCTTTTGTACAGTCGAGACAGGCAGGAGCTTCCACTCTAAGGCAGCCCTGCATGCCCCCAAATCGTCGCATTCGAATTCAGTTCGCTATTGATGGTGCGGGCTAACAAGCCCGGACGCCGAATGCTCGACTTCGCGGCACAGGAAAGACAAGACAGCCGCGTTTATTGCTCACAGTTCTCAATTCCCGTAGAGAAAATCTCCGAGGAAGTAATGGTAATTGCTTGCGTTACGACGTGCATCATCTGGTCTATCGGTCGCCAGCTGCAAAACTTCATCCTCTTTGTATAACTCGGCCGGCACCCCGTTGCTATTTGCATTGGCGACATCCGGTAGATGTGTCATTTCGTGAAAAAAAATTATTGGACGTGAAATCACACCGACCTCAGGGTAAGAAAAGTACTTGGCTGTAAACAACAGCTCGTGGCCACCTTCTGCAGATGCCACAGCGTCTTCAAACGTGTTGCTGTCGTTAATCATATCACACGCGAATGTCACGCTGTCTGCGAGACCACGCGCCGCGATAAGTATGCCGAGAATTTGCTGTTGTTGGTTTGAGCTGTTTACACCCAGCCACTTGGTGAGCTTGTCCACGGCCCTCGCATCCTCATTTCTCACGGCAGTGATAGCGCGATCCAGCCCCCTCTTCATTTCGCTCCTCGCCGCGTCGAGCATCGAGGCCGGCGACCCAGTGCATGTAACAGGAGCAGCAAAGCCGACAAGTGGCGTCAGACTACCGATTAGTGCCATGGATATCGTTGCAATGAGCTTCATGATAACCTATACGTTGACAGCACAACTGGCATTATACGTGTATTTAGCGGTAATTCTCAATTAAAAAAAACTGTCTTTGATTCGCCTAGCATCACCATGACACCCCCGTTAAGGCACCAACCATGTATAGGTTATTGAACAATATTCTTGTCGTCAATGAATACAATTAGGTGAAAATAGTAGTTACTACAATACGTTGTTTCCGTTGGCCAGACTATATTCGTGATCTTTCTCGCGACGCCGCAAGGTAGTTGAGTGCGCCCTTGCGCCGGCCAGCGAAGCATGTTTCGGAAGAGGGGCACATGAAGGACTGGTCCACTGTAGTTTGCCAGCTGAACAAGGCCGTCGGCGACGTAGTCGACAGAATCCACCTGCGGCGATCTGATCAGATTGGTGTCGGCACGCACGCGCATGTGGAGATGGTGCGGTGGGACAACCCGGCTGATTTGCTGAAGATCTTAGACAGCGTCCAACATGGTGACCATCCGGTCTTTGAGCCCGGACCGGATGGCCGACTGATCGGATTTGCCACGGGAGCGCCTGCTGGCGCTGCGCCGCGCGCCGCGACCCCCATTGGTACGCCGACGAATCCGGAGCTGGTGGAAGGTGTCTCGCGGCTGGCCCGCGCGATCGACGAGGCTCGCGTTGCCGATTTTGCGCTGCGGCTCAAAGTCAGTGCGGCCAAGGCAGCGCAGGTCTTGGGGGCGAAGCCAAAGAGCCCCACGGCGGGAAATGCGCAAACGCCGCAGGAAGACCATTCCGTCAGCCTAGGCGCGCGGCTCCAAGAATTCAAGCAGGCGCTACTGGCCACCCTGCAGCGCGCCATGGATGTAAATGGCGTGGCGTCTCGAGCGGGGGACCACCTGATCTCGGCCCTGGCAGAACTACAGCCGCGAAAGGAGAAGGTGCAGAACGACTACTCCCGCGCCCATGTACCTGACGCCTTCATGGACGAATTGGCCGTTGCGATAGAAGTTGGAGCACAGGATTTCGTCACCGTTCTGCTCGACCACATCGAAGTGTTTTGGCGAACTGAGATCGTACGGGCGCTCACCGAGGAAGAGACCCTGCTCGTGAGCAAGGCTGGCCTCACGCCCGAGGCAGCACGGGCCAGCTTTAGCGGCGATCTGCGGCGGCTCCGCAAGGCGATCCACAAGGCCGGCGACGATTTCGCGCTGCGCATGCGAAGCGGTGGCGTCTCGGCGCCCGTACTGGCGATTCCTAAACCCTTCGGCGCTTTGAGTGTCCTAGGCAGCGCTGTCCGTTATCCGATGCAGTTTGCGGCGTTGGCGACCTTCATTCTCATACCTGCGGCGCTGGTCATGGGGATCTCGCTTGAGGCAACGTCGGGACCTGCCTTACTGCGCGGGCTCGTCATTTTCGTGCTGCCGGTCCTGCTTGTCCTCGCCTTCTACCAAGCCAGACGGACCAGAATCCTTGCCATCGATGCTGCGCTCGAAAACGCCCGGAGGCAGATCCATGCCGAGAAGGCTAAGACGGCGCGCGAGATAAGCGAAGCTGTAGGCAGCGCCGTTTCAACCTTCATCGACTCTCTCGATGCCCGCCTGGAACACGATGTCATTGCGGCGGCAGAAGCTATCCGTAGGCATGCACGCAAGCGTGAGGACAGTGGACGGGAACTAACCCGGACAGCGACCTCGAGTCGTGTGAAAGCACTCGAACAGCTACAGGATGACCTCGCATCGGCAATCGGTGCGGCGCAGAGCCAGATCGGCAAGCTGCTCGAGGCAGAACTCGCCGTCAAGGCTCGGGTCGAGGCAAGGGCTAAGGGCGAGATTGATCGCGCCGCTGCTCTGGCGAGCCGCCAGGAGACGCGCCGGAGAAAGCTCGAAGAAGCCAAAAAGAAACGTGCGGAGTCTAGAGCCGGGAAATCGACTGAACTCGAGGGGGCACGATAATGAAAATCGGTGTCGAGCTCGGCTGGCGTGCCGTTCGCATTATTACTGTAGGTGCCCAGAATGAAATTCTTTCGGTCAACGATGTCGCACAACCCGCCGTCGTCTCGACGCCGCCAATCGTTGCCCTTTCGGGAGGTGGCGCTCTGGTGGGGCAGGCCGCCATCGACTTAGTTCGGGACGAGCAACAGGCGGGCAATCTCGTCACGATCGGGCATGCGCTTGCTGGCTTAGGAGACAGCAACCACTCCCCTGAGCTGTTGGCCGTCCTGCTTGAGAAAATTGGACGGGATATCGAAGGGTTTGGAAGCATCCGTTCCAATGTCGCCTTCATCGTCTCCGATGACATCATCGCTCGCGACGAGCGCGGTGACGCCGCACGAGATCAACTGGCCAAAGCGGCGGCGTGGGCGAACTTCAAGAACCCGTCCCTCTTGTATCGGGTGGAAGCGGCAGCCCGTGAGGGGCTGGACACGTACAGCAAGGCCGAGCTCGACGCCCTAACAATTGCGACGCGGCCAGTGGTGCGGACGCTGGTTATCGATGCCGGGCCGCTGTCGCTTTCTGCGTCCACACTTGGCATCGTGTTCGAAGAAAATAGGCACGTCGGTCCAACGACTAGAAGGGCGTTGTGGGCTGGGCGGCCGGCAGCGGCGCCTGGGGGGCTGCCCGATGGCGAAGCCGACACGAAAGCAGAGCAGAGCATTGCGCTTGCGTTCGATATGTTCAGGCATTTTGCCCAGACGGTCGAAGCGCAAGCGGGCGCAAGTTTCTCCGCGCCTACACTGGACAGGATCTGGGAGCTGGTTCGCAGTCCTCATTCTCCACCATTTCAGCCGGTCATCGATAGCGTGGGAACGCGCCATCTCTTCGATGTCAAGGAATGTCGTCGAAACCTGGCAGACGCGGTACGGCGCGATCTTCCTGGCCTCCTGGCGGACTTTAAGACGCATAGCGACCACAGCTTCATCTTCATCGGAGGGCAATACGCTACGATAGCCGAAGTCAACGAAGCCATTCGCGAAGTCTGCAAACAACGGCTCGGCCCTACTCTGCACTTCACGGAACTTCCTGCGCATGGCGTCGCGGGTGCCGTCCGGTTCGATGACCTTTCCTCTGTTCCACTTGTCACGCCTACACCTCTCCAAGAAGCGCCTAAGTCTCTAAGCGACATCCAGGGAAAGCCAATCAACGACGGCGAGTTGGATTGCCTCCCTCAAGAAAAAAAGAAAGGTGGCGGGACCTCGGTTGTGTCGGAACCCAATTTGCTAGACCCAATCGTTTCGCCGATCCCATTCGACTTGACGAGAGGCGTTGACGAGGCCGGCAAGCAGGTAGGGGTCTTCTGGGCGGAGAAGATCGACAGGTTGCTGAGGCTCCGAGGCACCGCGCCTAGCGTTGGACTCAAGGAGCACTACGAGCGACATTTGAGGAAAGCGGGCATCGGTGAAACTGTCCAGAGAGTTGGACCAGACGGCCTAGCATCGTTGTGGAAGCGCATGTTCGGTCCGCGGACCGTCGACGATGCGACCACCAATCCGAGCAAAGTCTATCTTAGGCCAGCGATCGTGGATGGTTTGGTCGCGGAACTCCAAGCGCTAGCGGGGACAGTGGTGTTCGACAAAGCGTCTGCAAAGGCGAGCGTTGAAGCAAGCTTCAGGAATGCAACCGAATTTCGTGACGCAGAACAGTTGCAGATTTCGGAACATTTCGCGACCTATGTCAGTTCACAGCGCAACGGTGCTGTCCCAGAGTCCACTGCGTTGGCACTCTTCAACGGTTATGGTTCCTCAGGGGCAAAGCGGCCTGCCGGCGTATCAGTGCCAGATCAGATCATTTTGACTGATGCGGGCGTCACGCGCACCCGTCTGTCCGGCCGAACGCGACACCACACCCTTGGATATGCGCCCGAAGGCTTTCGCAGCATTCTTGCATCCTCCAGCAGGACGATTCGCCGCTGGCAGTTTATGCCCTGGTTCAGGTGGCTGATGGGCGGGCATGTCAGTCTGGTACAGATGGTTGGGATCGTAGCGCTATTCGCGATCGTCCTGACGCTTTCAGGCATGTCGATCGTCAGGGCCTTGCAGCCTACTCTCCTGTATGCAGACACCGAGGGAGGCGTTCTCGACTGCAGCGCCCCTGATCCTGAAAGTACCGATCCGGCAAAGCCTCATAATGTCACCTGCACTGGCGCAACCGAGGCCAGCTTCGGAGCGAGCTCGCGGTTCCATGACGGCTGCTATCTTAATGTTCTTCGGCTCGTACTTCCTGGTCAGAACCTGCCCTTCGGCGTCGAGCAGGTCTCATCGATATGGGCGCCCTCGGAGAGTGACGCCGACCTGGTTTGTCAAGAATCCAATGGCTTCGACATGCTCGGGATCCTCAATGACCATAAGAACTTGGACAAGTTGACATTTTTGCTCAGGCAACGACCTGAGGGACCTGAGGGAGCCGCGGGACCTGCGATCTCTACGGGGCAGAGTCCGGACGCACGGTATGCGTGGCGCTTTGTAGACTTCAAATTTCCGGCCGACCCGCCCGTTGGGCCGGTGAAGCTCGTTGACATCACGTGGCTTAGCGCGGCACCTGGGCCCGAGGGCATTCCGCTACGTAGCCCGTTTAATTTCGTTGTTTCGGACAGTCAGAACAGCAATACCCAGCTTCAAGTTACCGAATCTGGCCTGTGCGTGGATGTAGGCGCGCGCCTGAGCATCGTCGCGATCGGATCAGGGAAGAACCCTGCAGATAAGCTTGCGTCGATAGTAAGTGACGGTCCCGGCAAGGATATCGAGTTCATCCGGTTCGCGATCAAGGACAAGCCCAACTTGGCCTCAATCAATAAGCCTTTGGCCAACAACAAGCTATTCATGACTCGAACGGCACGTGCCGATCCGGCGGGGTTTGGCCCACCCCCCAACCGCAATGACATGCTGCAGATCTACCCTGATATGCACGAGCTTCTGAGGAAAGCGCCGCCATTGGGATTGGGTCGCCCACGACTGGTTGGGACGTGCACCTAGATGACCGACGAGGATGTCGAGGGCCTCATCGGTGACCTTGAGGCCCGTCTTGCGCAAACGGAAGCCGCAATCGTCGAAGTGGAAGGCTTCGTCGCGACCGCAAGGCTGATCCGTGGCGCAGCCGGTGGGGGAAGGCAGGCGTTGGCCGAGGTGATCAGGCCCATCTCGACACGCCTGAATTCTGAACTTGCCAACCTTCTGGTGCTTCCCGATGCGGTGATTGCCGGACTCGGAACCTTGAGCGGGCAATTGGAGACGGCGCCGGAGGATGTCGCTGCCATGCTCGACGAGGTGGAGGGGCGGCTGGAGAGTCTGCTGGAAGAACTCGCGAGCCATACGGAGGCGCTGAGTGTGCAGGCAACCGAAGCCATCGACAGCGCGACGGCCGAACTCGACGCACGTTTGGCCAGCCTCGCAGAGTGGGTAGATGAGCTGCTCGGTTCGTTCGAGGACGGAATCGGAACTGTCGAGGAGCTGCTTGACGACACCATCGGACGGATCGACGCCATTCACGGAGCTAGCCTTGGCGAGGCATTGGACTTCGTCGAACACCTTGATGGCAGCCTGGGGCGCATCATCGACGGTCTGGAGGACATAGAGCGCGTCATCGAGCCTGTCATGCCCGTAATCTCGGTGCTGGAATCGGTGACATGACCCTCAAGGTGTCCATGGATCGCCTGACAGCCTCGTTGAAGAGCCTCGATGCAGCCGCTGACATCCCGAGCTTCGACACGGTCACACTTCCTCCCTCGGTCCAGCGACTGCGTGATGAATGTCAGAATCTGGCTCAGGCCCTCGCGAATATCGGAGATTGCGTCTCTACCAATGTCGTCATACTCAGGGATCTGGACCAGCGAATTCAGAACGAAGATCTGGTGAGCGACCTTTTGTCGTCGATCGAGGCCGAAGCCGAGGCATCGCAGGAGCAGGTTCAGAATGCGATCGATCAGTTCGACGAGCTTGCCCAGAACATTGGTCAACGGTTGACGGACGAGATCGAGGATTGGTTTGCCGACGCTCTCGAGAGCCTCGGCGACACGCTGCAGAACTCGTTAGATGAGCTGAGGGACGCGGCGTTGGAAGGTCTTGAGGCTCTTGGAGATCATGCCAGGGATTCAATCCTCGACGTTGGCAATAGAGTTGTCGATCGCATTGAGTTGCGATTGCGCGGCGCGGCCGGAGACGTTGTCGAGGCTGCCGCCGAGCGCGCTCTGACCGAGTTGGCCGAGACCATGATGACCGCACAGATGGGCGTGATGGTTACAAGCGCCATCGGACCCTACTTGCCAGTCGTGATCGCCCTGCAGCCGGCGCTCCCAGCTCTCCAGGACGCACTCGACATCATGCGCGGTGGCTTCTGATGTCGCGCTTGCTCACCGAGGATGAAGAGACGGAACTGGCTCTCGCAATCGATGATCTCGCCAGGGAGGTCGATACGCTCTCGGCGTTTCTTGATGGGCTGAAGACGACGATTTCGAGCTCCATGACCCAGGTCCAGGCGGTATTTGATGGCTTCGAACGTGATGCGGCTAGCCTCACCGACGAAGTCCACGGGATGACCACGCTGGCCAACGAGGCCGCGGACACTATTCAGCGGGCAGGATCGGAAGCCGCCGATGCATTGACCGCGCTCAATTTCCTGCTCGACGCCGCCGAGGAGACGGCCTCGCCGATGTTCGCCATTGCCGACCAGATCGAGGAAGCAGCGACGGCGATAAGGGAGGACATGGAGGCGTTCGTCGATGATTGGCTCAGCTCCCAACGTGACGCGCTCGACGCGGGAGTGCTCGAGTTGGGAAGTGCACTCGATGAGGCGCTGGTCGAACCTGTAGCGGAAGCATTGGACGACGTCCTGGCCGCACTAACCGACGCAACGGACCAGGCACTGGCGGAGGCGCTTCAGCCCGCAGCTGACACGCTGACTGAAACGGTTGAAGGCATGCTTGATGAAATCGTCGAGCGCCTGACTGAAGGTGACGCGGAAACGCAAGGCGTGAATGCGGCAATCCAGCCCGTGATCGACGCCCTGAGACAGCCCATAGAAGCGCTGATCGATCAGGTCGAGCGCGTGACCCCTTTGGCATCCATGGTCGGAATGGCGTGAGAGAGCGGAGATGGCCACTAAGCACGAACTCATAAGTAGGCTTCGCATTAACACCGCTCATGCGAAAGGCCTGTTCATTCGGGCGCAAGCTATCGCCACGTCAATAGCGAAGCTGAGTGAGCCGGTCGCAGAGGGCACCGACGCGGACACAATTCTGGATGAAGCGAGGGCTATGCTGGTTGATGTCGGCCAGAGTGGCCTCGACAGGATTTCCCAGCATCTCGACGAGGGAATGAATGAGATCCGGCGGATCGCCGAGCAAGTGGAGCAGGTCGCCGGGAGGGTCGCAAATCTGCCGGAGACGCTTTCCGAAGGCACCATAGAGCTGCTCAAGGAAACGGCTGACGCGATGGAGGATCGCATCGCGGAGTTGATCGATATGGCGACAACGACCTTTGAGGAGACCGAGCAGCGAGTTGTCACCTGCATCGAGGAAACCCGATCGCGGGTGGCGTCACTTGCCGAGCAGGCGCAAAACACCGTCTACGCTGCTCTCGAAGACCTAGGGCGAGTCCTCAAGCAGTCCCGTTCCGACGTGGACAGGATTATCTCAACCCTGGAGCGGACCCGTGCAACCGTTCTGACGATCTGTAATACGGTTGGGATCGGCGCGTCGTCCGCCCGTCCCGTCATTGAAACTTCGGTCTCGGCTTTTTCCGCGGTGAATTGATCCGCCAGCTTTCGACGGGAAAGGGGGCAGTTAAGCGTTCAGTAGATGCTCGACCGGCTCGGGTGAGCCCCAGGCGCTGTCGGCGGCCAGCCTCTCGGGATAGAGGTCGAGCCGATCCTGGGCGCACTCGATCATCGTCCGCGCCGCAACAACCTGCGCCTGACGGATGGCGGTGCTCGCCTCGACATCGACGATGGCCACTTCGCCTGTTCGATCGGATGTCCGCTTTTAAGATGCGACTAAGGTCTGCTCAACGTCCGCTTTTTCGGGCGCGAATAGGTTCGCGCTTGATGGCGATCGATTGGGGCCGGTGCCGTACCGTTACCTAGTCGGCAAACTTGAAGGTGCATGGCGAGTGCATTTGGCAGGCCATACAGCGCGCTTAGCAGCGTTTGCTGCTTTTGGCGGTGGCAGGGGCGTGCCGAACTGCATTCTACGCTACACGGGCATGCCCAGCAGCGGCTGCTTGAGCCCGGGCATACTCATCATCCCGCGCCCCCGCCACAGCCACTTTCCATCAGGCGGAAAGCCGAAGAGCCTGCCTAGGGCTGCTAGCAAGGGATAGGGCTGTGCCCATGGTCAGTACTCCTCTGCCCGCATGATGGTGAGCACACGGGCAGTGACGGTGGGATCGGCCGGATCGGGAGAGCCATAAATGAAATCACGGTCATAGTAGTCGATCTTCCAAAAATATCTGACGCCGCCGTGCTCGATTGCTCCAAAGTCGTGCTCGCCATGTGGATCGTTGCCGGTATCGAAAGCGTCGAACTGGGCACCGTCTCTTAAAAGCCCATGAAGTGCCTCCTCGCCGAGGAGGGCTACCCCGTGGGTGACAACGACCCTCCCGCCAACGAGCGTACGGCGGAAGATGTCGTTCACCTGAGTAAGCGATAGTGCAGCACCGCTCATTCGTAATGACCGCACAGCCATATCGCGGCTCAACATGCGGTATCGATCGGGTAGGCCGGATGCAGCAATGCAATCCGGTTTCGGCTCCGCACGAAGTTCGGCAAGTCCGGCCAGCGGCGCAAGTTCCTCCGCACCCACTACATGAACAAGTTCCTGAGCCGGTGAGATTGCCGGGAGGCAAAGGGAGGACTGGATGGCTGAAAGTCTAGCTCAAAAGGTCTGCACGCCGTGCCGGGGTGGCGTTTCACCACTGACGCAGGAGGAAGCGGCGGACTACCTGTCCCAGACGCCGGGATGGGAGTTGGAGGACGACGGGCACTGGCTGCGCCGCAAGTTCAAGTTCGCTGATTTTCGGGAAGCGCATGGCTTCATCGACAAGGTCGGCCAACTCGCTGAGGAACAGGGCCATCATCCCGACATCTGTTTCGGCTGGGGTTACGCCACCGTCTCGCTACAGACCCACAAGATCAAGGGGCTCCACGAGAACGACTTCATCATGGCAGGCAAGATCAGCGAGCTGGCTGGCCGGTGATCAGCCGAAGCGGTCCTGGATCTGGGGCATGGCCGACCTCATTCAGCCGAAACTCGTAAACGAGCCGTTCTCGGATCCTGTCCTGTTTCTCGATTTCCGCTTCCGGCGCCGCGCGCTTTTGTTCGACCTGGGATATCTGACGCCGCTTTCCACCCGCGAGATCGTGCGCGTGAGCCATGTTTTCGTCTCCCACATGCACATGGATCATTTCGTGGGCTTCGATCGATTGCTTCGGTCGCAGCTCTACCAGCCAACCGGTCTCCATTTGATCGGCCCACCGGGGCTCGGAGATGCGGTCGAAGCCAAGCTCAGGGCATATACCTGGAACCTGCTCGGCCCGCATTCGGCCGACCTGGTGATCTGCGTCGCCGATTGGACCCCGGCCGGGTTCGTTCGATGCAGTCATTTCAGGGCTCGGGCGGGCTTTGCGCGCGAGGAAGGCGAGCCGCCGCGGGTGCCAACCGGCGTGCTTCTCGAGGATGACGAGTTTCGTGTCGAAGGGGCGATGCTGGATCACGGAATCCCCAGCCTTGCCTTTGCGTTGCAGGAGAAAGTCAGGGTCGATGTGCGCAAATCGCGGCTCGACCAGCTCGGCCTGCCCGTTGGGCCCTGGCTGACCGAGGCCAAGCGGTCAGTTCGGCGTGGCGATGCTCCTGACACGAAAATTGCGATCGGCCGTCGAGACATATCGCTGGCCGAGCTGTTGGCCACCCAGGCACTGACGATCGGTCCCGGACAGCGGGTCGCCTATGCGACCGACCTCATTTACAACCCGGAGAACGTGGCGCGCGTCGTCGCGCTGGCACGGGGTGCCAGGCAGTTCTTTATCGAGGCCGGCTATCTCGACGAGGATCGAGCGCTGGCCGCCTCGAGGCGCCATTTGACCGCCGCGCAGGCGGGACGTATCGCCCGTGCGGCAGGCGTGACCCGTGCCTTGCCGATGCATTTTTCCTGGCGTTACCTGGAGCGCGAGGATGAGCTCAGGCGCGAATTCGAAGCAAACTTCGATGGCGGCCGGAAGGCCGGGCATCCCAAAATGACGCGCAACGGTTCCAACTCTTGAGCGCATCCTGCGGTCGGAAAGTCGTTTCCGATCATTGAAAGGAGCATTTTGACGACCACAGTTGGCCGTGCCTCCGCGTCAATGCCGATGCCTGGCGCGCCGCGCATGACAAGGCCGAGAAAGAGGTCCGCGGCATCTGAGGCGATCAAGGCCGGCATCTTCCAGCCAACATGACCGCGGAGATGGATGCGCGTAAGGCGGAGTTGGCGGGCCTGCTATCCAACAGGTTACCGAGCGCCCCTCAGCGTCGGCACCGACTGCCTGCTTTGAGGAAAAAATGTAGCTGATCCGAATGACCAACATTCGGGCGCGTTGCTGACTGGCAGTTTGGGGGCCGTCTGCGGTCAGTCCGCTGTTGGTGACCGCCGAGTAAAAGCGGACAGGGGCGGTGACGTTGCCCCCAGGTTTTATCCAGTTTTGAGTTCGTTTCCGGCGTTGGTTTTGCCCTGATGGGCGGGTGGAACGGCGGGCGTTGGCGCGGAGCTTTTCGCATTGCGCAGCGCCAAGGCCCGAGGCG